>NZ_JABKKF010000016.1 GCF_013166605.1 Xylanibacter muris
AAAAAAAGTATGTTTTTATTTTGTATTATATAATATATATTGTATATTTGTAGGCAAAAAATACGGCATGATATCAAAAAGTCAAGTTGTATAAAACAGAATTAAAACCAACATAGTTATGAGATTCAACCAACAAAAAACAAAAAGAGGATTATGCTGTTCATCTGTGATAACCATTATTAATTCAGAAAAGGAAATCTGTAAATATTGAAATCTTGTTTCTTGTTAAAACAAAGTATTTTACAGAAAGACCAATATTAAGATTATGGGAGAATATATGAAAAAGGACGGAGAGTATAAAGTGACTTTGGTCGCAGGAGGTGCGGGCTTTATCGGTTCGCATTTGTGTGAAAGGCTTATAAAAGAAGGCTATAATGTGTTATGTGTGGATAATCTCTATACTGGAAGTATGGAGAATATCCGGCATTTATTACCCCATTCTGAATTCACCTTTAAAGAACACGACACGACATAACCGATCCGATAACAGCTCATACAGGAAAGCAGACAAAAATGATTTTTATATTTGAAAAGAACCTAAAACCCGCAAGTTGTTTCCATACGGGCTAAATTACATGCCTGTTGTTCCATTTGACAATGATTTTGCTTGTCTTTAAACACAGCACTAAGATAAGTAAAACATATGTTATGGCAAAATTTCCTGCAACGATTTGTTGCTTAAGAGCTTATAAGAAAAGTTTAACTAAAGTGCTGCGAAATTTAAGAAAAATGCGATTTTTGATTATTATGTTTTCTATATTCTCTTTGTGTGTTAATGCGCAAGAGAGCACAAATGACACGACTGTAGTCAATGGTAAAACCTTAAACGAAATTGTCGTTAAGGCAAAATATATGAGGCAGAAGAATAATGGCGATATTATTCTTCAAATAGCAGGGAACCCTCTTGCAGAAGGAAAGCCATTATCACAGGTGTTAAATTATATACCTGGAGTTATTTCCAAAGATGGTAATGTTTCGATAAATGGATTAGACGGGACTGTTTTTTTACATAGACGAGAGACAAAGTAGTCTTGATGAAATAAATGCTCTTCCAACGTCAATGATTTCAAAAATAGAAGTGATAGGTTTCCTTGATGCTTATTATGGAAGAGTTCATGGTGGGATAGTTAAAGTTGTATTGAAAAAAACAGAAGCTTTTACAACAAGTTTCAATGTTAAAAATCAAGAGGATAAAGAGGGCTATGTTGATGCTTCCATCTCTAATTTCACAGTATATCAAAAAGGTAAAAATACGTTGTACAATAATATTCGATATTTTCTTTATGGTGACTATCATACTGTCAACACACGCAGGGATATATATGAAGATTCTGTCTCAGTTACAAAAATGTATATGAATAATAAATGTTATGGTAGTATAACAGACAATATAGGTTTTACCCATAATTTTAATAAAGATACATATATAAATGTATATGGTGGTGTGTGCTTTGAAAATTCTGAGAAGGACAATATAAGTGTAACTGATAATCATATCCTGTCCATACATGGCAAAAATAATCCTTGGAGCTATAATGTCGGCTCTATTTATAAGAATGGTATCTTTAAAAATGGGAAAAAACATGATCTCACATTAAAAATAAACCATTCTTATTTGCACAGCGAGAATACAAAACAATATGATTATTATGGCAATGATTCAGAATATTTAAGAAGGCATTATTATAACGTATCATTTAATCCATGTTATAAATTTGAAATAGCTAAGAATACTTCTATTAATATAACTTCATTTTTAGGCTACAATGAAGATCGCCATTATGAACAAGGATTACAAAATTCTATACTTCAACAAATTGTTCAACGTGATTATAAAACACAAGAAACCAATTTTGAGTCATGGGTTGAGTTGCAGACCTCTTTGTTTAAATGTCTGTTTGCAAGATTGTCATTTTCTTATCTTAATGGCTCTTTGCATTATAACGATTTATTATCACCTTCAAATAATTATAAGGCAAAAGGAAGAAGCGGCTTTTTTTATGATGGACTTTTGAATTGGGTTATTAAAGATAACAGATATCTTTTATTGTCTTTTAAACATTATTATTCTTTTCCTAATATTGGACTCTATAATCCAATGGCGACTTATAGCTCAAGCAACTTTTATAATATAGGAAACCCGAACTTAAAAATGGAAATTTTCAATCGCCTAGAATTGAAATATACAGCAAATGAGAATTTGTCTTTTTTATTTCAACTTAGGTCGGGACGTAATATCATTCAAACATTAACTCATAAAGAAGAAAATGCCGATATGTATTACACAAGACCTGAGAATGTAGGCAATAATATGAGATATAATTTTCTTACCTATTTGAATTTTGATGTTGCAAAATGGTGGAGAACAAATAACACTATAAATTTGTGTTTATATCATGAAAACCTTAATGGCGATGTTGCGAATTGTTATGTTGCAGCTTTAACCTCTGCGAATAATTTTAGGATTAGCGGAAAATTTGGAGCTAATTTAGAATTTAGTTTATATCCAAAGTCTGAAAGTGTGCACTATCAATATAATGCTGGATACTATGTCGATTTAAGTTTTTATTACAAATTTAACAAGAACTTAAATCTTAATGTTATGTTTGGTAATATATTATGCAGCCACTCAAAACTTACAATCAAAGGAAGTGACTATGAACTGATACGAAAAGATGAATCAAATCGTAGTCGTCTGAAATTAAATTTAACTTGGAATTTCGGTAGAGGAAAGGGTAAAAAAGCTTCTATTGAAACTGGACAGATTATGGAAATGAAAAGTGTGGAATTACAGCAGACTATGCAATAATTTATTTAACATTTAGAAATTTATATATATATGATCTCGTCATTTCCACATTATTTACAACATGATGCAATGGATTGTGGAGCCACATGTCTTCGCATGATTGCTAAATACTACGGTAAGGAATATTCAGCTGAGATGTTACGCCATCATTGCTTCATAACTCGTAATGGTGTGTCAATGCTTGGTATAAGTGATGCAGCAGAGTATATTGGATTTCATACTATAGGTGTGAAAATAACGGCTGATCAGTTAGCAAAAGATGTTAAGCTCCCTTGTATCCTCCATTGGAATCAAAAGCATTTCGTCGTATGTTATAAAGTTAAGGAAAATAGAAAAGGAAAACATTGTTTTTATATTTCGGATCCCGCGTCACAACGATTGATATACACGGACGAAGAGTTCCGAAAGTGCTGGATTAGCTCGTCTGTCTATGGCAAAGATACTGGAGTAGCCCTTCTGCTTGAACCAGGAACAGATTTTGGAAGGCGTGAAGAGGAAGTTTTATCGAATAGAAAAAGTATATCATATTTCTTTCGCTATCTTCTACCATATAAAGAACAATTCTTTATGTTGTTTCTTGGAATGGTGTTAGGGAGTCTACTGCAACTCGTCTTTCCCTTTCTCACTCAGGCATTAGTGGATTGTGGAATACAAGATGGAAATATAAATTTCATCACTCTAATACTTATAGCGCAACTGATGCTTTTCGTTGCGCAGCTAAGTGTTGGCTATATTCGCAGTTGGATTCTCTTGCACATAAATTCAAGGATTGATATATCGCTGATATCAGACTTCCTTATCAAACTGACAAACATGCCTCTGATTTTTTTCGACACAAAGAATACTGGTGATATCATGCAGCGTATAGGAGATCATTGACGTATCAAATCTTTTCTCATGAGTAACTCTATGAGTATGATGTTTTCGATTGCTAATTTTGTGATATTCTCTGTTATATTGGCGTATTATAATACGATGATACTCTGCATCTTTTTCCTTGGAAATGGTCTCTATGTATTGTGGATTCTCTACTTCATGAAATATAGGAGGGAACTTGACATAAAACGTTTCAATGTGTCTGCCTCGGAACAAAGTAAGATTATACAACTTATTCAAGGAATGCAGGACATCAAACTTAATAACTGCGAGAAACAGAAACGTTGGGAATGGGAAAGATTGCAGGTCAACCTTTTTCGTATTAGTGTGAAAGGACTGAGGATTGGACAGATTCAGCAGACAGGAAGCGTATTCTTTACTCAGACAACCAACATTCCTGATATCATTCATTGCGGCCAAGTCTGTATGCGATGGTTTAATGACACTTGGTATGATGATGTCCATGACCTATATCATAGGTCAAATTTCCTCTCCCATATCATCATTCATAGGTTTTGCACGGTCTCTGCAGGATGCAAAGATTAGCTTTGAACGTTTGAGTGAAATTCATGCACAGAAGGATGAAGAGAGTGATATTGCAGAAAAATTGTCTGTACTCCCAAAGGATAGAACTATAAAAATAGAGAATCTGAGTTACAGCTATGATGGGGCAGACCGTAACTATGCTCTTAACGATGTTACACTGACCATACAACCGAATAAGGTAACTGCCATTGTGGGTGAGAGTGGATGCGGTAAGTCTACACTAATAAAACTGATACAAGGATTTTATGTTCCTAATCACGGAAACATAAAGGTTGGAGGAGTAAACCTAAATAACATAAATGCACATCTCTGGCGTAGTGTTACAGGAAGCGTTATGCAGGAGAGTTATATATTTTCTGACACAATAGCCCATAACATAGCTCTCAATTTTGATAACATCGACACGGACCGTCTGTATGAGTCGGCCGTTGTTGCCAATATTGATAATTTTATCTCAGAACTTCCACTTGGTTATAATACTAAAATCGGTATGGAGGGGCAAGGGTTGAGTCAAGGACAACGTCAACGACTGCTTATAGCACGGGCTGTATACAAAAAACCAGAGTATCTTTTCTTTGATGAGGCAACAAATTCTCTTGATGCATCAAACGAAAAATCCATTATGGAAAAACTCACACAGTTCTACAAAGGAAGGACTGTTGTGATAGCTGCTCATAGAATAAGCACAATATGTAATGCCTACATGATTGTTGTCATGAAGCAAGGAAAGATAATTGAATCAGGTACGCATAATGAGCTGCTTGACAAAAAAGGTGAATATTTCACTCTCGTGCAAAATCAAATGGAAATTGGCAGAAAGGAGGTGGCTATATAATGAAAAAAAATAAAAAGAAGAAATTTATGGATATCGGGTTAAGGAGTGAGGAAGTACAGGAACTCATGGGCAGAATGCCATCGCATATAGTTCGCTTTGGAATACCTGTTATATTGTGTTTTGTGCTTGTCTTTCTCGGAGCAAGTTACTTTATCTCTTATCCTGACATCGAGACATTTCCTATTAAAATTGTTTCTGAAAATGTTACAATGGAATGTAAAACACCTATGGATGGTAAGCTGGTAATGAAAAACAGAGAAATTCCATGTAAAGTTTCTGCAGGACAAACAATAGTGAGTATTGTTAAAAATGAAGACACCGTTAATATAGTTAGTCCTATATCTGGAAGGGTTTTCAAACGAACAATCTTTAGAGACGGTGAGAGTATGGATAGTGCAAAGACAATCTGCATTGTTGTTCCCTATTGCAGGTTCAAGTGTTATGGATACATATATGTGGATTACCATACAAAACATTTGCTTTCTCTCCATACAAAAGTTGAGGTAGAATATAAATCCACCTCGATAAAAAGTGTAGTGACACAGATTGCAGACTTACCTAACTCACAGACAGGGCTATATGATGTCGAACTCGACCTTGGGTTGTTTAAACATGATGTTTACGATATTGTAGGAAATACCGAAGTTGTAGCTAAGATTCACAGAAGTGATGCCACTATATTTGATAAAATTTTTAAATCAAAAGTATTCTATCGGTAAGGCTGGCCGGCAACTTGACTTCTCAAAAAAATTAGTATGTAATCTGTAACAAACCTTGCTCAACATTCATTAAAACACGATTGATTCAATACGAAATCACAGGATTGTCTGTGGATTACAAAGAACATACTTGCAGATTATAACTTTTCTCTATGCGGAAATCTTTCTCGGATGGGCTGTAGGAGAATAGTTTCAAAATATGATAAAAAAAATAAACTATGGAAGAAAAAGAACTTACATTTTGGATTACATATCACGAAGATAAGCAAATAGAGATATACGGGCTTAAAGAAAGTGATATTTTCAAGTTGTTTAGAGGTAATAGTAAAGACGTTGATGGGGATAATATCAACTACCTGAATAAATTTTATTCTGAGATTGGAACATTTTATTATGTATGGAAAAACAATCTCAAAAGTCGAATAATCGGTTTTGGGCATTACCGCAGATTATTTCCTCAAATATACGATGTGGAAGAAGGGCAATGCCAAGTATTATCAATTAACTATAATAATTCGGTTTTTAACCACTACAAGTTATCTCATAACTATCAGGACATTTATGATGTCATTGACATTCTCAATGAGAAATATGGTAAGGATAATAAATATTCAAAATATTTGCTTGAAGGTAATGTCTTTATTCCCTTCTGTTGTTTCATCATGAACTATACAGATTTTGAAAAGCTTTGTAACTGGTTGTTCCCAATCATTTTTGCTTGGGATAAGAAGAATGGACTGGAAATGATCCCAGATAAGTATTTGGAAAAAGCAAAGCGTGATTTTCGCTATGACAATGTGGATTATCAATGCAGAGCTGTTGCTTTTCTGGCAGAGAGATTGATAAGTTGTTATATAGTAAATGAAATGAACCCATTTTGTATTAGTACTTTGTAATTTTATAAAAGAAATGAATAGTAAAAATTGTATAGTTCTTGTAACACACAAGCAGGGGGAAGATTTATTGCGATATATTTCACATGTAGCGGAAGTATCAGAAGGTACAATGGACTTTTATGTGTTATTTGACAACTCAAACAGTAAGCCGCATTTTTCAGCTATGGCAAACGTAAATGTTTTCGAGTACAATTCAAAAAAATTGGATGGCTTCTTCTTTGCTAACAATAGGCTTTTGCCTAACGCTTTAGTTGCATTGCTCGATTTTGCCCAAAGCAACCACTATGACCACTACTTGCTTATGGAGTTTGATATAGTTTTGAACGGCCGTTTGGGTGATTTTGTCAATAAGGTAAATTCTATTGATGATATAGACTATATTCATATAGGTTATGACCCAGAAGGAGGGCCAGAGAATCATTGGCCAATCAAATATATTAAGGATAATCCATTCAGAAAGACATATTTTGCTTGGTGCCATATCTTCTATATCAGTCACAATTTCTTAGTGGATATTGAACAATTCATGACTAAAAACAATTCTTTCCACTATGAGTTTTTATTGCCAACAATGGCGTATAATGGGAATTATATTGTCAAACAGTTTGAAAATATAGGATATCAGTTTAATGTTTCATGGGGACCTGTCGATAAATACGAGACAATATACAAGGAGTGTGCAAGGGATAATACATTCTACCATCCTATAAAAGACCTTAGTATCGTCACATTTAAATAAAAGTTAAATGAAACAAGCAATTCTTTTACTATCTAACAGAATAGATTATACTGTACGTGATAGGTATGACAAGTTGGTAAAAGATTATAAGCATAAGGCTAATGTCTATTTACTTTTTGACCTTACTAAAGGTTATAACAAACAGGAGTTGGTACACTTCGGACACGTATATCCCTTTGATGTGGACAAAATGATTGATGATGGTTATACTGCTTTGGAAGAAGGTTTTCTTGGTAATTGTCATTATCCAGTTTTGACATTCCATAAAGAACATCCCCAATATGACTATTGTTGGATTGTGGAGGATGACGCTGTTTTTTATGGTGACTGGAGTACGCTATTTGATGCTTTCTTGGATGACCCTGCCGATTTGGTGGCAGCTTATATAAGGAAGTATGAGGACGACCCCAATTGGTGTTGGTGGAATAGCGTGAGGGCTCCTGATGGAGTTGCTTTGTCACGTGATGATTTATATGCTTCTTTCAATCCTGTTTATCGGTTATCAGCTAAAGCTTTGAAATGTCTTGAAATGGAAATGCGGAATGGGTGGCGAGGACATTTTGAAGGTGTTGTTCCAACTGTCTTAATTGAAAATGGACTGACATTAAGAGATATGAATGGTAAGGGTTACGGATTGGACGAACGTGTAAATCTTCATTTTTATTCAGACGGCACACATAATTGGTTACCATTGCACGTACAGTCCTTTGAAAAGAATATAATTTGCCATCCTATAAAAGAAAAGGCAGGTAAAGAAACGTACCAGCGTTATTGCTTACTATCTGTAGTAGGAGAACACAGCAGGCATATAGAATGGATAACAGGTAATGTAAGACGAAATTATGACATTCATCTTATAGTTAATGATATGTCATTTGGCAAGCATTATGATGATGCAGATTTTGTATATGGTAAAACAGGTAGAAAGATAGAATTGATAAAAGATTACTTCGATAATCACAAATATCTGCTTAACCAATATGACTATTTCTTCATCATTAATGAGATGTATGGAATGGATGTGAGTCAAATTAATGAATTGTTTGAGGAAATGGCACAAGAAAATTGTGAGTTTTCGTTTGTGGGCATGACTATGCCTTGTTTCAGACAAGATGCTATGATTCAAGTGCTGGAAGACGACCCTGAAACATCAATATTGTTCTTTGGAAAATAAAGCAATGAAGTACGATTGCCTAATAATAAGCTCTGGATTATTTGGAGCAACCTTCACATATTGTGCAAAGCAAGCTGGAAAATCATTGTGGTGATTGATTCTCGCTCTCATACTGGTGAAATCTGTATCAGGAGAATGTGTAGGATATAAATAGTCGTTCCTTAAAATTCATCTTCGGTACTTATATTCATCGATTTTATTTCTATAATCCTTTGATAAATCTGCAAGAATTCTTATCTTTACAGAAAGAAACTTGCAGATCTTTATGATTAAAATGTCTCATAATACCCCTTCGTTATTCAACAGTCTGTTTGATATGCTGGATCAGTCTCACCAACTGTGCAAGTTGGCAGACAAAATAGATTGGACAAAATTCGAGAACACTTTCCTCTCTTTGTATTTCCAGAGCAACTGTCGCCCTGGAAACCGGTCCACATTATGTGTGGTTTACTAATCATCAAGCATCTGCCAAACCTGTCAGATGAATCCGTTGTGGAGCCAATGGAATTAAAATGCCTATTACCAGTATTTCTGCGATATGCAGGAACTCACCCGTCCCATGCGCCGCTTCCAAACAGGTCCATTTCCGTAATCGTATCTGTGAAAAAGGTATTGAGCTTATTTTCGAGAAAGCATCCGTGTGAACAATGAATTTCTCTTGGAGTCAGATGTTTTATATCAGTAAACGGTATCTGAATGCTGTCCGTGAATTTATGAAGACCAATAATTCTTTCTATTATGAGTTTTTACTTCCAACAATGGCATACAATGAGATGTTTCATATCAAGCAGTTCGAAAACTTAGGTTATCAATTCTGTCTGTCGTGGGGACCTGCAGAACTCTATGAGTACAAATATTTATATGAACGTCAGCAAAATACGTTTTATCATCCGATTAAGCAACTGTGCATAGCAGACTTCACTTAGTTATGATTGCTGTTCTCGCTTTCTTATCCAATTAATTTGCCTTGCCGCTATCTTATTCCTCGTTCGTTGAGAGCTTTGGTATATCTTGCAGCGTTTTCAAGATGCTCTTCGTATGTGCGCGCAAAGTTGTGCGTGCCGGAAAAGTCTTCTTTCGCACACATATATAGATAATCATGCTTCACATGGTCCAGTACAGCGTCAATGCCGGCCACGGACGCAATCTTTATAGGTCCTGGAGGCAGACCGATGTTCTTGTATGTGTTATACGGGTTTTCTATACGCAACAGTTTGTTGTATATACGTTTTATTGAAAAGTCTTTCCATGCAAATTTTACCGTAGGGTCAGCCTGTAAAGGCATTTCCTGTTTCAGTCTGTTGTAATACATGCCTGCAATCATCGGCTTTTCCGCATTGTTTGCTGTTTCCTCGTCGATGATGCTTGCCATGGTTGCCACTTCGTTTGGTGTCATTCCCATTGCTTTTGCCTTGTCTGTACGTTGTCCTTTCCAGAAAGCATTGTGCTCTTTCAGCATTCTTCTCATGAAATCATCGAGTGTCAGGTTCCAGTAAACTTCGTAAGTGTCCGGCACGAACAAAGCAGGAATTGTTTCCGGTGTATATCCGTATTTTCCGCAGAAAGCCGAGTCACCGAGAGCTTGGGCGATCTCTGTGCTGTCTATCATGAGCTTGCCGGCAAGGAAGCCGGCGAGTCTGTTCATTGTGCGTGTTTCGGGGATTGTAAGCCTTATCGGGGCCTGAACACCGTTCTTAAGACGGCGATATACGGTAAATGCGTTTTCTTTCGGAGCCACGGCATATCGTCCGGTATGTATCTTATTGTCATATCCGCTGTGGCGTGCTATGGCACGAAATCCGGTAAGGGCATGTTTGTTTGCTATTGTTTCCATTTTTGCAAATACAGAATCTTGAGTGTCGTCATCGTCTATATATACATACTGCACTGTGTCGTGTTCAGACAGTGGAGTGAAAAAATAGTAATACACCAGTCCTATTATGACAAGAATGCATACGGCTGCAGTGTAGAGATAGAGTTTTGATTTTATTTGTTTCATTTCTTGATGTCTTTAAATTTGCCGCAAAGTTAGTGCTTTTTCCCTAAACAGCGCAATGTTTGTATGTTTTTTTATTACCTTTGCAAGTGCTGGATACGATGTATAGAATCTGTTCCTGCGCATTAAATAAAAGAAACAGGATGAAATTAAAATTCGCTTTGGATTATGGTACGGCATGGGGCGAGAGGCTTTATGTCGTCATAGAATATGTCAGGTCGGACAAAAGTATAAAGCGCAACAGCCTTCCTATGGATACTGCCGACGGCATGAGATGGACGGTGGAGACAACCGTAATGGAATCCATGCGCCATCCGATAGATTTCTTCCGGTATTCATACCATGTTGCAAACGCGGAAGGTATCATCCTGCGTAAGGAATGGAGAATGGTGCCGCGCCAGTTGCATTTCGATTCTTCCCATAATTATTTTATGGATGACAGTTGGAGCGACAAGCCTTTGCAGCATCATCTATATACATACGCTTACACAACATTCACCGGGCAGGATAAGATTCGTCAATCCGACAATGTGGTGCGTATACCATTGTTCCGGAAGACAATAGTGTTGAAGGTTTCCGCGCCACAGCTTAAATCCGGGCTTGCATTGGCTGTTTGCGGCAGTCATCCGGCGCTTGGCGGCTGGAACCCATCGCAATATGTCAAGATGCGCTATGCAGGAAACACAGAATGGATTGTGTCGATAAACGTTGCAGGCATATCATTGCCGTTTGAATATAAATATGTAGTAGTCGACCAGTCAACGAACACGTTGAAGGAATGGGAACTTGGTTTCAATCGTATTATAGGGGAGGCCGATATGACAGACGGCAACGTTATTGTGGCAGACGGCGGGCTTTTGAGGGTGAAGGAGGATATTTGGCGGATGGCAGGACTTTATGTGCCGGTATTCTCATTACGCAGCATCCGTTCATGCGGTATTGGTGATTTCAGCGACCTTAGGCGTGTTGTAGAATGGGCGGCATCTGTCGGAATAAGTGTAATAGATGTGCAGTCGGTCAATGATACATCCCTTTCCTGTTTTAATGACAGTATTATATCCGTGCATGCACTCAATCCGTGTTACATTGATATAGAGAAAGCGGGGCGTATTTCAGACAAGGGAAAGATAAAGATGTTGCATAGGCGCCGGAGTGAACTCAACGCCCTACCATACTGCGATGATGAAAAGGTGTGGAAAGTGAAATCAGCGTATCTGCGCAACCTGTATTCAGAATGCGGACATAAAGTGACAGCGTCTGACGGATTTAAGGAATTTATAGATGAAAACAGAGGCTGGCTGCGTCCGTATGCGGCTTTTTGTATTCTCAGACACAGATATTCCACATCTGTATCAGAGGAATGGGATGTCTTTGCCTTATATTCAGATGCAAAGGTTGATGAGCTGATTGCTGATTATTCCGATGAGGCGGGTTTTATTTATTATGTACAATATATTCTTCACTGTCAGCTGTCTGATGTATGTGACTATGCCCGTGGGCTTGGAATAGTCATGATGTGCGGCATCGGAATCGGAGTGAACCGCAATAGTGTGGAAACATGGGTTTCGTCTCAATATTTCAATACAGACAGTTGTGTAGGGATAATGCCTGACAGACAGCACCGCAGCGGGAAAAACACGTCGATACCCACATATAATTATGAAGCCATGGAATCTGACGGCTACCGTTGGTGGAGAGAAAGAGTGAGGCACATGGAGAGATATTTTGATGCTGTGAGCATCGACAGTGTGTCCGTATTCTTCCGCGTATGGGAGGTTTCCAATGGGGATGCAGACGGAAGACTCGGGCATTTCTCACCGGGATTGCCATTGACAAAGGATGAAATAGAGTATTTCGGTCTTGTGTTCCGCAAAGACGTATATACACGGCCGTTTATCAACGACAGTGTGCTCAATACAATGTTCGGAGTACATGCCGCATACGTCAAAGACACATTTCTTGTTTCCAGGCAATATGGATTGTACGACATGAAGGATGAGTATTCGACGTCAAAGGACATCTACAGGTATTTCGCCGGTCATAATGACGAGAACGGTATATGGATCCGCAACGGAATATTCCGTATGATGGCAGACGTCCTTTTTACGGAAGACCGTCGCCGGCCCGGAATGTATCATCCTGTGGCAGGGGCTTATAATGAGCCTATATATAATTCTTTGAGTGATGACGACAAAGAAGCGTACATGAGGATATACAACAACTATTTCTATCAGCGGCATGACATATATTGGGAGAATGCAGGAAGGAAAAACCTTTTAGGGGCATTCGGTGGCACCGGTGTCCTTCTTTATGCCGACAATCTCGGAAATGTTCCCGGATGTGTGCCGAAGGTTCTTGACGAGCAGCGGATTCTCACTCTTGAGGTGCAGACCATGTCTAAGAACTACGGATGCGAGTTCTCACATCTTGACAATAATCCGTATCGCAGTATATCGATGGTGACATCTCCGGATATGCCGACACTCAGGCAATGGTGGGAAAGACAGCGCGAGCTTGTTCAACGGTATTATGCCACAATGCTGCATAAGGAGGGACATGCTCCGGAACATCTTCCGGCACACATTGCCGAGGAGATAATAGGAAAACACTTGTACTCACCTTCGATGATATGTATGCTGTCTCTTTATGACTGGATATCAATGGATGACATTCTCCGTGCAGATGATGTAAGGAAAGAGGGTAGGGGTGTAGAAGATTCACATGGAAGGAAATACAGGATGACGGTGGATATTGAACAGATTGCATCGGCTGACAAGTTAAACAGGAAAATCAAGACAATGATTCAGCGAAGTATGCGTGGGCGCAGATAATAAACATTTTATATATTTGATAATAAACAAAAACATAATGGTATGAAAGATTATTCAACTTATATATTCGACCTCGATGGAACACTTCTTGATACAATAAACGACCTTGCCAGGGGAGTGAACCATGCAATGTGTGAATACGGAATGCCTTTACACAGTGTAGATGATGTCAGGCGCTTTGTCGGCAACGGTGTCAGAAAACTGATGGAAAGAGCCGTTCCCGGTGGAGAGGACAATCCTGACTTTGCCGCGGCTTATGCCTCATTCCGTAAGTATTATATGGAACATTCATACGATACAACGAATCCGTATCCGGGTATTATCGAGTTGCTTGTCGAATTAAAGGCACGCGGCAAGAACATTGCTGTGGTCAGCAATAAATTCTATGAGGCCACACAGGAACTGTGCCGTCATTTTTTCAGCGGTTATGTGGATGTTGCAATCGGTGAACGTGACAATATACGCAAAAAACCAGCTCCGGATTCTGTTATCGAGGCTCTGAGGCAGTTGGGGGTCACTGCCGATAATGCGGTATATATCGGTGACAGCGAAGTTGATGTTGCCACTGCACGCAACTGTGGCATACCGTGCATCAGTGTACTTTGGGGATTCCGTGACAAGGACTTTCTTGCCGTCAACGGTGCAGATATGTTTGTGGAAACGCCTGCGGAGATACTTGGCTGAACAACTTGCTGAAAATTGATGAGGAAATTCTTGATATTTAGTGTTTGTCGTTTTTGTCTGTTGGCTTGTGTTTTTAGGGAGCGTTGAAAAATCAATGTGGAGGCTTCATCTTTCTTTGGCTGTAGATATGTGTCATCGCCATACAAATACAGACGTTTTTTAAATGTGATCCATATCGTATGGGCATTATTTTGCAATGTAAAAACCCCTCCGACTTCCCGAATGAGAGAGAATGGAAGGGTAGATGGAGATTTTTGAGTTTTACAATTGCTGAAGCCTTGCAATGTATTTGCCCAATATGTCAAACTCGATATTTACTGTGGAGCCTGTTTTTATGTCGCAGAAGTTTGTATGTTCAAATGTATAAGGGATTATCGCTACCTGAAATGTGTTCTTTGTGGGATTGCATACTGTGAGTGACACACCGTTGACTGTTACGCTTCCTTTGTCTACGCAGAAATATCCGTTGCGGGCCATTTCCCTGTCTTCTTTATATTCAAATGTGAAATATGTACTTCCATTTGCATCTTTTGTGTCGATACACTTTGCTGTAAGGTCTACATGTCCTTGTACAATATGGCCGTCAAGCCTTCCGTTCATAAGCATGGAACGTTCTACGTTTACCTTATCACCTACATGAAGGAGTCCGAGATTTGTGCGTTCGAGAGTTTCTTTCATGGCTGTAACTGTGTATTTTCCGTTACATATACCAACGACAGTAAGACATACTCCGTTATGAGCCACACTTTGGTCAATTTTCAGCTCATCAACAAACGAGCATTCTAATGTGAAATCTATATTGTCGCGGTCTTTAGTTATTGCTGTGACCGTGGCAAATTCTTCGATAATGCCTGAAAACATATAAAATTCCGGATTTGTTTTATTATAAAAAATGACGTTTCTGACTGAAAATGAAGAAAAGGGAAAGGCCGTACCGATGATATGATGAAAACTCCTATGATATAAGATTTGGGTGGTCTCCGCCTTTGTAATCCACCGGCATTTCTGCTACCTCAGAGAGGTATGTGGCCCGCCATTAGCAAAAGAAGTGTTCCCGGTTTTCGATTTTTAATTGATGAGTATCCCGATCGAACCGATACGACCTTTGTTCTTTTCTTTTGCAAAGTTAAAGTTTTTGTCTCAAATATACAAACATTGCATAGCTTTTTTATCCGTTATTTGCATTTCTGCATGCATTGACTGTATAAAAGTAACTGTTTTTATCAATTCTTAAGTGAATAGGTCACTGTTGTTACAACCCTAATCTTTTTTATCCACGGTGTATTTTCGTCAAGGTCGTCTATTGAGAATTGTCCTTGGTCAGCGGTGATGATTTTGTTTATATCGCTGTGACTGTTTTCCGCGAATTGCTGTGCTGTTTTTTCTGCGTTCCCTATAGCTTCCTGCATCATTTTCGGTTTCATGTCACGGAATGCCGTATATTCCCATTTTGTCTGATATTGATATTCGCTGTTTGTTATGGCAATGCCTTCCTTATATAATTCGGCCTGTCTGTTGATGAGTTCCTTTATAAGGTTTACATTTTTGGAAGTAACAGTCACTACCGATGTTACCGAGTATCGGTAAGCTTTTCTGTTCTCATTGTAGACGTTTGATTCAAGGTCGTATATTTGTGGGGCACTGACTCTTATCTCGTTGTCCTTTACTCCGTTTCTTGTCAGGAAGCCCTTTACTTTGTTTTGTGTTTCTTCAATTTGTTTATACAATTCAGGAAGACTGTTACCGTTTATTTTTGTGGCAAGCGGCCATGTTACCTTGTCCGCATTCACTTCTTTCTCGGCAAGTCCTTTCACCGTTACCTTTCTGTCTTTATTGGTATAGTTGTCTATGCCGGACTTGATGAAAACTCCCAAAAGTGTGATGCCTAATGCTATCACAAACGATGGAATAAGATTTTTGTTGTTCATTCGCATACTTTTCTTTTTAATGGTTTATATATTTATTGTAAGTATTTTATGGTGTTTATACCAAGTGGCAAATATACGAAGAATTTCTGAAATCCAACCTGTTTTGGGCTTCACATAATTCGATATTTTAGAAAAATATCGTAAGAGTTTTTAATGAGTGTGAAATGAAGATACGGCAAGCATCCCCAATTTCAACTTGGAATCATTCACCAAAATATTAACTGATGAATAACTTTTTGATGATAATAGATGGTGATTACAAAAATTTTAGCTACTTTCGCAAGTGGAAATACCCCAATGTTACTGAAGCAATAAAACAAATTTGTCGTTTATGATACCGAAGTTTGATAAAATACGGATACAAGCATTGAAAGAATTGAGTGTTGGATTTGTTATGAGAGCTAAAGATTTACGCATTCCTTTGGCTAAGCATTTTGGACTAACTGAAGAGGAAATGAATGCTTGGTATCCTTCAGGAAATGGCGAAATATTTTTGGATCGTATTTCGTGGGCTTTATCGTATCTTTTTATTGCAGGACTTGTCGAAAAGCCTCAAAGAGGTGATTACAAAATCAGTGAAAAGGGTCTGTCTATGCTTTCTTCATGTACGGAGGAACAAATAAATGAATTTGTCAAAGTAACTGTAAATACGAGAACTCCAAAGAAAGATTTCAAAAACAAGGGTACAAACAATGCTTCTTCTCATGTGGAAAATGATGATGAACGTACTCCGGAAGAAGAATTGGCAGATTCGTATGATAGGATAAAGCAAAATGTGCAATCTCAAATTCTGACGACTATATTAAGTAAACAGCCACAAGAATTTGAAAGATTAGTCGTGAAATTACTTCAAGCAATGGGGTATGGTGGTGAGGTCAAAAACTCAGGTATAGTTACGAAATTTTCTAATGATGGTGGTATTGATGGCATTATTAAAGAAGATATTTTAGGCTTCAATCATATTTCCATACAAGCAAAGCGATATGCCTTAGATAATAATGTTGGTCGCAACGAGGTCCAAGGTTTTGTAGGAGCTGTTGCTGGAACACCATCCAAGAAAGGAGTATTCATCACCACCTCTGATTATACCAAAGGGGCAATGGAGTATGTGGAAAGTCTTAACGGTTCACCAACTATTATTCTTATAAATGGTCAGCAATTGACAGAATACATTTATGATTATGGATTAGGATTGCAAACAGAAAGAGTCCTTAAAGTTATGAAAATGGATACGGACTACTGGGATGCAATAGATAATGCTTAGCGAATCAGTGACAATTCATTTTAATCGGTACAATCTCTGTTTTTACAAATACACAGAGTAGGGACAAATATAAACCGTTGTATTTCATGGTTTTGCATATATGTGTTGTACCGTCTCTTTTCAGCCCTTTTGTGGAATGTCCGCTATCTGATTGTGCTATTTTGCAGAACGCTTGTTGAATGCAAAGGTTGTGTTTTTCTGTGGATTTCTGAGGTTTGTGGTGTGTGTGTTATCCCTTAAAGGGTTTTGGATGGTAGAAAATAGGTCATAAGATCAGAAAATTTTTGTGGAATATTTATGATTTGCTTGGAAAAGTGTAGGGAAATTGGCCATATTCGTTGGAAAAAGTGTAATGAATCAGATTTATCCGCTTGAAAAGTGTAATTGCTTCCGTTGTCCACTATGGAAAATGAGACAGGAGCACTTATATTCAGGCAATAACTATTATATCATATCGGGTATAATTCTGTTTATTATATCAATGTTATACCTGAAAGGGTATAAATCAATATATTCGGCTGAACTCCATAATGTATAGCATCTGATATAGTATTCCGTCAATGCAGGAATGCCAACTTTGATGAAAATGACCATAGTACCAATGGTTTATCGGATGGTTGTCGGTTTTAAGATGGTGCAGAAGCATATCCATCGTTTTCCGTTCAAATTGTATATCCTCAATCAATGAAGAATCGTTCTTAGCCCATTGGTAAAGGTCGCTTTTTGAGAACAGTTCACAATGTGATGGAGCGGTATGTGTGACAACTGTATCAATCAAGAAGTTTGCGCGGATGGTATTCAGCTTATCAGCATCATAAACAGGAGCTTCGTTCTTCCAATATAAATTGCGGGAAATATCGTTTTCTTGCGAATCGTTGAGATGGAGTCTGTATTTTCGTTTATTCCATTCATTTATGCGATAGATACGGTCAATAGAGATAGCTCCACCTACACAAAGGATGGTATGATTACAAACTTGTAGAATGGAATAATCAGGAACTGCGATGAAGCGTTTGACATTGAACATTGCGCCATCAAAATAAGCAGGATTATCATGATTACCTCGCACAAACACAATCCAATTGTTAGCTTGGCTCATTCGCTTTGCATTTCGTCTAACCATCTGCTCATAGTACTCTTTCTTTTCGAAGCCGAAGCCGCAATCCCCGGCTACAATTAGTAAAGTGTCCGTAAGCTGATATTGGATACAGAGTTTGAACACCAACTGATTAAAGTCTCCATGAATGTCACCGGAAACAATAATTGTCTTGGCTTCGGGAAAAGATATTGAGAATATGCCGTTATGATTCATTTTTTGATAGACTAATTCTATTGTTTTCTTAACTGTACAATTCGATAGTTTATGTTACTTCTTTTTATAGTATTCGTCAATCAATCGGCTTACTTCGTCCATTGAAATTTCTCCTTCGATATGCTTACGGGCAGTTTCGATAAGAAAGTTAGATATGCGCAGATTGTCAACGGCTTGTAATCCTATAGATGCTCTCCACAATTTGGCTCGTTCACGCTTTTCCAAATCTTCGCTATTTAGGTATTCTTATAATGTTTTGTTAAATGCTATTCGCATGAAATCACTCAAAATATTTCCTTAAATAATCTTCTTGATATTCATTAAGCTCTTTGAATTGTGAGTGGCGATTAATACCTAATTCTTCAAGGATGTCTAATGATAATTCATCTCCCATATACATTGTTGCTGTTGGAATGAGTTTATAACAGTCGTTATCTGCCTTGAATGGAGTAATCCAACAAGAGCTGTCTTCACGAGCACAACTAATATCAACCACTTCAAGACGAAAGCGTATTTGATAATGACCTTTACCTATGAGATAAAGATAACATATATCTCCAACTTGTAGATTTTTGTTACGAGCCTTTTTCCAGTAAGCACATCCCAGTGTTTGAATACTCTTTACATGATCAATCATGCTCTCTTTTCCTTTTAGTAAAAATATTCGTATTGATTTCATAACTAACGTGAATTCGACGAATTATACTCATCTTTAAATTTGGTGATTAGCGAATCTTTTGGTAACTTTATAGTGCAGAATTACAAAGTATTATAAACAATAGTCGCTATGCTCACCGATGACAAAGTTAATGAATTATTTTGTATGTCCAATGACTTTTGTAAGTTTTTTGATGTCATGTTGGAAAAATATACGTTAAAATCAGATAGGAAACGCCGTTATCACCGTAAGTCAACCCTGTCAAAAGCAGAAATCATGCTGATAATGATACTGTTTCATGACTCAGGCTATCGTTGTCTGAAACATTATTATTTGGAAAAAGTATGCAAACATCTGCGCCATCTTTTTCCGAAAGTTGTCTTGTACAATTGTTTTGTGGAACTTGAAAAATAGGTAGCCCTCCCTTTGTCCCTGTTCATCAAGAAGATGCTGCTTGGAAAATGTACAGGTATAAGTTTCGTTGACAGCACACCTCTGAGAAGGTATGCAGGAATCAAAGGATACATATCCATAAAGTATCCAAGGGAATTGCCCAAAGAGGCAAATGCTCCATGGGATGGTTCTTCGGATTCAAACAGCATCTGATTTGTAACGAGAAAGGAGAATTGTCATTTCTGGTTTTTGTTCCGGCACATCGAGATGAGATTATTCCGAATAGGTCTCTGACAAACCGTTACTTTTGTACACGTGTGTGACATACTGTTTAATATTTAGAGTTTTACATTTGTTTGGTGCAAAGGAATATGGTGATTCAATGGTGGCAACATTCACCGATAAATAACTTATTCAATCTTTGGGGCTGCAAGTAGCTTATCCAATTCAGATTTGGAGATAAGCGTGTATTTGCCTTTCTTGACCTTAGGAATATTATGATACTTCGCATAATGATAGAGTTGGTCACGAGTAAGATTGAACTTCTCCATCGCTTCGGCTACCGTATAATACTGCGGTTCTTTGGGTGTAGTCACACCTTTGGCTATATCCACATGCTTCTTGGAATAGTACACCATGATACCTTCTTTCTTCTTCGGAATGGCATTCTTGGAAACGAAAGTGTAGATGGTGGATAAGGTCATACCGAATTTATCCTGCATTTCTTGGGTGCTATACCATTCGGTAATGTCGGGATTCGGGGCTTTCTTGGCAAAGTAAGCATCCATGTGCTTCTTGCTCCAGTAAGTCTTGCCACGATTGAAAGTCCGAGGTATGTTATGCTTCTTGGCTATCGCAAATATCCATGATTCATTTACATGGTATTTCTCTTTCACTTAGGCTGTGGTGTAGAAGACGGTGATGGGGGCTTTCTCTTTTGGTTGTCTGTCCTCTGAACAATAAAGTCTGTCATATCTTCTATGTTAACTTTGCGAACAAGGGTTTTCCTTTCAAATCGGATTACCTTCATTACGCCATTGCGGATATAGCGATATATGGAAGTGCGTCCGATATCTAATAATTCGGCTACTTCTGATGGGGTGTCGATTCACTCATTTTATTTATCCGTTTATTTCGCCAAATCTGTTTCATCGCGTACCACCACGTACCATGACGTACCAGTGTATCCACGACCTTTCCGACCTAAAATCGGAGAGTAACAAGCGAGCAATAAATACGGTACAAAAATGAGCTGAAAAAGCCCTATAAATGATAACCATCGCTTATAAGGCTAAAAAGAAAGGCGCTCAAAATGAACGCCTTAATAATCATTGATGATATATGCTAATCGTTGGTAATCACCATTTACTTGCCCACGCAAAAATTCTTGAAGATATTACCTAAGACTTCGTCTGTGGTAATTTCACCGCCTGTGATTTCTGACAGGTGGGAAAGGCATTCACGGAGATCTTGGCTGATGAGGTCACCTGGGATATTCAAACAAAGACCCTCGTTGACACGGTGGATGGAATCATTAGCCCGTGAGAGTGCTTCAAAGTGGCGTATGTTTGTTACGATAACATCATTTGGAGATATTGATGTACCTGTAAGAGAAACAAGAAGTTTTTTAAGTTCTGTGATACCTTTTCCTGTTTTGGCTGAAATACTTATTGTATTTGTAGAAGCTGTGATTCCGGTAAAGTGGGAGATTACGTTTATGTAGTTCTGGGCATTTTCAGGAACAAGATCTGTTTTATTATAGACAATGATAAGCTTTTTGTCATTGCAAAGCTTACTTATTTTTGAAAATAATTCCGTGGTACGATTCTGCGAATCGGTAGAGTCTATCAGTAAAAGCACGATCTCCGCTTGGCATATTTTTTTAAATGTACGTTCTATGCCAATACTCTCTATTGTGTCTGTTGTCTCACGTATTCCGGCCGTATCTATAAAGCGGAAGGTGAATCCGGATATGTTCACAGTGTCTTCAATTACATCTCGTGTTGTTCCATGTATATCACTTACGATTGCCCGTTCCTCACCCACAAGTGTATTTAAAAGTGTGGATTTTCCTGCATTTGTTTCACCGATGATTGCCACAGGAATTCCGTTTTTAATGGCATTGCCAAGCCTAAAAGACTGCATCAGACCGGTTATTAATTTCTCTATTTTCAATGATATTGCATGCAACTCCTTCCGGTCGGCAAATTCAAGTTCCTCATGATCAGAGAAATCCAGTTCTAATTCCATTAATGATGTCAGATGAAGCAGTTTATCACGCAATGCAGCCAATTCCTTACTGAAAGTTCCACGCATTTGATTCATAGCAAGTCGGTGTGTTGATTCAGATGTAGATGCAATCAAATCTGCAACGGCTTCTGCCTGACTTAAATCCATTTTCCCATTGACAAAAGCACGCTGTGTATACTCTCCCGGTTTAGCCAAACGACATCCGTTGTCTATCAGCAGTGCTATTATTTGCTGCATGATGTATGATGATCCGTGACAAGAAATCTCTACAGAATTCTCGCCTGTATATGAGTGAGGTGCATGAAATATGCTGACAAGCACTTCATCTATCAATTCATAGTTCTTTCCATTTGTATTTTTACAACATTGGTCATTGGATTTTGAAGATAATAAAGGCTTTCTTATTTGCCCGAATGCGATGGTATAAGGTTTTCTTTCTGCTAAAGGTAAATTATTACCGACAGGAAAAAAAATCCTGTCGGTAATTGCTATTGAATGATATCCTGAAATGCGTATTATGCCAATGGCACCGCCTTGAGCCGTCGCAATGGCACAAATTGTATCGCTTATGTTCATTAGATTATATACTTATATATAATATCGATTATATTCTGTCAAGTACCAGTCTTATCAAACTGTCTATATGATTCTTGTATCCAGTATTGGCTTTTCCTGCCCTGCGGTTTGCTATAACCATGCATACCGTTGTTGCCTTATGTCCCATTAGTTTTGCAAGACCAGCCAATGCGGAACTTTCCATTTCATAATTTGTTATGCAGCGTCCATTAAATTCGAAGCTTTCCACTTTTTCATTTTGACGCGGATCGGCAAGAGGTATGCGTAACTGACGTCCTTGTGGTCCGAAGAAGCCTCCGCACGCAACAGTTATTCCACGTACCATATCATTTTGTGCTATTCTTTTGACCAACTCCTCGTCCGCGTCAATAACGTATGGAGCTGGGGCACAGATATTTCCTGTCCATCCAAGATGATTAAGCAATGCACGTTCCATAGTAAGGTTGCATACCGAATTTCGGCCTTCATAAAAATTTAGCAGACCATCGAAACCAATAGATGTCTCTGAACAAATAAATGTACCTTCTTGAGTGTGCATTTGTAATCCTCCGCATGTTCCTATACGTACTATCTCCAATTGCCGATGGTTCTCTTTTTCTGTTCTGGTCTCGAAATCGATATTGGCCAATGCATCTATTTCATTCATCACAATATCAATATTGTCACATCCGATACCAGTGGAAGTTACCATTATGCGTTTTCCACAATATGTTCCTGTCACAGAATGGAATTCCCTGCTTTCCACTTCATTTTCAATGGTATTAAAATGCGAGCTAACTAATGCTACACGTCCAGGGTCACCAACAAGAATAATTTTGTCTGCAAGGTTTTCGGGTTTCACATGTAGATGGAAAATACTTCCATCAGAGTTTATAATCAGTTCTGATTCTGCGAAATACTTTTTCATCATTTTGATTTTTAGTCTTAAAGATTTATTTTATCATATAATATGAATAATTCACTTTTTTCCAAGTGCTTTATTCTCGGCATTTCTTATATTTTTTTCTGTTTTCAATATTTCGGATTCTATTAATTCACATAATTGTTCACTTTTAAGAATATCTGCTTTTAATGCCGTCCTTTCGCTGTTTCCTGCTTTCATATAATATTTGCGGGCCTTACTGAGAGCATCGGAAAGTTTCTTATGTTGTTCTTGTTTTCTTTGGAGTTCGATAAACATTCTCATTCCCTCTTCGGTTTTAAAATCAGCAAGATCCTTATAAGTTATCTTATCATTTATTATGAACGTAAATCCTACTTTTGCGGCATTCATTTTTTTCAAGCGATTGGGTATTTCTTTTATTCTTGCCAATGCCTGTTTTCGTTCACCGCCTTTTCCCCAAGTTTCAGAGATTGATGTGAGTTTCGAAAAACGTTCTATCTGTTCACTACTATATTCTTCAATACTATATGTCTGTCTTGTTTCTGAAGGAATAAATGTATATATGCATACTTTGTTTTCATCTTGGCCTCTGTCTGTGGCAAACCATCCGATATTGGCATATTCGTCTATTGCGTACATATAGTCATTGGCTGTAGAATTGAATGGCATGCCGATATTTTCAGGTTTTAGGAATTTGCCTGTCTCAGAATCGAATCTTGTGACAAAAATATCAAATCCGCCAATGCTTTCATTTCCTTTTGCTGCAAAGTACAATGTTGTCCCGTCTGCCATCATGAAAGGATAATTGATGCTTGTTATGTCAAGGTCTTCATCCAACCCCTTTAGCTTTTCCGGTTTTGTCCAATTGCCATCAAAGTAATCACTGGTATAAAGTTTCATTGTTCCTGCAGTGTCAACTATCATCGAATAATAGCATTTGTCTCCTAATTCATTTATGTATGCAAATGCATCCGGATGTTTTTTTGAATTAAACAAATCATTATATCTGCCTATTTTTCCTGCTTCAGGATTGAGTAGATATTCTTTCAAGAAATCATTTCTGTTTACAACAATACTGTCTACGACAATTATTTTCTGTGTAGCCTCAGTCATTAATTTTATTTTCTGTTCTGCCGCATTGTCTACAGTGGCAATTTTATCTTTTGCTTTTTTTGTCTGTATACGTTTCTTCTGCGCAGATGCGGCAATGCCAATTAATAAAAGTACTATGATTATAAATATATTTTTTACTCTCATCTTATTCAGATTGCAATATTACTACTATAATTTGTACAAAGATAATGTAATTTACAGAAAGGGCAAAACAAAAACACTTTTTTCTTTAATGTATAGAAACTTTATATACCTGTTTTATTTTAATATTATACAAGTATATCTTTTTATAGACAGATTCATTAATCATATATAAAAATTTATGATGCTTATTGGTGAAACAATTACAGTTCTATTAGTTTTCCGGCAGCCTCCAATGCATTCCACATGGAGTATCTTGCTTCCGGATTTATTTTTTCTATCGTATTGAAAATATCCCGCATATTTGTACGATGAGACTCTTTTTCAAACGGACAAAGCTTTTTTTGTTTCTCATACCCCTTCATTTCTGCATATTGGGATATGTCAGTTTCTGATACGAGACACAATGGTCTTATGATTGCCAGAGGTATTTTTTTCATTTGAAGCTTGACCGGCATTGTTGAAAACTGACCTTGGAAGAACTGGTTCATCATAGCTGTGTGTATAATATCATCCATGTGATGTCCCAATGCAATTTTATTGCATCCAAGTTTCTGTGCTAAATTGAATATTTGTTTTCTTCTATACCATGAGCATAAAAAGCATATCGGTTTGCCGGAATTTTCAGAGAAATCAAAATGTGTGGCTATGACATGTAAAGGAATACCATATCCATCGGCAAAGCTTTTTAAATATGAAGTGTCGCTTTGATAATTAACATTATCCATACGTATATGTACAGCTTCCGCCTTGAAATATGGGTTGTGTATCTTCATTCTGCGTCCAAGCATCTCAAGCATACACAATGAATCCTTACCTCCAGACAATGCTATGAGAATATTATCTCCGTCTTGAATTAAATTGTATTGGTAAATGGCTTTTTGAAAACGACTTATAATCTTTTTCTCAAGTTTTTGTTCAAATGTAGGATATGGCATGTTTCTTTAACCGCAACAATGTTTTAAGATGTCAGTCATAATGAATTATCACTTCATAAAGACAAGGTATACAGCACAGATAATCAAAAAGAAAGCCAGGATATGATTCCAATGCAGACTTTGCCCTTGGAACATGATATTTGCAATTATGGCAAATACTCCGAGGCTGATACATTCTTGAATAACTTTCAACTGAACAAGGTTAAACGGGCCTCCATTTCCAATGAATCCCATTCTGTTTGCAGGTACCTGACAACAATATTCAAAAAATGCAATTCCCCAAGAGAAGAAAATGATGCCGATTAAAGGCCAACGTGACGAAATGCCAGTTTCCTGCAATTTCAGATGCCCATACCAGGCAAGTGTCATAAACACATTGCTTAGTATGAGCATTATTATCGTATACAGTCCGTTCATTTAAAAGAAACAGATTACAGGTTTTTATTTTTTAATTGTCTGTCCATATTGCTTGCAGCCTGTCTTCCGTCGCCCATTGCGAGAATTACAGTAGCTCCTCCTCGTACAATGTCACCTCCGGCAAAAATCTCAGGGCGTGAGCTTTGCATGTCTTCATTTACAACAATGGTGTTTTTGCGTCCAAGGTTCAGTCCTTCAATAGATTTTGGAACAAGAGGATTTGGAGATACTCCAACAGCCACAATAACTTCATCCACATCAAGTGTGATGGTTTTTCCTTCAATTGGTACGGGGCTTCTTCTTCCACTTGCATCCGGTTCTCCTAATTCCATTACCTGGAGTATTGCCTGACATACAGCCCCGTTTTCATCTTCCTTATATTCAATAGGATTATGCAATGTAAGGAATTTTATTCCCTCTTCCTTTGCATGCTTTACCTCTTCGAGACGCGCCGGCATTTCTTTTTCAGAACGCCTATATACTAATGTCACATCGGCACCAAGACGTTTTGCGGTACGGCAAGAATCCATGGCTGTGTTTCCTCCGCCTACTACCAACACCCGCTTTCCGAGATTTATCGGGGTATCCGTGGCCGGATTGGCGGCGTCCATGAGGTTTACACGTGTCAGATATTCATTTGATGACATTATATTTATAGCGTTTTCACCCGGAATCCCCATAAAGTTGGGGAGTCCGGCACCAGATCCAACAAAGATGCCTTTGAATCCGTCCTCTTCCAATTGTTCGACCGAGATTGTCTTGCCTACAACACAGTCTGTATGGAAATGGACTCCCATTTTTCTTAGGTTGTCAATTTCAACATCTACTATATGGTTAGGCAGGCGGAACTCTGGTATTCCATATTTCAATACCCCTCCGATTTCGTGCAATGCTTCAAACACAGAAACGTCATATCCTCTTTTCACCATATCTCCGGCAAAGCTAAGGCCGGCAGGCCCTGAGCCGATGACGGCCACCTTTATGCCATTTGCCTTTTCAATTTCAGGCAACGCCATGTTCCCGCTTTCACGTTCATAATCTGCAGTGAATCTTTCAAGGTATCCTATGGCCACGGCAGGTTCATTCATTTTGAGGTGTATGCACTTGCTTTCACATTGTTTTTCTTGTGGGCAGACACGTCCGCATACTGCCGGCAGCGCTGATGTCGCTTTTAATACTTTTGCCGCAGCAAGAAACTCTCCACGTTCAATGTTCTTTATGAATGAAGGAATATTGATATTTACAGGACATCCTTCCACACATGTAGGGTTCACGCAGTCGAGACAACGCTTGGCTTCAGTTATTGCCATTTCTTTTGTAAGTCCTATATTTACTTCTTCAAGCCTTGATTTTACCCTATATTCAGGAGATAGTTCAGGCATGACAACACGCTCTATCCCTGTTCGTTCCTTCGCTTTCATGGAAGCTCGTAATTCCTTGCGCCATACTGTGTTACGGTCAGTTAGTGTTTCTATACTATCATCAGAAGAATGTATTGTATTGCATGCTGTATTGGTATGATTAGGACATTTATGTTCTTTTGTGTCTTCCAAATGTTCTTCCAAATGCTCCAACTCATCTTGTTCTGCACGCTTGAATGTACTCATGCGTTTAAACATTTCGTCCCAGTCTACAAGTGCTCCGTCAAATTCAGGCCCGTCTATACATACAAACTTTGTCTTTCCTCCGATAGTGAGCCTGCACGCCCCACACATACCTGTTCCGTCTACCATAATAGTGTTTAGTGAAACATCTGTGGGTATGTTGTATTTCTGTGTAAGCATACAGCAGTATTTCATCATTATCGGAGGGCCTATGGCATAGGCTTTGTCTATGTGCTCCTGATTTATAAGTTTCTCAATACCGACAGTTACCACACCTTTATCTCCATAAGAACCGTCATCTGTCATTATAATGACTTCATCGCTATATTTTCTTACCTCGTCTTCCAGTATTATCAGTTCCTTTGAACGGCCGGCTATTACAGACAGAATTCTGTTGCCTGCTTTCTTTAGTGCCTTTATTATTGGGAGCATCGGTGCGATGCCGACACCTCCACCGGCACATATTACAGTTCCGAATTTCTCGATATGTGTAGGATTACCGAGTGGTCCGGCAACATCCGTGATATAATCACCCTCATTAAGGTTGCATAGTTTTATGGACGACAGGCCGACTTTCTGTACCACAATGGTTATTGTTCCCTTGTCGGTATCAGCGTCAGCGATGGTCAGAGGCACTCGTTCTCCGTTTTTGCCGATACGTACAATTATGAAGTTACCCGCTTTCCGGCTTTTGGCAATCAGTGGGGCTTCTATTTCAAAAAGATATACTTTTTCAGACAACTGCTGTTTTCTTGTGATTCTGTTCATTGGAGAAGATGTATTTCAGGCTGTAAATATTTGAAAAAAAATAAATAGTACTATACCTATATATAAATAAGGATGTGAAAAGACATTCTGTTTATAAATTGGCTGTAGATGGGACTTTCTGCTTAAAAATCACTGCTTCCCATTATGCATTTCTCAGAAAGAAAAAAATGGGAAGCAGCGTTAATCATATATTAAAAGTTATTATTGTCAAGCATTTCAAATCCGCAATACGGAACAAGGCACTTTGGAACACGGATACCGTTCTCGGTCTGATTGTTCTCGATAATAGCCGCAACTATACGTGGTAAAGCCAATGCGGAACCGTTAAGTGTATGGCATATTTCTATTTTCTTATCCTTTGCACGGCGGTAACGGCACTTCAGACGGTTTGCCTGATAACTTTCAAAGTTTGAAACGGAAGAAACCTCAAGCCAACGTTTCTGAGCGGCACTCCATACCTCAAAGTCATAGCATATTGCAGATGTGAAACTCATGTCACCTCCACAAAGTTTCAATATGTGATAGGGGAGTTCCAGTTTCTGCAGCAACCCTTCTACGTGTATAAGCATCTCCTTAAGACTTTCATAAGAATGTTCAGGTGTGTCGATGCGTACAATTTCAACTTTGTCAAACTGATGCAATCTGTTGAGACCCCTTACATCTTTTCCGTAAGAACCGGCTTCGCGGCGGAAACATGCCGAATAGGCTGTACGCTTTACCGGTAAATCTTTCTCTTCTATTATAACATCGCGGAAAATGTTTGTCACGGGCACCTCTGCCGTAGGGATGAGGTAAAGGTTGTCCTCATTGCAATGGTACATCTGTCCCTCTTTATCCGGAAGCTGTCCTGTTCCATATCCTGAAGCTTCATTTACCACGTACGGAGGCTGCACTTCGAGATATCCGCTTTTACGTGCCTCTTCAAGGAAAAAAGCCTCGAGTGCTCTTTGCAGACGTGCCATCTTTCCTATATAAAACGGAAATCCTGCACCGGTAACCTTTACTCCCATATCAAAGTCTATCAGGTTGAACTTTTTGCACAGATCCCAGTGACACATAGCATCGTCACCGATTTCCGGCATAATTCCTCCTTCTTTTACAATGACATTGTCTGAGGCAGATGTTCCTTCCGGTACGTCATCGTTTGGAATGTTTGGTATGGCACAGAGCGCGTTACGCAGTTCTGTTTCTGCATTTTCCATTTTCTCCTGCAGCTCTTTGTCGGTTTGCTTTAGGTTTTGTACCTTAACCTTTATTTTTTCAGCCTCGTCCTTCAATCCTTCTTTCATCAACGCACCGACTTGTGATGACAATTGCTTTGTTTCTTGTTTTATTTTGTCTGACTTCTGCTGTGCCTCACGACGGCGTTTGTCAATGGCAAGAACATTTTCGACAGCTTTTTCAGCATCGTTGAAGTGTTTTTTCTTCAAACCGCGAATTACGCGTTCTGTTTCTTCACTGATGAGTTTAAGTGTAAGCATAATATATACTTTTTAAGACATGTAATTACAAATTATTTTGCAAAGATAATAAAAAAATAAAGAAAGAAGTAATCGTATTACATAAAAATGGTGTTTATGTAATCCATACAAATATTTCAGACTAAAATGAGATTATCCACACCACAACCATATTATAAAAAGGAATCCCATTCTCCTTCATAGAGAATGGGATATTGTTTGTTTGGAATAAATTAATGTTTGTTGTTTAGGCCTCTGCGTTTGGTATTACAGAAACAATACTCTTGTTTTTGCGTCCTTTCTTGAAGTTGACAATACCGTCTGCCAAAGCGTAAAGTGTATCATCCTTGCCAATGCCGACATTATTTCCGGGATTGTGCTTTGTACCACGCTGCCGTACAATGATATTGCCGGCTATTACTTTCTGGCCACCCCAAATCTTAACGCCTAATCTCTGTGAAGCAGATTCACGGCCGTTCTTTGAACTACCTACACCTTTTTTATGTGCCATTTTTACTCCTCCTAAATTTAAGCGATTACTTGTTTGATTTCAATTTGTGTGAACTGTGCGCGATGACCGTTCTTTTTGCGGTAATCTTTTCTGCGCTTCATCTTGAAAACGATGACCTTGTCACCTTTTACAAGAGGATTGAGAACTTCACATACTACTTTTGCACCTTCTACGGTAGGTGCGCCAACCTTTACTGTTCCCTCGTTGTCTACGAGCAGAACTTTGTCAAACTCTACAGCCTGACCTGCTTCAGCATTCTTAATGTGGTGGACAAAGAGTTTTTTTCCTTGTTCTGCCTTGAATTGCTGACCGTTAATTTCTACGATTGCGTACATTATAAATTATATAAAAAACGGTTTTTCCGTAAGGCGGACAAACATTGTGCTGTCTCTTTACCGAGCCTTTCCAGATTAAATCGGCCGCAAAGTTATACATTTTTTATGGATAAGCGATTGTTGTAGCCAAGGAAAAATATCCACTTAAGTAATAATTAACGTTTGTTTGCATAATTGATATGTTTTTACCTTGATTTGTCCCCGAAAGCAAGGTCCTATATAAAAAACAAAAAAGCGATGACCCTCACAGGCAACCGCTCAATTACCTTCAATAGGTATTAGTTAAGGTAAAAAGATTGTTTTCAGGATAACGTTTGCAAAGATAATGCTTTTGTTTGTAACGGCAAAATATTTTTAGATATATTTTTCAGATTAACATGTAATTCTGTTGTTTTTCGCGTGATATACTTGACGTTTTGTATTTTTTCAGTTTTGACTGCCTATATTCGATTTTCGTATTCGAGCGAGGCTATTTCCTGTGTCTTTTGAATGCCAAGGCATATCAGTGACAAACACTATGTAAATAAGATTAAAAAAGCGTGTATGTATATGAGTCCTATATGGTTTTCCATGAAGAACAATAAAGGCGTCAAATGCGGATAGCAAATGTTAAAAGTGTATATGTGCTAAATACACAGTGTATATAGCCCATATACAGAGTGTATGTAGCCCAAATACACTCTGTATGTGGCCTAAATACACTTTTAAGATATGTGCTTCATGATATGAAAACAATATCATGATTCTATGCTTTATACTGTTCCTTGCCTGCGAACATGAGATTTGCTTGCTTTATGTCTTGATTTTTATTTCATTACCTGCGGCTTACCTGTAATGATATTTTATTTGATATTATATTAATGTGTATTTATTGTAGGAGAGGTTAATTATTTTTTAGAAAAAATATGAATTAAAGTACAGGTGACAATCAATTTTTTTTGTATATTTGCAGAGAAATATTTAAATCAAAAAATTCAATAGGTTATGGCAAAGTATAATATTACAGAAAAAAAGGAAAAAGAGGCAGTATACAGGAGTCTTGTCAGTCCCAAACTAATGGATGAGATGAAAGAGAAAATTCTGAATATCATTGTAATGAACAAAAAATACAAAGATAAGAATTATTCGGCCAAACATCTTGCAGAAGATCTTTGCACAAACACAAGATATGTCTCAGCTGTTGTTAATGTGAAATTTCACATGAACTACACATCTTTCGTGAACAAATTCAGGATAGAGGAAGCAATGACAATACTTGTTGACCGCCGTTATCAGCATTTGAAGATGGAGCAGGTTAGCGACATGGTCGGATTCTCTAACCGTCAGTCTTTTTATGCTTCTTTTTATAAGCTTATGAATATGACTCCGCGTGAGTATCGCATAAAGCATCTTTCACAAAACCCACATAAGGCTGTTAAGAAAACGACAAAACCCACAACAAAGGAATAATGGTTTTCGATTCTATGTTTTGCTTTGGCGAACGGTTTGCCGACATACAAATGTTGAGATATAAGCTCAATGGATTTGACAAACTGTCCGCCAGGCAAAAATTGTATATATACTATCTTTCCAAGGCGACGCTCTATGGTCGTGATATAACTTTTGATCAATTTGGAAAATACAATCTCCGAATACGGAAAATGTTAGAGGCAGTATTTGTGTCTCCTGCGGTTATACGTGATACAAAAGAGTTTAATGCTTTAGAAGAATATTTGAAGAGAGTTTGGTTTTCAAATGGTATTTATCATCACTATGGCTGTCAAAAATTCAAACCGGGCTTTTCACGTGAATATCTAAGAAGTTGTCTTGAAGCAGTATCTTCAGATAGCCTTCCCCTAAAAAAAGGAGAGACATTAGATGAAATGTGTGATGAATTGTTTCATGTGATTTTTGACGAAGAATACATGTCAAAACGTGTAAACAAGTCTGAAGGTTGCGACCTTGTTGTTACATCAGCATGTAATTATTATGAGAATGTAACTCAAGAAGAAGCTGAAGAATTTTATCGCTCAATGAAAAAGCCTGATGATGACTCTCCCGTGTCATACGGTCTGAATTCACGCCTTGTAAAATCTTCCGGCCTGTTAGAAGAGCAGGTGTGGAAGGTCGGAGGTATGTATAGTGAGGCGATTGAAAAAATCGTGTATTGGCTTGGCAAGGCAGCAGAAGTGACAGAGAATGAGAAACAGCATACTGTCATATCAAAGCTTATCAAGTTCTACCGTACCGGCAGTCTTGAAGATTTCGATGATTACTCAATAGAGTGGGTCGGTGCGTTAGAAGGTGACATAGATTTCATAAACGGGTTTATAGAAGTTTACGGTGATCCTTTGGGTTTGAAAGGCTCCTGGGAAGGTATCGTGGAGTATAAAGATGCAGAGGCTACAAAGCGTACTGATATAATATGTAGCAATGCCCAGTGGTTTGAAGACCATTCGCCTGTGAATCCAAAGTTCCGTAAGACAAAGGTAAGGGGAGTCACCGCGTCTGTTATTTGTGCGGCAATGCTTGGCGGAGACGAGTATCCGTCTACAGCTATAGGTATAAACCTGCCTAATGCAGATTGGATACGCTCCAGATACGGGAGTAAAAGTGTTACAATAGGCAATCTCACAGAAGCTTATAACATGGCCGCTAAAGGTAGCGGCTTCCGTCAGGAATTCGTGTCGGATGAAGGAGTCTTGGAGCTTTTGGACAAGTATGGAGATATATGCGATGAGCTTCATACAGACCTTCATGAATGTCTTGGGCATGGCAGCGGAAGACTGTTGCCGGGAGTGGATCCCGACTCTCTTAAATCTTATGGCAGTACCATAGAAGAAGCCCGTGCAGATCTTTTTGCTCTTTATTATATGGCAGATGTAAAAATGGTGGAGTTAGGTCTGCTCCCCGATATGGAGGCATACAAGGCAGAGTATTATTCCTATATGATGAACGGATTGATGACTCAGCTTGTACGTATCAATATCGGTGACATTATAGAAGAGGATCACATGCGTAATCGTGCACTTGTTGCCAACTGGTGTATGGCACATGGTGACGTATTGAGAATTGTCAAGCGTGAAGGAAAGTCGTATGTGGAAATCAAAGACTATGATAAGCTTCACGTGCTGATTGGAAAATTGCTTTGGGAGATACAACGCATAAAGAGCGAGGGCGATTTTGAGGCGGCCCGCAGTTTGGTGGAGCGTTATGCGGTAAACATTGACGCCGGTCTTCATGCAGAGATTGTTGGCAGGTATGAACAACTGAATATCGCTCCATATAAAGGATTCCTTAATCCTTGGATGAAACCGGTGTATGACGAAGCCGGAGAAATTACAGATATAGAGCTTGATTATTCGGAAGATATGTCTCACCAGATGCTGCGATACAGCAGGGAATATTCAACATTGTAATATGCATCTTATCTATAATAAATAGGTCTAGCAAAAAGGAAACAGGATTGTTGGTTTATGACACAGGAAGAGATTCAAAATAAACTAAAAGATATAAAGAAGTCGTTTCGTTTGGTAATGGATGGAGTTACGGCTCAGTCCATGCGCGATAAAGGCCTTGACTATCATATAAACTGGGGGGCGGCTGTTCCCCGGCTGAAAGCGATGGCAAAAGAAATAGACAAGGATTACGGACTTTCCGTTGCTCTATGGAAAGAGAATATCCGTGAGTGTAAGATTCTTGCCACACTTGTGATGCCGGTTGACATGATGGAAAGTGATATGGTCGATTTATGGATGGAACAGACGGATTCTGTCGAGATAGCGGAAATGGCTTCACTGAATCTGTATCAATACCTGCCTTTCGCAGCAGAAAAGGCTTATCAGTGGATCGCATCTGATAAAGAACTGTATCAATTGTGCGGATTTCATGTATTGTCTCGGCTTTTCATGAACGGGCAGCAACCTAACGAGCGCGGCATCAATGAGTTTCTGGACCAGTGGCAGGTTGCCGTGTGCGGTTCTTCTGTCATGGTAAGAAAAGCCGCGGTGGCAGCTCTTTTGCGTTTTGCCGGATTAGGTCTTGTCTATGAACGCATGGCTTCTACTGTGAGCCGGCGTACCGGCTTCGACATTATATAGACAAATATATTACATTTATTATAAGCTGCAGGTATTAATAATATCTGCGGCTTTTTGGTTCTTTAATATACCCTGGTACTTTTTCATTAGGAAAGCACTCTCTTTCAATAAAAATTAGTAACTTTGTGCGGGCGTAGAATAAAAGTCCTTCATAAGTCATTCTAAACAAGAATAATCGAACGTAAAATTAGTATAATAACAGTATGAGTACAGGAAAAGTGGATGTCCTTTTGGGACTTCAGTGGGGAGATGAAGGTAAGGGAAAGGTGGTTGACGTACTTACACCAGAATATGATGTGATAGCACGTTTTCAAGGTGGTCCCAATGCCGGTCATACATTGGAATTCAATGGAGAAAAATATGTCTTGCGCAGCATTCCCTCAGGAATATTCCAAGGAGGGAAAATCAATATTATAGGCAATGGCGTTGTTCTTGCTCCGGATCTTTTTATGGATGAAGCAAAAGCTCTTGAGGCAAGCGGTCATAATCTGAAAGATTGTTTGCAAATATCAAAGAAAGCTCATCTCATCATGCCAACTCACCGTGTACTTGATGCTGCATATGAAGCATCTAAAGGCAAGAATAAAGTCGGCACAACGGGAAAAGGTATTGGTCCGACATATACAGACAAGATTTCAAGAAACGGTCTCAGGGTAGGAGACATTTTTGAAAACTTTGCAGAGAAATATGCCGCCCATAAAGAAAGGCACGCCAATATACTTAAGTCTATGAATTTTGAGTATGACATAACAGATGTGGAAAAGAGATGGCTTGAGGGCATAGAGTATCTCCGCCAATTTAAAATAGTTGATTCCGAACATGAAATAAATGCTGCTTTAAAAGGCGGAAAAAGAATTCTTTCTGAAGGTGCCCAAGGAACAATGCTTGACGTAGACTTCGGCTCATATCCTTTTGTAACATCATCCAATACCATTTGTGCCGGAGCATGTGTAGGTCTGGGCATTGGTCCTAATAAAATAGGTGAGGTATATGGAATAATGAAAGCATACTGTACACGTGTTGGAGCCGGTCCTTTCCCCACAGAACTTTTTGATGAGACAGGTGCGGAAATTCGTAGGATAGGTCATGAATATGGTGCCGTCACCGGGCGTGAACGCCGTTGCGGATGGATTGATTTAGTGGCCCTGAAGTATGCCATCATGGTAAATGGTGTTACACAACTCATTATGATGAAGAGCGATGTGCTTGACGGATTCAGTACAATAAAGGCCTGTGTGGCATATAAGCAGAACGGAAAACAGATAGATTATTTCCCATACAATATTGAAGACGGTATTGAACCTGTATACAAGGAATTACCAGGCTGGAAGACAGACATGACTAAGTTCACGTCTGAAGACCAGTTCCCCAAAGCATTCAAAGACTATATTTCATTCCTTGAATCAGAACTTGAAACACCAATAAAGATTATATCTATCGGTCCGGATCGTGATCAGACGATAGTAAGAAACTAAATAAAAGCAAGTACCGTATTTATGCGGTCGCAGTAAACTTTAATCGGTCGTTAGTTCTCTAATGGCCGATTAAAGTTCTGGATATAACAATAATAATAATATATATAAATTAATTAATGGCACAAAAACCAAGTATACCTAAAGGTACGCGTGATTTCTCACCCGTTGAGATGGCAAAGCGCAACTATATTTTCGATACAATACGTTCAGTATATGCCCTTTATGGCTTTCAGCAAATAGAGACTCCTGCAATGGAGACACTGGATACTCTCTTGGGGAAATATGGCGAAGAGGGAGATAAGTTGCTGTTCAAGGTCCTTAACAGTGGCGATTATCTGTCAAAAGTCGCAGACGATGAACTGAACGACCGTAATTCACTTCGTCTTGCATCACGTATATGTGAGAAAGGCCTGCGTTATGACCTCACAGTGCCTTTTGCACGCTATGTAGTGATGCACCGTGACCAACTTCAATTGCCGTTCAAGCGTTATCAGATACAGCCGGTATGGCGTGCCGACCGTCCTCAGAAAGGCCGTTACCGTGAATTCTTTCAATGTGATGCAGACGTTGTCGGCAGTGACTCTTTACTTAATGAAGTTGAGCTGATGCAGATTGTAGACACTGTGTTCACACGTTTCGGAGTGCGCGTACGCATCCTTATAAACAACCGAAAGATACTCACAGGTATCGCGGAGGTTATAGGGGCTGCAGACAAAATTGTAGATATTACGGTTGCCATAGATAAACTTGACAAGATTGGACTTGAGAATGTGAATGAAGAACTCAAGTCGCATGGGCTAAATAAAGATGCGATAGACAAACTGCAGCCAATCATATCTCTTAGCGGAACTAACGATGAGAAGCTTGCTGTAATCAAAGATGTGCTTAAGGAAAGTGAGACAGGACTTAAAGGCGTCGAAGAAACCAAATTTATACTTGACACGCTTAAAACAGTCGGACTTACAAATGAAATAAGCCTCGACCTCACCCTTGCAAGAGGTTTGAATTATTACACAGGAGCCATTTTTGAGGTGAAAGCACTTGACACCCCAATGGGAAGTATTACAGGCGGTGGACGTTATGACAATCTTACAGGAATCTTCGGCATGCCTGGACTCAGCGGTGTCGGCATATCTTTTGGCGCCGACCGTATTTTTGATGTGTTGAACACTCTTGATTTATATCCTAAGGATGCCATTACCGGAACTCAATTGCTCTTTATCAATTTTGGTGAGAAGGAAACGGAGTATTGCCTGCCTGTAGTAGCAAAAGCACGCCAAAGCGGAATACGTACAGAGATTTTTCCCGACTCATCAAAAATGAAAAAACAGATGAGTTATGCAAATGCAAAGAGTATACCTTATGTGGCGCTTGTAGGAGAAAATGAAATGAAAGAAGGCAAGATTACTCTTAAGGATATGACAACCGGTACTCAGCAAATGCTTACCCCGGAAGAACTTATCACAGAGATAAATAAACTTTAAGTGTACGTGACTACATATTGCAGCAGATGTTTGGCAGAAGCACCTTGCTGCAATGTGTATATAACAGGAAATTTTCATGGATATGTAAGATAGCTACAGAATACATTCTTGTTATTTACATATTAATACCCATAATAGAATAAACAAACTACAAAAAAATGAAATTATTAAGACTATGCGCTTATGCGCTTATCGCGGTGTTTGTGATGACATCGTTTAAGCAGGACAAGGTTATCACTGTTTTCATGATTGGCGACTCAACAATGGCAAACAAACCTTATGACAAAGGACAAAAAGAAAGAGGATGGGGAATGGCCCTGCAATGCTATTTTGATGATGGTATACGTGTCGACAATCACGCTGTAAACGGAAGGTCATCAAAGAGTTTCATAAATGAAGGACGCTGGCAGGCTGTTGTCGATAAAATACGTCCCGGTGACTATGTGTTCATACAGTTTGGACATAACGATGAGAAACCCAAGGCAGACAGACATACGGATCCGGGCACGACGTTTGATGCCAACCTTAGAAAATTCGTGAGAGAGACACGTGAAAAAGGAGGTATTCCGGTTTTGTTCAACTGTGTTGTCCGCCGTAATTTCTTTGCCGCCGTACCCAAGAATGATGACGATGAGGCTCTCCGCAAAACAACTGCAGCAACAAAAGAGGAAATGGTGGAAGGAGACACACTCGTAGATACACACGGTGCCTATAGGATTTCTCCAAAAAATGTTGCCCGTGAGACTGGAGCACCATATATTGATGCAAATAAGATTACTCATGATTTGGAACAAGGCTTGGGCCGGGAAGCCTCAAAAAAGCTTCACATGTGGTTCTTGCCGGGTGAGGAGCCTACAATACCTAAAGGCAGAAAAGACAATACACATTATAATATATATGGTGCACATATTGTTGCAAAACTGCTCACTCAGGCTATAGTAAAAGAAGTACCGGCTTTGAGAAAACATGCCGTCTATTATGATTATTCTGTTGCAAGAAACGGTATCGGTGATTTCTTCACTCCGCAAGAGGCTGTAGATGCGGCCCCGCAGGGTAAGAAAACAACAGTACAGTTGTTTGCCGGTAAATGGAAGAAACCGGAGATACCTAAAGGTAAGAAAATAAAATTCATACTCCGCAACGGAGCCGAATGGGCAAAATAAAAGTTACGGAAATGTCTTTCGTTGAAAGTCCCTGTTGCTACGTCATATATATTCGTAGTTACAGGGGCTTGTCTTTAATCCGGGCATGTCATTGGATTTTAAGTCAGAGCATTGTTTGCTTCGGCATGTTTCAACTCTTGTGGCTAAGGCATAGAGGACTAAGGCAAGATGGAAGCGGAAGCATGATGTCAAGCTATAAGAATATAGCAGCATATTTTAATATGCCTACTGTTTATAAATTCTCAAAAATACAAATAGTAATATTCTAAAATATTTGCATGGTTTAATTATTCTCCGTATCTTTGCATAGATATAATGACAATCCGAACCATGTGGAACATGGGTTGTAATCACATTATGTGAATAGATTTATTTATGTTTAAATATTAAAGTAGAGAAAATTTATGAAGAAAAAATTTATTTGCTCAGTATGTGGATACATATATGAGGGTGAGAATGCTCCGGAAAGTTGTCCGTTGTGCAAGGCTCCAGCATCGAAGTTTACAGAAATGGCCGATAACGGTGAAATAACATTCGCAACAGTCCATACACTTGGCGCAGCAAGAAATGAAGGCGCAACAGAGGAAATGATAAAAGATCTCGAAGCCCATTTTAATGGCGAGTGCACAGAAGTAGGAATGTATCTTGCAATGAGCCGTCAGGCTGACCGCGAGGGGTATCCTGAAATTGCAGAAACCTACAAGCGTTATGCATTCGAAGAGGCAGAGCATGCTTCAAAATTCGCAGAGCTTCTTGGTGATGTTCTTAAAGACACCAAGGCAAACCTTGAGGCACGTATTGCCGCAGAAAGAGGTGCATGTGAAGATAAGTTCCGCATTGCAAAGAACGCAAAGGCTGCAGGAATGGATGCGACACATGATACAGTGCATGAGATGGCCAAGGATGAGGCACGCCACTGTGCCGGTTTCATAGGATTGTATGAGCGCTATTTCGGCAATAAATAATAAGTCTTACATGAGAAAATATTCGGTATCAATATAATAAAATACCGATTAAGCCGTTTTATCACTATATGATGAAACGGCTTTTATTATACATATATTTCATCACTCCGATAATGATGTTGTCATGTTCGGATGATGACAGTTTCAGTTCGGACAGTGCATACAGGATTTCATTTTCCGCTGATACTATATCTCTTGACACTGTGTTCAGCACAGTGCCGACATCTACATATTCTTTTTCTGTATACAACCGGAATTCGAAGGGTCTGCATATAAATAAGATAAGGCTAAAGCGTGGAAACCAGACCGGATACCGCGTGAATGTCGATGGAGTATATCTTGACAATGCTTCCGGCAGCCAGGCTTATGATTTTGATATTCGCAAAAATGACAGTATCAGAGTGTTTGTCGAACTGACACCATCATTTAACAATGCAGATATGCCTAAGCTTGTATCGGATGATATTGTATTCACTCTTGAAAGCGGAGTGGAACAGAGTGTAAACCTGCGTGCTTATTCTTGGGACGCTCAGATGTTTGACAGCCTTATAATAACAAGGGATTCTGTCATGGAAACAGAAAAGCCGGTACTTGTGCGTAAGGGAATAAAAATAGACAGTACGGCTACACTTACAATAAAATATCCTACTAAAATATATTTTCACAATGGAGCCGGCATAGATGTATATGGACGGCTTATCGTTTGCGGGCAGCCTGTACAGGGTGGGGACGTCGTGCTTCGCGGTGACCGTACGGACCGCATGTTCAGCTATCTTCCTTATGATCGTATCAGCGGACAGTGGCGTGGCATACGTATATATCCGTCATCTTCCGGGAATGTTATAACAGGGGCTGACATCCACAGTTCCGAGTATGGAATAATATGTGACTCTGCGGCATATAATCCGGACGAGACAAGGCTTGCCGTTCATTACAGTACAATCCACAATTGTAAAGGAGCGGGAATCCTGGCATTTAATTCTTTTGTACACATATCGGATACACAGATAAGCAATACATTAGGTGACTGTCTTGCCGTTTACGGTGGGAGGACAGAAGTGGTGTTCTCTACCTTGGCACAATTTTATCCTTTCAGTGCCGACAGAGGCATGGCACTGAATTTTGCCGACCATTATAATGGTCATCCTTATCCGACAGAGGCTTTGGTTTGTTATAACACTCTTATAACAGGATATGCAAAAGACGTGATAAACGGAAGTTTGCGTGATACCGTGAATGTGGCTTCGTATGCTTTTGTCAATAGTATCATCAGGACTCCAGAGATAAAAGACACTATAGAAATAAAGCATTTTGTAGATTGTATTTTTGAAACTCCCGAAGATTCCATACAGGGGAAAGAACATTTTATAAACATCGATGAAACGAATATGATTTATAATTTTCACCTACAGGAGAAATCTCCGGCCAGGGGCAGGGCTTATTTGTTTCCCGGTGAATATCCACTTGACCGAGATTACAGGTTACGTGGCAATTTTCCTGACATCGGCTGCTTCCAATATAATGAAGAGGACAAAGACGGAGAAAACAAACATTAAAGTTTTTATGTGACTCATGGTATTTACTGTAAATTCTGTCAACACCATAAAAGATAATTTACTGAATGTAAAAAACATATAGAAATATTTTGCTGTTTTGGCTTTTTATTGTATATTTGCAAAAATAAAATTCAGTAAATATGCGTAAAAGTCTACTTATACTTTCCTTTATATCTCTAATATCCATGGTATTTCCGTTGACAGGAAATGCAAATGAATCGGATTTGACTGCCTTTGAGCACGTTCAGGAAGATAACATAACAATTACGGTAGAGCAGTCTGTCATACGTGTGAACGGGGCTGCAGGAATGACGCTTGAAGTAGTTTCACTTACAGGAAAGAAAGTTGCATCTGTAAAGATAGAAGGTCCTGCCCAACGCATAGAACTGAATCTGCCAAAAGGATGTTATATTCTTAAAGTAGGAAAAGTTGTTAGAAAAATCTCTGTAAGGTAGTTTTTTCCAGTCTATGAGATTTCATGTAGGAGTGTTTCCGTTCCTGCAACTGATGTTTGCTGCTATACTTGTTGTTATTGGGTGTAACAACAGGTCCTCTAATCCGAATAAAAACATCACGATGGATTCGTTTTCAGATTTGAAAACGCAACAATTTGTGTTGGATATCGGAAAAATAAAATCGGAAATTCTTAAGCAATGCCGTTCTGATAGGGATAGTTCCGGAGCAGATTACCGCTCTCGTCAATATTATCAGAACAATGGTCACCTGTTATGGATTTCAATGAAAGGAATTCATTCCAGTGCAGACACCTTGATTTCATTTCTTGAGCATATCGGAGATATTGGTTTTACCAAAAAGTCTTTTTATGTAGAACAACTGAAAGAGGATATATTAACGTTCCGTAATCTTGATTTCGGCAATGATTCAGTAAAGAATGTCTCGGGCAAACCGATTAATGAAATAGCCGCACGTATAGAATACAGATTGACAAAAGCATATTTGCGTTATGCGATCGGACAAAGTTTCGGATACGTAAACCCTATATATGTACTGAACAGAATAGATCCTATATATGCAGATACGACAAAGACAAAAATTACCGGTTACAGACGCTTATATGATATAGATATCCTACGGCCAACCGATGAGTTTATAAACCGTGCTTTGCACATAATCAAGACAGATAGTCTCGGTTCTTTTCTAAGAGACTGCCAACCGGATTCCCCGCTTTATTTACAACTGAAGAAACGTCTTGCAGAACCGGGAATCTCGGCATATTTGAAACAGCTCATCATTTGTAATATGGAATATAGCCGTTGGCGGGAACGTAATCCCCTCGATACAAATGGAAAATATGTATTTGTAAATCTTCCGGCTTTCCATCTTTATGCCTGCAACGGTGAAAAGAATATTGTAGATATGCGGATCGGATGTGGAGCCCAGAAAACAAAAACACCGTTGCTTACAAGTAAGATAGAGCGGATGGACGTTAATCCTGTATGGAATATCCCTGTAAGCATAATAAAAAATGAGGTAGCTCATCATGCAGGTGACCGGGATTATTTTGAAAGAAATAATTATGATATAATCAATCGTGAGACAGGAGAATCTGTGGAACCTGACGAAATATCAGTGTCAGCATTGCGCAGCGGAAAATATCGTGTCGTGCAAAAAGGCGGTGAAGGAAACTCTCTTGGACGTATAATATTCCGTTTTGCAAACAATTTCTCTGTCTTCCTTCACGATACGTCAAGCAAGGGTGTCTTCAGCCGCACTTTCCGTGGGGTTTCACATGGTTGCGTGAGAATACAAAAACCATTTGAGTTTGCTGTGTTTCTGATGGATGAGGAAGATGAATGGAAACAGGACAAGCTGAGAATATCAATGGGACTGGAACCGAAAACAGAGCGTGGAAAGGCTTATATTGTTGATGACGAAAAAGACCGCAACCTTGTCAGGAGCGTCAGTGTGAAGAATGTACCTTTAAAAATCGGATATTATACACTGTATCCGGACAGTACCGGCATATTGAAAGAATACTTTGATATATACGGATACGATAAAATTATTTTGAGTAACATTAAACAATTTCAGAAATAAAACGTCTTAGAATAAAGACAGTGTGGCGTGTTCGTATAACGGATGCGGAAAAGACTATAACCATTGGAATCTATAAAGGAAAAAGAACTGATACACATGCTTGCCGATCCTAAAACAGAACGTAAGGCTTTCGGCATTCTTGTAAACCAATATGGTGAAAAGCTATATTGGCAAATAAGACGTATTGTGCTTACTCATGATGATGCCAATGATGTTCTCCAAAATGTATTTCTTAAAGCGTGGAATAATCTTGACTCATTCCGTAATGAGTCAAAACTGTCCACATGGCTGTATAGAATAGCAGTAAACCAAAGTCTTGATTTTATGCGCAGCAACAGCAGACGCACAGGAATAAGCCTTGAAGAATGTGACAATGGAATAGCCAATACATTAGCTGCAGACCGGTATTTCGACGGAGATAAGACAGAGGCATTGCTTATACAAGCTATCTCAAGATTGCCTGAAGTACAGCGTACGGTCTTCAATATGCGTTACTATGACAATATGAAATATAGTGAAATCAGCAAAATTCTGAATACCTCAGAAGGAGCCTTGAAAGCTTCATATCATATTGCCGTGAAAAAAATATCCGAGTATTTCAATTCAATAGATTAAACTTTCAAGCATACAATCCGTCATAATGATAAAATAAATAATATGATGAGCAGTGAAGATTATATCAAAAAGAAATTAGGAAAAAGAAACCTGTTTTCTGTTCCTGACGGATATTTCGACAGTCTGTCGTCAGAAGTGATGGCAAGATTGCCCGAAAGACATACGTCCGGTAATATACCGGCAGATTCCGCTGATTCGAACAGGCACAATACGTATATGAGACTTTTGCGTCCCATACTCTATGTTGCAGCATCTGCAGTTATATGTGTATTTGGAGTTTATACATATCTCACATTCGATACAGAAGGCAAGGACAATGTCGCGCATATTGAGAATAGTATTATTTCAAATAGTACAGATGCATATACAGATGCTGTGGCGGATTATGCCATGATGGATAATGCAGACATATATGCCTATCTATATGACGAATAACATAATTAACAGATATTGATATAGAATATAAATATGATAAGATATATTTGTTTATCCTTGTTGGGCTTATTATTAATGTACACAGGAAATATTGCTGCTGAGGTTATTGACAACAAACATATTGTGTGTGGGAATGACTGTCCTGATCTGCAAAAAGGAAATAACAATGACAAGAAAAATCATTTTAGTCCTGAAGCATTCCAAAAAGAACTTGAGGCATTTATAGTTCGTGAGGCCTCTCTTACCCCTAATGAGGCAGAGAAATTCTTCCCGCTTTATCGTGAAATGGGTAAAAAGCAACGGGAGATATTTAATAAAATAAGGCATATAAACCGTACACGTCCTTCTGATAGTAATGAATATAAAAAATGTGTGACAGAACGCGATAAATTGGATATTGAATTAAAAAAGATTCAGCAGACATATCACAATAAGTTCTTCACCGTTTTGTCTGCAAAGAAAGTATTTGAAGTATTAAGGGCAGAAGACCTTTTTCACAGACAAATGCTTAACAAGCGCAACAATACTCCAAGAACAAAAAAAGGAAGATAATAAAAGGTTTCATTAGTTATATATTATATTCTGATTTTCCAGGATGGAGAACTCATTAAAGTTTTGAGTTCTCCATCTTTTTTGCACAGAATCTTTCTATGCCGCATTTATCACAATTAGGTTTTCTTGATGTACATACATATCTCCCATGAAGTATGAGCCAATGATGTGCGCGCGGAATATCTTCATCCGGTATGTTTTTTATCAGTTCCTGCTCGACTTTTAACGGTGTGTTTGCCCTTGACGACACTAGCCCCGTTCTATGGCTTACTCTATACACATGTGTGTCGACAGCCATTGTTGACTTACCGAAAGCCACAGCCTGGATGACATTTGCCGTTTTTCTGCCAACCCCCGGAAGTGACAGAAGCTCATCTAATGAGTCTGGAATCTCTCCATTGTATTTTTCTGTTATTATCCTTGCTGTCTGAACAAGATGTTTAGCCTTTGCATTGGGGTATGAAATACTACTGATATATTCAAGTATATCCTCCGGTTCTACCTTGGACATGGCTAAAGGAGTGGGATAGTGTATGAATAAATCCTTAGTAACCATGTTTACACGCTTGTCAGTACACTGCGCACTTAATATTACAGCAACAAGAAGCTGGAAATTGTTTCCAAATTCCAGCTCTGTGTTCACTTCCGGCATTTCCTTTTGGAAATACTCTATAATTCTTTTATATCTTTCGTATCTTCGCATATCACATTGCAAAGGCATTAAATCCTCCGTCAACTACGGCTACTGTACCTGTTACAAATTTTGACGCATCACTCATAAGATAGTGTATGGTACCGCAAAGCTCATCCGGATTACCCATTCTTCCAAACGGAGTCTGCCGTATCACATCATTTCCACGCTCTGTATATGAACCGTCAGGATTTGTAAGCAATGCACGGTTCTGTTCTGTTATGAAGAAACCAGGAGCAATGGCATTAACCCTTATGCCCTCACCGAATTTCTTTGCACATTCTGTCGCCATAAAGGCTGTAAAATTGCTTATTCCGGCTTTTGCTGCCGCATATCCGCATACACGTGTCATCGGACGAAATGCAGCCATTGACGAGAAATTGATTATGCTTCCTTTTCCTTGTTTTACCATAGGTTTTAGAAAAACCTGTGTCGGTATAACTGTTCCGGTAAGATTAAGACTGAGTACTGTCTGGAACTGTGAAGCCTCGAGGTCAAAAAAGTTCTGATCTGGGGCGATAGTCGCACCTTTCATATTTCCTCCGGCTGCATTCAATAATGTGTCTATCTTCCCATATTTCGCAATGATGTCGTCACAATTATTCTGTACAACTTCCTGATTCATCACGTCGGTCTTCATAAATTCACATGTTCCACCTGCGTTTCTGATATCTTCGGCTATAGCATTTCCTACATCTTCCTTACGTCCTAAGATTATTACTTTTGCACCGTTTAGTGCCAGATATTTGGCAATAGCACGTCCCAAAACGCCTGTTCCTCCTGTGATTACGGTCACATTGTCTTTTATATCAAAAAGGTTTTCCATGACATTTCATTTTTATTGGTTATAATTTTTTATTAAGATTCTATTTATTGATTATACAATCAGTCGAAAAATCCCGGCTGCTTATACTCAATACCCAACTCTCTGTCTACAGTGGCAAGTATACCCTGTACTTGGCCCATTGCAAACATGCGTCCGAGGAAGCTATATCCGGCATTGTATCCACGTTCTTCGTCACCAAGCATTGTCATGCCATGATCTACGCGCATAGGAAGATTCGGATTTATCTGTTCGAAGATCCGTGCCAGTTCAATAAGGTCGGCACGTCCTCCAAGATGTGATGCTTCCGTAAAATCACCGTTTGGGAAGATATGACATGAACGCATGTGTACAAACCATGTTCTTGAAGCATATTTTTTTGCCAACTCCGTTATATTGTTATGTTTTCCGGCAGATAGTGAGCCTGCACAGAAAGTAAGGCCGTTGTGCGGGTTGTCTACAGCATTTAAGAACCAATTTATATCTTCATCGCAAGTAACAATGCGCGGAAGTCCCAAGATCTGAAATGGTGGGTCATCAGGATGCACACACATATACATGTCATATTCCTCACATGTGGGCATGATGGCTTCAAGGAAGTATTTCATATTCTCACGCAACTGTTCCTTCGTGATTCCTTTGTATAGTGAAAGTAATTGTCTGAACAATTCTACAGGATGTTCATCATCTTCAGTAATGTTTCCACTTACAAACCCCTGTGTTTTTACTATTATTGTATCAACAAGGTTATGGTCATCTTCCGGTGTCATTGTCTGCTTCAGCCTTTCCACTTCCGCAAGTACTTCCGGTGACCATTCCTTTTCCGCTCCTTCACGTTTCAGAATGCAAATGTCAAAATAAGCAAACTGAACATGAGAGAAGAACAGGTTTGTCGTTCCGTTGGCATTAGGATGACTAAGGTCCGTGCGTGCCCAATCGAGTACAGGCATAAAGTTGTAGCATACGGTATGTATACCTTCCAAAGAAAGGTTTTTAAGGCTTTCCTTATAGTTTTCGATGAGTCTGTCACGATCTTTTCCTGCATATTTGATGCTTTCACATACCGGCAGACTTTCCACTACAGACCATCGCATGCCATAGCTTTCGATATAAGTTTTCAGGTCATTAATCTTCTCACGTGTCCAAACCTCTCCGTTTGGTACGTCATGAAGGGCCGTAACGATACCCTCCACTCCGATTTCTTTTAGCATGGCAAGAGTGATTTTATCATTCTTGCCAAACCATCTCCAAGTTCTTTCCATGTGTCTATTATACTTTATTTAGTAGTAAAATGTTATTATTTTATTTTTTGCAAAGTTAATCAAATTAATTATATTACAGGGTTAATATAATGTTAAAAAAAACGCCTTGAAAGTCTAAACTCTCAAGGCGACGTAAATAAATCCTTTACACAGGAATATTGGAATATTCCTTGGTTTCATTTGCAATTCTAATAGCTGCGGGCAATAATAACCCTATACTTTGCAGGCTTTCCGCTAACCATGTCCAAACCTTCCGTCTGTTCGTAGGCAAAAGGTACACAACGTATTGTTGCCTGAGTTTCTTCTTTTATCCTTGCCTCGGTTTCAGCTGTTCCGTCCCAGTGACAAAGGAAGAATCCACCATCTTTCACACGCTCCTTGAACTCATCATAATTATCACATACGTAAACACGTTTATCGCGTTCCTTGCGTGCCTTCTCAAAAATACTGTTCTGAATATCATCAAGAAGATTCTCAACATATTCCACGATTCCGTCAATAGAGACGGTCTCTTTTGTAAGGGTGTCACGGCGCATAACCTCCAATGTTCCGTTCTCAAGGTCTCTTCCTCCCATCACAAGACGTACGGGCACACCTTTCAATTCATAGTCGGCAAACTTGAATCCCGGACGTTTATTGTCCGCATCGTCATATTTCACTGTGATTCCATGCGCGCGTAATGCCTCTATGACAGGTGTCAGTTTCTTTGTAATAGCAGCAAGCTGCTCTGCACCTTTTGTTATAGGGATGATTACAACCTGTATCGGAGCGAGTTTGGGCGGCAGTACAAGACCGTTGTCATCAGAATGAGTCATTATAAGTGCCCCTATAAGGCGTGTTGACACACCCCATGATGTGGCCCAGACATATTCCGGCTTGTTTTCTTTATTCAAATATGTGACATCGAATGCTTTTGCAAAGTTTTGTCCCAGGAAGTGGCTGGTACCGCTTTGGAGGGCTTTTCCGTCTTGCATCATCGCCTCAATGGTATATGTGTCAAGTGCACCGGCAAAACGCTCCGTCTCGCTTTTTACTCCTTGCAGTACGGGTACAGCCATCCATTTTTCCGCGAAATCGGCATAAACATGCAACATTTTTCTTGCCTCTGCCTCTGCCTCTTCGCGTGTCGCATGTGCGGTATGTCCTTCCTGCCAAAGAAATTCACTTGTACGCAAAAATGGACGAGTCCTCATTTCCCATCTCATCACATTGCACCACTGATTGCACATAAGAGGAAGGTCACGCCATGAATGTATCCAGTTTTTATATGTATTCCAAATGATTGTCTCTGATGTAGGACGGATGATCAGTTCCTCTTCAAGTTTTGCCGAGGGGTCAACTTCAACACCGCTTTTGTCTTCTTTCGCCTTTAGGCGATAGTGTGTCACAACAGCACATTCTTTGGCAAAACCTTCAACATGCTCAGCCTCTTTAGAAAGGAATGATTTGGGAATCAGAAGCGGGAAGTATGCATTCTGGGCACCAGTTTCCTTAAACATTTTGTCAAGTTGCTGCTGCATCTTTTCCCATATGGCATAGCCATAAGGCTTTATAACCATGCAGCCTCTTACGGCAGATTGTTCCGCAAGGTCTGCCTTTACAACCAAATCATTGTACCATTGGCTGTAGTTTTCCGCACGCTTTGTTAATTCTTTTAATTCTTTTGCCATAATATTTTTCTTAATCTAAAATTTGCTTGCAAAAGTACAAAAAAAACTTGAAAAGTGGGAATTATTTAAATAAATAGATTACCTTTGCACCGCAATTTTTTATTAATTAATAACTCAATAAAATTAGGTAGAATATGAAGAAAATCAAGATTTCAGCATTCATCCTTTGTCTTGGTATTGTCCTTGCAGGATGCAACAACACACAGAAAGGTGCGGGTATTGGTGCCGGAGGCGGTGCTTTGTTAGGTGCTATAGTAGGTAAGCTGGCTGGTAATACTGCTGTAGGTGCAGCTGTAGGTACTGCCGTAGGTGCAGGAACAGGTGCTATTATCGGCAAACACATGGATAAGGTTAAGGCGCAGGCCCAGCAGGTTCAGAACGCGCAGGTTCAGGAAGTTGAAGACGCGAACGGTCTTAAAGCTGTGAAGGTTACATTCGATTCCGGTATACTTTTTGCCACAAATAAGGCAGAATTGAACGCTGCGGCAAAGAATTCTCTTGTAAAATTCTCTAATGTATTGAAGCAGAATCCATCCTGTGACGTTGCGATATACGGTCATACCGACAACACCGGTAACGATGCCATCAACCAGCCTCTTTCCGTAAACCGTGCAAACAGTGTGGCTAATTATTTGAAGAGCTGTGGCGTTTCTTCTTCTCAGATTAAGACTGTAGAGGGGCAGGGGTCTACAAATCCAGTTGCCGACAATTCTACAGCTGCCGGGCGTACACAGAACCGCCGTGTGGAGGTTTACATGTATGCAAGCCAGGATATGATAAAGGCTGCAGAGAACGGTACGCTTAAATAATCTTTTTCTGGAATTAAAAAACAGCTCAGGATATCTGAATTACAGATGTTTATTGTTTTAAAAAGAATAAAAGTTATACTTAAATGGATGGTGGGTGCGTTTTTCGCTTCCACCATCCTTGCTGTTGTGGCATTTCGTTTCATTCCGGTTTATTTCACTCCTCTGATGTTTATCAGAGTGGCAGAACAAATTACAGACGGCCGTGATATACGCATGCGTCATCGCTGGGTTCCGCTGTCTGATATATCCCCAGAGTTGCCTTTGGCTGTTATTGCCAGTGAGGATTCCCGTTTCATGGAACATCACGGGTTTGATTTCAGGGCAATTGAGAAGGCTGTCGAAAAGAACAATAAAAATAAGGGCAAGCGCAAATTAGGCGCAAGCACTATATCCCAGCAGACAGCAAAAAATGTTTTTCTTTGGCCGGGACGGACATGGGTGAGAAAAGGATTTGAAGCTTATTTTACCGTGCTCATAGAACTTATGTGGAGCAAAGAGCGTATAATGGAAGTATATCTTAATTCTATTGAAATGGGAGAGGGGATTTATGGCGCAGACGCTGTGGCAGAGTGGCACTTCAAATGCCGTGCAAAAGATCTAAGCAGTTCTGAATGTGCTTTAATTGCTGCAACATTACCTAATCCGCGTAAGTTTGATTCATCAAATCCAAGTAAATATATAAGAAAGCGGCAACGGAAAATTGAAAGGGAGATGAGATTTGTAAGGAAGGCATTAAATGATAAGGAAAATAAATGAATGGTGAAAGATAATATAGACAATTACATTAATGCAAAATGTTTTCTATAGGAATACAGATATCAGACAACAAATATTAAGAGTGTATTTTGGCTAAATACACTCTTTAGTTGCCGGATTCAATATAGATGTAAGTTTAGTCTGTTAAATTATTTGCCCTTGCTATTCTGTATAAAACCTTATAAGTCTTGTCAGTGCCTGTCTGCATACGACACAGAATTCCGGCACGTCATTTGTTTTCATACGGCAATTTTCCACACCGCGGAAGACCCCTTTGCTTTGGTATCCGCCACCTTCCACAAATCCGGCCTTACCTTCTTCTACAAGGTTTTCCCATTTATCTCTGAAATCGTGCTTTGTTGTAAGGTTTGGTTCCCATGGCTCCGTGTCGGAAAAATACATCGGGTCGTCATTTCCATAGTCATACTCATCACCCAAACCTCCGAAGCTATGCCCGAATTCATGTACAACAACAGGCTTGAAATATTTTCCTTTTGTATATGACAGGTTATAAGAATTATAAATGCCACCTCCTCCGTATTTATCTGTATTCACCAATATAATAATATGCTCATAGGGCACACCTGCAAGCAGGTCATGAAGTTTCTTAAGGTGAAGGGTTGTCAAGTATCGGTCGCTATAGAACGTGTCAAAGTGTGAATCGAGTGCTGTTTTGCGCCATATATTGTTGGCGGGTTCACTTGTTCCGCTGTCTTCGGAGACTGATCTTACTGCAACAATGTTGAATTTATCTCTCATAGACTTGAACGGTTCATGACTGAAAAGTGCGTCTGTTGCAGTTTTTGCATCATTTATATAGTCATCCATCTGCTCCATAGTGTATCCTTCGGCCACGTATGCGATATTGATACAGTTTGTTGTATCGCCAGCCGCATGAATGGTTGTATAAGGCGTGACATTTCTGAATCCGATGCGTCTTATCAGTATATCTTGCGGATTCACTATGTGTGTTGCCTGCGCCACGATTCTATTGTGGTAGTCATAGAGTTCGACTTTTACTCTTATTTTGTTTTTAGGAAATGGAACAAGAAATACATTCTCGAATGATTTTCCTGTATGTTTTGCCTCTGCCGTAGCTATCCATTCCTGAAACAGTGTGGAAAAAGAATGCTTGTAAATTATTTCATTAGTCATATAGTCTGTCACGGTTATTTGCCCGTTACCTTTTAGAGGAAGTTCATTAAGATGCTTACGTCTGCCATACCATCTTGGTTCCAAATTAAGCTCATCAACAAAAATATTGTAATTGCTTGCATCACCAGCAAAAATATAATTAAGTCTTAACGTGCTGTCACAGAAATGTGCATTAAACCCCTGTGCCTTAATATATGTTCCAAGACACAATAAAATAAATGTAAATATACTTTTTCTCATATTGCTATATATTTATTAAAAACCATGTTCTGAATAAACGCTTTGCTCCTGCATAATGAAAGTAAACATTGTTTCTGCATTCAAAATTCTGTTTCTTCATGGATGAATGTCTGTTTCACCCATCAGTTTTCTTATGTATTCACGATTCCAGTCATCAATATGCATTTTCATATTGTCATAGGCAAGTATATCTATGTCCATTTTTATTATCATACGCATAGACTCCTCCCTTTTACGCCCACAAGTTTGTTCGATATTCTTCAGTTCGTTTTCCAGCTCGTGGATGTCCAGTTCCGTTTCCGCCCTAATAACGGCATTCAGGAATTTTCCGGAATCCATGCCGATAGGGTCTGTCCACAAGAAATCAGAACATATCTCATTATCCAATATGTCACCAAGCATTTTCTTTGCATGCCTCATGTTTTCATGATGGTTTATATTTGTTCCTATTGCCAGAATAACTTTGTGTGCCATTTTATTATCGGTTTTAATACTAAAGCCATAACTCCAAGATATTATTCTATATTTCGGATACCATGAATATTATTCTTCAAAGGTACTATATTTTTTGTTAACACGGGCTTTTATTATTGAAAATAAATAAAGTTTATATTGTGCGCAATATCTTTACGAATGAATTCTCTGTATAAAGAACGGATAATGAATTTGATTTAATAGTGTAAATTAATTATAAAAAAACGACATTAGGATATATAAAAAATTGTACGTTAGGAAAAATATAACTACATTTGTAATTGAAACTTAAAACCAAAATATAATCTCTGAATATGGAAAAAAGATATTTATTAGGATTTGATATAGGAAGCAGTTCTGTTAAGGCATCATTAGTAGATGCAGATAGCGGAAAGTGTGTTGCGTCGGCATTCTATCCGGAAACGGAGGCTCCGATAACCGCAGTCAAGGCAGGATGGGCCGAACAGGATCCGCAAATGTGGTGGGACAATGCCAAATTGAGTTTGAAAAAGATAATGCAAATGTCTGCAGCAAAAGCTGACGAAATAAAAGCCATAGGTATTTCTTATCAGATGCATGGACTTGTGTGTGTGGATAAGAACCATAACGTTTTGCGGCCGGCCATTATCTGGTGTGATTCACGTGCGGTTCCATACGGTGACAAAGCCTTTAACGCACTTGGTGCGGAAACATGCCTTACACATATTCTTAATTCTCCGGGAAACTTCACCGCTGCAAAACTTGCATGGGTGAAAGAAAACGAACCGTCTGTATATGATAATATATATAAGGTGATGCTCCCAGGAGATTATATTGCGATGAGGTTGAGCGGTGTGGCAAACACTACCATAAGCGGACTCAGTGAAGGTATGTTCTGGGATTTTAAAGAATGTAAACCGGCACAATTCCTTCTTGATTATTATGGAATAGACAATAGTCTGCTTTGTGACACGGTTCCTACATTCAGCATACACAGCAAGGTATCGAGACTTGCTGCAGCAGAAACAGGTCTTGCAGAAGGAACACCTATAACATACCGTGCCGGTGACCAGCCAAATAACGCATTGAGCCTTAACGTGTTCAATCCTGGTGAGATAGCATCTACGGCAGGCACGTCAGGTGTCGTATATGGTGTGCTTGGAGACGTGAATTACGACCCGAAGAGTAGGGTTAACACATTTGCTCATGTAAACCATACAGACACCCAGACACGTCTTGGAGTGCTTTTGTGCATCAATGGCACCGGAATACTTAACGCCTGGATACGCAGGAATATTGCTCCTTCCGGTATAGGATATGCAGAAATGAATCAATTGGCAGAAAAGATTTCTATCGGTTCTGAAGGTGTATCCGTCATTCCGTTTGGAAACGGTGCCGAGCGTGTTCTTGAAAACAAAGAGACAGGATGCGCGATACGCGGAATTAATTTCAACAAACACGGTCGTGAGCATATAATCCGTGCTGCACAGGAAGGTATCGTATTCAGTTTCTGCTATGGCATGGAAGTAATGCAACAGATGGGCATGAACATTAAAAAGATACATGCAGGCAAGGCAAACATGTTCCTGAGCGATATTTTCAGGAATACACTTGCCGGAGTAAGCGGTGCAACCATCGAACTGTACGATACAGACGGAAGCGTAGGAGCCGCAAAAGGCGCAGGCATCGGAGCCGGTATCTATAAAGATAACAACGAGGCTTTCGCGACATTGGAAAAATTGTCTGTCATCGAGCCGGACGAATCCCGTCGTGCTGAATATTTGCGTGCTTATGCGGAATGGAAAGAGCATCTTGAAATGCTTATATGTAAGTAAAATTACTTGAAACATTCATTTATAGCATTAAATAATATAGAGGTGAGAACCTAATTTATTACTAATTATATAAAACTGAAAAAGAATTATGGCAAAAGAGTATTTTCCCCAGATAGGAAAGATTCCCTTCGAAGGACCCGAGAGTAAGAACGTTCTTTCATTCCACTACTATGATCCCGATCGTGTTGTAATGGGCAAGAAGATGAAGGACTGGCTTCGTTTCTCG
>NZ_JABKKF010000017.1:0-42500 GCF_013166605.1 Xylanibacter muris
CTGACGCTTCCGGTGGGAATTGGACACCGACATAGTGCCGAAGAGCCTGTAGAGGAAAGTAATAATCTTTAATCAGAAAGCCATAGCATCGCCGTGGCTCAGAATGTTATACCTCTTAAGGAAATATCACCAAATATTTTACTCTGGTAATCAGCCCTTTAACTTGGAAGAGATTTTGGGAAATCTTGACTTTTTAGAGGAAAGATACTGATAAAATTTATATTTTACCATATTTTCTTTTATGAATTTTTGCCATAAGCTAAAATTCATAAAAGATTCACCCCTGATTTATAATCGGAACTCTTTGTTTTCATGTTACTTTTACATTGCATATAAAAAACAGCAAATATGAAACAACAAAACAAATCAATATTAATTGCAGGTGGGGCTGGGTTTATAGGTCGCCATCTGTGCGCAAAACTTTTGCAAGGAAATGTCCACAAAGTTATTTGTATAGATAATTTATCAACGGGGAGTATAGAAAATATCAAGGAGTTCCTGAATAATCCCCGATTTGTATTTCTCGAACATGATATCACTATTCGTTTTGATATAGAGGATGATATTTCTGAAATTTATAATTTCGCTTGTCCTGCATCTCCAATTCAATATCAAAAAGACCCTATTCATACCTTTGTCACATCTGTTATCGGTTCACTGAGACTTTTAAAGATGGCAAGAAAAAAGGCGCAAGAATTATGCTTGCATCTACAAGTGAGATATATGGGGATCCTATAGTTTCTCCCCAGAGTGAGAGCTATTTCGGAAATGTAAATACTAATGGTCCTCGTAGCTGTTATGATGAGGGTAAACGAGCTGCAGAAACTTTGTTTCATGATTACAACAAAGTATATGGAGTTGATACTCGAATAATAAGAATATTCAATACTTATGGTCCTTATATGTCTGTAGAAGATGGCAGAGTCGTTCCTAACTTTATTCAGCAAGCTTTGAAGAATATTCCGCTCACCTTAAATGGAGATGGGAAACAAACACGGTCTTTACAATATATAGATGATTTAATTTCTGGTATTAATTATGTCATGAAAGATGGAATTCCTCATACACCTATAAATTTAGGTAATCCAAATGAAATGTCAATATTAGAATTAGCAAACAGGATTATCAAACTAACAAAATCCAACTCGACAATCAGTTATCAATCTTTGCCAAAAGATGATCCCAAGCAAAGGAATCCTGATATCACATTAGCAAAACGACTGCTATGCGGTTGGCATCCATTAATAAAAATAGACGAAGGTTTGTTGAAAACAATAGAGTTCTTTAAATCATCAATCTAATACAAACACAATTTGTATAATTAATATTGCAAAAATGAAGAGAAAAATAATATCTGTATGTCTTACATGCATTGTTACGGTAAATCTCTGGAATAGTCGCAGAAAAAGGGAGAAAATGCACTGAATGGCTTAGTATAAAAGCGTTTATGAAGCCAAACAGTGCCAAACGAAAAAATGAGGTAACGCAAAGGAAAGCGGAATATTGAAAGAGAACGGTCTCCAAATCATTACCCGCCGGAAAGTGATTTTTAACACATGGCACTGAAAGTTTCTCCGTATGGCTTCGATTGGCTTACATGGTCTAACTCGTTGAGTAATAACTTTGCAAACAAAAAACGAGTATGGCAAGAAGTACATTCAAGGTGCTGTTCTACGTGAACGGCAGCAAGGAGAAAAACGGCATTGTCCCCATCATGGGACGAGTGACAATCAACGGGACTGTGGCGCAGTTCAGTTGCAAGCAGAGTGTCTCGAAGACGCTTTGGGACATCAAGGGCAACCGAGCCAAAGGCAAGAGCAAGGAGGCACGGGACATCAATTTGGCATTGGACAACATCAAGGCGCAAATCATCAAGCACTACCAGCGCATATCCGACCGTGAAGCGTTCGTAACTGCGGAAATGGTACGCAATGCCTATCAGGGTATCGGTAGCGAGTACGAGACACTGCTCAAAGCGTTCGACCGTGAAAACGAGGTGTTCAAGAAGCGTGTCGGCAAGGACAGGGTAATGGCAACCTACCACTCACGAGTGAGGGCAAGAAACCATGTGGCAGCGTTCATCAAGTCTTTCTACAGACGGACGGATATGTCCATGCTGGAGATTACGCCCGACTTCATCAAGGAGTTTGCCGCCTACCTCTCAACGGAAGCGGGACTGCACAACGGGACGATATGGGAAAAGTGCATGTGGCTGAAAGGCGTTGTCATGCGTGCGCACTTCAACGGACTGATACCGAGAAATCCGTTTGCCCAGTTCCATATCAGCCCGAATGTAAAGGAGCGTGAGTACCTGACGGAAGACGAACTGAAAGCATTGATGACGCACGAGTTCGTGGATGCCAAGCTGTCCTATATCCGTGATATTTTCGTCTTCGCCAGCTTCACCGCCCTCTCATTCGTGGACATCAAGGAACTGACCAATGACAACATCGTGGAAGTGAACGGTGAGAAGTGGATATTATCGAAACGGCACAAGACGAAAGTACCGTTCCAAGTGAAACTGCTGGATATACCCTTGCAGATAATAGAGCGTTACCGCCCTTGTCAGGAGGACAACCTCGTTTTCCCCAATCTCAACTACTGGTCTATCTGTAAACCGCTGAAAAAGGTGATGAAAGAGTGTGGGATAACAAAGGACATCTCGTTTCATTGTGCAAGACATGGCTTCGCGACGCTCGCCTTGAGTATGGGTATGCCTATTGAGAGCGTGAGCCGTGTTTTGGGACACACGAACATAGTCACGACCCAAATCTACGCCAAAATCACAACGCAGAAGTTGGACAACGACCTTACCATGCTCGGCAACAGGCTGAACCAATCGTTTATCAATGTATCAATGGCAGGACAATGAAAAGGAATATCATCAAAATCACAGAACACGGTACGATAACTATACCGAGTGAAACGGTATGGATGAGCGAAGCGGAACTTGTCAGCCTGTTCGGTGTCATTGCTCCATCCATCCGAGCAGCAATCAAAGCAGTATATAAAAGCGGAATACTGAAAGAGCATAAAGCGCAACGGCATATCCATCTATCGGACAAAATCGGTGTGGATGTTTACAGCCTTGAAATGGTTGTCGCTCTCGCTTTCCGTATCAACTCGTACGGAGCGGAACGGATACGCAATGCCATACTTGAAAGATTGTACTTGCGAAAAGAGAAAACAAGCATCTTCTTTTCGCTGGTTAAGAGCATAAAATCATCTGAATATCAAGCGTGAAGTGTATTGATATGACGACATGAAGTAATGAAACCGATGCGTATTCCCATTGCCGACAATTCATTTACACGAGTGTTTGAATAGGCGCATAGCCATTCATTCATACGAATGCGACAATCCCGAAGAAACTGCCATTAAAGTGGTATTTCTTCGGGATTTCTTGTTGTCAAGTTCTCCGATATACTGCAAGTTTTTCATTCCGTGTGTTTTTTGCGCCATTCTGCCGTGATTTGCGTATCAAGGTTTCAAGCAACCCTCTCTAATTTTGCATACGATTATTTATCAACCGTTTAAGCGTATGAACAATGAGTAAATCAGACATCAGCAAAGAGGAGTTTATCCGAGTTGGTACGACCCTCTACAAGTTAGTGAACCAGCCCCGACTGGACGGCGGCTATGTGAAGAAACGCATCGTGTGGAACAACGAAACATTACGGCAGGACTACGGCAAACACTTTCTCGCCACCATCCCCAAATATGACGGCTTCTGCACGGTTCCCGACCATGTGAACTACCGTCCGATAGTGGACAAGTTCCTGAACCTGTATGAACCGATAGACCACCGTCCGCAAGAGGGCGATTTTCCGCACATCCAATCTTTGGTACGGCATATTTTCGGGGAGCAATACGAGTTGGGAATGGACTACCTGCAACTGCTCTACCTGCGCCCTATCCAAAAGTTGCCTATCCTGCTGCTGGTATCAGAAGAACGGAATACGGGCAAAAGCACGTTCCTGAACTTTCTGAAAGCCCTCTTTCAGAACAACGTGACATTCAACACCAACGAGGATTTCCGAAGCCAGTTCAATTCCGATTGGGCAGGGAAACTCCTTATCGTGGTGGATGAAGTGCTGCTCAACCGCAGGGAGGACAGCGAGAGGTTGAAGAACCTGAGCACCACACTCTCCTACAAAGTGGAAGCCAAAGGCAAAGACCGTGACGAGATTGCGTTCTTCGCCAAATTCGTGCTGTGTTCCAACAACGAATATCTGCCTGTCATCATAGACGCAGGGGAAACACGCTATTGGGTACGGAAGATAGACCGCTTGCAGTCGGATGATACCGACTTCCTGCAAAAGCTGAAAGCGGAGATACCTGCTTTCCTCTACCACTTGCAGCACAGACGGTTATCCACCGAAAAAGAGAGCCGTATGTGGTTTGCCCCGTCACTGCTGCATACCGAAGCCTTGCAGAAGATAATCCGCAGTAACCGCAACCGATTGGAGATTGAAATGGCAGAGCTGCTTCTCGATATTATGGCAACGATGGATGTGGACAGCGTTTCATTCTGTCCGCATGATATACTCGTTCTGTTGGCAAACACGTATGTCAAGGCGGAGAAACACCAAGTGAGAAAGGTATTGCAGGAGTGTTGGAAGCTCACGCCAGCACCGAACGGGCTTACATACACCACCTACCAACTGAACTACAATCGGGAGTGTAGGTATGAGCCGATAAGGAGAGTGGGACGCTTCTACAGCATCACGAGGCAGCAGCTTGAAACGCTGTAAATCCATTGTCTTTTTGTTGAATTGTTGAATAAGGATATAATCATACTAATAATAAACGATATACACTCTCAACAAAATCTCAACAGACCAAAAGAGAAGTTGAGACGAAGAATCCGACCGATTGTCGGTTTCTCTTTTGGTGAGTAGTTTGTTGAGCGGATGTTGAGCATCTATCTGATTGAATATAATCACATTATATATACAATTCAATGAATCAACGATTTTCATTCACCATTAAAACCATAGGAAGATTATGACTACACAGGAAGCAAAGAAGATACGCATCGCAGACTATCTGCAAAGTTTAGGTTATAGCCCCGTCAAGCAGCAGGGCAAAAGCCTTTGGTACAAATCCCCGTTCAGGGAGGAAACGGAAGCATCGTTCAAGGTAAACACCGACCTTAACCAATGGTATGACTTCGGAACTGGCAAAGGCGGCAACATCATCGCATTGGCGCAGGAACTCTACCGTTCCGACAATGTGCCGTACCTGTTGGAACGGATTGAACGACAGACACCGCATATCCGACCTGTCGGTTCTTCTTTCAGAGAACGACAGACTGACAAACCGAGTTTCCAACATTTGGAAGTGGGAGAACTCACGCATCCGGCATTGCTCCGCTACTTGCAGGAACGTGGCATAAATATCGAATTGGCACAAGCAGAATGTAAGGAGCTACATTTCACTCATAACGGCAAACCTTACTTCGCCATCGGATTCTCGAATGTGGCAGGAGGATATGATGTACGCAACCAATTTTTCAAGGGCTGTATCGCACCGAAGGACATCAGCCATATCCGGCAACAGGGAGAACCGAGGGAGAAATGCCTCGTGTTCGAGGGAATGACGGACAACCTTTCATTCCTCACCTTGCGGATGAAGAACTGCCCGACCATGCCCAGCCTTGACGGGCAGGATTACGTCATTCTCAATTCGGTTTCCAATGTTTCAAAAGCCATTGACGTGCTGCATGGATACGGGTGCATCCACTGCCTGCTTGACAATGACGAGGCTGGACGAAAAACGTATTGGAAACTGGAAAAAGAGTTTGCCGGACGTATCAGGGACTTCTCCCAAAACTACAATGGATATAAGGATTTGAACGATTACCTGTGCGGCAAGCGACAGAATTTAATCGTCAATCCACCGCCACGAACCATCGTTAAACCCAAGAAAAAAGGATTGAGATTATGAGATTCCGCAAGGAAAAAACGGGAGCTGCCCGAAATTCATCCGATGGAATTGGGGAGGTAGCAAGTTTGTGTTTCGGGTGTCCCGAAACCGCTTGCCACCCGTTACGGACTTTAGTCAGTAACCCAATCCTGTTGGTCTATACAGTATAGTCAGGAACATAATTAGAAGAAATGAAATATGGAACATAAAGAAGATAAGAAACGTAACAAGGGCGGTCGCCCGAAGAAAGGGGCAACCGAGAAATTGAAATACCGTGTTGCAGTGAAGCTGGCGGCAGCCGACTACTTCCGTCTGCTGACACAGGCGCATGAAGCCGGAGTATCGCCGAGCGAGTATATGAGGGAATGTTTCCGAAACGGTCATGTGAAGGGACGGGTGTCGGAAGAACATGCCGGACACATTCGCCAACTCTGCGGCATGGCGAACAACCTCAACCAGCTTGCACATAAAGCGAATGCCGGAGGTTTTTCAGAAGTCCGGTGGGACTGCAAGGTGGCAGTGGCAAGGATTCACGAACTGATAAGCAAGACAGGGATATGATGGCGAAAATTGTAAAGGGAAGCTACTTCAAGGGTGTAGTGGACTACATCCTTGACAAGAGCAAGGGTACGCAGGTGGTGGCATACAACGGCTTGTTCATGGAAAACAAGGAAACCATCGCCATGAGTTTCAATATGCAGTCACAGATGAACAGTAAAGTATCGAAGCCTGTCGGACACATTGCATTGAGTTTTTCAAAAGGGGATGAGACACACCTGACGAACCGCGTCATGACAGACATTGCGCTTGAATATATGGAGCGGATGGGCATCCGTGATACGCAGTTCTTCATCGCTCGTCACTTCGACAAGGAGCATCCGCACGTGCATATTGCCTTCAACCGTATAGACAACAACGGCAATACTATTTCGGACAGGCACGAGCGGTTTCGTAGCACCCGTATCTGTAAGGAGCTTACCTTGAAATACGGTCTGCACATGTCGGAGGGCAAGGAAAATGTCAAGCGCAACCGCCTGAAAGAGCCGGACATGACAAAATACGAGCTTTACGACATTCTCAAAAGGGAAGTCGGCAGATGCGGTAACTGGAACGTGCTTGTCGCCAACTTGCAACGTCAGGGTGTGGAAGTCAGTTTCAAGCACAAGGGGCAGACGAATGAGGTACAGGGTGTCGTATTCACTAAAAATGGCTACCATTTCAACGGCTCAAAAGTGGATAGGCGTTTCAGCTATTCCAAGATTGACGCAGCATTGCAGCGCAACAGATACAATGAGCGTATGGGAATAACAGCCAAAGTACATGAAGTTGCCATGCCAAGCGCACCATCCGGCACGGCACTCGGCGAGTTATTCAACGGTTCGTTGGGACTACTGAACGGCAACGGCTCATCTTTCAACGCCGCTGATGCGGAAGCCAATCAGGAAATGGCGGAGATATTGCGGAGAAAAAAGAAAGCCAAACGCAGACGAGGCATGAGGCTATAAATCTTATTTGTTAATAGGCAAAGCCATATCTTGAAAATTCAGCATATTCAAATAGAGTACACAAAATTTCAATTCAATATCAAACGATACTAAAAATAATGTGAAATCCGTTGTCTATATAAGACGCATACGTAAACCTATCTCCACGGCTGCGGCAGTATTGGTAACGCGCAGCCGCGTGAGAATATCTTGGCGGTGGCGGCTGACCGTGTTGACGGATATGGAGAGTTTGTCCGCAATCTGTTTGCTGCCTTCGCCTTTTGCCAACAGGGAAAGAATTTCTATTTGACGGCGGCTGAGCAATCGGCTGTCAAACTGTTCCAAGCAAACGGTTTCACCGGTACGTGTGTTGATAATACAGCCTTCCATGACTTCATTAGTTTGCGGAAAAGGTGCATAAGTACAAAGTCCTAACCATATACTGCCATTGGCATGGCAAAGCAAATATCGGGTAGTGTGGAGTACGGATAGGGGCGGCATTCCTTGCCTTTGAAAATGAATGATGCAAGTGGCATTGAAATCGGGCTTTTGGGTTGCCGGGACAGATTCCAAGAAACGGAAAAAACGGAGTTCGAGAATATGGCGTTCCACCAATTCCTCATCGGGGATATTGTCGAACACTTCATGCTCGAAGACGGAATTCTTGTTCTCGGCATATTCCGGCAATCCTAATGTCTGCCCGAACAGACCGGAATAAATATGGTTCACATTGTTTTGGAAATCAGAGAGGACCGCAATGCCATTGGTCGCTTGAGCGTACGCATGGGCATAGCCTTTGGCTGTTTCCAACCATTCATCCATGTCGCTTTCCGCGTTGAAATTCTGCCCTGTCAGCAGGGATTGTAATCTGTGTTCCTGTTCGTGCATCCGGAAAATTGGTTATTATTCACCATTGCGGCATTGCCCTATTTTGCCTAATTTTGCGGCAAAAATACTAATAATAAACAACTTAGGCAATGAAAAAGACAATTATTTATCAGGCAATCCTTGCCGGATGCCTCACGTTGGCCGCATGCCAACCAAAAAATGAGACCACACAGAATGAAGCCGGACAAACCGGAAGCACCGATGTGGCAAGCAGAATTGCAGACTGCAAAGTCACTTTAGGCGATGTCACTTTTACCCATGCCATCAATGGCGCAGATACGTGTGTAAGCTTGCTGGCAGACGGAGCATTGGAATTCCGTTGTGCCGAAGGACTTGATTTCTTCTGCGACCCGAACGAAGGGAAGCTGTCCAACAACACGCTGCCCGTATTGCTGATTCCTACGGACAATACCAAACCGTTCACGCTGACAGCCAAGGTAACTCCTGAATTCACCGCAGAGGGACTTTACAATGCAGCCGACCTGTTTGTGTATGTCAATGATACGCTTTGGCAGAAACTTGCCTTCGAGCAGGACGAATATGGCAACCACCGCATCGTATCGGTACGGACACAAGGCACATCGGACGACAACAACCATGACAAGATAGATGCCCCGTCGGTCTATATGAAAATATCTTCCGACACCCGGACTATCGCCAGCTACTATTCATTAGACAAAAAAGAGTGGCACATGGTACGTCTGTACCGTAATTACTATCCCGACCGGATTTATCTCGGTATCAGCAGCCAATGCCCGCAACGCGGCGGATGCACAAGCCGTATCGAGGAAGTCACGCTAAGCCATGACAACGTGGGCGATTTCCGTATGGGAGAATAAAAGATTTGAATAGAGAGATTAAGGAAAATGGGCAAACGCATATTGATTTTGACCGGCAGTCCGCGAAAAGGCGGTAACAGTGACCTGATGGCAGACGCTTTTGCAAAGGGAGCGTCAGAGGCAGGCAACAGTGTCGTGCGGTTTGATACTGCACATAAACATATTCAAGGTTGCAGGGCTTGCGACAACTGTTTCAGCAAGGGGAAAGCCTGTGTTTTCAATGATGATTTCAACAAACTAGCATCATTGATGGCGGAAAGTGACGCCATCGTATTCTGTACCCCTCTTTACTGGTACTCGTTTCCCACCCAAATGAAAGCTGCCATAGACAAGTTTTATTCTTTCATAATAGGCAAAAAGGACTTGCCTGTCAAGGAGTGCATGCTTCTTTCATGCGGAGAGTTGGAAGACCCTTATGTATTTGACGGTATGGTACGCTCTTTTGAACTCATTGCACAAGACAGGGGATGGAAAAACAGAGGCCACTATCTCGTCAACAGTGTCAGTGAGAAAGGTGCAATTTTAAATACCAACCACCTGCAAAAAGTTTATGATATGGGAAAAGGATTTTGAAATGTTTATTGAGAACACTATAAAAACATTTTGATGTAGTAATCACATTGGATAAAGCCACAAAGACTATGCAGCCCGTAAGCCGATAAAGACCTACGGGCTGTATTATAATCAATCAACAGCAGCTACCCATGAAACGACATACCGCAGACACAAAACATTTCCGCACGATGATTGCCGCAGGCTACTTGTTGGTATGCCTGTTGGCAGGAGGCATCATGTACCTGTGGCTTCAAGAATGGCAGGAACTTGAGGCATTGGATACGGAGAACAAGCAGATAAATGCTTTCCGTCAGGAGATACATCATGCCTATGCCAAGACGATAGAACTTTCCCTTTTGGGTGAAACGATATTGGAATGGGAAGACGATGATGTGCAGACCTATCATCGTAAGCGTTTGGAGGTGGACAGTATGTTGTGCCGTTTCAAGCAATCTTACCCTACAGAGCGCATTGACAGCGTGCGCCACCTATTGGAAAGCAAGGAACAGCATTTGCGGCAGATAATGCAAGTCCTTGACGAGCAAGAGGCCATCAATGAACGGATAGCCGAACGTGTACCCGTCATTGCATGGAAAAGTACACAGGAAGAGCCGAAGAAAGCGAAGCGCAAAGGCTTGTTCAGGCTGTTCGGTAAGAAAGAAAAGCCGGAACCCACAGCCACTACAACCATGCTCTACACACTGAACCGTGACGTGATAGCACGACAAAAGACGCAAAGCCGCCAATTGTCCGAATACGCCGACAGCCTCGCCGCAAGGAACACGGAACTGAACCGCCAACTGCAAACGCTCATCCACCAAATGGACAAAAAGGTACAGACAGATTTACAACGGAGGGAAGCGGAAATAACCGCCATGCGTGAACGGTCATTTATGCAGATAGGAGGTTTGACAGGTTTTGCCGTTCTCCTTTTGTTGTTTTCATATATCATCATTCACAGATATGCCAAACAAATAGGCAAATACAAGAAAGATACCTCTTCTCTGATTGGACAACTCCGTGAATCCAACAGGAAAAACGAGGAATTGATAATATCCCGAAGAAAGGCTATGCACACAATCACCCATGAACTGCGTACACCGCTGACCGCCATACACGGTTATACGGAACTGATACGCAGCAACGGCACGGCGGAAAACAAACGCCATGCGGAAAGCGTGCTGCAAGCCTCAAAACGGATGATTACAATACTTAATTCTCTGTTGAGTTTCTTTCGGTTGGAAAGCGGAAAAGAGAAGATGAATATCACCCCTTTCAGATTGCAAAGTATAACTGATGCACTGGAGGCGGAATTTCGACCTATGGCGGAAGTCAAGGATTTGAAACTCACCGTGGAAAATGATGCGGACGTTATCCTCATGGGTGACAGGGAGCGCATCATGCAGATAGGCGACAACCTCTTATCCAATGCCATCAAGTACACACAAGCCGGAAGCGTTTCTTTCCGTTCAAACTACGATGGGGAAACGCTTGCCCTTATCGTTGAGGACACGGGCAGCGGCATGAACAATGAAGAACGGCAACGGGTGTTCAGGGAGTTTGAACGGCTCTCGAACGCCGCCACGCAAGACGGCTTCGGACTGGGATTGTCCATTGTCAAACGCATCGTGGATATGATGCACGGCAAAATCCGACTGGAAAGTGAAAAAGGCAGGGGTAGCCGTTTCACAGTGGAAATACCCATGAATACGGCGGATGGCGTTTCCGATAAAGAAAAAGACTGGCAGGAAAGCCATTTTGAACGGTCATTCTCTGTCATGGTACTGGACGACAATGACATTCTTCTTTCGATGGTAAGGGATATGTACGCCTACTGTGGCATCCGTTGCGATGCGTGCGACAACACGGGCGACCTGATGGAGGCGATACGCACACGAAATTATGATTTGCTGATTACCGACTTGAAAATGCCCGAAACGAACGGTTACGAGGTATTGGAACTGTTGCGTTCATCCGACATCGGCAACTCCAAGACCATTCCCGTAATCGTGGCGACCGCATCCGGCAGTTGTACCGAAGAGGAATTGTTGGCACACGGTTTTACTGCCTGCCTATTCAAGCCTTTCGACATGGCGGAACTGATGGCAGTATCGGAGAAATGTGTCAAACAGAATTGTGTTACGGACAACTTGCCCGACTTCTCCTCCCTGCTCGCCTACGGCAACAAGGTGGCGATGCTGGAACGCCTGATAACCGAAACGGGAAAGGATATGCAGGTTATAAAGGAAGCCGCAAACAGAAACGACCGCAATGCGTTGGACGGACAGGTACACCGTCTGCGCAGTTCGTGGGCGGTAATCCGTGCGGACAGACCATTATGGAAACTGCATGAATTGCTCCACCGTGATGAGGAATGCTCTAATGACGAGATAAAGCGTGCCGTAGACTCTGTATTGAAAATGGGTGACATGATTATGGAACTGGCGAGAAAGGAAAAGAAGGAGGAAGTCAGATGAAAGTATATGTGATTGAAGACAACCCCGTATATAACGATTACGTCTGCAACCTGCTCAAAAAGGGAGGGTTCGATACCGTGCAGGCTTACCGCATTTCAACCGCCAAGAAACTGTTGGCAAAAGCCGATGAAGATGACATCGTACTTGCCGACCTACGCCTGCCCGATGGCGAGAGTATCGACCTGTTGCGGTGGATGCTTACTAATGGCAAACGGCAACCGTTTATCGTCATGACCGATTACGCCGAGGTACATACGGCAGTGGAGAGCATGAAACTCGGTTCTTCCGACTATATACCCAAACGGCTGGTAGAGGACAAGCTCGTTCCGCTTGTTCGTTCACTGCACAAGGTGCAAGAAAGGAAAAAGCATACTCAAATACCTATCTTCACACGTCAGGGCGAGGCATACCAAGAAATCAAGAGGCGTGTCCGCCTTGTCGCTCCCACACGGTTAAGTGTATTGATACTGGGTGAGAACGGTACGGGCAAGGAGCATATCGCACAGCATATCCACGCCCAAAGCAAGCTGTCGGACAAGCCGTTTGTCCCCGTGGATTGCGGCTCATTGTCCCCGACATTGGCGCAATCAGCCTTCTTCGGGCATAGGAAAGGGGCTTTCACGGGAGCAGACAGCGACAAGGCTGGCTACTTTGAGGAAGCTGACGGAGGTACACTCTTTTTTGACGAGGCGGGCAACCTCTCGTTGGAAACACAGCAGATGTTAATCCGTGCTATACAGGAACGCCGTTACCGTCCCATCGGTGCAAAGGAGGACAAGACCGCCAATGTGCGGATAGTGGCGGCGACCAACGAGGACTTACAGAAAGCCGTCAATGAAAAGCGTTTCCGTGAGGATTTGTTCTACCGCCTGAAAGAGTATGTGATAACCGTACCGCCATTGCGTGATTGCCAAGAAGACATACTTCCGTTGGCGGATTTCTTCCGTGAAACGGCAAACAAGGAGTTGGAACGTAATATCAAAGGTTTCAATGCCTCCGCCTGTAACGCCCTGCTCACCTATCCGTGGCCGGGCAACGTGCGTGAATTGAAACAGAAGATACAGATAGCTGTCCTCCATGCCGTACACGACATGATAACCGAGGCGGATTTGGAACTGGATGCAGAAGAAAGTCCCGTTTCGTTCTCCTTTGCGCTCAAAGACACCGGGGTGGAGAAAGAACGCATCCTGCGAGCCTTGAAGCAGGCGAACGGGAACCGCAAGGTTGCCGCCGAATTGCTCGGAATAGGACGTACAACACTCTATAATAAACTGGATGAATATGGATTGAAGTATAAATTTGAGCAATCATAGCCTACAATTCGCTGAAAATGGAGGTAACGATTAAACCGGATATATTCAGTGAAGATAAAAACGTCCTGTGATAAAAAATCATGGGACATTTTGATGTGTTTCTGATTTTTATTGCTACTTTTGCATCAAGACGAGTGACATTGATAGCAACTCACAGCAAAGCGCAGAAACAGACACGGTTGCCAACTCGTTACCTCAATTTTATTCTTCCTTTCAAATCTCTTATAAATAAAGAGGTTATAAAAGTCTTCCAGAATTACGGTAAATCTTTTTGCACAAAGTGATAGGGTTACTATTATATCACATGTAGTGAATGTGTTTACAAAAAGACCTATTGTCGATGCAAAAGTAGAACTGCTAACTAAGGACAGTACCGTGATAGGAACGGTGGAGAAAACATTTAATGTAAATCAACGCGAAGGAGGCTTCGTGTTCGAGCTGGACTCGCTGGGTCAATATATCCTGTGTTGTACTCATCCGGAATATGAAGATGCTTACAGCAACTTCGAGGTGAAGCGGTTTTACAAGCATCAGAAGTACATGATTCTGTCAGCCACAGCTATGCAGAGAAAGCAGCCCAAACAGCAAAGTGATGATTTGGCATACGAGCATACACTAAATGAAGTTGTAGTAAAAGCAACTAAAGTGAAATTTTTCCTGAAGAATGACACTATAGTATATAATGCAGACGCCTTCAATATCCCCGAAGGAAGTATGCTTGAAGATTTAATCCGCCAGTTGCCAGGAGTCAACATGGACGAAAACGGACAGATTTCGGTCAACGGACGTAAGGTGGACGAATTGCTGTTGAATGGCAAGGACTTCTTCAACAAAGATCGCAAACTGATTCTTGACAATCTTCCTTATTTCATGGTAGATAAAGTGAAGGTATACGAGAAGCCGACAGATTTGCAACGGATGTTGGGCGACACGCTAACCAACAAGAATTACGCGATGGACATCGGCCTGAAACGTAAATACCAGGATGGGTATATAGCCAATGTCGAGGCTGGCCATGGCTCTGAGAGCCGTTATTTAGGTCGTTTGTTTGCCATGCGTTATACTCCCAATTCGCGCCTGTCGGTATTCGCCAACACGAACAACCTGAGTGATAACCGTAAGCCAGGAAACAACGGTAATTGGTCGCCTTTGATGCAGCCTCGCAGCTTATCTACGAGGCAGTCGGCAGGAATGGACTACAATATAGAAGATGCCGCAGGACGATATGTCGCCAGTGGTGACGTTACATTCAATCATCAGAAGAACGAACAGGAAACCACAACTACAACCGAGAACTTTCTTACAGGAGGTAATACTTACAGCAAAGGATTCCGTATGGGAAAAAGCTACAGCACAAACCTGGCGACCAGCCACAGGTTTGAATGGAAAAAGAATTGGGGCTATAGGACATCTTTTGCGCCGACTTTCAATTATCATAAATATAATAATGCATATAATAATGCTACAGCTTTGTTGAGTGAAGACATGTTCGGTGCTTATGGTAAGGCGTGGATGGATAGCATAGCCTCGCCAGCCCTGGGCGCAATGCTCCGTAAATATTCTATTAACAGGGTTTTGAACAATACCAAAGGTGAGGGACGCAATTGGAATGCAGGTTTAAAGATGGATCAGGTCGTGTCGTTCAAGCACATGGATAACAACTACCTTTATTTATGGGCAAATGTAGCTTTTGACGATGCAAGAAACAAAGCGTTTGACCATTATACGTTGCAGACTTTGAGTACAGAAACAACAGACTACCGCAACAGGTATAATCAAAACGAAAACCACGGTCATGAAGTCACAATAAAGGTAGAAGACTATATACGTTTGCAGGAAAAGACCGGAAAGAACAATATCAGGTTAGTGCCCTTATAAACCCTTACACAGAATTCACGCACTACAAACCGCTCACTTTACTTACTCCACACAATACTAGGCTGGGGATATGAGTCGGGTAGCGAATTAGGTGCCTTGCCCTCTGTAGAGGATTTGGAAAATGCTTTGGACAGGGACAATTCCACACATTATCAGCTTACGAACTACATTCAAGAGCCACAGTTAAGATTAAATATGCCAGTCGGGTGAATGATAGTACGGAAATAGGGCTCAACATCCAACTGCCAGTTAGGATTGAGCATAATAGGATGCACTACACCCAGATTGCCACAGATACAACTTTCTGCAGAAACACAACAATGTTCACACCGCGCATTACCTTTCAGAAAGCCAGTGTCAACAGGTCTACACATTACGAGTTCAATATGGAATATTCACTCAATATGTCTGCTCCGGCAATGCTGCATCTTGTCAGACGTACAGATAATAGTAATCCGTTGCACATCGTACAGAGCGGAAAGCCGCTTAAGAACGAACTGAAGCACGACCTGCTCGTAAATTACCGTAGTAATCTGCAAAAACAATGTATGTATAACCTGAATGCAGGGGTTACGGTAAAGCAGAATACGTTGACCATGGAGAGCATTTATGACCGCACAACAGGTGTAAGAACGGTAAGTCCGGGAACAATAAACGGGAACTGGGATGCCGGTATCGGTGGCTCTTTTTCCATGCCATTAGACAAGGCTAAGAAAATAACATTGGAAAACAACAACTCAATGGGGTATGACAATAGTGTTGACCGAATAGGAACTGAGAAGACCAATGGAACGGTTCGCAGTGTGGTAAAAACCGCATACTACAATGGCACATTGAAATTAAACTATAGGCCAACTGACAAATTCACGATTAATGCTGTCGGCAATATACATTTGCGTAACTCATATAGTGATATAGAGGATTTTACAACAATTAAAGCCCGGGATTTTGATTATGGTTTGGCATTTAGTGCACAATTGCCTTACAAGTTCCAGATAAGCACAGATATTACCATGTACAGCCGCCGTGGTTACAACGACTCAAACATGAACACAGATGATTTTGTATGGAACGCGCGTCTGACACGCACATTCATAAAAGGCTCGTTGGTATGTATGCTTGACGGCTTTGACATCCTTGGCCAGCTATCCAACATCCGCCGCACTCTGAATGCGCAAGCGAGAGTGGAAACATGGTACAACGTAACACCACGCTATATCATGCTGCATGTAGCTTACCGTTTTAACAAGCAACCGAAGAAAAACTGATTATAATATTAGAATATACAAACATGAAAGAAAGTAATTACAATTATTATGTGCCATATGAGCATAAGGTTATCTTCTTTAACAGTATAAGAAAAAGTCTGTTTGTCGTGTCTGAACAAAATGCAGAAAAATTCAAAACGATTATCAGTGAGCCAAGTCTATTTGTTGAGAAATATCCTACTTTTATTACAAAAATGAAAGAGTATGGGTTTGTTTGTGACAAGGATACAGATGAATACAAAATGGTTATGGAACAATATCGTATCATGCTGTGGCCACATTACTACAGATTAATGATTTTACCTACATTCAGATGTAATCTATCATGTTGGTATTGTGTTCAAGAACATACTAAAGTTGATTTAACACCAGAACAAGTAGAACGTATAAAAGCCGAAGGCTTCGACAGATTGCTGGTAGGTGTATATCTTGTGAAGGCGGTATCGGCAGAAGGTGCTATTGCAAAGAAACTGATGAAAGAGTATGAGTATGGTTTTAAAATTACTACTGCTTTAGTTTTTGCTACCGGCAGTAAAAAGAAAATTATTTTTTTTCATAGTGTAAAATGAAGAAAGCCTTTACGGAAATTGTTTCCTAAAGGCTTTCTTTTTACGGTTAATGTTTTTAATATAAAGATTTAATCTTCTTCGGCCTCATGTTCTTTCACAAGCTGTTGCTGTATGTCGTTCGGCACAAGCTCATAGCTTGCGAACTTAGTTGTGAATGATGCGCGTCCTCCGGTGATGGAGCTTAAGGTTATGCTGTAGTTGGAAAGTTCCTTCAATGGAATCTTAGCCTGTAGTTTCTGATAGCCGGCCTCGCTGTCCATACCCATAATCATTGCGCGGCGTCCCTGAAGGTCGCTCATCACATCGCCCATCAGGCTGTCCGGAACAAACACCTCGAGGTCGTAAATAGGTTCGAGAATCTTTGGACCGGCCTCTTTAAAGGCTGCGGCGAATGCGTTACGTGCCGCAAGCATGAATGAAAGTTCGTTTGAGTCAACCGGATGCATCTTTCCATCGTAGACGATAACACGTACATCGCGTGCATAGCTTCCTGTGAGCGGACCACGCTCCATGCGCTCCATTATGCCCTTTAGTATTGCCGGCATGAAACGTGCGTCTATGGCTCCTCCTACAACAGAGTTGATGAATACAAGCTTGCCTCCCCATTCAAGATTTATCTCTTCCTTGCCCTTCATGGTTACACGGTATTCCTGCCCTCCGAACTTGAACATTGTCGGATCCGGCATTCCCTCTGCGTATGGTTCAACAATGAGATGAACTTCACCGAACTGGCCGGCGCCACCGCTTTGCTTCTTGTGACGGTAATCAGCACGTGCGGCTTTTGTCAAAGTCTCACGGTATGGAATCTTTGGTTCTCCGTATGTGATTTGTATCTTCTCATTGTTTTCCAAACGCCATTTCAGGGTGCGAAGGTGGAACTCTCCTTGTCCGTGTACGATAGTCTGTCTCAGTTCCTTACTCTGCTCGACAACCCATGTCGGATCTTCCTGGCGCATCTTTGTCAGTGCGGCCATAAGTTTTTCCGTTTCCTGTTCGTTCACAGCTTTGACAGAGCGTGAGTATTTGGAGTTAGGATATTTAATGAAGTCGAATCTGTATTCGCAGTCCTTGCCGTTGAGGGTATTTCCTGTTTTCACGTCTTTGAGTTTAACGGTACATCCGATGTCGCCTGCATGCAGCTCGTCTACCGGTATACGGTTTGCACCGGCACATGCGAATAGCTGTGACATACGCTCTTTTGAGCCACGGTCTGCATTTGAGAGGTCTGTTCCGGCCTTTATTGTACCGCTCATCACCTTGAAGTATGATACTTCACCGATGTGCGGCTCCATACCGGTCTTGAAGAAGTATAATGATGTGGGACCGTTTGAGTCTGCAGATATTTCTTCACCGCGTGTGTCGTGTATTTTGGGCATTTCGCTTACGAAAGGCACGACATTGCCAAGGAATTCCATAAGGCGGCGCACACCCATGTCCTTGCCGGCGCATACGCAGAAAACAGGGAATATAGAGCGTGTCACGAGTCCTTTGCGTATGCCTTCGCGCATCTCGTCTTCTGTAAGCGCCTCTTCCTCAAAGAATTTCTCCATCAGGCTCTCATCGTTCTCGGCGGCGGCTTCAACCAATGCCTTGTGTAGCTCGAGCGCCTTATCCATTTCTTCTGCAGGGATATCTTCGATGATTGGGGCTCCGCCTTCCGGCTTCCATGAATATTTCTTCATCAGAAGAACGTCGATGAGGGAATTGAATCCGGCACCTGTTGATATCGGATATTGTATCTGTACGCATTTCGGACCGTATATTTCCTTCATTGAAGATATGATGGAATCGAAATCGCATTTGTCGCTGTCAAGCTGATTGATGAGGAAGATAACGGGTTTTTTTAGTTTCTCCGTATATCTGAAGTTGTTTTGTGTTCCGACTTCAGGTCCGTATTGTCCGTTGATGAGTATGACGGCCTGGTCGGTAACGTTGAGTGCCGTTATGGCTCCGCCTACGAAGTCGTCAGAACCGGGACAGTCTATAATGTTTAGTTTTTTATTGTTCCATTCGGTATGGAAAACAGTGGAGAATACGGAATAGCCGTATTCCTGTTCGACAGGGAAATAGTCGCTTACTGTGTTTTTCGCTTCTATCGTTCCACGGCGTTTTATTATGCCTGCTTCATATAACATTGACTCGGCAAGGGTTGTCTTGCCGCTACCCGCACTGCCAAGCAATGCAATGTTCTTGATTTCGTTTGTCTGATATACTTTCATATCGTTAATAGGTTTTTGTTAATACTTAGGTTGTGTAACGGCCATAAAGTTATATATTTTTGTTGATACGGAAACGATTTTATCCTTTAAAATACATAATTGTTAAACAATATTAGTATTTTTGCATTAAAATTCAAACAATGGCAGGATTATATATACATATACCGTTTTGTAAAAGCCGCTGTATATATTGCGGTTTTTATTCGACCGTTCAAAGAGATTTATGCAGCGATTATGTGGACGCCCTGTGTTGTGAGCTGGAACTGCGCAGAGGGTATTTTGAAGAGGGAGCGGTTGTATACGGCAGCTTTGATTATGAGCCGTGGCGTACTGTATATATAGGTGGCGGTACGCCAAGCCTGCTTGACGGGAATATGCTTTCACGGCTTTTCGGCTCGATAGATTGCAGTAAGGCCGTAGAGGTAACGATGGAATGCAATCCGGATGACGTAACTCAGGAATATGCCGATATGATAAGCTGTTTGCCGGTGAACAGGGTCAGTATGGGAGCACAGACTTTTTCCGACAGTCGTCTCAGGTTTCTCGGGAGGAGGCATTCTGCTGGCGATGTGGCATTGGCCGTGGAGCGTCTGCGTAAGGCCGGTATAGGAAATATCAGTATAGACTTGATGTACGGTTTTCCTGATGAGACTCTTGATGAGTGGCAGTGTGATATCGATATGGCTCTCAGTCTTGACGTTGAGCATATTTCGGCCTATAGCCTTATGATGGAAGAAGACACGCCTCTTTACGACATGTTGATGCAGGGTAAGGTGAGTGAGGCTGATGATGAGCTGAGCCTGAAGATGTATGAAACTCTTATGGACAGACTGTATGATGCGGGATATGAGCATTATGAGATAAGTAATTTTGCCCGTAAGGGCTACCGTTCACAGCATAACAGCAGTTATTGGAATGCAACTCCGTATATGGGTATCGGTGCGTCGGCCCATTCTTATAACGGTATAAGCCGTCAATGGAATGTTGATGACGTTGAGGCATATATAAGAAGTATAAGTGAAGGTCTTGTTCCCATGGAGATTGAGAATCTTTCCAAGGAGAGCCGCTATAATGATTTTGTGATGTTGTCGTTGCGTACTCCTGAAGGTATTGACATTGAAAGGATGAGAAAGGAGTTTGGAGAAGAATGGGTCAAGTATTGTATGGATAATGCACGCGGATTCATCAGAGTAAGCGGATATCTGCGTGTTGACGGCAACAGGCTCGTGCTTACCCGGAAAGGACTGTTTGTGAGCGATATGGTTATGAGCATGCTGATGAAAATATGATGCAGCTCATAACCATGTCTGTTTTTTATAGTTTTATGCTTATGTCAGTTCCAATCTGAAGAGGATTGCCCTGTTGGGCAAAGGAGCGGGACGTGCCGTCGGCGGAATTGTTGATGAGGAATGTGTTATAGCGTGTGTCAGTGATGTTACGTCCCCATATATTGGCTTTCAGTTTGCCGAAATCCAGAATCACGTGTACACCGGCTATGGCATAGAAGTTTTGGCTGAAATTGTTTTCTGTGTCCCAGTATGTCCTGCCGTTTCCGTTGACGTCTGCACCGGCGGTCACTGATTTAATAAGTTTGCTGCCTTCGATATTTAAGCAGTAGTCTGCGTTGAGGCTGAATGTATGTTGCGGAATGAACGGGACCCGTTTGCCTTTATAGTTGTTCTCACCGTCTGTATATTTGCGGAAAGTAGAGTTTGTGCAACTGTATGTGGCTCCGTATTTTATATGTCCGTCGGCGGCACTTCCGCGCAATGACATTTCCATTCCGTAGCTTCGGCTTCGTCCGGCATTGATCATCATTCTTCCATAGCCGTATTTCCCGGCCATTACCGAAAGTTGCTGATTGCGTATCTGTGTATGGAATATTGCAATGTCGGCATGGAGTTTGTTACCGAGAATGTTCAGGTGCGTACCTATTTCATGGTTCCAGCTTTCTTCCGGCTTATATGTTATGGTATTGTTTATGTTGGAATAGTCTTCCGGGGTATGTTCCACGTTCATGTCGCCTCCCGCCATCTGCATGAGGCCGGCCCCGAGGCTGCCTTGTTCGGTTCTGAATATATCGGAAAACATCTGCAGGTTGTATCCTCCTGCCCGGAATCCCTTGCTTATGGTCACGTATACATTGCTTCCGGAATTGTCCGTGCTGTAAAGTAAAGAGAATTTAGGCAGAAGCTGGCTGTAATTCTTTTCCGCGGAGCCGTTGAGTGATGATGTGTATCTGCGGTTCAAAGGCACGGTGTTTCCACCGGGCATGGTCATTTTCATGTTAAGAAGAAACTGCGAGCGAGTGTCGTAGCTGATGCTTATGCGCTGGAAGTCGTATCTTATGCCGAGTGTAGCCTTAAGGCGTCTGTTGAGATTGAGGTTTGACTCATGATAAATTCCGATATTGAGTTGTGGCGTGTGGAATACTCCGGGTACGTTGTTGTCGGTGATGGTCATTCCGGCGAGCATGTCCTTCACGTTTTGAGGTATGCCGGGATTGTTTGTGAGTCCCCCGAGCATGCTGCGTTTTATCATAGCGTTCATGTCGTCGCCGAAATACACCGGACCGTCGGTGCGCAGCCATTGATGGCTGAGGAATATGCCGGATACAGGCATCCATTTATTCTCTCCGTTGCCGCGTATTGTGAATTCCTGCGTGACGGCACTTGATTTCTGCATCTGTATAAGTCGCATATAGTCTGCCGGCATATAATCCTGGTCCATCTGCATCATGTCGTTGAGATACTGGTAGCTGGTGGTTGAGCTGGCAATGAATCTTGGGGCACGGTATGACAGGTGTAGTCCGGATGTCACCAACTGTCTTTTATATCCGCTCATTATTGTGGTTGACGGGTTGGAGAAATGTCCGGTGGCATTATTGTATTCTCCGTAGGCAAAGGCATTCTGGTTTGTATACTGATATTCTGTCATGATATCCATAGACAGACGGTTGCCGTTGTTTATCATGAATCTCATACGTCCTCCGGCCTCATTGCTCAGGTCTGCATTTCCTCCTGTGTTGATATTGTTGAAAAATCCTTTTTGTCCGGTATAGAAAGCTGCGGCCGAAAAAGCAAAGTTGTCTGATGGACGGTGGTATTGTGCTATTTCCGCATTGCTGTATAGTCCGGTCCCGATGCCGCAGGAAACGTATGTCCCCTGATGCTTCATGGGGTCTTTTGAGAACATTCGTATGAGTCCGCCTTCGCTGTTGATGCCGTAGAGGGTTCCTTGTGGGCCGCGCAACAGATCGACACGGTCAAGCTGATAGAAGTGCCGGTTGTATGACCCTTTGTTTATAAGGGGGATATTGTCGAAATAAACTCCTGCGGCAGGCTCTCCGGATCGCGAGCCGATGCCTCTTACATATATTGACGATGTGAGCCGTGAGCCGTATGCGGGTACGATGAATGACGGAGTGAGGGACGACAGGCGGCTGATGTCTTTCAGCTGGAGGCTTTGCAGTTCGTTGTCTGTAAAGACATTGCTGCTCAGTGCCTGACGTCGGAGTCGTACGTGCTCCTTTGGTTGTGATACTACCGTCACCTCGTCGAGGTCTATCACTCTTGATGTGTCTATGCGTGAGTTTATTTCCTTTCTTGTCAGTGTCGTTGAGGTGTTGGTTATGGATAATGACTCACTTGCAACAGCAATACCGGCAACTTTAGGTAGAAGGAGAATTCCTGATATGAAAAGTTTCTTTTTTAAGTGGCGTTTTGTTTTCATGATGCAAAGGTATTGCAATAATTCTGAACATGCAATCCTTATTTATATGGATTTTTCCTCATGAAAGCGTATTGTATCTGTTTATATTATTCGTTTATCGTCCCACATTGCGGGCATTTTCCTTTTCTCATGAGTTTTGCTCCGCATCTACCGCAGAGATATGTGGAATGTGAGTTGTGGAGATAGCGGTGTATTGCAAATATGCAGTAGGCAATAAACAGAATATAGCCGATATAATATAAGGTGGTGATGCTGAACACCACATAGTTTACTGCGCATGTGGCGGCAAGGCCTGACAGATATAGGATGGCGTCACCGAATGTAAGTATGCGCCGCAGCTCATCTATTACGGCAATGAGGATTATTATCATAGACCATACAGAGGTGATAAACAGGCCGAGATGCGGAGGAAGTGTGAACGGATTGAGCGACGGATGATAGTAGAAATGTCTCCATGAATCAGCTCCGAACATCTGGATTGAGGCGTAGAGAGTGGCGGAAAATGCAATGTTCAGTGCAAGAAGGGTGGGGTAGAAAGAGTCGATGTCGTTGAAATGCACGATATGGGCATTGCGTTTTGACAGTTTCACAAGCCCGTATATGGCACATGTGATTACCAGGAGTGCGAGAAATATGAGCAGATGCACATCGGAGAATGTGCTGATGAACTGTGATATGGGATCGTCTGGCTCGACATTCTTCAAAAGTTCTTTCTCATGTACCCATCCCTGTGTCGTCTGGTCGCGTGCCACTTTCACCCATACCGAGTCTGTGGTGTCTTCAGGAAGGGTAAGGATATCTGCCACGACTATGCGGTTGTTGTGATATATGGTGATAGAGTCGTATGCCGTTTCGTTAGGTCTTTGACAGATCAATACTATTGAGTCGCCTTTTACTATGAAGTTGTAGTTTTGGGAATAATGATGAGTGGTAGAGAATGATATCGAGTCTATCTGTTGGTCTGTGAGATTCCATGCATCAGGAGTGTCGCTTGCCTGGTTATAGCATGATGTGAGTGTCAGAACAACAAGGTAAACTGCATGTATGCGTAGAAGATTCATATCCTTTATGCATGTATTAAGGAATGTCCGTATCATGTCTGTCATCATTATTATGTTTTATTTCTCTGCAATTATGTTCATCTGGCATTTCGCGCAGTCAAATTCCAGTTTGAATCTCCTTTTGTCTGCCGACACGAGATAAAGCGGTTCTTCCCAATAGGGCTTCTTGCCTCCGTTTTTCATGCAGTATCCCATTGTATGTCTTATGCAGTAGCGGCATTGCATGAGGCATGCCTTGTCTGTCTGTCTTTTTTCAAATGCCGGTTGTGGCGAGTCAAGTCCGATGCCGGCATAGAATCTTTGTGCCATTGTGTTGGATATGTTGTGCATGTAGGTGTTTCGCCCGTATCCGGGAAATGCAGAATGTCCGGTGTTGCAGGTCTTTTTTATGGCCGGTACGATTGCGGCTGATTTTTCTGAAACGGAACCCTGACGTTTTTCCTTGCCGGCGCATAATTCTTCCATTGCAGCTGTTGCTTTTCTTCTTAGGGAAGAAAGAATGCTGCCTGGCACGAAAAGATTGAAATCTTCTTGAATGTCAATGTTCCGGCACTCGAATATGCTTCCTCCGAGTTTCTGGAGCTGGCGTGATATATTTTCGTTTTGCTGGCGCATGGCTGTTTGGTGTTCAAGTTGTTCGTGCACCGTTACCGTGTGTATGCCGGGAATGGTCATGGTGAGGGCGATACCGTTTTCTGTTTCATACAGTTTCATTTGCACTTCTATTTTACGTACCGAACTTTGTTTTGACAGTATGCGTTCGAACTCCCGGTCGTTGTTTCTGTAAAGAGCTGTGCCACGCCGTAGGTTTGAAGGCATCTTTAACGGGTGCAGCCTGTTGTTTTCCACCTTGTTTATGCGGAATCCTTCAAGGGTATGGCTGTCGTTTATGAAACAGAGACCGTCACCGTTGGCAAAATATTTTGTTCCGGCCACGGTGAATGTCCCGCCCCTTATTTCTTTGACTGTGCCGACATACTCTCCTATGGCTTTAGGTGTGTCCCAGGAGGCAATGTCGGGCTTGCGTCCGTTTATGAAGTAATTTGTGAATCCGCGGTTGAATGTCTTTCTAAGGTCGGGGTTGAACGAATAGTTGCATCTGCCGAGCGATGCGCGGCGGTATTTTTCAGGATTACGGCTGATTATGGAGTCGAGCTGCTGGCTGTATGCCGCAGTCACGTTTTTCACATATCCGATGTCTTTGAGACGTCCTTCAATCTTGAACGATACGGCACCGGCTTCCACAAGTTGCTCGAGATTGTTTATACGGTTCATGTCTCTGAGCGACAAAAGGTGGCGGTCGTGTTCAAGTATATTGCCCTTGCTGTCTTCAAGATTGAAACTGAGTCTGCAGAATTGAGCGCACTCACCCCTGTTGGCAGAGCGGTTGAAACAGTATTGCGAGGCATAGCACAGGCCGCTGTAGCTTACACACAGTGCACCGTGTACGAACACTTCAAGCTCTACGTCAGGTACGGCCTTGTGTATTTCATAAATTTCGTTTGCCGACAGTTCGCGTGCAAGTACTACACGTTTGAATCCGAGACTTTGCAGCCAGGCAACCTTTTCCGCAGATCTGTTGTCTGTCTGCGTGCTTGCGTGAAGTGCCATACGTGAGCCTTTGAGCATGGCTGCAACGGCCATGTCTTGCACGAGAACGGCATCTACACCGGCTTCCTCAAGTCCGGCAAGCATTTGTCTGGTGGCTTCAAGTTCATTGTCATATATAATGGTGTTTACCGTGACATAGACTTTTGCCTTGAACATGTGCGCATATTCACACAGTTCTCTGATGTCGTCAATGGAATTTCCCGCAGCAGCCCTTGCGCCGAAGCGGTGCGCACCTATGTATACCGCATCGGCCCCGTGGTCTATTGCGGCTTTTCCGCATTCCTTGTTTTTGGCCGGTGCCAGAAGTTCAAGCTCTTTCACTTTCGTATTTTTTATGGTTGTCTTTGTTTGTGTGGCAAGGCTGGTTTTTATATCAGTCTTGAGGAATACTAATTATTCAGGATATGTCATCTGATTGTGCTGATGTCATACGGTGTTTCCTGATAGACGTAATAGTTTATCCAGTTGCTGTAAAGCAGGTTTGCGTGTGCGCGCCATGTTACGAGAGGAGGTTTTTCCGGGTTGTTGTCTATGTAGTAGTTCTTCGGCATGTCTACATCGTTGCGTATTCCGCAGTCGCGCCTGTATTCAATGTCGAGTGTGTTGGGAGCGTATTCCAGATGACCTGTTATATAGAACTCACGCCCGTTGCGTGCCATCACCATGCTTACTCCGCTTTCGGATGATTCGGCTATCAGTGTGAGTTCAGGAACCTTTTCTATGTCGTCACGGTGAATTTCCGTATGTCGGCTGTGGGGCATTTGGAAAATGTCGTCGAATCCGCGGAATATAGGCAGATGGGTGTTTAATGTATATTGGCTGAATATGCCGAACATCTTCTTCTTGAGAGGGTATTTGGGTATGCCGTAATGGCAGTACAATGCAGCTTGGGCAGCCCAGCATATATATAATGTGGAGGTCACATGAGTTCTTGCCCAGGTGAAAATTTTCTTTATTTCATCCCAGTATCCCACTTTTTCATATTCATAGAGTTCAACGGGTGCTCCGGTAACAATCATTCCGTCGAACTTCTCATCAGACATGTCTTCAAAATCACGGTAGAACATCATCATGTGTTCAATGGGAGTGTTTTTCGGAGTGTGGCTTTTCAGTTTCATAAAACTGATGTCCATCTGTAGCGGAGTGTTTGACAAAAGTCTTATAAGGTCGGTCTCTGTTGTTATTTTCAGTGGCATCAGGTTGAGAATAACAATTCTTAACGGGCGTATATCCTGTGTGGTGGCACGTGAGTTGTCCATCACAAATATATTCTCTTTTTTCAACTGCTCAATTGCAGGCAGTTTGTCTGGTAGTCTTAAGGGCATTGTCTGTTACCTGTTGATGAATTTAATTCTGTTGTGTGTAAGTTGTGTATGTTGTTGATTATTAGTGGAATGTCTTTTGAATACAAATAATCAGACACCCAACTTATATACAAAATAAGTCAAAATCCGTGAGATATGCAAACAATTATCATAATTTTTTGTGGATGCAGTGAATGCGTCGGCTTACATAACGTGTGTTGATAATTGTCGGGTATGCTTACATGTCTCATGGACTGTTGCAAATAGTCTGTTTCTATATGTGGGAATCGCTGTGTTGAGAAAGGCAGGCTTTTCCAGTAAACGATATGTTCTCAAAAAAACGCAGAGTGCCCCATGAAAGTCATACGGAACTTTCATGGGGCACTCTATGGTTTCCACATTGTCATTGGATGTGGCACACTGTTATTACCACAGTTCGAGACGCTGGGATTTTGGAATGAACATCTTGTCTGTATCTTTCACGTTGAATGCGTCATACCACATATCTATGTGTGGCAGGGCACCGTTCACGCGCCAGCGTCCGAGGGAGTGCGGGTCGCTCTTTGTGCGGTTGCGTATCTCTTCCTCTGTGATGTTTGCTGCCCATACTCCTGAATAGGCAAGGAAGAAACGCTGTTCGGGAGTGAAGCCGTCGATAACTCCCAGAGGAGCATCCTTTGTCGCGTTTTTCAGTGCATGGTAAGCAACTTGCAGGCCTCCGTGGTCGGCAAGGTTCTCACCGAGTGTGAAGCGTCCGTTTGCCTTCAGGTCGGGCAGTACATTGATGTTTGAGAAGAAGTCTGCGTATAGGTCGGCTCTTTTGTTGAATTTATTTCCGTCTTCCTCTGTCCACCAGTCGTGCATGTTTCCGTTTTTGTCGTAGTGGCGTCCCTGATCGTCGAATCCGTGTGTCATTTCGTGTCCGATGACCACTCCTATCGCACCATAGTTGAAAGCGTCGTCGGCTTGCGGGTCGAAGAATGGAATCTGAAGGATGCCTGCAGGGAAGCAGATTTCATTTGTCGTCGGATTGTAATATGCGTTTACTGTCTGTGGATTCATGTACCATTCTTCACGGTCGACCGGTTTGCCCGATTTGTTATCAACAGTCCATTTGTTCCAGAATTTGCGGCATGCCACAATATTCTCATAATATGACTTTGACGGGTCGATATTCAGTTCTGTCATGTCTGTCCACTTGTCGGGATATCCGATTTTCACATAGAATGAGTTCAGTTTCTCGAGAGCGTTCTTTTTTGTGGCATCGCCCATCCAGTCTTGTGCCTTTATGCGTTCGCCTAATGCGATTTGAAGATTCCTCACAAGTTTCTTCATGCGCTCTTTTGATGATGCGGGGAAATACTTTTCCACGTAAATCTTGCCGAGAGCCTGTCCCATCTGGCTTTCCACCTGGCTTGTGGCACGTTTCCACAGCGGATGGTTCTGCTTGCGGCCAGACATCGTTTTGCCGAAGAAGTCGAAGTTTGCCTCAACGATGTCGTCACTCAGATATCCTGCTGCACTCATTATCTGTCCCCATTCCATATAGTCGCGGTATTCTGCGGCAGTGATGTTGGCTATAATTTTGTCTGCACCGGCTACAAACTCAGGTTGCCCGACAACTATTTCCTGTATATGTGCCGGTTTGATGCCATTGGCCAATGCGATTTTTGTAAGCTGGATATGAGGATATTTTGTCTCAAAATCCTTTATCGTCATCTTGTGATAATTGGCTTCGGGATCACGCAGTTCAGTTCTTGATTTTGATACTTTTGCCAATTCTGTCTCAAGTTTCATTATATTGTTCATTTTCTGCTCCGAGGCTTTTTTGCCGAATCCGAACATCTGGAACATTCTGACGATATGTTTCCTGTATGCCTCACGTATGGCTGTTGTGGCAGAATCGTTGTCAAGATAATAGTCTTTTTGCCCGAGGGTAATACCGCTTTGCACTATGTTGAGAATGTTTTGCGAGGCGTTTTTGTCATCTGAACCGATATAAGTTCCGATAAATTCGTTGTCGCCCTGTGGGGTCAGTTCAAGCTGGATGTCAAACAGAGCCTTCACCGTCTTTGCCTTTTCCATCCTGTTTATTATTCCCATGAGTGGTTTTACTCCGTCATTATTTCTTTTTACAGAGTCCATGGCGAGTTTATAAAGGTCGCTTAGTTTCTGTTCTGTGGAGCCTTTGGTGTATGTCTTGGTTTTCAGTTCGCTCAGTATGGAATTTATCCTTTTGTTGTTTCCCTCTCCAAGCTGGTCGAAAGTGCCGTAACGTGAATATGCTGCAGGCAGAGGGTTGTTTTTCATCCATCCTCCACATGCAAATTCAAAGAAATCTTCCGACGGATTGACTGTCTGGTTGAGATTTGCCAGGTTTATTCCTGACTTCAGCTGTCCTTGTGCCATTCCTATTACAGACATTGAGGCAAAGGCCATGATTGGAAATAATCTTTTCATTCTCATCATTAATATTTAGTTGTGAATATATTTTTGATATACTTTCTATATGTGTGTATGGTTTTGGGATGCTCAAGTGTTTTTATTTTGTCATTGCTTCCAGTTCTTCGCAAAGCTGTTCCCATCTTTCCACTTCTGTGTCAAGCTTATGTTTTATATCCGTATATTCGGTTATGAGTTTCATGTCGGATGCGTTTTCCGGCTCATATAATATGTTATCTAATTCTTTCAGCCGTTTCTCCATTTTCTCTATGGCTGTTTCAGACTCTTTGACTGCCTTTTGGATTCTTGTTATTTTTTTCCGTTGCTCTTTCTGTTCTGTGTATGTCAGTTTGTTTGTCGTTGTCTCGGATTGTTGTGATTCACGGGTTGTCTTTGTCTCCCGATGTCCGTCCGATTGTTTCTCTGCGTTTTTTGCCATACCAAGAGCATCGAGACTGTCAATGTCGTGCTCTCTGAGAAAATCATATATTCCTCCTATATGTTCTTTCACACGTCCTCCTCCGAATTCATATACTTTGGATACGAGTCCGTCGAGGAATTCACGGTCGTGGCTTACAACGATAGCCGTTCCGTCAAATGCCTTTATCGCTTCTTTCAATACATCTTTCGACGGCATGTCGAGGTGGTTGGTAGGCTCATCGAGTATCAGAAGGTTTACAGGCTCAAGCAGAAGCTTTATCATGGCAAGACGGCTGCGTTCGCCACCACTTAGCACTTTCACTTTCTTTTCGGAAGCCTCGCCTCCAAACATGAAGGCACCGAGTATGTTTTTTATTTTCAGTCTTATTTCCCCTTTTGCCACATTGTCTATCGTTTCAAACACGGTTAGACTCTCGTCAAGCATCTGGGCCTGATTCTGTGCAAAATATCCAATCTGTATGTTGTGGCCTATTTTTAGTCTTCCGGAGAAAGGAATCTCGTTCATTATACATTTCACAAGCGTGGACTTGCCCTCACCGTTCTTTCCGACGAATGCCACTTTCTCTCCCCGTTTGATGGTGAGGCATACATCGCTGAAAACAGTATGTGGCCCATAATCCTTGCGCACGTCGTTGCATATCACAGGATAATCCCCGCTTCTCAGACATGGAGGAAATTTAAGATGCATGGCAGAGTTGTCTACATCATCCACTTCTATTGGGACAATCTTTGCCAGTTGCTTGATGCGGCTCTGTACCTGTACGGCTTTTGTGGGTTTGTATCTGAACCTTTCTATGAAATCCTTCATGTCGGCAATTTCCTTCTGCTGGTTCTCGTATGCCCTTAACTGCTGTTCTCGACGTTCCTTGCGCAATACTACATATTCATCGTATTTCACTTTATAGTCGACAACTTTTCCGCATGATATTTCAAGTGTACGGTTGCTTACATTATTTATAAAGGCCCGGTCGTGGCTCACAAGCACAACAGCCTTTGCGCTTTGTGAAAGGAACTTCTCGAGCCACTGTATACTTTCTATATCGAGATGGTTGGTAGGCTCGTCGAGTAGAAGTACATCCGGACGTTGCAAAAGGATTTTCGCAAGCTCTATACGCATGCGCCATCCTCCGCTGAACTCGTTTGTGGGGCGGTTGAAATCCTTGCGCTCAAAGCCGAGACCGGCGAGTGTGCGCTCAATTTCTGCTTCGCAGTTGTCGGCACCGGTCATTACATATCTCTCATGCTCGTTGGTGAAAAGTTCCACAAGCTTGAGATATTCTTCACTTTCATAGTCGGTGCGTTCAGACAGCTGACGATTCAGTTCGTCAACCCTTTCCTTTAGTTTTGTGACATTGTCGAACGCTTTGCGTGTTTCTTCTATTACGGTTGTGTCGTCTTGGAGTATCATAACCTGTGGCAAATAGCCTACAGTCGTCTCTGACGGTATGGACACAATGCCGGATGTAGGTTTCTGCATACCGCAGAGAATCTTAAGCATTGTGGATTTTCCCGCACCGTTTTTTCCGACAAGTGCAATTCTGTCGTGGTTGTTTATTACGAAGCTAGCATCGCTGAAAAGCGGCCTTATTCCAAATTCAACCTTTAATCCTTCTACCGATATCATCAATTAATATTCAAAAATAAAATGCCTGCAAGAATTAACGTAAGCCTGATACTGTCATGTTTGCTTAAAACAGTACCGGCATGAATTATCCGTGCAAAGGTACACATTTTTATATGTATAGTCAAAACAAACAAAGTTTTATTTCAATAAAGGACATATTCGGATGCTTGTTTTTTGTTTGAAAATCACTTTGGATGTTTTGGAGATGTTTATTGTTGTGTCTTTATATTAGCGGAAATCCGATACGTGTCTCCTTTTTTTGAAATCTATTTACATATTGGGAGTGGTATAAAATTCTTTTCCGATGAATGGCATGTTCATGCTCGATGAATGGCATGTTCATCGGTCGTGAATAGGCTATTCATCAAGCGTGAATGGCATGTTCATTTTTGACGTGTTGCTCGCTATTGTTAACATATTGAGTATTAGTGTGTTATAGATTTGTGGCTTCGCGCTGGAAATTAATGGAAACGTGCTATGAATTTTTATTACATATTGTATCCTGTTACGCTTGTTTGCGGTTGGAAATCCAGTAATAAATCCATGTGAGGACAGACAGAAGACGGACGCGTTCCAATAACTCCATCGGTCAAAGTGTCGGGCACTTGTTTTTCCACGAATAAAATTCTGTGTCTCGAAGTATTTTATTTAATCATACGGTGTAAAATCTCGCGGATTTTATCTACCTTTGCATGCTGAAAGAGCAGACAACTTATAGAAACAACAAAAGATATGAAGAAAAAGTTAGAAAAAGTGCTTGTACTTGGGTCTGGCGCTTTAAAAATCGGACAGGCCGGTGAGTTTGATTATTCCGGTTCGCAGGCATTGAAGGCGTTGCGCGAGGAAGGGATATCGTCTGTGCTTGTCAATCCTAATATCGCTACGATACAAACATCTGAAGGTATTGCAGATAAGGTCTATTTCCAGCCTGTAACACCGTATTTTGTTACGGAAATTATAAAGAAGGAACGTCCTGACGGCATTCTTTTGGCTTTTGGAGGCCAGACAGCATTGAACTGCGGTACCGAACTTTACACAAACGGCACGCTTAAGGAATACGGAGTGGAGGTTCTGGGAACATCCGTAGATGCGATAATGTATACGGAAGACCGTGATCTGTTTGTCAAGAAACTTGATGAGATAGAACTTAAGACTCCTGTCAGTGAGGCTGTCGAGAATATGGACGATGCCATTGCTGCCGCCAAGAAGATAGGTTATCCGGTGATGATACGCTCTGCATATGCTCTTGGAGGACTCGGGTCCGGTATCTGTAAGGATGAAGCCGTATTCAAGGAATTGGCCGGAAGTGCATTCACGTTCGCTCCTCAGGTGCTTGTCGAGGAGTCTCTTAAGGGATGGAAAGAGATAGAGTTTGAGGTTATCCGCGATGCCAATGACCATTGCTTCACTGTTGCTTCTATGGAAAATTTCGACCCGCTCGGAATACATACCGGTGAGTCTATAGTTGTTGCTCCTACATGTTCATTGACTGAAGAACAGGTGAGTATGTTGCAGGAAATCTCAATATGTTGTGTGCGTCATCTCGGTATTGTCGGTGAATGTAACATCCAGTTTGCATTTAACGCTGTTACAAATGACTACCGTATAATTGAGGTTAATGCTCGTCTGAGCCGCTCATCGGCATTGGCATCAAAGGCCACCGGCTATCCCTTGGCATTCGTTGCAGCAAAGATCGCTCTTGGATATACCCTCGACCAGATAGGCGAGATGGGTACTCCCAATTCTGCATACAACGCACCGCAGCTCGACTATATGATATGTAAAATCCCAAGATGGGACCTTACAAAGTTTGCCGGTGTTAGCAGGCTTATAGGTTCATCTATGAAGTCTGTGGGCGAGATAATGTCTATAGGCCGTTCGTTTGAAGAGATGATTCAAAAAGGATTGAGAATGATCGGACAGGGCATGCACGGTTTTGTTGGCAATGACCATACTCGGTTTGAAAATCTTGACGAGGAGTTGGAGAATCCTACAGACTTGCGTATCTTCGCTATAGCCCAGGCTCTTGAAGAGGGATATTCTATCGAGCGCATAGAGGAGCTTACAAAGATTGACCTATGGTTCCTGTCACGTTTGAAAAACATTGTGGACATAAAGCATAAACTGCAGGAATACAACAAACTTGAAGAATTGCCGGACGTTTTGCTTAAAGAGGCGAAGGTTGCTGGCTTCTCAGACTTCCAGATTGCACGTTTTGTATTGAAACCGCATAATGGAAATATGGAAAAAGAGAATCTTGAGGTAAGACGTTACCGCAAGCAGAAGGGGATTCTTCCTGCTGTGAAGCGTATCAACACTGTGGCAAGCGAACATCCGGAACTTACTAATTATCTTTATTTCACATACGCTGTAGACGGACACGACATCGATTATTACAAGAATGAAAAATCTGTTGTCGTGCTGGGTTCAGGAGCTTATCGTATCGGTTCCTCGGTAGAGTTTGACTGGTGTTCTGTGAATGCTATAGAGACGGCACGTAAGTTGGGATACAAGTCTATCATGATTAATTATAATCCCGAGACCGTGTCAACAGACTATGACATGTGTGACAGGCTGTATTTTGACGAGCTGTCGCTCGAGCGTGTTCTTGACGTTATCGATCTTGAGTCGCCTAAGGGTGTTATCGTGAGTGTCGGTGGACAGATTCCTAATAATCTGGCAATGAAGCTTCATCGTCGCGGTGTTCCGGTTCTCGGTACTTCACCTATTAATATAGACAGGGCGGAAAATCGTGACAAGTTTTCGGCAATGCTCGATAAGCTCGGTATTGACCAGCCTGCATGGCGTGCCCTGACTTCGTTTGAGGATATACAGGAGTTTGTAGACGAAGTAGGCTTCCCGGTGCTTGTTCGTCCTTCTTATGTGTTGTCGGGTGCGGCAATGAATGTATGTCATAATTCTGAGGAACTGGAGAGATTCCTTAAGATGGCGACAGAGGTAAGCAAGGAGTATCCGGTGGTAGTGTCGCAGTTTATGCAAGATACAAAGGAAATAGAGTTTGATGCAGTGGCGGATAAGGGGCAGGTTGTGGAATATGCCATTTCTGAGCATGTTGAATATGCAGGTGTTCATTCCGGTGACGCCACAATGGTGTTCCCTGCACAGAATATATATTTCTCAACTATCAGACAGATAAAGAAAACAGCCCGTAAGATAGCAGAGGAACTTAATATCAGCGGTCCGTTCAACATCCAGTTCCTTGCCAAAAACCGTGAGATAAAGGTTATTGAGTGTAATTTGCGTGCTTCCCGTTCATTCCCCTTTGTAAGTAAGATATTGAAGCGCAATTTTATCGAGACAGCTACAAAGATAATGCTTGATGCTCCTTACACCCAGCCGGATAAGAGTGAGTTTGATATTGACAGAATCGGTGTGAAGGCTTCTCAGTTCTCTTTTGCACGTTTGCAGAATGCAGACCCTGTGCTCGGTGTTGACATGTCTTCCACAGGAGAGGTGGGATGTCTTGGAGATGACATGAACGAGGCCCTGCTTAATGCTCTTATAGCAACAGGCTACCGTATACCGAAGAAATCTATACTGATGTCTTCTGGCGGAGTGAAAGGTAAAGTGGCATTGCTCGAGCCAGCCAGACAGTTGGTTCGAAAAGGCTTTGAGGTATATGCTACGGCAGGTACTGCAAAATTCCTTAATGAAAATGATGTGCCGGCTATTGCTGTTGGATGGCCTGACGAGAATTGCGACAACAATGTTATGGATATGATTTCCGGACATAAGTTCGACCTTATTGTAAATGTTCCGAAAAACCAGACAAAGCGAGAGCTTACAAATGGTTATCGTATACGTCGTGGGTCGATAGATCACAATATTCCGCTTATGACTAATGTCAGGTTGGCTAAGGCCTTTATCGAGGCATTCTGTGCAATAAAGCAGGAGGATATAAAGATTAAGAGCTGGCAGGAATATAATGTATAAATATGGTTCGTCTGGTCCCGTGACGGACAGATAAAACAGTATTTATTGTGAATGTCCGGCTTTGGATATATGAAGAATCCGCAATACCTCGCGTGGGGTGTTGCGGATTTTCTTTGTTGTGCTACATTGTGGTTATTAGCCTCAGGCTGTCTGCGTTTGTTCTGGCTTTCAGCCATTTCTGAAGTTTTGTTTTGTCGCTTGCGTTAATCTTTGCACCGCCTGCTACAGCCAATATATAGCGTTTGTATATTGTCGTGTCAGTATAGGATTCCGTGACATTTGACAGGCTTATACGTTCAACGGACGGAAATATGGCTTTCACTTCTTTGCCTATTTCCTTACCCATGTTCTCGTAACGTGTGTATTGGAGGAGTTTATTCTCAAGTGTGTTTATCTGTCCTGACTGTTCCAGAAGTTTCTGATTCCCGGCTTCTTTCGACAAGGTGACGTTGTTGAGCCTTTTCAGAAGACTGTCCGACTGTGTCCCCTGTATAATGTTCAGGCTGTAATCATCAAGCTTATATGCTTTTAGTTTGTGATTTGCCTTATTGATAGTTTCCTGGCTGATAAGTTTGCCTACGGCTACGATGTTCAATTTCTTGTCTTTGCCGTCGAGCTCTTGTGATATAATCTGGGTTCCGGAAAATGCAAGCTCATTCTTGACAAACTTCCTTGCATTGTTGCCGTATACGCTTTTTCTTATGATTTGTATTGTCATATATGTGGCCGGCAGCATAGTTATGACAACAGCGGTTATAATGTAGCGTTTTACCTTTTCCATATTTGCTTTATCTATAAACTTCTTAGGCTTGAACTTCAGCATCCTGACACCGACGAAAGTGGCAAGGCAGATGAAGACGGTGTTTATGAAAAAAAGATAGAATGCCCCAAAGAAGTAAGACATGTTGTTTACGGCCAGTCCGTAGCCGGCGGTACATAGCGGAGGCATGAGGGCTGTGGCGATTGCCACTCCGGGGATAACGTTGCCTTTTCCTTTTGTCGATAATGCGAGTATGCCGGCAGCACCACCGCACAGAGCTATTAATACATCGTAAAGGGTAGGGGAGGTGCGCGCAAGTAATTCGGATTGTGCCTCGGTGAGTGGGGTTATAATAAAATATATGGTGGCGGTGAGCACGCTTATCACTGTTGCCACAAGATAGTTTTTTACAGAACGCTTCAAAAGTTCAAGGTCGTTTATGCCTATGGACAGTCCCATTCCGATGATAGGCCCCATAAGAGGTGAAATGAGCATTGCTCCGATGATAACCGCGGTGGAATTGGTGTTCAGGCCTAATGAGGCTATGAATATCGCAAATATCAGCACCCATAGGTTTGCGCCATGGAAAACAACACCACTGCTTATTTGTCTGATTGTCTCCTCTTCGTTTTCCTTGTCGGGCAGTGCGTTGAAATAGCTTTTCACAATCTGCCATAGCGTTTTATCATTCTGTTCCATACTGTTTTTGTTTTTCCTGCAAAAGTAATATATTATTTTCGTATAACGGTATATTTATGTTTTATTGTTTTTTTCTGTAGTATATTTTAAATATGATATTTATGTATATAGCCGGATGTCATTCTAAAGAAGATATCCGGTTTTTAGTAAAGAAATATTAATTTATTTCGTATTTACATATAAAATATCGGGGATTCTGTCTAAATTTGTACTTGAAAAAGAAATTTATGGTTCTTTTGAATGGGGGCTTATATGTAAGTCGCTTATAGTCAAAATATTATTGTTTAGTTTTAATTCAAGGATTGTGGAGTGGGTTTTCAGGATAGTCTCAGTATTTTCCATGATTCTTTCAAAAATGTATTTATGAAGAATATTTATCGAAGAGGTCTTGAAAGCAGGTTGATTATGCCTGCCATGCAGTTTATGCATCGTGAGAAATCAAGTGGTGTTGTTTTGGCGGTATCTGTGTTTGTTGCGCTGTTGCTTGCCAACTCTCCGCTTCGTGACGAGTATGCTTCTTTATTGGAATGTCATCTTGGATTTGTTTTTAATGATTATCCGTTTATGAATTTCAGTATTGGCCATTGGATTAATGACGGGTTGATGTCAATGTTTTTCTTTGTCGTCGGTCTTGAGCTTAAGCACGAGTTTATTGGAGGTGAGCTTAAGGATGTTAAGAAAGTGACGTTGCCTGTGGTTGCTGCGATATTCGGAATGCTTGTGCCCGCTGTTATCTATACATTATTTAACTGGGGTACTCCTGTCAGCCGCGGATGGGGTATACCGATGGCAACCGACATTGCTTTTGCCTTGGCTGTACTTTATGTGCTTGGCAACAGGGTCCCTGCATCCGTAAAGGTTTTCCTCACGACACTTGCCATTGTTGATGATTTGGGATCGGTGTTGGTTATCGCCCTGTTTTATACATCTAATATATCTTTGGATAATCTGGCTGTTGGAATGTTTATTCTGATGGTAATGTTTATTGGGAATAGAATGGGAATAAAAAATGTCTTATTCTATGGGGTGTTAGGTATTGGCGGAGTATGGGTGGCTTTTCTTATGTCTGGTGTGCATGCTACTGTATCCGCAGTTCTTTCAGCCATGGTAATACCTGCCGATTCCAGGATTCCGGAAATGGCATTTATAGCCAGAATGAAGAAACTTATAAGAAAATTTGAGAATACGGAGGGAAATGATGTCAGGACACTTGAGCCGGATCAGATGGAGATTCTTGTGAAAGTGCAGTCTGATTCATTGAAAGCCATGCCTCCACTGCAGAGATTGGAGCATAGTATGCAACCGTTGGTATCGTTTGTTATTATACCCATATTCGCATTTGCTAATGCCGGAGTTTCATTCGTCGATTTTGATATGTCTGTCCTGATAGAGAACAATGTCGCCTTGGGTGTGTTTATGGGATTGTTGTTGGGCAAACCTTTAGGTATTTTGACTGCTGTGTGGATTACGGAAAAGACAGGATTGGGAAAAAGGTCCCGCTCAATGACATGGAGGCGTATTACAGGATTAGGGTTCTTGGCTTCGATAGGTTTTACAATGTCGATGTTTGTTACCATGCTTGCATTTAATAGCCATAATAATTATGTTCAAGCCAAGGTCGGTATATTTATTGCGTCTATTATAGGCGGAATTGTCGGATATATGCTGTTGAGAAAGAATAAGTGAATTTGTTGTTGGAATGTATTATAATCTTATTATATATTATAATGTATTTCCTGTTTTTGTTCTGACCTATATCAATAAGAAATCAAACAAATGTTAACGTGGTGATATTTTCCCCGTTATGTTTTTGTTGTTTTCCCGATAATGTGTACCTTTGCATTCGCTTTTCAGGAGCAGTCCTGTTGAGCATACTGATTAAGAGTTCTTTGAAAGATTTAACATAGACAGAAGTAGTACAAGAAGCAGGTCTTTTCCCGGTGTCAGGATGCCGTGGTTGAGACTTGGGTATAACATGAAAACCGTCATTTTTTATCCGGTTAGGGTATGAATGCCAGGCTCTTGTTAATTCGGATTTAAGGCGTTCTGATAGGATTAGAATAATGGCCTTTGCCTGGTGCCTTGCGGCATTTGGCATTCGGCTTCAAAGATATTTTACAATGTAGAGTTTGATCCTGGCTCAGGATGAACGCTGGCTACAGGCTTAACACATGCAAGTCGAGGGGCAGCATGACATGTTTTCGGACGTGTCGATGGCGACCGGCGCACGGGTGAGTAACGCGTATCCGACCTGCCCCGTACCAGGGCACAGCCCGTCGAAAGACGGATTAATGCCCTATGTTCTCCGGAAGATCCATGTTTTCCGGAGCAAAGGTTATTCCGGTACGGGATGGGGATGCGTCCGATTAGCTTGCTGGCGGGGTAACGGCCCACCAGGGCACCGATCGGTAGGGGTTCTGAGAGGAAGGTCCCCCACACTGGAACTGAGACACGGTCCAGACTCCTACGGGAGGCAGCAGTGAGGAATATTGGTCAATGGGGGGAACCCTGAACCAGCCAAGTAGCGTGCAGGATGACGGCCCTATGGGTTGTAAACTGCTTTTGTGCGTGGATAAAGTAGGCCACTTGTGGCCTTTTGCAGGTACCGCACGAATAAGGACCGGCTAATTCCGTGCCAGCAGCCGCGGTAATACGGAAGGTCCGGGCGTTATCCGGATTTATTGGGTTTAAAGGGAGCGTAGGCCGCCTGTCAAGCGTGCTGTGAAACGCCGTGGCTCAACCACGGTCCTGCAGCGCGAACTGGCGGGCTTGAGTGTGCGGAAGGCACGCGGAATTCGTGGTGTAGCGGTGAAATGCTTAGATATCACGAAGAACTCCGATTGCGAAGGCAGCGTGCCGCAGCATTACTGACGCTGATGCTCGAAAGCGCGGGTATCGAACAGGATTAGATACCCTGGTAGTCCGCGCGGTAAACGATGGATGCCCGCTGTCGGCGATATACAGTCGGCGGCCAAGCGAAAGCGTTAAGCATCCCACCTGGGGAGTACGCCGGCAACGGTGAAACTCAAAGGAATTGACGGGGGCCCGCACAAGCGGAGGAACATGTGGTTTAATTCGATGATACGCGAGGAACCTTACCCGGGCTTGAATTGCAGATGAATGATTCAGAGATGATGAAGTCCTTCGGGACATCTGTGAAGGTGCTGCATGGTTGTCGTCAGCTCGTGCCGTGAGGTGTCGGCTTAAGTGCCATAACGAGCGCAACCCCTTCCCTCAGTTGCCATCGGGTCATGCCGGGCACTCTGTGGGTACTGCCTCCGCAAGGAGCGAGGAAGGCGGGGATGACGTCAAATCAGCACGGCCCTTACGTCCGGGGCTACACACGTGTTACAATGGGGCATACAGCGAGCAGGTGCCGTGCAAACGGTGTCGAATCTTGAAAGTGCCCCTCAGTTCGGACTGGGGTCTGCAACCCGACCCCACGAAGCTGGATTCGCTAGTAATCGCGCATCAGCCATGGCGCGGTGAATACGTTCCCGGGCCTTGTACACACCGCCCGTCAAGCCATGAAAGCCGGGGGCGCCTGAAGTCCGTGACCGTGAGGGTCGGCCTAGGGTGAAACCGGTGATTGGGGCTAAGTCGTAACAAGGTAGCCGTACCGGAAGGTGCGGCTGGAACACCTCCTTTCTGGAGGGACGCATGCAAATCAGACGAATGCGAGAGTATATTATGGTATACGTACTTTTACCGGAGAGTTTTCAGGTTCTATCCTTTCTTGTACGTTCTGCCTCTGTCTATGGGGGATTAGCTCAGTTGGCTAGAGCGCTTGCATGGCATGCAAGAGGTCAACGGTTCGAATCCGTTATTCTCCACCATCCGGCACATTCCGCTTTATTGCGTTATGTCTCCGGTCCGTTCTTTGACATATTGACACATAAGACTTGTAAGTAAAGATGTCAGCGGCACATTGTTATGGTGTGCGCGCATTGACAGACAGAACTCAACGACAGCCTCGGTATCCTCCACTTTTTTTTGGTGAGGTATTGATATAAGGCTGAGAAAGTACGAAAGGGCGCATGGCGGATGCCTTGGCTCACAGAGGCGATGAAGGACGTGATAAGCTGCGATAAGCCGCGGTGAGGTGCAAATGACCTTTGACCCGCGGATTTCCGAATGGGACAACCCAATACCTTTTCAGGTATTATCCCGTCTTTATTTCGGGAGGCGAACCGGGGGAACTGAAACATCTTAGTACCCCGAGGAGAAGAAAATAACAATGATTCCCCCAGTAGTGGCGAGCGACCGGGGAAGAGCCCAAACCCGCACCGTATCATTGCGTTGCGGGGGTTGTAGGACCACGACACGGTACATTTAAGGCGAGCGGAATCCTCTGGAAAGGGGATCCGTAGAGGGTGACAGACCCGTACGCGCAGCCTTCGATGACCCAGTGTAATCCTGAGTAGCGCGGGACACGAGTAATCCTGTGTGAATCAGCCGGGCCCATCCGGCAAGGCTAAATACTCCTGTGAGACCGATAGTGTACCAGTACCGTGAGGGAAAGGTGAAAAGAACCCCCATGAGGGGAGTGAAATAGATCCTGAACCCATGCGCCTTCAAGCGGTCGGAGCATGTTAATCATGTGACGGCGTGCCTTTTGCATAATGAACCTACGAGTTGCCGTCGCCGGCGAGGTTAAGGATGAGGACATCCCGAGCCGCAGTGAAAGCGAGCCTGAAGAGGGCGTTTAAGTCGGCGGTGGCAGACGCGAAACCAAGTGATCTACACTTGGCCAGGGTGAAGTCCCGGTAACACGTGATGGAGGCCCGAACCGATAAGCGTTGAAAAGCTTCCGGATGAGCCGAGTGTAGGAGTGAAAGGCCAATCAAACTTGGAGATAGCTCGTACTCCCCGAAAGGCATTTAGGTGCCGCGTCGGGTGTTCGCCGTGAGAGGTAGAGCGACCGGTAGGATGCGAGGGCTTCACCGCCTGTCAAGTCCTGACGAACTCCGAATGCTCACGGCTTGTAGCCCTGCAGTAAGGGGGCGGGTGCTAAGGTCCGTCCCCGAGAGGAGAAGAATCCAGACCGCCGTCTAAGGTCCCGGAATTCTGCCTGAGTTAGTCTAACGAAGTCCGGTCCCTGTGACAGCTAGGATGTTGGCTTGGAAGCAGCCATTCATTCAAAGAGTGCGTAACAGCTCACTAGTCGAGGGTCCGGGCGTGGATAATAATCGGGTATAAGGCAGATACCGAAGGCGCGGGATAGCAAATTATAAAAGTATCGGTAGGGGAGCATTCCGTCTCCGTTGAATGCGAGTGGTGACCCTCGCTGGAGGATTCGGAAAAGCAAATGTAGGTATAAGTAACGATAAGGGGAATGAGATATTCCCCCGCCGCAAGACCAAGGTTTCCCGGGCAATGTTGTTCACCCCGGGGTTAGTCGGTCCCTAAGTCTCAGCCGAACGGCGAAGGCGATGGCAGACACGGTTGATATTC
>NZ_JABKKF010000018.1 GCF_013166605.1 Xylanibacter muris
CAGGATGAGACCCCCCCCCCCCCCCCCCCCCCCCCCCCGGGGGGGGGGGGGGGGGGGGGGGGGGGGGGGGGGAAGGAGCCCCTCCGACTCCCCAAAGGGGAGAGAAAGAGAGAGTATGTGGAAGCATCGGATTGGGATGCAGAACCCATCCACAATATAGGGATGTCTGTTCTGAACCTTTTCCATGCAGGGACATCGTGTTTTGTCACATGTCATCTATGGTATAAAGGCGGGACTCTATTTCATATCCTGACAATATCTTGGCTTTTATATGCCCGACCTTGGCCATGAAAGATTTATGTTCATAGTTGCGGGCATTGCGCTTCACTTCGGCAACGAGTGCGGATTTGCCGTCTGTCCTTATTCCGACAATATCTATCTCGTTGGATTCTTTTCCTGCCTTGGCCTCCCACCATGACCCCATTTCGCGGAATCCGCCTTCCTCCGTCAATTTCTGCCGGAAATACTTTTCAAGTGTCAGGCCGGAATATGTAGGATAGTCCCGTATGACAATGTCCTGCAAGTCATCATAGTTGTCAAGCTCTATCATGGAACGGTTGCGCTCAATGAAACGGAACCAGAACTGCAGGAAATTGTCGCTTATGCGGAAACGCACCGTGTTCTTGCTTCCCGGCTTCGACATGACGGGCCGGAATTTCGATAGGATATTATATGTGTTCTCCAATCGTTCAAGATGACCGCCGATAGCCGTTCCGCCCAAAGACGCAGTGATTTCAGCCTGGGATGTATGGCCTTGCGCTATGGCAAGAAGAATGGAAAAATAGGTGCCGTAATCACGTCCGAACTCAGTAATCAGCAGATTGCGTCCCTCATCGATGAAGGGTGACATATATGACACGGAGAAGCGGAGCATGGACTCGGCCGTCATGCGACCGTTGTCACAAAGAAGCTCGATATATTTGGGTATTCCTCCCGTCATGGAATACAGTGCCAGAAGATCCTCGTTGGTGTATTCAGGATTGTAATCCTTCAAAATCTCCTTTATAACCCGTATCTTGAAGGGCCGCAGGTTGATGATATTGTCGGCTCGTCCGAACAACGGCTCGTGCGCATCGGTGAAAATCCGGCGCATCATCGACATGACCGAACCGCTCAGGACAAGGTTCATCCTTGTATAGGAACGGTAACTGTCCCACAGATTCTGCATGTCACTGAACACTGACGGATTGACAGTCATGAACTCCTGGAACTCATCAATGACAAGAGTGAACCTCACAGTCTTTGCAAGCTCAAACAGATGTCTCAGCACTCCTGTGACAGACTTTAGACCTTCCGGAACATACCCGTGGAGTTTGTCGTGTATCTCACGGACAAAGTCATCCACAAGCACGGCTTCGGCCTTGCGTCCCGTGAAAAAGTACAGCATCGGCTCGTCACTGTCCTCAAACGCTTTCTTTATAAGGCTCGTCTTGCCGATACGCCGGCGACCTGTCAGAACCGTCATACGCGAGTTCTGCGTAAATGCCAGGTTGCATATACGCTTTAACTCGGCTATCTCGTTTTCTCTGTTATAGAATCTCATGCAGTGCTGTTCTTTGCAACGGTGGTTGAATTAACCACCGTTGCAAAGATAGACATTATAGCGCAATTATACAAGAAATAGACTCATTTTTAATAAAATAAGTGTAGGTATACCTTTCTCGGGAAAGACAGTAATTTATTTCCTATTTTGCCACTATGCATGGAAACATCACAATTTCTCAATTTCGGATGAAGACAGACCCGTATACTTGGCTATTACACCGACCGGAAGACCATCAGCCTTCATGCCGCGTGCTATATCCATTATTCCCTCGGCACGACCCTCGGCACGACCTTCGGCAAGTCCTTCGGCACGACCCTCTTCCCTCTCCGTGATGATGTTGTCACGAAGAATCACCACATTGTCAAGATGGCGGTAATAGGCTGACAGCTCGTCCTTCGTCATACGGTCGAGCTTCAGACGCTCACGAACATCGTCAAGTCCGGGAGCGGTGGCACCGGTAGGAACCTCACCGGTGTTCAGATAGTAGATCCACTCATCCAAGGGTGTCGTGGCTACCTTGTCGAAATCGTTCACCTTCAGGATATAGTACTCAGGATAAAGCTCGCTGACGGCATCGGCATTGAACTTCTGTTTCTGGAAAGGGGAAAGCTCGAGGATGTCACCGGTGTGGATGCCGTGGAACTCAGTCTTGCCGTGGTATACTGTGTCACGGCCGGAGCCGAGAGAGAAATACACGATGTTTATGCTGTAGACCTTACGGACATTGTGATAGCCCTCACCGCGGTTTATATATTCGGTGACGAGCTTGGAAGCACCGAAGAGCATACGCTGGAAATAGGCATACTCGTTGTTGTTCTGGACCTCTATGAGGAACAGCTCGCCGCTAACGTTCTCGGCAAGCATGTCAACACGGTTGTACTTGTCGTACTCGTCCTCCTGGTTGCTCTCGCTCTCTAGAAGACGGCGTATCGTTATCTTCTCGTTAAGCAAAGTGGTAAGAAAACCTTCAAGGACACCGAAGTTTGCCTTGTTGCGCAAGAGGCGTTTCATCGCCCAGTCAAATCGTATATAGCCCGGCATGATTACAATTCATTTTATTCGTAAAACAATAATGGATAAGCATAAAACCACACAGGATTTCATTACATCAGGCAAATATAAGCAAAAATCACGAGATTATCAACATAACGGCATATAAAAAATCTTTATATAAAGAAACATCATTGACCAAAGAGGCGGAGAAATGCGCATAATACATCGCAACGAGGAAGGGGCCCCTACTCGTGGAAGAACTATGCAGAAAACAACCATAATATATATGATATATTAGAACTCATTAGAGGATATTTACGCATGACACGTGCCGAAGGCACGTCCCTACATGGGGCAGGGTCCTGAATATACTACTGATGCTACACATTCTCTTCCTTTATTTCTTTTTACGTCTCTTCCGGTTGGCATTCACTTTTGAACAGGTTGTCTTTTTCTTCTGTATCTGGTTTGCCTTTATCCTTTCCCATGCACGCTTAGCCTTCCTAAGTAAGAACAGGATGAAAACACCTATCTCCCTTATCGTATAGGCTATGCAGAGAGAGGAAATGGATGTAAGAAGAAACAAACGTATATTCTGTATGTTTGTTGCTTCAATATTTTGACAAAACATTTTAATGCCTCTGGCGTTACGTACCTCTTCGATTTTTTCTTTTGTATTATATACTATGCGCTCCGGCCCAACTATATCCGGTACAGGACAGATTCCTTTCGTATCAGTCGGACCTCCCAAATCTATTACTATGCTTCTAATGTCAGCATTCTTTTCATTCAACACTAAATTATAATTGAACTGTGAGATATCTTCCATCCTGAACAGACGCGTAAGACTGTGACGAATGTCAAAATCATAGCCAATACGCATCGTTTTGGCTATTCCATGATTCAGTCCTGCAAGCATCCAAAGAGAATCCACACATTTGTCATCCTCGTAAGTCGGTGTCCTCTTAGTAAAACAGAAACCTTTTTCATCTATAGCCCTGATTATCCCTGTTTTGGCATTTCTATCATCTATTTTCCCAAACAGCTCCTTGCGTGTATTTATTACATACACCACTTCGATGGAATCCATGCTACATTTAGGATATAGCCTTTTGGCATAAGACAGATAGCTTGCAAAAAGAGAGTCATGAGCAGAACCTTCTTTTAATGCCTTTTTACCGGAATTGAGTTCGCAGCATACACCGATCTTTGATTCACCATATTCCGTAAAAAAACCAACAAAATCCTTGCTGTAACTGTTCAGACTAAAATAAGGGTGCTTAATGGAAATGTCTATTCCTACGCTGTCTCTAACCGCAGATTCAGTCCCGGTTATTTCTATTTTGTCGGAAAAAGCAGGTACTCTGTTCCAGGCTATCATCACCCAAAACAGATAAACGCCAATTACTGTTGTGGGCAACCAAAGCCAACGAGACCTAAAACGTCCAAGGAATATAAAAACTGACACTAATGGATTAAGAAACCAAAACATACCCGGTTCTATTTATTCTTGTACAATTGTATCAGCAGCACAGGTGTCTGCACCAATGTACATATCTACATCATAAATGTCTACAGTATCAATTATTTCATCCACATCCACAGTATTTGATTTGCCTTGGCCACATCCGCAAAACATTATTGATAATGCTGATCCAAAGAAACATACAAGAACAAACTTTCTCATTTTGACATGTATTGTAAAGTGTAATTTATTTCCTATTTTGCCACTATGCATGGAAACATCACAATTTCTCAATTTCGGATGAAGACAGACCCGTATACTTTGCTATTACACCGACCGAAAGACCGTCCGCCTTCATGCCGCGTGCAATATCCATTATTCCCTCGGTACGACCCTCTTCCCTGCCCTCGGCACGACCTTTCTCGATACCTTCGACACGACCTTTCTCGATACCTTCGACACGACCTTTCTCGATACCTTCGGCAAGTCCCTCGGCACGACCCTCTTCCCTCTCCGTGATGATGTTGTCACGAAGAATCACCACATTGTCAAGATGGCGGTAATAGGCTGACAGCTCGTCCTTCGTCATACGGTCGAGCTTCAGACGCTCACGAACATCGTCAAGTCCGGGAGCGGTGGCACCGGTAGGAACCTCACCGGTGTTCAGATAGTAGATCCACTCATCCAAGGGTGTCGTGGCTACCTTGTCGAAATCGTTCACCTTCAGGATATAGTACTCAGGATAAAGCTCGCTGACGGCATCGGCATTGAACTTCTGTTTCTGGAAAGGGGAAAGCTCGAGGATGTCACCGGTGTGGATGCCGTGGAACTCAGTCTTGCCGTGGTATACTGTGTCACGGCCGGAGCCGAGAGAGAAATACACGATGTTTATGCTGTAGACCTTACGGACATTGTGATAGCCCTCACCGCGGTTTATATATTCGGTGACGAGCTTGGAAGCACCGAAGAGCATACGCTGGAAATAGGCATACTCGTTGTTGTTCTGGACCTCTATGAGGAACAGCTCGCCGGAGCTGTTCTCGGCAAGCATGTCAACACGGTTGTACTTGTCGTACTCGTCCTCCTGGTTGCTCTCGCTCTCGAGAAGACGGCGGATCGTTATCTTCTCGTTAAGCAAGGTGGTAAGAAAACCTTCAAGGACACCGAAGTTTGCCTTGTTGCGCAAGAGCCGTTTCATAGCCCAGTCAAATCGTATATAGCCCGACATGATTCTTTTCTTTTTTTACGTAAAACAATATTAGGATAAGCATAAAACCACACAGGATTTCATTACATCAGGCAAATATAAGCAAAAATCACGAGATTATCAACATAACGGCATATAAAAAGTCTTTATATAAAGAAACATCATTGACCAAAGAGGCGGAGAAATGCGCATAATACATCGCAACGAGGAAGGGGCCTACTCGTGGAAGAACTATGCAGAAAACAACCATAATATATGGTATATTAGAAACTCATCAGATGATGTTTTTACGCCTGACACGTGCCGAAGGCACGTCCCTACATGGGGCAGGGTCCTGAATATCCAACTGATAATACACATTCTCTTCCTATCTCTCCCCTTTGACATCATTTTAATTTTGCCGGTATTCATCCACAATGTAGGGACATGCCTTTGGCACTGTTTGTCTGTACTTTCAACGTCCTTAAATCATTTTCACCGAACATTCTTTGCACCATCTCAGCAGCGGCTTCATAATACCGTTTTGTCCATGGATTGTATCTCTTTTGCCATCAATAATTTCAATTCTTCAAAATGATAATGCATATTATGTCTGCGGGCGGATTGCTACAACCCTTTCATCCATTTCCATAATGGGATGACGTAGATAACCTTCCCGTTTTCTTCGAGTATTTCCTCTTCATCTTTAGTGATAATCAGCAGGTTCCGAACATCTTGATAATCCGACAAGGCAAGAAGAGCATCAGCCTCTCGCTTGCGAGTGTCCCGGTCGGCTATGGAATAAGCCACCTGTATGGCAAGACTTTCTTCTGGGATGTAAAAATCCACCTCAGCCTTGGGGGTATTGAAGAAATAGCACTCATCACCATACTTGCGTCTGAGGTTGACCGCTACGATATTCTCCAAGAGTGAGGTTGCCGGATCCAGCAGGAAGAGAGCCAGCAGACCATTGTCGATGAAGTAATACTTGCGGTTCATCTCCTTGTCCTGAAGTTTTCCTACATAATTCTCAAAGGGTAGGAGCAACCACGATTCATCCATATAACGGATATAGTCAATGGCAGCATCGGTACTCATTTTCTTTCCTGTGCTTGACACTATACTTGCCATCCTGGAATATGACAGGGGTTGCTTTACACTCTCCGCCAGTTTGCGTATCAACACTTTCAGGGCAAAGTCGTTGCGAATGCCATGGCGCGCCACCAAGTCGCCAAAAAATATCTTGCTGAACAGGCTGCTCAACCACTGACGGCTATTAGGCATCAGAGCCGTCTCCGGCAAGCCTCCCTTGCGGAAATACTCATCTGCCAAGCGTACAATCTGTTTTCGATGTTTAAACTCCGCATTCTTCTGCGTGAGATCAATGTCGTGCGCCTTCAGATATTCCGAAAAGGAATAAGGGAACACCTCCTGCACCATATACCTGCCACCGAGGGTAGTGGCGATCTCGCTGCTGAGCATCTTGGCATTGCTTCCAGTAATATAGACATGGTATTTCTGGTCAGCCAACCGACGGGCAAACTTTTCCCATCCCTTTACGAGTTGGATTTCATCAAGAAAAAACAGTGGTCTGTGGTCATACATCTCCTCATAGCAAGTCTTGATGAGTTCCAAGTCGGTGATGTCAAGCGAATCAATGCGGTCATCCTCAAAATTGAAGTACAGCACCTCATCCTGCTGATGTCCCTGTGACAGTAATTCCGCTATCCGCTGGTACATAAGGTATGATTTTCCTGCATGCCTCAACCCGACAAGCACGTAATTCTGCCCGTCCATAAACTCTACCTGACGAGGAATGAGCTTCACCCCGGTCACATATTGCTGATACTCTGCAATAAGGGTCTTTATCAAATCTTTAGTCATGACTATAGCTTTTAATCGGGTATAAAGGTAATCATTTTATCGGATATAAACGACAAATACCTTACGTTTTTATCGTTTATATCCGACATTTAATATCGGTATTGTTATAATATTGTCTTTTTCATCTTATCCGGCCTTGATTTCAGAAGTATCTATCCAGACCTCATGTTTGGGATTCCCTTTCTCATCTTTTGAGTGGAACTTGAAAAAGAGATAGCCGTCCCTTTAGCCCTGTTCATCAAGAAGGTTCTGCTTGGAAAATGCACAGGTATAAGTTTCGTGGACAGCACCCCTCTGAGGGTAGGATACATATCCATAAAGTATTCAAGGGTATAGCCCAAAGAGGCAAATACTCCATGGGATGGTTCTTCGGTTTCAAACTGCATCTGATTTGTAACGAGAAAGGAGAATTACTCAACTTCATGATAAATCCGGAAGATGTGGATGCCAGGAAACCGCTGAAATACAAGGCCTTTATTGAATTTATCTATGGCAAGCTGGTTGCAGACAAAGGATACATCGGCAAAAATCTTTTCCAAAGGTTGTTTGTTGACGGCATACAGATTGTCACAAAACTTAAAAACAATATGAAGGGAGCTTTAATGAGTGTATCGGACAGACTGCTGCCCCGCAAACGGGCTGTTATAGAAACTGTAAACGATGAATTGAAAAACATTGCACAGGTGGAGCATTCAAGACACAGGAGTTTTGACAAATTCATTGTAAACGTACTTGGGACAATTGCTGCTTATTGCATGTTTCCCAAAAAGCCATGTATCAATGTGCAACACACATTAGATACACAGCTCGCATCATTTTGAATTCGTCGAACCCACGTTATATTAGGAGGTAACTCATTAGAGGATGCTTTTCCGCCTGACACGTGCCAAAGGCACGTCCCTACATGGGGAAGGGTCCTGAATATCCTACTGATGATACACATTCCCTTCCTATCTCTCCCCTTTGGGGAATCGGAGGGGCTCTTGTCTGCCTATCCGCCCACGAGGTCTATTCCTCCTGTGCCGATGGTGATGAGCTTACGGCGGTAGAGGTCGCCGACGGCCTTCTTGAACGTTTTTTTGCTCACCTTAAAACGGTCGGTGATTATCTCGGCCGGAGTAGTGTCGCAAAGATCGCAATGGCCGTTGTTCTCTTTAAGATAGGCAAGCAGCAGTTCTGAGAATTCTGTTGCATGGCGGTGGCCTGTGGGCTGTATTGTCACATCTATCTTTCCGTCCTGACGCACATGATCGATAAATCCCTTCAGGCGGTCACCGGCTGTAAGATAGCGGAACACCTGGTCCTCATACACCAGTCCCTGATACTTATTGTCTACGATAACCTTGAAACCAAGGTCAGTCTTCTGCCACACGAGCAAGTCCACCTCATCGCCATGCCTGTAGCGTGGCATGTCCTTGGAAAGATATCTTTCCACCTTGGCCGTAGCCATCATACGATAGCTGTCCTCATCGATGGTCACATACACGATATATGAGTTTCCTTTCTCCATGCGCCTTTTCTGTTCCCGGAAAGGACAGAAGAGATCTTTCATAAGACCTATATCAAGAAAAGCGCCGTATCCGTTCACCCATGCCACCTCGAGACACGCAAAGTCTCCGACCTTCGCCAACGGCCTCAGAGTGGTTGCCACCGGACGCTCGTCCTGGTCGAGATATATGAACACCTCAAGTTCGTCGCCAGGCCTGCATCCCTGCGGCACATACCGCGAAGGCAACAGTATCTCGCCCTCGTCGCCTCCGTCGAGATACATCCCGAAATCCACTTCTTTCACAACCTTAAGCCTGTTGTACTCGCCTAATCTTATTCCATTCATATTGTTTCAAAAGAATTTACATTAATATTCCCTTCTGCCGGAGCATTGTCGAGCAGTCCGTCGCGCATCTTCACCGTACGGTCTGTGAGTGCGGCAAGCTGCTCGTCGTGTGTCACGATGACGAACGTCTGGGCGAACTTGTCTCTCAGTTCGAAAAACAGCTGATACAGCTCCTCCCTGTTTTTTGTGTCGAGGCTTCCCGACGGCTCATCGGCCAGTATTACCGCCGGACTGTTTACCAAAGCCCGTGCCACGGCCACCCTCTGTTTCTCGCCTCCTGAAAGCTCGTTAGGCTTATGTGCGGCACGGTGCGACAGCCCCATGAAGTCGAGCAGCTCCCCTGCCCTGCGCGCGGCATCCCTGTTTGATGTGCCTGCAATATATGCAGGTATCATTATATTCTCCATTGCCGTAAATTCGGGAAGGAGCTGATGAAACTGGAACACAAATCCTATATGGCGGTTTCTGAAGGCAGCCATCCTGCTTGCGCCGAGCGCCCCCACGTCAACACCGTCTATCACTATCCTGCCGCTGTCCGGCCTGTCAAGCGTCCCCATTATCTGTAGCAGCGTGGTCTTTCCCGCACCGCTCGGTCCGACGATGCTGACCATCTCGCCCTTTCCTATATGCAGGTCAATGCCTTTCAACACCTGCAGCGTTCCGAAACTCTTTGTTATTCCCTTGATGTCTATCATTCGGTATATTCTGTTTTTTTTATTATCCTCTTCCCGTCTTTTTCCTTATCCATGTGAGCAGCATGTTGTATGCACTCATCTGCTCATAATGCTGCGGCTCGGCAAACGTCATTGCGTCCGGCGAGTCGCCATGCTGGTCGGGGAATATTATCATAAGGCTCTTTCCCGAGAAGAAGCCCGTAAGCTCGTCGGGAAGCCTGTCCAACGCCTTTTTATACGACACCGTGCCCTTACGTGCGGTGATGACCACAAAAAGATGGTCGTCGCTGATTGTCGACGCCAGCTTCGGCAAGAGATTCCAATGTTCCATAATCTCATATTCCGAGCGCACATCGGGATGCCTGTTACTCATAAACTGCCGTATGAGCAGCAACGTGTCGGTCTGGGCGTGAAACACGATACGGCATTCGAGGTTACCGGCCATCCTTGCCAGACGCTCGAGCCATCGGTAGAACCCCGGCTCGAACTCTGCCCTCGAAGGCACAGCCACCTGTATTCTGCGCATAGTGTTAAGCGGGCGCATACACCTCGCAAGTATTATCTGCCTGTTAAGCCCGTTGAACAGGCTTTGTATGAACTCTCCCCAGAACCTGTGGGTGATTTCCTTATGTGCATGCAGCCCCATTATTATCTCCGAGGCGTTATATTCCTTGAAGGCATGCTTTATTCCGTTGGCGATATTTGTTGCGATACGCACTTGTGTCTGTATCCTCACATCGGATGCCCCGGCCTGGCGCGCAAGCTGCTCGAGCAGCATCTTTCCCCGCTCCTGATGTGCCAGGCGGCTGTCGTCGTCATAAACGACATTAAGCCCTATCAGCCCGCGGTTGAGCTTCTGGTTGCGCATCAGTATGGCAATGTTAAGCAGCTGTGCCGCCGTAGACGGATATTTGACGGCCAGGAGAATCTTCTCGTCGTCACCGTCGGCATGTGTGTCACCGGCAAGATGGCTTTCCTTAAGCACAATGGTGCGCGACGCCTGCTCGGTGAGCATGGAGCCGATGATGCACGTGAAGAGAATCATCATGACCACTCCGTTCAGCATGTCGTCATTCATAAGATACACTCCGTCGGCTATCTGCAGCTTGATGCCTACCATCACGATGGCAATACTTCCCGCGGCATGAGCCTCGGTCAGTCCGAACATCATGTTTCCGTATACGGAAGGAAGCCGCATGCCAAACGAAGCCATGTATGCCGCCACGGCCTTGCCGATTGTTCCGAACACCACGAAACAGAACACGATAGTGGCCGTGTGCAGCCCCTGGAAAAGCACGCTCATGTTGATAAGCATACCTACACCTATAAGGAAATACGGTATGAAGAGGGCATTGCCTATGAACTCGATACGGTTCATGAGCGGTGACACATGGGGTATGAACCTGTTGAGCATCAGTCCGGCAAAGAAAGCCCCGAACACTCCCTCTATGCCGAGAGACTCTGATATGGCGGCACTGAGAAACATCACGGCCATAACGAATATATACTGCATCACGGCATCCGAATAGTTGCGCAGGAACCACCGTGTAAGCCGCGGCACGGTGAGTATCTCTATCACGAAGAACAGCAGGAACTTAAACACAAACAGTATCCAGAAGCATATACCAGTGCCGTTGTTGAACGCCCCCACCGTGGCGGCAAGCACCACCAAGGCAAACGTCAGCGAAATCATCGAGGCCCCCACGCACATCGTTACGCACGGATGCTTCTGCAATCCGTATTTACAAACGATAGGATATGCAATGAGGGTGTTGGAACCGAGTATGCTTCCAAGCATCAGCGACGCAAGCGGAGTGTAGCCGAGAATGTATATACACGCAAGAAAAACCAATACAAACGGGATGAAAAACGTAAGCACCCCGAAGAGCCCCACTTTCCATCCGTTGTTCCTGAGCCCTTTCATATCTATCTCCAGTCCGGCAAGAAACATTATATAATAAAGCCCCACCTTTCCGAAAAGCTCGAAGCTGCTGTCACGCTCCAACACATTAAGCCCATACCGCCCCACGAGCACTCCCGCAAGCACCATGCCGATGATATGCGGTATACGCAGCCGCCCCATGATAATAGGCGCAAGAAGTATTATGCACAGCACGACAAAGAATATCAACGTCGGGTCTGTGATTGGAAAATATTGTGATATATCCGGCATAAATAATCGTTTTTGACTTTTCAGCATGCAAAGGTGCAAAAAAAATATCACATTTTATTGATAATTACCTTAAAAGTTGTAATTTTGCAAGCTGAAAGTTCATGATAACCAAATTTTTGATATAATATGAAAGTAGCAATCGTAGGTGCGAGCGGAGCCGTAGGCCAGGAATTTCTCCGCGTTCTCGCAGACAGAAACTTCCCGTTGGACGAGCTTGTACTGTTCGGTTCCGAACGCAGTGCCGGCCGCCGCTATATGTTCAGGGGCATGGAGCATGAAGTGAAGCTTCTCTGCCACAACGACGACTTTAAAGACGTAGACATCGCCTTCACATCCGCCGGTGCCGGCATATCCAAGGAGTTTGCCGACGACATCACCAGGCATGGCGCCGTGATGATCGACAACTCCAGCGCATTCCGCATGGACGAAGACGTGCCGCTGGTGGTGCCGGAGTGCAATGCCGCCGACGCCCTTAACCGTCCGAGGGGAATAATAGCCAATCCCAACTGCACCACGATAATGATGGTTGTGGCACTTCAGCCGCTGGAAAACCTCAGCCACATCCGCCGCATACATATAGCAAGCTATCAGAGCGCAAGCGGAGCCGGGGCAGCCGCCATGGCCGAGCTTCAGCAACAATACAAGGAGATTAACGACGGGAAGCCCGTCACGGTAAGCAAATTCCCGCATCAGCTTGCCTATAACGTCATCCCACAGATAGACGTATTCCAACCCAACGGCTACACCAAGGAAGAGATGAAGATGTTCAACGAGACGCGTAAGATCATGCACAGCGACGTGAAATGCTCTGCCATGTGCGTGCGCGTATCGTCTCTGCGCGCCCATTCGGAATCCGTATGGATCGAGACAGAACGTCCTATATCCGTGGAAGAGGCGCAAAAAGCCCTTGCCGTCGCTCCGGGAGTGACGCTGCAGGACGACCCCGACAATCTGGTATATCCCATGCCGCTCGAGACAGCCGGCACGGACGACATATATGTAGGACGCGTGCGCAAGGACCTTGCCGACGACTGCGGACTCACATTCTGGCTCAGCGGTGACCAGATACGCAAGGGCGCGGCGCTCAATGCCGTACAGATTGCAGAATACCTGATAAAGGTAGGGAACGTGAAATAAGAGCCGAAGAGCCCTTTCGGTACACCAAAAGCCTCTCCGACTCCCCAAAGGGAAAAAGCCCCTCCGACTCCCCAAAGGGGAGAGAATGGAAAGAGCATGTGGAAGTATTGAACGTGGATGAACGCGAGGATATTAATGTTTTAAATAACCAAAACAAACCGTATGATACGGGCATGGTAAGATTTGGCGCCAATATCTTACCATGCCCGTATCACATTTTTTCCGAAGTGTAGCCGATACCCCGACAAGATACCTCCACCGGTGTTTTTAACTCTAAATATTTGCAGATATTGCACATTTGTTGTAATTTTGTGCCGAATTTAGAAATCAGGATTAATTATTAATTATGACACACAATTTATTGCAAGGTAAGCGCGGTATCATTTTCGGTGCGCTCAATGAGGAATCAATTGCATGGAAAGTGGCTGTAAAAGCCGTAGAGGAAGGAGCTTCGATCACTCTGAGCAACACACCAATGGCCCTGCGCATGGGACAGCTTGACGAGCTGAGCAAACAGCTCAACGCACCTATTGTCGCAGCCGACGCTACCAACGTTGAGGATTTGGAAAAGGTTTTTGAAGAATCGGTAAAGCTTCTCGGCGGAAAAATAGACTTCGTCCTACACTCTATCGGCATGAGTCCAAACGTGCGCAAACACCGCACATACGATGACCTCGACTACAGCTATCTTCAGAAAACACTTGATATCTCAGCCATTTCATTCCACAAAATGCTGCAGGTGGCAAAAAAACAGGACGCCATTGCCGAATACGGTTCCGTGGTGGCTCTTACATACGTTGCATCACAGCGCACCTTCTTCGGATATAACGACATGGCAGACGCCAAGAGCATGCTTGAAAGCATCGCCCGCAGTTTCGGATACATCTACGGACGCGAGAAGAACGTGCGCATCAACACCATATCACAGTCGCCTACCCCGACAACGGCAGGCAAGGGCATCAAGGATATGGACAATCTTATGGACTTTGCCAACAAAATGTCGCCGCTTGGAAATGCCGATGCTGAGGAATGCGCAAACTACTGCGTGATGATGTTCTCTGACTTCACACGCAAGGTTACAATGCAGAACCTGTTCCACGACGGCGGCTTCTCATCAATGGGAATGAGCCTGCGCGCAATGAACCAGTACGCCAAAGACCTTACGCCGTATGAAGATGAGAACGGCAAGGTAATATACGGATAAACAATATCCGGCCGCGGTCTGTTTTCAATTAAAGACAGCCCGGATTTTATAAATCCAACGTTTTCGGTAAGCCAGATGAGCAATGCAAGCGTGCTTAAGCATTGCCATGACAAGAAAAGGTAGGATGGAATCCTATCAGGAGGCGGAAATCACATAGAATGATTTCCGCCTCCTGTCTTTATATTATGCCGGAACATTAACCGAAAACATCCGTTGTTTCATTCATCCACATCGTGGATGGGCATTTTGTTTTCATACATCATACCTCCACATACCCTTCCTTTCTCTCCCATTTACCGGTTATACGGAGGGATGTATGTGGTATGTGTGTTTTCCGCCAGACACGTGCCTTTGGCACGTGTCTGGCGGAAAACATCCTCAAATGAGTAACAGGGATTAAAGGAAGCTATAGAAAAGGATCTCTTATGTAATAAAAATTCATAGAACAATTTTATTGCATTTTTTGAACCAGCATAAAACCAATAACACACTGATATTCAAGACATTAATGACTATCAAAAAGTATACCAAAAATGAATGGCCTATTCTCGCTTGATGAACAGGCCATTCACGGTCGATGAACATGCCATTCATTGAGCATGAACAGGCCATTCATCGGAAGAGAATTTCACATCCTCCAGAAATGTAAATAGATTTCAAAATTTTCAAGCAACCAACGGCTTTTTTAATGAATTAACGTTTCACATATAGAAATATCCCCCTCACCGATCAGAATTCGGTTTTATCGATAACCTTTGGATTTCATCCAACCTCTTCCCGCCATGGCAATGCTATAAGGATGCCACAGACATAGCATATCCATCCCTGTTAAAATCTGTATCTCTCCGGCAGAGATACAGATTTTAACAAGGTAAGAAAAAAGTTTTTAAACATTTTATTTACATAATTAATTTTTATCGTATGAGAAGAAAATTTGTTAGTGCACTGCTTTTTGGAGCATTCGTTACCGCTTCAACAAGCACGTTTGTTTCTTGTAAGGATTACGATGATGACATTAGCGGTCTGCAGGCGCAGATCGATGCAAACAAGACTGCCATAGAGAGCATTCAAGCTCTCATAGCAAAGGGCGGTGTCATCACGGATGTCAAGAAAGACGGTGCAGGTGTGACATTCACAATGAGTGACGGAAACGTTTATACCGTCAACAATGGCGTTGACGGTGCGAACGGTGCCGATGCCGTTGTATGGACAATCGGAGAAGACGGATATTGGTATAAGGACGGTGTGAAAACCGACTATTATGCCTTAGGCAAAGACGGGCAACCCGGAGCACCCGGAGAAAAAGGAGACAAGGGCGACACCGGAGCCCAAGGTGAAAAAGGAGATAAAGGAGATAAAGGTGACAAAGGTGAAACCGGAGCCCAAGGTGAAAAAGGAGATAAAGGAGATAAAGGTGACAAAGGTGAAACCGGAGCCCAAGGTGGTAAAGGAGATAAAGGAGACAAAGGTGACAAAGGTGAAACCGGAGCCCAAGGTGAAAAAGGAGATAAAGGAGATAAAGGTGACAAAGGTGAAACCGGAGCCCAAGGTGGTAAAGGAGATAAAGGAGACAAAGGTGACAAAGGTGAAACCGGAGCCCAAGGTGAAAAAGGAGATAAAGGAGATAAAGGTGACAAAGGTGAAACCGGAGCCCAAGGTGGTAAAGGAGATAAAGGAGACAAAGGCGATAAGGGCGACACCGGTGACTATTATGTGCCAAATCCCAATGGAACGTTCGACAAATACGACAAGGACGGCAACAAGACTCCTACAACAATATCATGGCTTGGCATGGGCATAACAGCCATAGACCTCGGCAATAACTATCGCCTTGACAATGTGGTGATTAACGGCAAACTGCAGTCGATATTCGTGTCAAAAGGCTCACAGCTGCGCTCTATTGTCTTCAGTCCGAAGACATACTATCAGGGTATTGAGGCCATAGGCGTCGACGCATACAAATATCAGCCTATAACACTGGCAAACGCCACTGCCGACATTACCAAGAACCAGAGCGGTGACAAGATAAGCAAGCGCGGAAGCGTATGCTCGGTGGTTCCGGATGTCACGATGAGCTATTTCCTCAATCCGTCGAACGCCATCATAACCGAAAAGGCTTCAAAATTCGAATTTGAGGTAAACAATGCGTCATTCACACGCGCAGCCATCGCTTCAGCCGACCTTACTGTGACAAAAGTAAAACGCGAAGGCGGCAAACTGAATGTTGTGGCCAAGATCAAGAACGCACAGAACATTGCGGTCATTCCGGCAGACGGTGACGGCAAGGTGGATGTGGCCGCACTCAAATACACAGACAAAGGTGCAAACGGCGACACTACCATCATATCTGATTTCGCTGCCCTGAAACGCTACGACATTGAGAAATTCTGGATCAACAAAGTCAGCAGGGAAGGCAACGTGACAGAAGCAAAAACCGTTCAGGACCTGCATCTTCCGGTTACCGCCCAAGACGCCATCACCAGAGGCCCTCTTTTCACTGTTGAGTATGAAGGAAAGAATATCGACTTCAGCAAATGGATTAATGTGCACTACAACAGAAATAACGGCGGTGACATCACATGGGGCGGCAAAAACGAGATTGCAGAAAAGAACTTCAGCCTCGTATATGAGCTGATAGGCTATATCGCCGGTTCAAACCAGACAAACGAAAGTGCCCACGGATGGATTGACGGCACAGTGTTCACTCCATGCGGTGTGGCAAACGGCCAGCCTACCAAACAGCCGGCCAGGGGCAGCATCGGCAGGACACCGCTTGTACGCGTAAAACTGCTCGACGGAAACTCGAACAACGCCATAGTGGCCGTAGGCTATATGCTTATCGGAATAACAGACAAGGTTATCGAGGATGTAGAGGTAGGAGCATATTCAAAGGACAACAGCTTCAACGTGAATTGCGATCCCGCAGACATCCTGCTCGGCAAGATGCTTTCATGGGAAGAAGTTGAAAACGACATCTTCAACCACGGAAACATCGACCTCTCACGCGAACAGTTTGACGATATCTACAAACTTGACACCGACGGCAATGGTGTGGCTTTCCAATACAAGAAGGACGCTTCAGGAAAATACGTGAAGACATCCCCGATATTCGGTGAGGTGAGAAGCACCACATCCGACCAGGAAGCCCATAAGACCGATGTCCTCACATGGACCGTCACAAACAACGAGGCATATAACTGGTTCAAAAACAACAGCAATATTGAAAAGACTGTCGTTGTACGCTTCACACCGAAGAACGCATCCGACATAAACGTACGTCCGAACATCTACGTTACACTTACATGGAAACCCAAAGACCGCAAAGTGACTCCAAACGCCGCAATAACATCAGCGGACAAGGTTTACGCAGTATGGTATGAGAAGAACTCCAACACTCTCGGCTCGTCAGACCTGCACGCACACGTGGAGGAAGCCAAGACCGGCAACAACGACATGTTCAACTTCTCTGTAGCAAAATCCACATTCAAGGATGCGGAAGGCAATGTGGTCAACCCGAAGGTCATCATAGCAAACAGCCTGAAAGGAAACGGCTACAGCAACCTTGCCGGAGACGAGCTTACAATAAAATACCGCTTTGTAAAGCCCGACTATGCAAAGGCCGGAAGCGCAAAGAACGACAAGAAAGACTACTATGACCTGACAGTGAAGGGCGAAAAAGAACTTCAGGCCTCCCACGGCAGCGGTGTAAAGACGACAATAGCCCAATTGGACCAGAGCACGGGAGCAATCGAATATCTGAAGAACAGCGTTTCCGAAGATATCCTGAACTACGCAAAGCACAACCAGCTCGACAACGGACAGACACTGACTGCGAAAGTTGAGATTGTGGCCAATACATGTGAACCGGCAAAGGACATCGCACTCAACGGCAACATGATAAACGTGAAGTTCCTCAGACCCATCAACGTGGACGGCACAAGCGTGACGTTTGTTGACTCGGATCCTTCAACACACACGGCAAACCTCGGCAAAGGACAGAAATACAAGTTTAACTTCACTGACTGGCGCGACTTCGACAACGACCAGGTATTTGCAAGTGGTAGCGTCACACTGTTCAACTACTATAAGGTAGCGAAAATCGAGCAGGACAACAGCAGGTCCGTCCTCAGCAACTTTGCAGACGGCTCAAGCTTCAAGCCGCTGTCAAAGGAAGACTTCGTATTCACCTATACCGGACCGAGCGTGGCTGAAGGCAGCTATATCACTGATGCAGACCAGGGTACCCTCACATACAAGAAGAATACTACCGTTACGGTGCATACCTTCAAGGTGAAAGTTCCGGTAATCATCACTTACGATTGGGGCAAGCTCTATGCGGAAATAGACGTTACGGTTGAGCCAACCGTCAACAACGCCAAGGCGCATCGTTGACGAAACGATATTTCAACAGCGGAAAAAAGAAAAGACAAGTGGCGGGAGAAATCCTTTCCACTTGCCTTTTTTAGCCCCTCCGGCTCCCCGAAGGAAAAAGCCCCCTCTGACTCCACAAAAGAGAAAGAGCCCCTCCGACTTCCCCGAAGGGGAGAGAATGGAAGGGGATGTGGAAGTATAAGGTATGTATGAAAATACCCATCCACGATGTAGGGACATGCCTTCGGCATGTGTCATGCGGAGAACAACAACATACCATACACGCCATACTCGGGGAAAGACAAACCACACACCATAACGGGACGTCAAGACAAACGGAGAATGTCTAACCCGTCCAACTCCGGGGGAACACTTCATTACAAAAAACAAATGTTATGAAAAGAATAAATCTTTATACGGGAATATATGTCATTGCCATCATATCTGTATTATCAGCACTCTCATGCAAATCCGGAAAAAACAAACCGGAGCCGGTCAGGACAGATTTTGAACTCGGAATGGCAAAAGAAGACTCGCTTGAAGTGGAAAGGCTCATCGACGAGTTTTTCCAATACGCGATTGACAAGAACTATACCGAAGCTGCCGGAATGCTGTATAAAAACGACAGTTCTGACATCAGGAAGGAACCACAGCCGCTGAACAACAAGGAGATGGCGAGCATACGCAACATGCTTGAGGTCATACCAATAGAGGGCTATAGAATCGAATATATGAAATTCAGCGAAAGCTATGAAAACGAAGTGCTTTGCCATGTAATAATAAGAAAGGGCAACGGACGAGACATCCCTGAGATGACCACAAAAATGTTCTTCAAGCCCATAAGCTATCTCGGAGGATGGTGTCTGGGCATAATGAATTCCGAATGGGGCGACAGAGAGCTGGTGGAACCCGACAAACGTGATTCTCTTGAAAAGGCTTATACACCCCGATACAACAAAGAACAAAACGGAACACAACCATGACACATATAAACATCATAAAGGCCATACTGTGCGCATCAATAGCCACCACAGCCGCAAACGCACAGCAAAAAGAAAATGTGGCAACGAAAGAGTTTAATCCGCACGCCTATATCCAGATACAAGGCGGAGAGCAATATACACTTGCCGAAGCGAATTTCAACGACCTGATATCGCCAAACATCCAAGTGGCCGGAGGCTACCGGCTGAAACCATGGCTCGGCATACGGCTCTCGGTGGGAGCATGGCAAAGCAAAGGGGGATTCAACGGATATCGCAGGAACGGAATGCCTGGAAACGTGACATACAAGTATAACTATGTGGCACCGGCGGCAGACATCACACTGGACCTGAGCAACATCATATACGGATATAATCCAAACCGCACCTTAAGCGTATCGGCGTTTATCGGAGCAGGGGCAAACATAGGATTCTCAAACAACGAGGCGAACGACATAAACAGCCAGGGCTACAAAATGGCATATATATGGGACGGAACAAAAGTCAGGGCCACCGCCCGCGGAGGAATAGGCCTTGATTTCCGTGTTTCAGATGCGATATCGTTGGGCATGGAAGCAAATGCGAACATACTGAACGACCACTACAACTCAAAGAAAGCCGGAAACGCGGACTGGTATTTCAACCTGCTTGCCGGCATAAAGGTGAACATCGGCAAGACAACAAGGAAAACCGCACCTACACCGCCACCGACAATAGTCACGGAACAAAACGAACCGGAAGTAAAGGAGGAAAGGCCCATACAGGAAACACCGGCACCGGTTGAGGAAACAAAAAAGGAAACGGAAATGCACCGAGACATCTTCTTCAAGATAAACTCATCGGAAATAAACGGCGAGGGCGAGAAGAAAATCGCCGAACTTGCGGAATTCCTGAAAGAAAACAAAGACGCGACGTTATATGTAACAGGATATGCTGACGCAAAGACAGGAAACGACGCCATAAACAACCGCCTGTCGCGACAGCGTGCCGAAGCGGTAAAGAATGTTCTTACCGGCAAGCATAAGATAGAAGGCAACAGAATCAAGAGCAGACACGAAGGCTCAAGAATCCAGCCGTTTGCCGAGAACGACATGAACCGTGTGTCGATATGTATAACAAGGCGATAGGAGAACAAACCTTTTTCATACCAGATATAATAAATTACACATACTTTTATACCGCGTAAGATTCACTTACGCTTATTCAGGATAACAAGTAACATATAGAGTACATTAGAACCGTGGGGATGGCGTCGTGAGACGGTATCTCCTTTTTATTTTCCGACAATTTCCATACTTAGAAGAAAAAACATACATTTACACAATAAAACAATATATTTTAATGTACTAAATTTAAATAAAAATGAAAACAATAACACTGAGAATCAATTTAAACGAGTTAGCGGTAAAAGGAAACGAGCTGATAATAAAGGTAGACAATACGGACAATGAACCGACGAAGACTTATGTAAGCGACCGTGTCACCATGTTCGTTTTCATGGAAAACATAATAAACGATTTAAACAGACAAAACAGACAAAGGACTATGGAAACATACAGATGTACCCTAAACAGTTTTAAAAGATACAGAAACAACAAGGACATACCATTATCCGACATTGACAGCAAGCTGATGGAGAGCTATCAGGACTCGCTGAAAAGCAACGGTATTGCCATGAACACCATCTCTTTCTACATGAGGATTCTAAGGGCTGTATACAACAAGGCGGTAAGACAAGAACTCGTGGCTGACATGAAACCGTTCAGAGAAGTGTACACAAGCATTGCAAAAACCGTAAAAAGGGCCATCAGCATCGACAACGTGAGACGGTTGAAGAACTACAAGCCGGAGAACAAGGATGAGGCATTTGCCATAGACATGTTCTTCTTCAGCTTTTATACAAGGGGAATGTCGATGGTGGACATGGCATCATTGAAAAAGACTGACCTGACGGACAACGTCCTTACATATACAAGAAAGAAAACAGGCCAGAGAATGTATATAAGATGGAACGGCCATATACAGGACATCATCGACCGTAATCCCTCCCCTACAGACAAATATCTTCTGCCGATAATCGTAAGACTTAACGGAAAGGAAAGAAACCAGTTCAGATACCGGCAAGGATGCATAAACAATACCCTGAAAAGAATATCCGAAAAACTAAATATGACACAGAGCCTCACAATGTATGTCGCCCGCCATTCATGGGCAAGCATCGCACGGAATATGAATATCCCACTAAGCGTAATAAGCCGTGGAATGGGGCATGATTCGGAAACAACGACAAAAATATATCTGAAAGAATTTGACTCTGACTCTATAAACAGAGCCAACATGCAGATAATAAACGCTTTAGAGATAAAGGACGACTGAATATGAAAAAATGTATCTCTGCCGGAGAGATACATTTCGACTGCAAATATAGAAAGAAAAACTAACCTATACAAATATTTTTCATACTTTCTTATATTTTTTTTGAAAACAACGCTGCTATTTGCCATTTACACATCAAGTATATAATAAAAACAGACCGCAAAGCCTCACACTACCTTAATAATATATGTTGGAGTACATCCTGCCTTTTCCCGTCATGGCAATGTTAGGACAAGCATACATCGCTCATTTAGCTTATCAAAAACATCCGTTCGTTGCATTCATGGGGCAGGATCATGCATACATAGATTCTACATTCCCTTCCCCTCTCTCCCCTTTGGGAAGCCGGAGGGGCTCCTATTTTACGGTCTTTTCATCGGCAGCATAGTTTATCCTGTAAGCTCCGACCTTACGCAACGCCTGCTTTACATCGGAGATTAATCCCATGGGGGTGTTCCTGTCCGCACGTATGCTCACTGTCATACGCTCAACATCTTCAGGTGACATGCGGCTACGCTCGGAAGCCACAACACCGGCAAGCCCCTGTATATCGGTATACCTGTCGTTAATCTGTATACGGAAAGTATCTGTCCTGTTTCCTGCAACAGGCTTACCTATATATATATGTATTACCGAAGATTTTGCCACAACCTGCTCCAGCCGTGTGCCTTGCGGCATTTCATATCTCACTTTCATTGTCGTTTCCTTCATGTGGGTGACAACCATGAAAAAGAAAAGCACTATAAAGATAAGGTCGGGAAGCGATGCCGTGTTAAGTTCCGGAACCTCATGTATCTTACGCCTGAACATACTCATCGAAAACCTCCCTGAGACACCGCCTCCGATATACGTATGGGATAACACGCAGCAATGGCCTCGCGCTGTTCCTTGGTGCACTTTTTGTACGGGCGCCTGAAACGGACATGCGCCTGCCTGTCACGCAAATCGGAATAGGCCAGCACAATGGCATTCTGCATATTGAAATAAGTATCATAGCTTGCATTGCGGTCTACCTGTATGGCAATCACATGATTTGCCGCGACGCTACAGCGGCCGAGCAAAGGTATGTTCATGACAGTCTTTTCAGGCATGGCCGGGCTATTATCCTTATTCTCCACGAAAAGCGCCACCTGTCTGCGCAGTGCGGATGTAGAAACAAGTTTCCCGTCACAGTAAAGACGGTTGTCGGAATCAACGGTTATGCTCATTATATTACGCTTCTTCACGTCCGCCGCACGCTCTATGTTTTCCTGCGGCATAGGCGGCAGCTTACGCAAAAGCCCCTTGTCGGTATCCATTGACGTTGTCACAAGAAAAAATGTGAGCAGCATAAATGAGATATCGGCCGTAGAGGTTGTGTTCAGCCCCGGAACACGTCTTGGCTTGCGCATCCTAAACATAAGCATCGTTTTCTTTACTGAAACATTCAGACAACAACATCCCGACAATCACCTGTCACGTTTAATCCTGCGGCTATGTCCGGACATACCGTATATCACTGCAGCAACGGCAACTGTAAGAAAAATCATTGACGTATAAATAAACATATCACTGAGCCTGAGCAAAAAAGCATCGGTAAACTCTGTTCCGTTTACCATAAGCGTATCCGAACTTCCCAAAACAAACGTTACAGGAAAAGACACACATAAAAGGGCTGCCACACCGCAGACAATCTTTCCAGAAGGCACCCCACCGGAAACCTTTGCGGAAGAGCGGTATAGACACACACTTCTGACAGCGGCACACACACTCACCGCTACGGCTATGAACACAAGAATATAGATAAACCAAAGAAGGACATCTGTAAGCATCGGAGCCACAAGCCCTGTATCGGCATCGTAAGAACCGTAGCCGATGAAGATGAAACTGCCGAAAACCAAAGCCGACAATACCGCCAATGCGACAAATATCACACGACTGACTGTTCCGGCAGGCATGGACCTGAGGTTTTCCACTTTACCAGACTTAATCATTGCGCGTAAGCTTATACTTTACAATAATATCAAGCAACGATATTGCAGATTCTTCCATCTGCGACGTGATATGCTCTATCTTCGAAAGAATATAATTATAGAATACCTGAAGAATGACAGCGACAATGATACCGAAGATGGTGGTGATAAGGGCAAACTTCATGCCCGAGGCCACAATAGTGACGCTTATGTCGCCGGCAATACGAATCTGGTCGAAAGCCATCACCATGCCGATTACCGTACCGAGGAATCCCAAAGACGGCGCTATAGATATGAAAAGGGTTATCCATGAGCATCCTTTCTCAAGGTTGGACGACTGGACCGAACCGTATGAGACAACCGAACGCTCGATATTGTCTATTGTCTCGTTTATGCGCGACAGACCCTGATAGCATATCGACGCAACCGGACCGCGGGTGTCACGGCAAAGGTCCTTCGCACCCTCAATATCTCCTTCAGACACTTTCTCCCCGATATCGGCCATAAGTCTCTTGGCGTCAATCTCTGACAGCGACAGATAGATGATGCGCTCTATGCAAAACGCCAGCCCAAGGACAAGAGCCAACGCCACCAGCGACATGAATCCCGCACTGCCTTCGATAAACTTTGTCTTCAGCTGCTTATGTAATCCGACACCCTCCTCTGACATCAAAGCGGAACCGTCAGCCGCATCAAGGACCGCATCATCAAAAACACCTGCCGTATCAGCGGGAGTCACCGCTGCCACAGAGTCTTTAAAAATTACCGATGATGAATCATTTGCGGGTTTATCCTGTGCATCAGCCAACTGACTGAATGCAAAAAAACCAATGATAATTGCGAACAATGCAATTTGTCTTTTCATTTCCGCTGACAAATTAAATACTTATTTCTGCGGAAAGAGGGGGATTCGAACCCCCGATACGCTTTTGACGTATACACGCTTTCCAGGCGTGCCTCTTCAACCACTCGAGCATCTTTCCTTGGGATTTGCCGTGCAAAATTATTGCTTTTAATCTTAAAAACAATAATGAAGCAAATAAAATTACATATCTTTAACAATCTCCGAATATACTCCTAACACAATCATTCGTGGCCTCAGCGACTGTCTCAGGAGGCACACCGTAACTCGCGGCAACCTTCTCAAGAACATACTTCACAAATGAACTTTCGTTACGCCGGCCACGAACCGGCACTGGAGCCATATAGGGAGAATCGGTCTCAAGAACGATACGGTTGAGAGGTACGGCATTGGAAAGCACTTCAGGCAAATGTGATTTCTTGAATGTAACCACACCGCCTATGCCGAGAGCAAAGCCTTCAAACCTCAGCAGTTCCTCCGCCTCTTTCTCATTGCCTGTAAAGCAATGGAACACTCCTCCGCAAAGATCTTTACCGTAACGTTTCAAGACACTGACCATCTCGTGCTGAGCCTTACGGCAATGTATCATCAACGGTTTACGGTACTCAACCGCCCACCTCACCTGCTCATCAAAGGCCTCTATCTGCTCGTTCTCAAACTCACGGCTCCAATAATAGTCAAGACCCACTTCGCCGACTGCAATGAAACGCGGACTTATCATCTGTCTCATACGCGCAAGCACTTCCCTATAATCAGACTTCACTTCCTCAGGATGCAACCCGATCATAGGGAACGCGAAATCAGGATAAGCATCGCATACGCTTATCACACTTTTCACGGAAGCAAGGTCTATCGCGGGAATAAACACCCTGTCGACACCGGCGGCACGAGCCCGCATAACCACATCATGACGGTCGGCATCAAACTCTGTACCGTCAAGATGCGCATGTGTATCTATAAAGTTCATGGCCATCAGTTTTTCCTGTGCATCATATCATTTATAAACTGACGGAGAGGCTCCTTGCGCGCATCGTCAACAGACACTTTGGCAAGATAGGCATTGGCCTCATCGAAACAGGCGTTTATCTTCTGCTCGCAAAGCTCGCGTATGCCTATCTCATTGTATATCGCCGTAACGGCACCGACCTTCTCGTCGCGGTCGAAAGTGTCAGCCGTAATCCATCTGACGAGCTCCGCACGCTTGCTCTCGTCAGCCCTCAGACAGGCATTGATAAGCATATATGTCTTCTTATTGCATACAATGTCACCGCCTATCTCCTTTCCGAATACAGACGGGTCGCCATATACATCGAGCAGATCATCCTGAAGCTGGAACGCGAGGCCGAGCTTTTCACCGAATTTATACAGGTTGTCGGCATCCGCGGAGGAAGCGTCGGCAAGAATGGCTCCTATCTTCAAGGCACATGCAAGCAGAACACTTGTCTTCAGACGTATCATCTCGATATACTCGTCTTCGGTGACATCGGTACGCGTCTCAAAGTCCATGTCGTACTGCTGCCCCTCTCCGATTTCCAAAGCAGTCTCCGTGAAAAGACCGAGAACAGGCTCCAGCTTATCCGGATCACACTGGGCCATGCGCTGATATGCCACCACAAGCATTGTGTCTCCGGAAAGGATCGCCGTGTTGGCGTCCCATTTACGGTGTACCGTAGGCTTGCCACGCCTCATATCGGCATTATCCATCAGATCATCGTGCAACAGCGTATAATTATGATATGTCTCCAATGCCACGGCAGGCATCAGAATACGTTCCGCATCGTCCTTATACAGATTATACGCCAGCAACATCAGCACCGGACGTATACGTTTGCCGCCCATTGACAGAACATACTTTATCGGATTATAAAGACTTTCAGGTTTACGGTCGTATGGCAATGACGAGATAAAATCGTTTACCATATTCTGGATTTCTTTCAATACAAGCATATCTTTGTTTTGTTATCGATGATTGTGATATTATTAAATAATCATGTTTTACATTCTAAATACAATCGGTATACATACCTTAGTGCGGCACGGCTTGTCATTCTGTACACCGGGTGTCCACTCCGGCATCATACGCAACACCCTCAGAACCTCACGGTCGCAATCCGGACTAAGAGATCTGGCAATCTTTATGTCAGACACCTTGCCGTCTTCATTTATTATAAAGGTTGCAAGAACCGTTCCCTGAAGCTTATCCTCACGTGCCTGACGAGGATAACGGAGACGCCCGGTAAGCCATTTCATAAATCCGGCAGTGCCTCCGGGGAATTGGGGAATATCCTCTACCACACGAAAGTCAAGAGGAGCGCTCTCAACAACGGGTGAAAGCGTCTCAGCCATATTGTCATCTGAAGCAAGCGTATGGTCATCCATATCATCGGACCCTGACACTGCCTCTGACGTCTCTATCTCATAATTATCGGATGCGACGGCATCGTTTTCCACAATATTTATCTTTTCCGGTTCGCTTGTCTTTTCCTCTACCGGAATCTCCGCCATATCTTCCTGCATCATGACAGGCATGAATTCCATATCCTGGGCAATGTCATCAAGAAAACTGTCCGTAAAAGAATCCGAAGAACCATTTTCCGTCCATTCCAACGCCACAAAGACAATGGACAACGCCACTATCAGCCCCAGAAGAAACCTTTGGATTCTCCCGCGTTCCAAATCAGCGGCCTTTGTCTTTTTAATCTCCATCATCGTCAAGCAGTGTTTCCAATACACCGGAACACAACAATATTTCATAATGTTATGCGTTATATATTAAGCACCGGTGAAAATTGATGCTACAAAATTAACGCTCTTATTTGAAAAAAAAGTAACTTTGCCGACAAATTATTCTGAAAACAATGAAAAAAGTTGTCTTTGCTATATGTTCTGCAGCCACCGCCTTTGCATGCCAGGCACAGGAAAGCCTCACGGACTATAACTTCCTTAGGCTGCCTGTAAGTGCCCATGTGGCCGCGCTCGGTGGCGACAACATAACGATAATAGAGGATGACCCGTCACTTATTTTCCACAATCCGGCACTCATAAGCTGTGTGTCGGACAGGTCTATAAATCTGAATTTCATGACATATATGGAAGGTACAAAGACCGCAGGAGCATCCTTTGTAAAAGCATTGAACCAACGTGCCACATGGGGAGTGTCGGCAAAATACATGGACTATGGCACAATGAAAGAGGTAAACGAGGATAATGTGGAAACAGGAACGTTCTCCGCAAAAGACATTATGATTGGAGGCACTTTCGCCTATACGCTTACCGACAAGATTGCGGGAGGAGTGACAACGAAAATCATTTATTCCTCTATCGCCGGATACAGCTCGATAGCCATGGGCATAGACCTCGGACTAAACTATTATGACGAGGAAAACGATATCTCGGTGTCTGCCGTGGCACGAAATCTCGGAGGGCAGGTGAAGGCTTTCAATGATGATTTTGAACGCATCCCCCTGGACCTACAGTTAGGAGTAAGCAAAAAGCTTGGAAACGCACCGCTAAGACTTTCCGGAACGATGACAGGACTAAATGACTGGCACGGAAGGTTTGCCAACCATTTTGTAATCGGAGCGGACATTCTTCTGTCAAGCAGTATTTATGTGTCCGGCGGATACAACTTCCGGCGTGTGGATGAAATGAAAATAAGCGATACCGAGAATGAGAGCAGCCACGGAGCCGGCCTGTCTTTCGGAGGAGGAATACAATTGGAACGATTCAAACTTCAGGTCGGATACGCAAAGTATCATGTATCGGCATCATCACTGATAATAAACGCAACTTATACACTATGAAGAAAATCGTAATAGCCATAGACGGCCACTCGTCTTGCGGGAAAAGCACAATGGCAAAAGATCTTGCCAAAGAAGTAGGATACATATATGTGGACACAGGGGCAATGTATCGCAGCGTGACACTGTTTGCCTTGCGCAACAACATGTTTGACAATCACGGAAACATCATGGCAGACCTGTTGGAAAGCCGCATGCAGGAAATCAACATATCATTCATATTGGACAAAGAGACAGGACGTCCCGAGACATATCTCAACGGCAAGAACGTCGAACATGAGATACGGAAAATGGAAGTATCTGGCCGAGTAAGCCAGGTAGCGGCACTCGGATTTGTGCGCAAAGCACTCGTAGAACAGCAACAACGGATGGGAAAAGACAAAGGCATCGTAATGGACGGAAGGGATATCGGTACTACTGTATTTCCTGATGCCGAACTGAAAATATTCGTCACTGCATCAGCCGATGTACGAGCACAACGGCGTTATGAAGAACTGAAAGCCAAAGGAGATGACGCTGACTATAATGAGATCTTAGAAAACGTAAGACAACGTGACTATATTGATTCCCACCGCGAGGTATCGCCATTAAGAAAAGCAGACGATGCAATCGAACTGGACAACAGTAACATGACAATAGCCGAACAAAGAAAATGGCTGATGGACAGGTTTAAAGAACGTACGGAATAAAATGAAGAGAGTGTGTAAAAACTAAAATAACCTCTCTAATAAGTTCAAATTGTAACCACAGGACCTAAAAGAGTCGTATCAAGCTCTGTTTTGAGTAATGATACGACTCTTCTTTTTGCCTTTAAGGATGTTCAAGTTTCAAATCAAAAGCTTATCTAAGCTGAAATTGTGTTTTGACGCGACCTCCTTTTTATGCACAAATAAGGTGCATCGTTCATTACGACACACCTTATTCATTTTATTTTCACCCTATCATCAACAATGCGTCACGACACTTTTCCATAAGCCATTTTGGAGTGCTTGTGGCACCACATATACCAACAGTATGAATACCGTCAAGCCAGGCCGGCTCTATCTCTTCCGGACCCTCTATAAGACGGCTGTTAGGATTAACCCTCAAACATTCATTAAAGAGCACCTTTCCATTGCTGCTCTTCCTGCCGCAAACGAAAAGTATCAGGTCATGGCGCACGGCAAAGCGGCTTATATTCGGCATTCTATTGGCAACCTGCCTGCAAATAGTGTCAAAACTATGAAACTCCGCATTGGAAGATATATGCCTTTGTATATAATCTATAATACTGTGAAACTCATCCAACGACTTTGTTGTCTGAGAATAAAGGTATATATCACGGTTGAAATCCAGACGCTTCACGTCATCAATATTTTCTATTACAATAGCCTTGCTTTCCGTCTGTCCCACAAGCCCGAGGACTTCAGCATGCCCGCTCTTTCCGAATATTACAATCTGAGCATCCGGATTAGTATCATACTGCCGTTTTATGCGTTTCTGAAGCTGTAGTACAACAGGACACGTAGCATCTATAATCTCAATATTGTTACGTCTGGCAAGCTCGTATGTCTCTGGGGGTTCGCCATGCGCACGCAGAAGCACCTTCACATCATGAAGCTGTCTCAACCCCTCGTGATTTATTGTTATCAGTCCAAGACGACGCAACCGCTCACACTCCATACCATTGTGTACGATATCGCCAAGGCAATACAGGGTTTTACCTTCTGCCAGCTCCTCCTCCGCCTTCTTTATAGCAGTGGTTACACCAAAACAGAAACCGCTACCGTTATCAATCTCTATCTGCAACACCTACACCGTATATCTTTTTATAAAACTCAAACAACTCACCGGCCGCGGCAAATGAAGTCTTCTCACCTGCAAGAACCATACGCTCCGCCTCATTCATCATCGACTGTATCTTCGGATTATGATAGAAATGGTCACGCAACTGTTCATTGATACTCTCATACATCCAATACTTACTTTGCTCGTTCCGTCTGTACCTGAAGTACCCGTTAGCTTTCACAAAATCAAAGTATTCATATACCATATCCCATATCTCCTTTATACCGAGGCCGTAGAAACCGCTATAACAAAGCACTTTCGGAGTCCATCCGCTCTCAGGCTGCGGGAAGAAGTGAAGGGCGTTGCGGAAACTGGTGGCAGCAAGATGACACTTGTCAACATTATTCCCGTCACACTTGTTTATCACAATACCGTCGCTTATCTCCATTATGCCACGCTTTATTCCCTGAAGCTCATCACCTGTACCGGCCAACTGGATTAACAGAAAGAAATCGACCATTGAGTGACATGCCGTCTCACTCTGCCCCACTCCAACCGTCTCGACAAACACTTTATCGAATCCGGCCGCCTCACATAATATTATAGTCTCTCTCGTCTTACGCGCAACACCGCCAAGCGAACCAGCCGAAGGACTGGGACGTATAAACGATTTAGGATGTTGAGCCAGCTTTTCCATACGTGTCTTGTCACCAAGTATACTTCCCTTTGTGCGTTCCGAACTCGGGTCTATGGCCAGCACAGCCAACTTTCCTCCGTATGTGTTCAGCACATGAATTCCGAATTCATCTATAGAGGTTGACTTTCCTGCTCCCGGCACTCCGCTTATTCCTATCCTCACGGAGTTACCGCTATATGGAAGACATTTCTCGATTACTTCCTGTGCTTTTGCATAATGCTCAGGATTAACACTTTCCACGAGCGTGACGGCCTGACTGAGTACAGTCACATTTCCTTTTACAATACCCTCCACCATCTCACTGACAGGCAGTTCACGGCGTCTGCGACGCTGTTGCTTCAGGTAAGGATTCACTATTGCCGGCTGTTCAACTCCATCGTTCACCGTCAGTCCCTTATATTCCTTACTGTTTTCCGGATGTTCCATAACTACATTTTTATGTGACGTCTACTTTGCATTAATATTAATCACCACCTTAGGACGGTCAGGATCATTGGTTATCATCAGCACACGCGGTTTCGACCGCACTTTCTTCAAACCGTCACGATATACCGTTATTTTCAGGAACGTACTCTGTCCGGGCTGCAACTCACGTTTGCCAAGTGTCACTTTCATTCCACCGGTAAACATCTGCAAAGAGCCTATCTTTAAAGCCGTACGTCCTTTATTTGTTATTTCTATCGTACCTGACTTCTTTGACTTTCCATCAAAATCAATATCAAGAGTCTCGGCAGACATTATCATCTGCGGCATATATTGCTTCTGTGCTTCTCCTATTCCGTCAAATCCAGGCAACAACACAGCCGACACTGATATTTCATTATCCTGACTTACACGGTCACCAGGCTTATTGCCGAGATATACGGAAGTCTGTGTGAGTCCATATTCACTCAATTTATGTGTGTCAAGAGTTATACGAATCTTTCCTGTACGGCCAGGACGCAAATTCTGAGGCTCCACAGATGCCTTGAGATATGGAGGAAGATGCATAAGGTTCGGTTGAAGCATGGTCGTTCCGCTGTTCACTATGTGTATATCCTGATGTGGCGTGTCTCCCTTGTTTACATCGTCAAATTCAATATCGTTCTTGTCTATACTCAAATTTCCGATGACAAAAGGATAAGAACCGGAATAGTCTGTCACTTCCTCCACCACCACACCTTTCATATTAAGGAACAGCGGCTCCTTCGAACCGTTACTGACAATCCTCACACTCTTATCAAAATGGCCGAGCTGCCGCGCATCATACGTAAGTTTTACAATAAAGTTCTCACCTCCCGCAATCTCTCCTTTCGGATATTCTACGGCAGTACATCCGCATCCCGGCCTCACATCCGTCAACACAAGTTTACGCGTGCCCTTGTTACGCAGCCTGAACTCTGCCGTCACAGGCATGTCATATCCTACATTGCCACAGTCTGCCGTAGCTTTCTCTACCACAATCTTTTGGGCAGACACAGGCAGCACAAGTGCTGCAAAGACAAAAGGAAATATTATCTTTTTCTTGTCATTCATATCATTTGCTTATTTCTATTCTTTCCGACTTCACCGTTGCACGATATTCCGGAGCGTATGCACAGCTTACCGTGCATGTTCCTGTCTCATAACTTCCGGCTCTGTCTATATAGTATTCTGTTTCTATAACATGACGCCCTTTGGAAAGTTTGTCAAAGTAATAACATGTTGCATTATCCTTGGCCGAGCAATAAGCCCCGTTGCGGTATCCGCTCAACTGATTCACCGGCTCCATACATGCGGCACGGCGGAATACAACCTGTACAAAATCATAATCACGCTTAGCATCTACGGTTATACGCACATTCACACGGTCTCCGACCTTCAACCTATTCTTTCCTCCGATTATCTCCCAGCGCACATTCATACCGGAACCGGATTTTTCAACCCCTGACGTTTTTTGCAGATACTGTGCATATACAGCTCCCCATGATGTTCCGGCAGATTTTTTCTCAGCAGTAAACACACTGCCCATATCCTTTGAAGCATAACCGTCAACAACCGCCTTTACATATCCTATGCCAGCTGTTGACTCCGATATCTTAAGGGGTTTTCCGTCAACGGCCAATACTGTCTGTTCCTGAGGTCTGAACACTTCCTTGTTATCCGCCATAAAAGCATACACGGCATTCACCGTACTCACCGGAGTATTCCAGTCCTGCGTACGCTTCTGCTGCAACAGCCATATCAGCATCTGTTGTACAGTCATCCGGTCATCAGGTGTGATCATACTTATCGCCTCCATAGCGGCAACCTGAGTAGGTATCTTATAGTCATACCATGAATAATACGCCTTACGGGTATCATAATATCTGCCCATGTCTTCCTGATATACAGTATACTCCTTCAGGCTTTTCACATAGTCTCGGCTAAGGTTTTTACTACCTTCCTTATCAAGAATTATCGCAGTAAGGGCCTTCTCATAAATGGTCTGGTTTTTTATTTCCTTTTTCAACAATCCTATAAGATAGCTGCATGCTGACTTGACGTTCGCATTTTGATAACGTTCGTCAAGAGCATTCATATAAAGATATCGAAGAACAGTTTCTCCAGGAAATACCTGATGCTGTCCTTTCCGCTCATAGGCTTTCATTTCGGCAACTTCCTTAACGATCCATGCATCCATATATCTGAATGCATCATCAAGCATTGCCTTGGTATTCTGCTGTTTTCCGGTCATTACATTCAGACGCACAAGCATTTCTGCCACCCCGACAGTCATATTCATGCTTCCCTGCATTCCCGGCCACCAACTCCACGAGCCGTCCGCATTCTGAAGTTTCTTAAGTTTTGTAACGGCAGACAGCGTCCTGTCACGCATCGCAGTATCATCAAAGAAATCCGCAAGCACCCGACGCTGCTCGCCCTCCTTATCGGCATCTGCCAACCAAGGTGTTTCGTTCAGCACAACATCTTTAAGGCTACTGTTCTTTTCAAGCTGGCTCATCAAAGGATTGGAGTCAGGATTTCCTTCTGTCAACGCTGCTGCCTGTTCACGCTTCCATTGCTCAAATATTGTCTTTACAGACGGCATCCTGTCTATGAGCCATTTGCCTATTCCGTTTGAATACAATGAAGCACACAAGTCAATGGCATTGTCCTCACGCGGCTGTCCCAATACAGGAAGGGCCTGAACGACAAGCCATGCAGGATTATTGGTATATTCCACCGTAAGCTTCATATTCTCCGAGTCTTTCGGGAACAGACGCGCGACGTCAACCTCTTCAATACCTGGCTCTGTCTGGGTAAACGGAACTGTGACCGTTATTCTTTCCTTATCAGGAAGCACAGGCAGATAATGCTGCTCACCGTCACTAAATCCACTTCCAGTCACAGACATACGGCATATAAGCAGCGGAGCCGTATCATCAGGGATATAAGAAAACTCAACACTTGAGGCCTCTCCTGCCTCCACGTAAACATTATCCGTATACGTCAATACGGTTTTCATGCTTACCGGATCGATAAGTTCCATACAGGCGGTGCCGCTTATGGCCGTCAAACCGGTATTAAAGACTTTTGCCATAATTTTCACATCGTCTCCAACCCTTACGAAACGCGGCATGTTAGGCTGTATCATCACATCTTTACGTGCCACGGCTTCTGCATCAATTAATCCCGAGAACATATCCGCCGTATGGCCCAACCAGATAAACCTCCACGAAGTGAGACTTTCCGGCAGTGTGAATTTGATGGCCACACATCCTTCTTCATCTGTTGTAAGCGAAGGATAGAAGAATGCTGTCTCGGAAAGATTCTCACGCAACTGCACATATCCGCCATTCCCCTCTTCCGTTCCAGTTCCCATATCTTCCGTAACCGCCTCATCGGCCGCACTGTCAAAAGCTACAGACGCCTCCATCTTCGCCTCCTTCATTTGCGAAGAAGCAGACAGCATAACCCCTCTTGCAGCAGCAAACTTTTTCTGTTTCGCATAATAAACCCCATTCACGGATCCATTGAGCAAGTAATGAGTATTTGAAATATACATGTTATCAAAATGTGAAAAATCAAGAGAGTTCACCTTCAGCATGTTTATTCTCTGGACACGCATATCCGACAATCCGCGAAGGCTCATTGAAGTCCACGCCGTATACGGAAGAGTATTCCACATAACAGGAGCGAAATTCCAAGAATGGCCGGCTATCTGATCTAATGACTTGTCATACATTGTTGCCATCACGCTTGCCGTCACCGGCTTGCCGTCATTACGCGTTATCCTAAGCTTCCACTCCTCTTCCTGTCCCGGTTTCAGACGGTCGCGAAACGTGATCCACTGCATTTTCAGTTTCTTTTCCGGCATGGCACGCCTTATAGTAGCCTTATGGCTGTAACAGACACCGTCTTTCACCCATGCATAATTGAGAAGTATTCCGTCTCCATAAATATCCTTATATGTGAACTTCCTGTTCTGAAGTTCATTATTGAGATTAAAAGCCCCGCTCTCAATCACATTCTTTCCCGATATTATACTGTAGACCACATGCACGTCGGCATCCGACGAGCCGGCCTGTAGCGTAACAGCCCCTCCGTCTTGCGGAAATTCCTGAGATGACAGATAAAACCAGTCGTGTGTCTGTTCACACGGACTTACGTCATCGATTCCGAACACTGTAAAATCCATTTCCAGCGTATCGGCATCGCACACCGCATAAAGATGATGCCTTCCTGGTGTCAGACGTCTGTCGAGAGCAAAAGGCACAGTTGTCTTAGCATTATGCCAGTCATCCGGATTATCTATATAGAAACATACATCGGCCGTAACGTCCACACCGGCTGCATTACGCTGATGGAAAGTCAGGGATTTAAGACTGTCGGCACGCACTTTAGTCGGAAGGTCAGACGTGAACACTGTAGCATGCGTCCCAAGCGGCACGCTCAGGATTCCGTTATGAGTTTCTCCGCCTATATCCGTCACATCTGCCTCTACCGCAAAATTATAGAACATACGGGCATTCTTGACTTCCGACGGAATCATTAAAGGAATCTCAACTGCAAAAGAACCGTCATCGGCCGTCGATGCCTCACTTTGGAAAACCACCTCACTTTGACGGCCGAAATGCCCGGGACTCACTTTTGCGTATCCATAGTAAGATACCCACCATAATGCGGCACGGCGCACGACCTTATATTTCACCTTTGCTCCCTGCACGGGCAAACCGGAATAAGTGGTTGCCTTTCCACGCACCGTGAGTGTATCACCTGCGGAATATTTCTCGTTCACCTCAGGAAAATCCACTTTAAATGTCGGACGCTTGTATTCTTCCACTTTCACATAAGCGGCTCCCTGTCCTATCTCAACCACAAAGTTTCCGTTCAGACTGCCTTGAGGTATGACAAAATCTGCGGAACAAGTACCGTAACTGTCTGTAAAAAGCTTTTTCTCCACAACAATCTCATGATTGGCATCACGCAAACGGGCAACTACCTCTTTGCCTGCCACTGCGTTATTCTCTGTCTTGCCTGTATTACGATACACTATCGCGGCAGCACGTATGGTCTGTCCCGGACGGTAGATTCGCCTGTCTGTAAACACGCTTGCATATTCTCCGTCACGGTCACGGTCATAATAGCTGAACGAACTCCATACCCCCTCCACAGGGCAGGCCTTGTCTTTGTCGGTATATGCGTATATAAGATCCGGCTGACGGTCTGAATACTTATATATCACCTCTCCCTCTGCGTTACACGTAAGCGTTGTAGAGACGACATCGGTCCCATAACGTTTTTCCGTAAACAGGCACAGCTTTGCTCCGGCAATAGGCTGGCCGGTGGTCGAGCTCACCACAACATGGCGTTGTCTGTTGTCCGGCAGCGGTTGTGTCATACGGAAAACATCCGTCACATAATAAAGCTGACGAGACACCTCTGAAGAAGGTGACGAGACAAATTCTATCATATACACTCCTACCGGCAGTCCTCCGAGAATTACAGAGTCTTCAAATACATGATAATCGGGATTACCCACAAAAGTCTTTGTAACACACATTTCAGGCAACAGGACAGCTCCCTGACGCACTTCCTTGAGATTATTCCTGTTATAAACACTGCCACGGTAACTGCCGTCAAGCCTTGTCCTGTAAACATTCATTGTCAGCGTATTCAGATTACGCAGGTTTACCAGCCGCACCATTTGTTTCTTGCCCGGGGCTATTGTCCTGCGTTCAAGCTCATAACCGAACTGCGGTGCCGTAAGCTCACGTTCGGCATTGCGCAACTCGTTGACACGCCCCCATGCCCCCCAACGTGAAAGGGCATAATGGATATATTCTATTCTGTCTTCTGCCGTTACCCCACTGCACGATGTCATATAGCGGTAACGCTCCACAGCTACCTCACCGGCCTCATCCAGATCTCCGAAAACACTCAGCAACGAATCCAGTCTGTTGATATATACCGACTTTCTGATATCCTCGCCTCCTGCCGGCGTTTCCTTTTTCAGATAAAACAACGCACATACACACAGCGCACGCCTATTGCCTGTCTTTGCATAATAATCCATAAGCGTTTTATAGTCTTCCAGTTCAAACCCTATAACGCTCAGCATATCGTCATTGAATATACGGCTGTCCGTTCCTTTTACCACAAAAGGCTCAAACACGGAAGTCCTGGCTGCAGCCAATCTTGCTGGCTCGGCCATTGCCCTGACACGATACTCCTCCGCACGCATACGGCTCACATCCGACGATGTCTTTCCGTCAGGTATGTCTGCATCCGCCACAAGCCGGCTCTGCTGTCCGGCCTTTGCATCGTCTGTATATATTCTCCACATTACCGTTGAATACACAGCACGCAACACAGGATCTTTCGCAGCAACTTCCTTAGAGGCGATGCGCTCCACCGCGGGCTTCAAGGAATCAGGCGAAATGGCGGCCAATGTTGAAGTCATCTCCATTCCGGCCTTAAGTAGCTGACCGTATTCTTTCTCCTTTACAGCCTTACGTTCTATTTTCCCCAACACTTCCATACGTGTGGCCGGCAAGTCTTTCTCTGTCGCGTTGTCCGCCTGTTTCCACAGCACAGAGTACGTCTGCGCACAAACTGTCGCGGGCAACAATATTGCCGCGAGTATAATAGACATAAAAACTTTACGCATATTCAATGGTATCCTTATTTAAATTTCACATAAGGCATTTCACGAAAACCGTATGTCATACGTGAAATGCCCTTTAATCCCTAATTGCAAAAATAACGATTTTTCATCTACTGTACAAACGTAGCGGAATGTTTTTGCATGATTTAACCCAAACGGCATCTTGAAAACATTCTTGTATGCTACTGAATATCTTCATATTCATGTTCCGCGTCAAAACATGGGCATTCTTTCATACGGTCAAAATCATGATGTCCCATTATTCTTGCTGTTGGATATTCTCCCTTCAACCTTAGCAGCAACTTACGTAGCGATTCTTTCTGTGCTTCCATGCGGGTGTCGGCAGGCCTCCCGTCGGCATCAAGGCCTCCCTCATAGCATATCCCGACGGAATGACTGTTATGATTGCGGCAGTGTGCTCCGGCCATTTCCAACGGCCGGCCACGTTCTATGCTTCCGTCGCGACGCACCACATAATGATAGCCGATCATATCCCACCCTCTTTCACGATGCCAGCGATCGATGTCTTTTGCCGTACTTCGCTGTGACGGGCGCACCGCTGAGCAGTGAATTATAATAAACAAGATCATTCTCATAACCATCATATCTTCTTATTGCCGTTGACCGATTTCGCATACCTGTAATCCATTCCCGCAAGGGCGCCGCTGAATGTAAGCAACTCTCCGAATGCCGCCAGCACCGTAGGGTCGATATATCCTACCGGTGGCAACAACATGGCAAGCATTACAAGAACCACTCCCGCCACGGCAAGAACACATGCCGCAATGAAATGAGTGACTGTTCCGTGATATTTTCCTATCTCCATAATTGTAACCGTTTTTTATAATGTTTTATTATTTCCCGTTGAATGAAAACGCCGGTTTTACTTAACTGCAAACCGGCGTTTCCCATATTATTACGGCTCTGTCTGTTCGCCGTCTCCTTCATTATCCGCTGTCTGCAGCCTGTCGTCTATCTGGGCTATGTCACGCAGCGATGCCATGCCTCGCATGCTGACAGAGTCGAGCGCATAGCTGCGCTTCAGGTTAGGACAGAAACGCAGGTATAATTTCTTCACATTTTCCGCGGTCAGTTTGTCCTCCGTCTCACTTCCTGTCGACTTCGCACTGAGATAGAAGGTACCGAGATCTCCGAGTCTTACCTTCTTTGAGTCAAGCACAAGCTCCACCAGACAGTCACATGCTGTCATCAGCACTCCCATGATTGTTGCACGGTCGAATGGCGAGCCATGATTTCTGATATGTTTAACAAACTCTTCGGTAGACAGGGTTTCCGTGTATGCGATACGTGCATACCATTTGCCACATGCACTTGATTTCTCATTTTTGTTCTGATACTTCTTTGTTATTAACTTTGCCATAATGTTTTGTTTTTTAAATTGTTATTAATTAATTTAATGTCCTATCTGCTGCTTCCGGCAGCGTTGCTTGCAAGCGGCCGCTCATTGCTGAATGGCTGATGCAAAGATACGGTGGATAAATCACTGAAAGAATTTATTTCATGCAGAACGGCAAAAGATTATTCAAGGTAAACAACCGGTAAACTGAAATAAAGATACAAGGAAAAGTTTTTCATTATTTCCTTTGCCACTCAAGCTTTTTTTCTTACCTTTGAAGCATATAATAAAAACCGGACAGAGGTCGAGTTTAAGGAAAATGATTTAGATTATACTTTCATTCACTATACAATAACTTAAAACCAATAGATTATGAAGAAAACAATCATTACTCTTATCATGAGTTGTGCCGTATCCGTATCATACGCACAACTGAAAGTATTCCAAAACGGAAACGTACTGCTGAACTCAGACTGCGACACCGCAAAGTCCGCACTGTCAATTGCCTGCGAAGGGGAAAAGAACTATACAATCAGGTCGCGGACGGACATGAACGGTATAAACTGCGTTGTCGACGGTAACAGCCTCAACTGGGGATTCGGAGGAGACTTCCTTACTTTCTGCGACAATACTAACTTCAGCGTCGGAGTGAAGGGAGAGATACGCTCACAGGGATTCCTGGAAAGAACATGCGGACGCGCATTCGGAGTCATCGGCTCAGCAGGATTCGCAACATCGGGATGGAACTACGGTGTGTTCGGACGACTGGACGGGACTACAAGCGGGGCGGCCGTATACGGAACGACCGACAAGACAGAAAACGGAATAGGGCTAAAAAAGAGATACGCCGGATACTTCAACGGAGAAGTCGGAATTAGCGGAAACCTGAAAGTAAACGGAAGCATCGACGGAGTGCTTATAGGTATGGCCGTTGAGCAGGAAGGGGAAACAAGGATGAACGCAAGGGCAGGAAACGAAACCGCAA
>NZ_JABKKF010000019.1 GCF_013166605.1 Xylanibacter muris
AAAGGAAGCTAAGGATATAATAGGATTTTTTATTACAAAACAAAAGGGAAAATGTAGGTTATAAGAAAAACATTCAAGTATTACAAAACGAACAGTCTTCATTTTGCTTATCATGATGACACTCATAAATGCCATATACTGTCATTCGCATAACGGACATTTTCATCAAACCAATGTTTATCGGCATAAGAAAGCAAAGAAATAATACGTGAGTTCTGGATAAGAAATTCGTTATAAAAGTCTGTAATCTCGCAAATATTTGTAACTTTATACGTGATATCCAATAACTTACAAACAATATAAGCGATGATTAGCGAAGACAAAGTTACGGAAATTTTCTGTATTATGGATGAGTTTTGCAAGAATTTTGCATCCGAGTGTGAGAAAAACCTCCTTTTGACGGACAAGGATCACCGTCACCGCAACCGAAATGGACAGTTGAGCCATACGAGATAATGACCATACTTGTCTGTTATCACTTCTGCACGTTCGCCAACTTCAAGCATTACTACATCTTTTATGTGGAACAGCATCTTTCCGGCCGTTTTCCTGATGCCGTTTCGTACAACCGTTTTGTGGAGCTCATGCCCCGTGTGTTCTTTTACATGATGCTATTCATGAAGCTCCATGCCTTCGGCAAGTGCTGCGGTATCAGTTTCGTGGATTCCACGATGATACCCGTGTGCCACAACCTGCGACGCTATGCCAACAGGGTTTCCAAAGATGTGGCCACGGACGACAAGGAAACGATGGGATGGTGTCACGGATTCAAACTGCATCTGATTTGCAATGACAGTGAAAAAATAATAACGCTTTGTCTTACAGGAGCAAATGTTGACAACAGGAACAAAAGGGTGTGAACTGTGTTTGCCAGGGAACTATACGGAAAAGTCTTCGCCGACAGGGGATACATCAAGCAGGCTCTTTTCGGAAACCTCTTTGACAGGGGGAATACATCTTGTACACGGATTGGGAGCCAACATGAAGAACAGGCTCATGTCCATGTGGGACAAAATCATGCTCCGTAAGAGGTGCGTCATCAAGTGCATCAACGACCCGCTCAAGAACAAGGCAGACATCGTGCATTCGAGACACCGGTCGGTACACAATTTTATTATGAACATCTGTGCAGTACTCACGGCTTACTCGTTTTTCGAAAACAAGCCGGAGGCATTGCATGCACATGTGGGAAAATCAGTACAATTAATGCTTTTGGGGGAATATTATCCCGAACTCGCGTATATATTATAATAATAGGTGGAAAAAAGATGGGAATCGTGACAGAGACAGGTAGAAACATGAACTGTGAAAGACCCATTCCGATTTCTTATCATAACGAGGGTTGTCACGAACATAAATCATCGCCCAAAATTTTGGATAATATGCTGCACCGATGGCACAAACCAACATACAGGACGAGACACAGTCCGTTAAACAAAGTTATTTATGCTTTAGCGGACAGCTGTAAAAACTACAGAAAATCCGCAATCACATATTAAATGGTTGCGGATTTTAAAGAATACTTAAAATCGGAAATGCCTTCCGTCTGTACAGAAACGAAACGGAATAGATGGCATTAACGGTTGGGAATACCGTGTTCGTCTTTCTTTATGCCTTTAATGTTTACACCCCATCCCTTTACTTTCGTTGATGATTCGCGGAAAGCGCCAAAGAACCAGCTGTGCTTTTCTGTTTCAAATTCAGGTTCAAGGATTACGTCAACATCTGCGTTTTCCTTGGCACGATACAGAGCCTGTGACTCCGATTTTGACAACCCCTTGTAACGGTTTACACTTTTCAGTGTTTTATTTCCGTTGCGTTTCAGCTGGATAAATCCGAACAAAGTGGAAGTGTTTACAGAACCTTCAACTTTTTTTGCATTAACATAGTCGAGGTCAGCCTCCACATAGGTGTTGATGTTGTTGCTGCCAAAGCTCATGATGGCGGCCTCTTTCTGATACATTGCACAACTTGAGAAACTCATAGTGAGCAGGCCTGCGCAGATAGCCGAGAGAAAAGATATTTTTTTCATCTTTTGAAAAAGTTGCACCTGGCCGACACCCAAAGTCAGGAATGTTGTTTTTATGGATTCAATTCCTACATATAAAAAGCGTGGGTATCTTGTTTTCTGCCGTTTTCTTCTTTAGGCCCTGAGAAAACCTGTACAATGTAAACAGACAGAAATGATACCCACGTCGTCAAGTATAAGCACACTCCCAAAGTGTGCGTGAGGACACGAAGTCCTCTCCACACACATACGGAGGGATATATACAAACCACCCGTTGTATCTACCTCTGCAATGTTCTTGACTTGTACTTTTTTGAATTTCTCAGGTTCAAAGAAGACAAAAACAAAGCGTTCAGCAAACACTTTCAAATATGTAGTGCTCCTTCTTTTGTCAAATTTCTGCTCTCATGTGATTGCAGTTTTGGTGTAAAATGAAGCAAGTGCAAATATACGAATAAATATTTTAAAAACAGCTCCTTTTAGTAAAAAAATGCGTTACTGACAATTCTCAACCGATAATGGTTCAGGTGTTTCTTTTCAAAAATCAGATGGAATTTTTCCTGCAGAGGTATAATCCAATGCCGCGACATGATAGCGTAAAGCCCGGCGGTTGTTCCATGGAACATCCCTACCTCAGGGATGTGAGGCTGGATATTACACTAATCAAGAGTTGGTAAAGCATTAATCAAGGACCGGCAATCCACGTTTAGGGGATAGTTAGTCCACAACGAGAGAATTCCGTTCACCGTTTGAACGACCTATATTTCCTGAATATGTACGCGTGTACATTTATATATATAACATAAAAAGCGATTATAAGGGCATGACAAACATACAATAACCAAATACATGTTTACACAAGCATTTTATATAAAAAGATTTGGTGATTTCAATAATTAATTATAACTTTGCAACCGCTATTTGCGGAAATAGCTCAGTTGGTAGAGCACAACCTTGCCAAGGTTGGGGTCGCGAGTTCGAGTCTCGTTTTCCGCTCTTTTATTATTTTATATATTCAAGATGCCGCAATGGTGGAATTGGTAGACACGAGGGACTTAAAATCCCTTGGCCAGAAATGGCTGTGCGGGTTCGAGTCCCGCTCGCGGCACTATTTTATTACATTCAAATCATCCATCCTTTTTTCAGGTTTGCCGACATTACCCCGGTAAAATATATTCTATATTATTAACACAGACATGAAGGAACATAAATACAGCCGATATTATGCCTATAATTTAATAAAATATAAAAAAAAGACCTTTTTACATACTTACTAAAATAACATGATTAAATTTGTAGGAGTTTTATCATCATAAGTATAATGGATGAGTTGCATATCATGCTACCAAATAAAGAAAAGACCATAAATATAATAAATAAAACAATGCAGAAAAAAAATCTTTTATTGCTGTCAGCAACATCATTACTAATGCTGACATCTTGTTCAAAATTAGGAGAACTGTCTGCTGACAACTTTAAGGTTGTTCCTAATCCTTTGGAATCACAGGCAGGCCAAGTTCCGGCAACTATTAACGGAATGTTCCCAGAAAAATACATGAAGAAAAAGGCCGTGGTAACAGTTACTCCGGAACTTCGCTATGCAAACGGAAAGGTAAGCCGTGGCAACAGTGCGACATTCCAAGGAGAAAAAGTTGAAGGCAACGACCAGACTATCTCTTACAAGGTGGGCGGCAACTATACAATGAAAACAAACTTCCAATATGTTCCTGAGATGCAGAAGAGCGAGATGTATATTACGTTTAATGCAAGGATCGGCAAAAAAGAAGTAGAAGTACCCGCAGTAAAAGTTGCAAACGGTGTTATCTCAACAAGTGAACTTTATAAAAACACAGTAAAAGGAGCACAGGCCTGCGTTGCCCAGGACGCATTCCAAAGAATCACAGAACAGAAGCAAGACGCAAACATCAAATTCCTCATACAGCAAGCAAATCTGCGAAAGAGCGAGCTTAAAAACAACTCTGTACAGGAATTTATCGCCCTCCTCAACAGAATTAACGAGGATAAGGAAGGTCTGAACATAAACAATGTTGAAGTTTCCGCATACGCCTCTCCGGACGGTGGTGTGAAACTTAACGACAAACTCGCCAACACACGTCAGAAGAACACCGAGGCATACGTCAAACAGCAAATGAAGAATACAAAGACAGACGCCCCGATTGATGCAAAATATACAGCCCAAGACTGGGAAGGATTCCAAGAACTTGTAAGCGCATCAAACATTCAAGACAAAGACGTCATACTACGTGTTCTTTCTATGTACAAGGATCCGGAAGAGCGTGAACAACAGATAAAGAATCTCAGCGCCGGTTTCCGCGAACTTGCAGACGGCATACTTCCTGAACTTCGTCGCGCACGCCTAACAATCAACTATGAGGTAATTGGCCGTGATGACGAACAAATCATGACACAGATTAAAGAAGATGCAACAAAACTTACTGTTGAAGAACTGCTTTATGCAGCGACTCTCACAGATAATGCAGCAGAGAAAGAGGCCATCTACAAAAAGACAACAGAGGTTTATCCCAACGACTACCGTGCTTACAACAACATCGCTGCACTGGAATACGCAAAAGGCAATAACAGAGAGGCACAGAACTATATAAAGAAAGCACAGAGCGTAAACAAGACTTGTCCTGAAGCAAACGCAAACCTCGGACTCATTGCACTACAGAGCGGTGACACAAAAACAGCCGAACAGTATATCGCAAATGCAGCTAACGCCTATGGCCTGAACGAGGCTCTTGGCAACCTCCATCTGGCACAGGGCAAATATGCATTGGCCGAGCAGGACTTCAACAAAGTAAACAGTAACAGTGCAGCCCTTGCACAGATTATGAACAAGAACTATGCTGCTGCAGAAAAGACACTTCACAATGTCAAGAATGCAGACGGCATGACCGAATACCTAAAGGCCATCCTCTATGCACGCCAGAACAATCAGTCTGCAGCAAGTTCTGCATTGAAGAAAGCTCTCAGCATGGATCCGTCATTAGCAAATTATGCTGCTAACGACCTTGAGCTTGCAGGAATAAGAAAATAAAAAAAGCAAACGTAACCGCATGAAGAAATTCATAGGATACATACTGCTCACCCTGATTTTAGTATCATGTGGCACCGACAACGGACATTTCCGCATTGAAGGACGCTTCAGGAACTTCAATCAGGGTGAGTTCTATATTTACTGTCCGGACGGAGAAATGTCAGGAATAGACACTATAAAAGTTGCAGACGGAAGATTTGCTTATGAGACACCCATAAACAACAAGACAACATACGTTCTTGTGTTCCCAAACTTCTCAGAACAGCCTGTTTTCGGTGAACCTGGAAAAACTGCAAAGATAAAAGGCGACGCATCCCATCTAAAAGAAATGGAAATTGAGGGCACTGATGCCAATAAGGAAATGACAAAATTCAGGATGGATGCCAATCGTCTTACACCTCCGGAAGTTATCAAAGCCGCATCGGATTTCATAAAGAAAAACCCGAAATCCGAAATCTGTCCATATCTTGTCAGGAAGCACTTCATTCAAATTGCACAACCCGACTATAAAGAAGCATCGTCTCTGACAGCCACAATGCTGAAAGCAGACCCCAAGAATATAAAACTACAGAATCTGAACAAGACTTTGAAACAACTTGCAACAACATCTACCGGCAACAATATCCCGCAATTCAACACGAAAGACATAAACGGGAAAGACATGAACAGGAATATGCTTAGAGGCAAAGTGAATGTTATTTTTGCATGGGCAACATGGAGTTTCAGTTCACAAAACATACAGCGCAAGTTGTTCCGAATGAAGAAACAGTATGGGCAAGACCTTCAGATAGCCGGCATCTGTCTCGATCCACGACAAGAAGACTGTAAAACACGTATTGAAAGAGATTCAATACAGTGGCCGACAGCATGCGACGGGCAAATGTGGGACAGCCCTATAATAAGGAAACTTTCAATAACCACAGTTCCTGCAGTTATTATTGCCGATAAGAACGGAAAAATAACAGCACGCGATCTTAGTGACAACATGATTGAAGACAAGATAAAATCCATGATGGGAGACTAATGCCGACCCACATATAACATATCAATATCTTTCCTTAAATATCCATACCTAAATACTTAATATTTATTACTACTCCACGACATGCTCATAAAAACGTTTTCCGCAGCAGTAACCGGACTTGAAGTAACAACGGTAACAATAGAAGTATGCCTCACCCGCGGTGTGCTTTTTCATCTCAGCGGACTTGCCGACACGGCAGTCAAGGAAAGTCGTGACCGTATTGTGGCCGCCATGATGAACAACGGCTACAGATTTCCTGTAGCTGACATAACCATCAACATGGCACCTGCCGACATAAGAAAAGAAGGAGCCGGATATGACCTTCCGCTCAGCATAGGTATTCTTGCCGCAGACGGGAAAGTAAACAGTAATGGACTTGACAGATATATGCTCGTCGGTGAACTGGGCCTTGACGGACGGCTATTGCCTGTTAAAGGCGCACTGCCCATAGCCATAAAAGCACGCTCAGAGAATTTTAAGGGATTGATTGTGCCACGTCAGAATGTAAGGGAAGCAGCTGTCGTAAACAATCTGGATGTATACGGTATGGACAGTCTTTCCGATGTTATAAAGTTTTTCAATGGCACAAAAGAGTATCAACCTGAAATCTTCGATACACGCAAAGTGTTTTATGAACAACAAAAACATTACGACTTTGATTTTGCTGATGTACGCGGACAGCAAAACGTAAAACGTGCACTTGAAGTGGCTGCAGCCGGAGGTCATAACATTATAATGATAGGGCCGCCCGGCAGCGGTAAATCCATGATGGCAAAACGGTTGCCGTCCATACTTCCTCCACTCTCTCTTGCCGAGAGCCTTGAAACGACACAGATACATAGTGTGGCAGGCAAGCTGAGCCGCGACACATCACTTATCACACAACGGCCTTTCCGTTCTCCCCACCATACCATATCACAAGTAGCACTTGTAGGCGGAGGAAACAATCCGCAGCCGGGAGAAATCTCACTGTCACACAACGGGGTTTTGTTTTGTGATGAATTGCCTGAGTTCAACCGTACCGTACTTGAGGTTATGCGCCAACCTTTGGAAGACCGCCGCATAACGATATCACGTGCCAAATATTCTGTTGAATTCCCTTGTTCATTCATGTTTGTGGCCTCAATGAATCCATGTCCATGCGGGTATTACGGTGATCCGACCCATCATTGCGTATGCACTCCAGGACAAATACAACGGTATATGAACAAAATAAGCGGCCCACTTATCGACCGCATCGACATACAGGTTGAAATTGCAGCCATACCGTTTAATGACATCTCAAAAGCAGAACCAGGGGAACCGAGCGAAGCCATACGCGAACGTGTGATTGCAGCACGTCATATACAGGAACAACGCTTCAAGGACTACAAAGGCATACATTGCAACGCACAGATGACTGAACGGATGATTCACCAATATGCGGAACCCGACGACAACTCCCTCGAACTGCTACGTACAGCCATGGAACGTCTGAAACTGTCTGCACGAGCATATAACCGAATACTAAAAGTGGCAAGAACCATCGCAGACCTCGACAATTCCGAAAATGTTCAGTCACACCATATCGCAGAGGCCATAGGATACAGGAATCTGGACCGCGGAGACTGGGCTGAAAGGGGGATTTGAAAAACAAGACAGCATTTCCTTGCCATTTACCGATTTATGTATTATTTTTGCAATACATTCAAAAAATATAATAACTTACACTCATGAACAACAATAATCAATATATCCGCTTTGACTGGGCAGCAAAACGAATGCTTCGCGACAAAGCTAACTTCGGTGTACTCGAAGGTCTCGTAACAGTATTGCTGAATGAAGAGATACACATCATAGAAATTCTTGAAAGCGAAAGTAATCAGGAAACAGCAGACGATAAATTTAACCGTGTGGATATAAAGGCACGCAACAGTAAAGACGAGATAATAATTGTCGAAATACAGCTCACACGCGAACTTTATTACCTCGAAAGAATACTATACGGAGTGGCAAAGGCCATCACCGAACATATATCTTTGGGCGAAAAATATGACAAAGTAAAAAAAGTATATTCTATAAACATCCTTTATTTCGATCTCGGACGCGGAACAGACTATTTGTATCACGGACAAACAACATTCCAAGGAGTACATACCCACGACACCCTTGTTATAAATACCAAAGAGAACAACATTATAAAAATGAAAGCTCCCAAAGAAATATTCCCGGAATATTACATCATAAGGGTCAATGAGTTCAACAAGGTGGCCACAACACCCTTGGAAGAATGGCTCGACTACTTGAAAAACGGAAACATAAAGGATGATACAACAGCGCCTGGTCTCAACGAAGCACGGAAAAAATTGCAATATCTTACCATGACACGTAAGGAAAAACTGGCTTACGACAGACACATTGATGCAATCATGGTGCAGAATGATGTTATAGATACAGCAAAACTCGAAGGACGGGCTGAGGGATTAGCGGAAGGAAGAGCCGAGGGAAGAGCGGAAGGCATTGAAAAAGGCCGTACAGAAACAAAGATAGAACACGCAAGGAGGCTTAAAAAGCATGGCATAGGCAATGACATCATAGCAGATGTCACCGGGCTATCAACAGATGAAATAGCAAGACTTTGACAAAAGCTTTCCTGTCCATGACCTTCAACAGTATCGAGTTTGTTTTCTTTTTCGTTATAGCATTTACTGTATATTTTCTGCCTATAATGAAAACAGCCACACGGCAGAATACCCTGTTGCTTGCAGCAAGTTATGTTTTCTACGGAATGTGGGACTGGAAGTTCCTCGGACTTATCTTATTCACTACGGCAACCACATTCATTTCCGGAAAACTCCTTATGCGAAACAAGTCAAGATTGGTCGCAGGAATAAACATAGTAATAAATATCGGGATACTTGCCTTATTCAAATACTTCAATTTCTTTGGAGAAAATCTCTCACGGCTACTGAGCCTCACAGGATGGAAAGTTGACTGGATTCTTATTGACATTATACTTCCGGTGGGAATTTCATTTTACACATTCCAAGCCATTGGATACACCATAGACGTATATCGTGGAGATATAAAAGACGATGCAGGCAAGAACCCTATACAGTTCGCAACATTCATCGCATATTTCCCACAATTAGTTGCCGGTCCAATAGAACGGGCAAAAAACATACTTCCGCAGCTCGAACGCGTAAGAACGTGGAAATATGAGGACAGTGTGGAAGGACTTCAGCGGATAATATGGGGAATGATGAAGAAAGTGGTCATTGCCGACCAATGTGGCGTACACACAGACATCATCTGGCAACAAGGACTTGACGTTGCACATGGAGAAATAAAAATGTTCTTTGCCGTTCTTCTGTTCTCCATACAGATTTACTGCGATTTCTCCGGATACTGCGACATTGCACTGGGAGCATCAAGAATGCTTGGCATAAAACTCATGGAGAATTTCAAGAGACCTTATTTCTCAAGATCCGTACTGGAATTCTGGCATCGCTGGCACGTCTCGCTGATGGAATGGTTTCAGCAATATGTCTATATTCCACTCGGCGGCTCACGGGTATCCAGACATAAACACTATATGAATGTCATCACCGTATTTCTTATCTCCGGTCTATGGCATGGTGCATCATGGTGTTTCATACTTTGGGGTGCATATTGGGCAATTGCATACATAACGGCAATTATGCTGAAAGTGTCTGCATATAAAGACGATACAGAGATAAAAAAATGCAATATCTTCGGTACGATATGCTCAATGAGTGTAGTCATAACAGGATGGGCGATATTCCGAAGCACCTCCATCAGCGAATGTATGGCACTGCTCTGCAAATCGGTCATACCACTGACAGCAGCAACCACATTCTTCTGCATTGTCACAATTGCCTGTATGAAACAGAAAACAGTGAGAAAAGCAGGAGTATATATTGCCGCAGCCACCGTCGTAGCCGCATTTATTATCCTAACAGACAAAGTCATCACATATTACTACCTGTTATACGCAACAGGAATGTTCGCGTGCGAATGGGCTACAAGGGCAGACACATGGCACCTCTATCCACTGCCACGCAATAAAATCATGCGATACACCCTATACATATTCATCTATATGAGCATTATCCTCGCACCATCCACCGACTCTGCCTTCATTTATTTTCAATTCTGATGAACAGGAAATATCGTTTCATATTAAAAACCATGGTCATTGCCACAATACCACTGACAGTCCCCGTGGCATTATATTTTATTTGCGACCCGTTCAAGGTACTGAGGACATACGATGATTATTTTGCCGACGGACTGAGCGTGAACAAAGGCGTCGTGACCGCCTCAACATTCGAGGCGGAAAATCCGGCACATCACTACGACTCCTTTATCCTCGGTTCGTCCATATCCTGCTATTACGAAGCGGACAACTGGAAAAAATTCCTGGAACCAGGAGCACGCCCTTTTCATTTCGACACATCAAACCAACCGATAAGAACCCTACGCAGGACTGTAGAATACCTCGAAAGAAACGCATACAGCCTCAGAAACATATTAATCGTGCTTGACCCGTTCATATTCCGACTCCAACCGGACAAAACAGACATGGTATTCATTGACCCGCCACAGATCAGGAAAGAATGGTGGTACAAAACTTTTTTCCATTACAAAATGATAAGTCATTTCCTCAACGTCAAATACCTGGTGTCATACCTGCCATGGCTCTACAGCAAAGAGAAAAGAAGCTACTGCGATACAAATATCTTCGAGCCACAGCCCATTACATGGGACAGAATTACAAACGAAGAACATGTATACTCTTGGGATGACAGCATATCACACTGTCCGGAGATATTCTACGCCCGCCACCCCATCGGCTGCGAACCAAAACCATATAACAGCAGTAAAGAGAACCTCATAAACAAGGATATCGAAGAAGACATGCGGACAATTGCCGTTATTCTCAACAGAAACGGATGCAACTACAAAGTGGTAATAAGTCCCAACCTCAGACGCGAAGTCCTTAACGAATGCGATGACAGGATAATGCGGAATATCTTCGGTCACAACTACCACAACCTCGGACGGGACTTCCACGCAGCCATGACCGACCATACCAACTTCTACGACAACACTCACTATCGGGCATCTCTCGCCGGACAAATAATGCAAAAGATATACGCCGGCACAGATATTGAAAATATGAACCGACTGTTCCTCAATGACTAAAATTTAATAGAAAGAAGACAAGTTCCTCAAACATTATCCTTAAATTTCCTCTAAAGAAAAAAATGATTTCTTCATTATGCCGGTGTAAAAACTCATGCTTTTTATGTACTTTTGCAGACAGTATGGCATGCCACGGCCATCCACATGCAAGGTATTACTACCTTTTTTCATAAAACAACAATAACCATTATAATAACATTTATATGACAACACGCTTATTGAATTTCCTTGATGCTTCACCCGTCAGCTTTCTTGCGGTGAAGAATATTGCCGCAGAACTTGAACAGGCAGGCTATCACCGCGTAATGCCATGCGGACCATTGGGTGAGATGAAAGCCGGCAACAAATTCTTTGTCACAAAGAATGATTCATCGGTATACGCCTTTCATATAGGAAACAAACCGCTTGCAGAAACAGGATTCCGAATGATATGCGCCCACAGCGACTCTCCCACATTCAGAATAAAACCGAATGCAGAGATGTTGTGCGAGGGAGGCATTGTAAAATTGAACACAGAAGTTTACGGAGGACCAATCATGTCAACATGGTTTGACCGTCCTCTTACACTTGCCGGAAGAGTCATCCTCAGAGGCGACAACGAGATGGAACCGCGTACAAGACTTATACACATCAGAAAACCACTGCTGCAGATAAGCAACCTCGCCATACATTTCAACCGACAGGTAAACGACGGTGTAAAGCTCAGCCGGCAAAAAGACATGCTGCCTATATTAGGAATCATTGAAAATGAACTGGAACGCGGGAACATGCTGATGAACATAATCTGTAAAGAACTGGAGGTAGAAAAAGAAAACATCCTTGATTTCGACCTCTATCTCGCAGACACCTCTCCGGCATGCGTTTTCGGCGCACACGACGAATTCATATCCTCCGGGCGTCTCGATGATCTGTCAATGTGCTTCGCCGGACTTGAGGCTATGACCGCAACCTCAACAACGGATTTCACAAAAGTCATAGCCATCTTCGACAACGAGGAGACAGGTTCACAGACAAAACAAGGCGCAGGCAGTCCGTTCCTTGCATCCATACTAAGACGCATCGCCCTGTCACAAGGCGGCAACGAAGAATCGTTCTGGCAGGCTGTAGAAAAATCATTCATGGTGTCGGCAGACAATGCCCATGCCTGGCATCCGAACTACAGCGAGAAATACGATCCTACGAATCATCCCGTATTGGGAGGCGGTCCGGTCATAAAGTTCAACGCAGCCCAAAAATACGCAAGCGACGCCATATCGGCCGCTGTCTTTGCAGAGATCTGCCACAATGCAAGCGTACCATGCCAGAAATTTGTCAACCACAGTGATGTTGCGGGCGGAAGCACTCTCGGGAATATCCTTGCCGCATCCATACCCGTAACGGGCGTTGACATGGGCAACGCCATCCTCGCCATGCACAGCTGCCGTGAAACAGGAAGCGTGGCTGACCATGAATACTGCGTAAAGGCATTTACAAGATTCTTTTCAGAATAAATACGGACAGACACAAAACCGCACAGCAATACAAAGACTTTCCTGAAAGAACTTTGTATAAAATACAAAACCGAAAGGCCTCTGAAAGCGTTTTCAACAACTTTCAGAGGCCTTTCGGTATACTCCCCAAATCAGGTCTTTGGGTTAAAAAACCAAACTACCTGTAAAGTTTCTTTTCCACCTTACTGGTGCCGTCAGAGAACATCCGTTTTTCTATTACCAACCCTTTAGGGGAGGTCATTCTCTGCCCGTTGACATTCATCATTATAATATGCGACAATTCCTTATCCTTTATGTCGGAACCGACCGGTACGATGCCGGAGCCTCCTTTCTCCGCTGCCAGCCTCAGCTGCGCATGCACATTATAATACGCCGGTTTTGCCTTCAGGTTGCTGTCGAAGAGCAAAGGCTGGTTCTGACGCCATGAATGATTGTCTGAGATACCCCATACAAGCATAGACGGACAGTTCTCGTTTCTCAGGAACACCCTCGTTATTGCTCCATACTCCTTTGCCTGAATGTCAAGGGCATCGGCTGAATATGGATTGGCAAGAGATATATCAAGCTCGGTGATTATACACTTAAGACCGATTCCTGCGTACCGCCGGATGTTCTTCTCAAGTTTGAGAGTATCCAGCTGTCCTGTTGTAAGGTGACATTGCAGCCCACAGCCGTCAACAGGCAATTTCGAAGCCTTAAGCCTCTTTATGAGATTAAAGTATGCCTCTGTCTTTGTGTCGCCCGCAAATTCCACACCATAATCGTTTATATAAAGTTTTGCCTGCGGGTCTGCACGGTGGGCCCATACGAAAGCCGAATCTATGAATTCCTCACCAATATATGTGGCCCAAATAGAGGGACGCAGCTTATATGCATCAGGATCTGTACGTACAATGCTCTGGTCATCATCGAGAACCTCGTTGCATACATCCCACTCGCGAATCTTTCCCTTATACTTTCCTACAACATTGAATATATGGTTTTTAAGGATATTGAGAAGTTCCTTTTTAGTGAAGCCATGATTGTTCTTCTTTCCGTCCTCGCTTACCCACTTAGGCACCTGCTGATGCCATGCAAGAGTATGCCCGCGCACCTCTTGTGAGAAACGGTCGGCAACCCACATTACGGCATCAGAACCGCCATAATTGAATTCTCCCTGATTTGGTTCCGTGGCGTCAAATTTCATCTCATTCTCTCCCACCACGATATTGAACTCATTGCCGACAAGTCCTGTCTCACCGTCATTACGGCTGCAGTCATAACGATAGCTTGCCACAGCCACACCAATTTCCTTACCTAACTTTTGGGCATAAACACGCAGCGGAGTGTCATCTGTAAGATCGGCCGTCCAGTCGTCGTCCGGATAGCCGCCGTTGCCGCCTGTGTCGTCATCATCATCCGCCACATCACCCTGTCCGCTGTAATCAAGAGATGTCACCTTGGCCACGACAGAAAACGAGCCGTCATCACCGTCGCGCTGTTCCACAACCCATGTGCAAGCCTTCGGATAACGGATGGTGAACCCCCACTCGCCTGTCTTCCTTGTTGCCGTGAAAAGAGTAATCTCATCATTCACAGCAGGACTTGCATCTTCTGTAAGCTCTATCGTAAGCCTGGGCATTTTGTCTGACTCATCAAAATCCTGTGTCTTGTTGCTGTAAGCCACCGTTCCACCGATTTCAAGCAAGTCGTGCTCTTCGGCATTTCTTACACGACATACAATGTTTGCTTTGGGATGAAGGGTGACGCTCACATCAGACTTCGCCACAGTATAATCGGCAAAGCGCAATGTTCCAGGAACCGATGTTCCGGGACGCAATGCACCGTACACCTCTGTCGTAGCACCTACACTGCCATTGCCGCCCAATGTCGCACCTTTAAACACAAACACCGTTCCACTGCTGCCCACGGCACCGGTCTTCTTTCCTGTCTTAGCCTCCAAGGCATTGTTGTCGACGAGCAGCGTTCCATCAAGCAGCCTTATGCCCGCACCTATTTCATTTGTGTTACCCGTGATTGTGTATGTTCCCTTACCTTCCTTTATCAATCCCACTTTATTTCCTGAAGATGACGCGTGGATTTTTCCTGCCAGTACGGCATCTGTATTACTTGCTCCCACGACATAATAGGAATTTGCCGTGCTCTTCTTGTAGTACCCGTCAAGCACACTGCCCGGCTCCGTATGAAGTTCACCGAAACGCAATCCGCGCGTACCGGACTCCACGGCAATGGTCGCACCGTTATGCAGCACAACTTTCTTACCGGCAAAAATGCCGTTATATCGTGAGGCTTCAATATTGTCGGGCTGGAATGTACCGCTACTCATCAGCAGACCGTAAAAACCACAGCTTCCCACCATATCCTTATAAGGATACACATGTATCTCACCGCTCATTCCATTCCATTCCGGATATGTCGTGCCCTTGCTTGATACCGTTCCTATATATGAACGTTCGCCACCGGAATAAATGTTAAGAGTTCCGTCACCGGCCACTTTTCCTGTCCACTCTGAATAACGCGACGTGCGCACATTGAGTGTCTGCCCACCGGGAATATATATATTGTCGGATATGTTTTTATACGAACTTGACGTATTGTTCACACAATAGTCAAGCGTGCCGCCGTCCTCAGCCGTAACATAATCGTCATACTCTCCGGCCATACGGATGTTGTCTATATAAAAGTCTGAGTTGTTATGATGTATGCCAAGACGTATTACATTGGAGACATTGTCATCTGAAGCCTGCGAAATATCATACATCTTGGTCTGCCATTCTTCCTTCGGACCTTGATATGGATATCCCTCGTCGCGGTAAACCTCCTGATCACCGATAAACACGGCAAACTGTTTCCAGTCATCATTATCACCGGCACTGCGGTACAGGTCGTAAATCACTTTCGGATAACGCTCCGTAAGAGCCTTGCCACGCAATTCCGTCGGCAAGACAAACTCCGGATGACATCCCCAGTCTTTCAACACCACATGAAGGACCTTATTTCCGGGATTACACGGGTCCGCCTCAACCGTAGCTGTTGAAGCTCCGCCAGCCCGCCATAGTGTCCACTTGGTCCCTATGGCATAATTCTCAAAATCGCATACCGTCAACGGCACAGCACCGGCATTTCCAAGCGCAGCCATTACGGATACGAACAAACTACATATTTTTACTTTCATAAACCAATGATTATATTATATTTACTGTAACGAATGCAAAGTTAATACTTATTCCATTAAAAACAAAAGTAAAACCAGGCGGATTTACCTCATGTCATTATATTTCCATATCAACTGTGTGAAATATTTCCGTATGGAGATTCAGCAAAAAAACTTGGTATAAATGTTTTCCTGACATACTCCGAATCAAGGACAATCTGGCATGGGAAAGCGTCAGATTACAGAGCCCTTATCAGACGGACAGTAAATGCTTAAAGTGTATGTAGCCCAAATACAGAGTGTATGTAGGCTACATACACTCTGTATTCAGCCTATATACACAGTGTATTCAGCCTAAATACACTTTTAACATTTACTGTTCTCCATCTACAGCAATTACGGTCTTGACCAAGAGGTGATGTCTTCGTAAAACAGCAATACGCCCTTTGTCTGTCCCGCACGATGCAATCGTCATCGTGTCGGGACAGACATGAGAAATCAAAAAAGAATCTTTGTAAAAGCAGCTCGGACAAATCGTGGATTGACCGTTTTCCGCCTGTCTATAAAAATTCTGTCAGCCGTGACAGTTTCATTCCGTTGCTTCCTTTTATAAGAATGTAATATCCTTCGGGACGTTTCCGCTTTATTTCCTCTACCACTTCATCCACGTTGCAGAACTTACGCATGGATGTCAATGTTTTCCCGAACTCATTGCCGACGAGCCATGTGTCCGCAATACCGTTACGCTCAATAAAATCCACCACTTTCTGATGCTCCGCATCGCTCGCCTCGCCAAGCTCACGCATATCTCCAAGTATAGCCATCTTAGGGGCGACAGCCATATCGCGGAAATTTTCAAGTGCCGCTGCCATGCTTGTAGGATTTGCATTATACGCATCCACTATCAGATGATTATATGCAGTATTCTCAAGTTGAGAACGGTTATTATTCGGCGCATACCTTTCCAATACCTCATTTATCCGCTCAGGAGCCACACCGAATACCAGACCAATACATGCGGCCGCCAACATATTGTATATGTTATAGCTTCCTATAAGGTTTGTACGCACAAGATACCACTCGCCTTTAGCGGTATCTTTCCATTCAAACCTGAGATACGGCGCACAATCTTTCACCCGGCCGCAAACACGAACGCCTCCGTCATCATCTGTGCCGTAGCCGACGAGAGTAAGCCCGTGTGACATATCCTTTAGATAACGGTTTTCATTATGTATGAAAACAACCGAGCCTTCACGTGCACGCAGAAAATCATATAATTCGCCTTTTGTGCGGACCACTCCATCGAATGATCCGAATCCCTGAAGATGCGCCTTACCCACATTTGTTATAATACCATATTGAGGTTCGGCTATCTCCACAAGCGTCTTGATGTCTCCCGGATGACTTGCCCCCATCTCAACAATAGCTATTTCATGAGTATCGTCAAGACGGAAAAGGGTTTTCGGCACCCCAACGTCATTATTGAAATTGCCTTGGGTGCAAAGCACTTTATATTTCATCGCAAGAACAGCCGACAAAAGTTCCTTTGTCGTGGTTTTGCCATTGGTGCCGGTAATGCCTATCACCGGTATCTTAAATTTGCGACGATGCTCACGGGCAAGCATCTGAAAAGTTTTCAGGCAGTCGTCAACCAATATATACCGGCCATCGCCTTCAACGACATATTCAGGCTCGTCAACAACAGCATAAGCACACCCCTTGTCAAGAGCAGAGGCAGCAAACATGTTGCCGTCAAACTTCTCTCCCTTCAACGCAATAAATATCGAAGCGGCCGGACAGTCGCGTGTATCGGTGGTTATATGAGGATAACGGGTATATATCTCATACAGTTCGGAAATATCCATAATATCACTTTATATTTTTATACGGGTCATATATCGACTGGCAAAAGTACAAAAAATAGAAGTTTTGGCCAAATAAATTTGCTGATAAGGCTGATATTCACTACTTTTGCATGAAAACCATTATAAACCTTTATATAATAATAAAGACACGATGAAGAAGTTTCCGATATTTATGACACTGCTCCTGCTCATCGCAATCAGTGTCAAGGCACAAGACAATGATGCCAGATATGCGACAGAACTTATAAAGCCCGGCACTCCTGCTCCCGAATTTATCATTTCCGGTATAGACAACACCGCAAGCAAACCGTTGAAGGAGTTGCGGGGAAAATATGTCGTGCTTGACTTCTGGGCAACATGGTGTCCGGATTGCCGTAAGGAAATACCGGTAATGAAGGCAATGTATGATGAATACGCATCAAAAGGCATTGAATTTATAGGGATATCGTTCGACAAGGATTCCGCTGTATTAAATAAATATATTAAGGACAACGGAATACAATGGATACAGCATTGCGAATACAAGCCATGGAAAGAAACAAAGATATCTGCTGACTACAATATCAAATGGATTCCATCGATATATCTGCTTGATAAGGAAGGCAAGGTGATGCTCGCAACTGTCATGACAGAAAAACTGAAGAAAAAACTCGAAGAAATAACCTCCTGCAACAATTGCCGGAACATGGCGGACCGTTGTGACGGCAATAGACACGGCAACTGTGCGGACAACAGTAAAACACCAGAATCTCATTGCTGCAGGAAATGAAAGGACTTCCGGACTATACAATCAACATCAGAGGGAGACTCATCAGTCTTTCCGAACCGCATGTCATGGGTATACTCAACATCACTCCCGACTCTTTCTATGCAGGAAGCCGGAAGCAATGCGAAAAGGAAATAGCCGAACGTGCCAACAATATCATCCTTGAAGGAGGAAGCATAATTGATGTAGGAGGATTCTCCACACGCCCCGGAGCTACAGAAGTAAGCAAAGAAGAAGAAATGGAACGTATGCGAAAAGGCTTGAAAATCGTACGTATGGAACAGCCGGACGCGACAATAAGCGTCGACACATACAGACCTGACGTTGCGAGAATGGCCGTAGAGGAATTTGGAGCAGACATTATAAACGACGTGTCGGAAGGAGGCATTACCGGACGGGCAAACAGACCTTTAACAGAAAACGGTACGACCCGCAGGAACGGATATCCGGAAATGTTCCGCATGGCTGCGCTCCTTAAAGTACCCTACATACTGATGTCTGTGAAACCAACAGTGGAAGATATGCTCACAGCCTTCTCTGAAGAAGTGCGACAACTGAGGGAACTCGGGGTGAAGGACATTATCCTCGACCCTGGATTCGGATTTGGAAAAACCCTCGAACAAAACTACTTGCTTCTCGACAGACTCGACAGGCTGAAGGCCCTCGGCCTTCCATTGCTTGTTGGAGCATCAAGAAAAAGCATGATTTTCAAACTATTGAATCATACTCCCGATGAATCTCTTAACGGCACATCGGTAATCAATACCATATCACTTATGAAAGGTGCGTCAATACTTCGTGTACACGATGTAAGGGAAGCCGTGGAATGCACAAAGATAGTCAGACAGACAGCAGGAGCGTCTGACGGTTGTCCATACAAACAAATATAAATATTCATAACATGTTTTTCGACTTTGGAATAAAAGATGTGATAGACATCGTCCTTGTAGCCCTGATGCTGTACTATATCTATCACCTTATGAAGGAATCACGCTCGCTGAACGTATTCATCGGCATAATGATGTTCGTGGTATTATGGCTTTTCCTTTCACAAATATTGGAAATGCGCCTGCTCGGTTCGATCATGGACAAGCTTGTAAGTGTGGGAGTAATTGCCCTCATCGTGCTCTTTCAGGATGACATACGCAAATTCCTCTACAATATCGGGGCACATCAAAGAATACCGTTGGTCATGAAATTCTTCTCACAGGACAAGAAGAACAAAGTCGACAAGGAGAATATCATTCCGGTTGTCATGGCATGTCTCAATATGAGCAAGCGGAAAGTCGGAGCCCTTATTGTGATAGAACGCAGTACACCGCTTGATGACATAGCTGAAACAGGCGACGACATTGACGCCAACATAAACCAGAGACTTATCGAGAACATTTTCTTTAAGAACTCACCACTGCACGACGGGGCAATGATAATAAGCAAGAAACGCATAAAGGCCGCAGGATGTATTCTTCCGGTATCGCATAGCTTCGACATACCTAAGGAACTCGGTCTGCGACATCGTGCAGCCATGGGAATCTCACAAGAATGCGATGCAATAGCAATCGTAGTGTCTGAAGAAACCGGTGGCATCACCGTAGCGATAAAAGGAAAGTTCCAGCTCAGACTCTCGGCGGAAAAACTTGAAAGCATCCTGACATCAGAAATGGCGGTATGACGTTTTATCAGACAAGACAAGACTTAAAATTCTTTAACGCACCACATCTGCAGTTTTTAATTTTTTTTATATACTTTTGCAGTGTATACTTTGCAAAATGACACAATCCCATTTTACATGACTACATATCCCAGACCCCGACAGGGCCTGAAAGGAAAGACATAATCAATTAAATAAATATAATACAACAAACGAACTATGGATTTAGTACAACAAATCATTGAGCGCGCTAAAAACAACAAGCAGCGCATCGTACTTCCCGAAGCAGAAGAGGAACGTACACTTAAGGCAGCCGATATGGTGCTGCGCGACGGAATTGCAGACCTAATCCTTATCGGCAATCCGGCAAAAGTTGAAGCCATGTGCAAGGAATATGGACTTGAACACATCGGAAAGGCCACATTGATAGACCCTGAAAACAATCCTAAATCGGAGGAATATGCCGAACTTCTTGCCGAGCTGCGCAAGAAGAAAGGAATGACAATAGAAAAGGCACGCGAGCTGGTAAAGAACCCTCTCTACCTCGGCTGTATGATTATCAAGACAGAAGGTGCCGACGGACAGATAAGCGGTGCACTGAGCACTACAGGCGACACCTTGCGTCCGGCCTTGCAAATTATAAAATGCGCTCCGGGCATAAGTTGTGTCAGCGGTGCCATGCTGCTGATCACCAAACAGCCACAATATGGAGAAAACGGCATACTGGTTGTCGGCGACGTCGCCGTGACACCGATGCCCGATGCGGCACAACTGGCACAGATTGCCGTATGCACGGCACAGACAGCCCGCAGTGTGGCAGGATTTGAAGACCCGCGCGTAGCCATGCTCAGCTTCTCTACAAAAGGAAGCGCAAGTCATGAGGTGGTGGATAAAGTTGTGGAAGCGACAAGACTGGCAAAAGAACTTGCACCTGAACTGAAAGTCGACGGAGAACTCCAGGCTGACGCAGCCCTTGTTCCTGCTGTAGGAGAAAAGAAGGCACCGGGCAGCGAAATAGCCGGGCACGCCAATGTGCTCGTATTCCCCAATCTTGAAGTAGGAAATATCGGATATAAACTTGTACAGCGTCTTGGAAACGCGGAGGCTCTCGGCCCTATCCTTCAGGGTATAGCACGGCCGGTCAATGATCTAAGCCGCGGATGTTCTGTTGAAGACATTTATAAGATGGTTGCCATCACAGCCTGCCAAGCCATGGATGCAAAGAAATAACCCTTATAACTTTAATAATAACTTATAAAATGAAAATACTTGTTTTAAACTGCGGCTCCTCTTCTATCAAATATGCCCTATACGATATGGACAGCAAGACTGTCATGACATCAGGAGGAGCCGAGCGCGTAGGTCTCGACGGAGCATTCGTAAAGGTAAAGCTTGCCAACGGCAAGAAGAAACAGATAATGCACGATATTCCGGAGCATACAGAAGGCGTGAAGTTTATTTTCAGCCTGCTTACAGACCCTGAAATCGGAGTAATAAAAAATCTCAAAGAAATTGACGCTGTAGGTCACCGCATGGTGCACGGAGGCGAGAAGTTCAATAAGAGTGTAGTGTTGACGGACGAGGTCCTTAAGGTATTCGAGGAATGTAACGACCTGGCACCACTCCATAATCCGGCAAATCTGAAAGGCGTAAACGCCGTTACGGAACTCATGCCGGGTCTTCCACAGGTAGGTGTTTTCGACACGGCATTCCATCAAACCATGCCCGACTATGCCTATATGTATGCCATTCCATACGAGCTTTATGAGAAATATGGAATTCGCCGTTACGGGTTCCACGGAACAAGCCACAGATACGTATCAAAGCGAGTATGCGATTTTCTCGGTGTGAATCCGGAAGAGAAGAAAGTCATAACATGCCACATAGGAAACGGAGGCAGCGTGGCGGCTGTAAAATACGGCAAATGTATGGACACATCAATGGGCCTCACACCACTGGAAGGTGTCATGATGGGAACAAGAAGCGGAGATATAGACGGAGGTGCCGTGTCATTCATACAGAAAAAGTTGAATCTCGATGCCGACGGAATTTCCAACCTCCTTAACAAGAAGAGCGGTGTGTTCGGTATAACAGGAATTTCCTCTGACATGCGTGAGATAGATGCCGCAGCAGAAGCCGGAGACAAGAAAGCCGTGCTTGCACTTAATATGTACAACTATCGCATAAAGAAATATATCGGTGCATACGCTGCTGCCATGGGTGGTGCGGACATCATCGTAATGACAGCCGGAGTCGGTGAGAACCAGGCCTCAATGCGGGCAGAAGTATGCAAGGATATGGAATGGATGGGAATCAAGATTGACAAGGAGAAAAATGAAGCCATACACGGTGAAGAAGCCATTATCTCAACCGAAGATTCCAAGGTGACAGTTGTCGTCATACCTACAGACGAGGAACTGATGATTGCCACAGACACAATGAACCTGCTTTAAAGAAACAGACATCTTTTTATAACAAACAGCATGGAACGTGGATTATAACGCCCGTTCCATGCTGCTTTCATTTTTCTGTTTATGCAAACATAACAGCATGTTGACAACGTTTACCGGCTTATAAGAAAATCCGTAGGGATTAAGTTGCCGGATATAAGATATTACATAGATATGTACATATACCTGTTAACATGAAACAATACAAAAAACGAAAATTACTTGAAAGTATTTTGCCGCACTCCTAATCAAGGGCGCGGCAAAATACTTTCTCACCATCATAGGCACTTACTCTCAGACGAACAGAGTCGGCACTTGTCTTTTCTATCGGAACGCTAAGATAGACCTTTGAGGAATAATACTCAGGAACATCACCCTGGTCGTGATAAAGCACAAAACATGAAGTGACCGTTCCGTCAGCATTATGATTATCATATTCATGAACCATACCGACAGAATGCTTTACGGAAACATCATCGAGACGCCCGACCTTCAGATACAGACCAATGTTCATATAACTGCAACAGTTGCTTATCCAGACACTCTCAACAGTCACCGGGTCGGTTTTCATTTCCATTCCGGAATGCAATTCCACCGGCTCCAACACAGGTATGGCCGACATGCTTACCGGTTCTACAACAAAAGCCTTGCGGCCGGTACCGCCACATGTCACTCCTGTTTTATTGTAATACATTGCGACACGGTATGAGGAGTCGGCCGTAGTAATCCAATCTGCCTGTACAAACCGCGACAGCACCAAGGAATCGCCATCATCGGTGATGGCATAATCGATACCCCCCAGGCCATTTGCATGTGCCATGACAAAATCCGCACAAAGAAACGAGTATGTCCCGTCACCGCTGTCATAGCTGTCGTTATGACATGACGAAAGAACACTTAAGAATATGGCACATAGCAGACATACTACCCCCTTGAACATGCCTCAAGATGATTCTTTGCCGGATTGGCGTACATGACCAGCATACACTCCCGGAGATAAGCATCGTCTCGTGATACACCGAAGCGATTGTCTGTCGGAAGCTTCGCTATCTGACCAAGGATATAATTCTCAAACACAGCCTTCTCTTCCTCCGAGTATTTGCCTGCACCGGCATAACGGGTACTTCCTTCAAGAAGGTCAGATGCAATGTAATTATTGGGAAACAAACGATAGTTGCGGAATATTTCATCGTCAATATGCCCCGCTACAATTCCAAACAGATCCGTCTTCGGAATATCGGTGCCGAGCGTCTGAAGCCATCCGTCGATACAAGGCGCACAATGGTAATGAATCCGTCCCTTATATCCCATTATACCGGTGCGCATGCTCAGCAAGTCATCCTGCTTGGTCTTCTTCCATCCCGGAACATCCCGCTTAAGCTGAAACTCCCATGCCTTAAGACTGTCGCAGGGGTCAAATTCGTATGATATTGAAAGCGGGACTACATGCAACTGCATTAGACGATCCACAACACTGCCGTTGCCTCCCATAGCCATCATTTTGAGTATAGACTGCTGTGTACGGTCATTACTGTCCTTTGCACGTCCTTCACGCTGTGCGATCCATATATTGTCATTCTTATCAGAAATCACAAAGTGCATATATTCAGACATAAGCTTGCTTGCCGCAAGCATCTCACGCATGCCGGCACTGCGTTTCACTATAAACGACTTGTTTATCCTGACAAGGTCCTCAATCCACGGAGCGGCAAGCAGATTGTCGCCTATGGCAATCTCACACGTTGTAGTAAATCCGGCATCTATCAGAAGAATATCAAGCAAAGCCGAATCAAGCACTATATCACGATGATTGCTGACAAATGTATAACGTTTCTCCACATTCACAGCAGTGACATCTATATCACACCCTTTGCTTGCCTGTGCAAGAAGATTCTTAAGGAAACCGTAGCAAAATGCTTTCTGAAACTCAATATTGGTCTTGCATTTGCGCATCTTTGAGGCAATAATGTCAAAAGGTACGTCAGGATACACAAAACCAATCACGTCTTTAAAATGCTCATCGGCTATAAGCCGCTCAAACACTTCTGGCAGTTCTTCCGGCTCAAAGGGCCGGATAGAATCGTATTGGGATGGTATTTTCATGGTCTGGTTTGAATATGATTTAGACTATTTAAACTGGTTTTCCACTATATCTGTAAGTACGTCAGTCATATTAAGACCGGCAGCCCTAACTTGCTGCGGAATAAAACTTGTGGCTGTCATACCAGGGGTGGTATTAACCTCAAGCATCGTGATTTTGTCGGTCTGGCTGCCATCCTTACCCACACCCTTGCCTATTATATAGTCTATACGTATAATGCCGTTGCAATGCAATATATCATAAATATGACTCGTAAGCTCTGCCACACGACGAGCAGTGTCGGCACTGAGACGTGCCGGAGTGATTTCCTTCACCTGACCGTTATACTTGGCATCATAATCAAAAAACTCATTCCCGGTAACCACCTCCGTAGCCGGCAAAACCACGGACTTGCCCTTTGTCTTGTAACATCCCACGGATATCTCTGTCCCGTCAAGGAAAGCCTCGACCATCACCTCAGGACTTTCCATCATAGCCTTGCGGATAGCAGGTGCAAGCTGGTCTTTATTCTTCACTTTAGAAACACCGAAACTGCTTCCGTCGGCCGCAGGTTTCACAAAACACGGCATGCCTATATGTTCGTCTATCTCATCATCGCTCACAATCTCTTCATATCCTTTACGGATGAGCAGGCTGTCGGCAACACTGACACCGAAACTGCGGAGATAATTGTTCAATACGAACTTGTCGAACGTCATCGCCTCAACAAGTACACCACTGGTAGAATAAGGAAGACCTATAAGATCAAAATATCCTTGCAAAAGTCCATTCTCACCCGGTGTTCCGTGAATGGTGATATAAGCATAGTCGAAAAGCACGGCAGAGCCGTTCTCAAGAAAAGAAAAGTCATTCCGGTCGATTGGAGCCGTCGTGCCGTCCTTCAGCTCCACATGCCAGTCATGGCCTTTTACGTCTACTATATAAACATTGTAACGCTCTTTATCAAAAAAAGAGTAAAGTCCCTGTGCAGAGCGCAATGACACATCGTGCTCTGAAGAATCTCCACCACATACGATGGCGATGTTTCTTTTTAAGTTTACCATAATTTATATCCGGATTATATTTTCAATTTTTCTGACCTGACATATATTTTCTCCATTTATCTATCAAGGCGCCAAGGTCTTCTGGAAGCTCAGAAGTGAAATCCATCTGCTGTTTTGTAACAGGATGTACGAAACCCAATGTCCTTGCATGCAGAGCCTGCCGCGGACAGAGTTTGAAGGCATTCAACACAAACTGACGATAACTGCCGGTTCTCTCACCTCGGAGAATCTCACAGCCGCCATAACGCTCATCGGAAAAAAGCGGATGACCGATATGTTTCATGTGGGCACGTATCTGATGAGTACGGCCGGTTTCAAGAATACACTCCACAAGTGTCACATATCCGAAACGCTCGACTACACGATAATGGGTTACCGCAGATTTTCCAGTATCAGAACCCGGTGGGAATACTGCCATACGCAAACGGTCTTTAGGATCACGTCCTATATTCCCCTCTATCCGTCCTGTATCTTCGGAAATGTTTCCCCACACTATGGCACAATAGCTGCGATGAGTGGTCTTATTGAAAAACTGCGCCCCAAGCTCAGTCTTGGCCTCCGGTGTCTTTGCCACAACTAAAAGACCGCTCGTATCTTTGTCTATACGGTGCACAAGACCGACCTGAGGGTCATTGGGATCATAACCCGGGAAATGCCTGAGATGCCATGCCACAGCATTTACCAAAGTACCGTGAAAATTGCCGCACCCCGGATGAACCACAAGACCTGCAGGTTTGTTGACAACCATCAGATGGTCATCCTCATACACAATATTTAGAGGAATGTCTTCCGGCTCTATTGTCGTGTCGTAATGCGGACGGTCAAGCATCAGAGTAACCACATCTCCTGGACGTACCTTATAATTACTTTTCACAGGGCGGCCGTTTACATGCACAAATCCGGCATCAGCAGCCTTTTGTATACGGTTGCGACTTGAATGCTGAAGCTTCTCAAACATGAACTTATCCACCCTTACGGGCACCTGACCTTTATCCGCCTCTATACGGAAATGCTCATACAACTGGCCTTGGCCCTCATCATCATACTCAATGAGTCCTATATCGTCATTCTCTGTTATCATAAATATTTGTTCTGCCGATTTCTATATTATCAACTTATATATTATTATTCCGTCACATCATCTATGACAGGAACATCTATCTCTTCAAATTCATCGACATCCCCCATACCGGCATCGGGATCAGAGAAGTCCATATCCACATTCAGTGTATCGAACTGTCCGTTGCCTATAACAAGAGCAAGAGGCATGTCAACAGACACTTTCTCTCCGGCCATGAGCCTGCGTCCGTCACCGGAAATCCCATAAACCCAGTCTTTCTCTCCGGTAATAAACTGAGGATTAAGCAAACGGAATCCCATAGCTTTAAGTTTGGCTTCCGCCTCACGTAAACTGCTGTTATCGATAATATCGGGAATGGCAACCGTAGGAGAAGTATGGGAGTTTACCGTTACATATATTAATCTTCCGGCCTTAACATTTGCCCCTGCCCCTGGGGTCTGCATCAGCACGCATCCGGCAGCCATACGCTTATTGTAACCGGAATCTCCCACAATGATACCGAGCCCGCATTGCTCAAGCAATGGCTTTGCCCGAGCATAGTCCATTCCATGTAAATCAGGCACCCTTATGCTTTTTCCATGGCGGGTGTATACATCAAGCCCATATTTCACTCCAAGACAAAGTGCAGCACCGAGAATTATCATCGCCAAGATATTTCCCCAAAGATAAATACTGAAGAATTTGCTAAGAAACGTCTTAAACTTCATACTTTCGTCATATATTTTTAGTAAGTTACAAAGTTACTATTTTTTTTCAAAACAAGTAACAACACATGATAAAAGTTTCCAATAGTAAAAATCCCCGTCATGCATATCTTCTTGCATAACGGGGAATACATGTCATATCATATTATGGTGCCTGATCAATTATTTATTTTTACTTTGCCGGCATATTGTTTGCCGGTCTTTCAATACCATCAGCCTTGGCGCGGTCTGACATCTTCTTTATACGCTTTGCCGTGTCAGGATGTGAAGAAAACATTTTGCTCAGCTTTCCTGCTTTTCCTCCTCCATTTTCTTGCTCCAGTTTCTGCAGTTTTTCAAACGACAAGGCGATGGCCCACGGATTCTTTCCATTTTTCTTCAGGAAATCGTATCCGTAATCATCGGCCTCACTCTCCTGCTTCTGTGAAAACGATGAATTAAGCACAGCTTCACCAAGGCTTCCGAGTTGGGACTCAGTAAGAGCAGCCGCCTTACCGCCTGCCGATGCCACCCCGTCTTTCAATGCGGACGTCAGCAGGGCTGTACGGAACGCTTTCTTTGAATGTTTCAATGCTACATGACCAAGTTCGTGACCAATAACGCCAAGCAATTCATCGTCTGTCATAATATCCATTAAAGACGAGAACACACGCACACTGCCGTCTGGACATGCAAAAGCATTGACGTCTATAACATAATACACCTTGAAGTTCAATGGTATTCCCTCAACTTCCGTCAACCCCTGTGTGAGTTTCTTAAGCCTGACTGTATACGGGTCATTGTCTTCACACACTTTATTATTCTTATCCATCCAATCTATGGACTCTTTCACATATTGCGCCATCTGGGCATCCGTGAGAGTGGCGGCCTTACCGGCCTTTACAGCTCCGCTAACAGCCTTTCCAAGATTAAACTGTGCCATTACAGGAGTTACACCTGCCGACATAAGCAGCAGCATAGCTGCCTTCATGATTTTCTTTTTCATCATAGATATTTTTTATAATTATTAGAGATACAATTCTAACGAAATAACTGAAGGCACATCATTTTTATTGCATAAAATATAAAAATATTCTGAACACAAAAACATCTTTCCCCCTTATGCTTTAAATACATCATACCCCTTACCAATCCACACTTTCCACAAAACTTTTAATTTCATCTTCATCACGACCTATGGGTGTGACAAGAGATACAACCTTTGGGTAATTACAAAAACAATACAAAAAGAGAGGAATTTCAATGACAAGAAATTAAAGACCAAGAAAAATATTGAATATAAGACACCACAAGAGGCTTTTTATAAACTTTTCATTAATTTTGCACTTGCTTCAAAAACATCTTTACCCGTATGCACTTTGCTGAAATAGTTGCATTAGGTATTCCTCGTATGTTGGAAGCCATAAGGGAAGTACATCTGCCTAAACAGGAATTCCATACAGAGAGAGAATGTTTACGGTTGTATTCAAAAGAGCTATCAGTATTAAAACACTGTAAATCCAAAAAACAAGAAATCCTGAATATCATAAAACAATATACTGGACCAATTTATCTGAAACAGCAATATTAATAGGAAAAGCAGTATTTAACTATTAAGCAATATTTAAATTCTTCGGCCAGCTTGGAATCAATAGAATTCAAAGACACCCAAAGAAATGGCGGATGATTATTGGAACAATCAAAAACAATGAGACATAAAGTAAAAAATCAATCTTTATAAATTAGTACAATGAAGAGTATCAATATCCTATCTATCATAGAAGCTTATAGGAAACTAAGTAACACTCTATTCCAAAAACTGATGAACAGTTACGGGATAAATAGTGGAATAAAGAATTACGAACTTAATGGTATAGAATCATTTGTGAATGAACTGCAAAAAACGAATAGTAATATTTCTATTGTTAACCGTTATTACTTAGGTTATTCAATACCACAGATTGGAAAAGAATTTGACTTGCTTCGATTTGGCAATAACTATATTATAAATATAGAGATTAAAACTGAAAGTTCAATAGAAAAGATATTAAAACAACAACAAAAGAACAGATACTATCTCGGTTTTTTAGACAAGCCGCTTCACATTTATACCTATATTTCAAATGAGAATAAACTTTATAAACTCGTAACCAAAAATAGAGGAAACCAAATAGAAGAAACAAGTTTTAGTGAATTATGCAACATGCTAATGCATCAGCAAGTGGTGACATTTAATAATATCGATGATCTGTTTAACCCGTCTGATTATTTAGTTTCTCCGTTTAATTCTCCAGAAAAATTTATGTCAGATGGTTATTTCCTTACAGTCCAGCAAGAACAAATATATAACAGAATCAAGACAAAGTTATCTGACGATACAACAAATTTTATAGCCTTGACAGGGAGTGCGGGAACTGGTAAAACATTATTAACTTATCATATAGCCAAAGAATTTATTCTGATAGGTAAAAAAGTACTCATTCTACATTGTGCCAAACTAAATAATGGTCATGAAATTTTAAAGGAAGAATACAATTGGAATATATATATGCCTAAATATGCCCCCGATACAACAGATTTTGACTTAATCATAATTGATGAAGCTCAAAGAATGTATCCATATCAATTTGACAAATATATAGCAGAAGTACGCACTCTTAATAAAAAGTGTATCTTCTCATACGATGAAAACCAATATTTACGTGACAATGAGAAACAATATCATACCAAAGAAAGGATTGAAAAAGAATTATTATGCAATCCCTATAAACTAACAGATAAAATCAGAACAAATAAAGAAATTGCATATTTCATAAGACAACTTTTTAGTATTAAAAAGAATATACCCGATATAACCTACCCTAATATTGAACTCACATATTGCAGAAATTATTTCTCTACCAAATTGGTACTTCAGGAATTATCGGAAAGAGGATGGAAAACACCGAATTATACCCCCGGGACGCGCTCATTCTTCCATTATGAAGCATATTTGTCTAACGATACAGAAAGTGCGCATTCTGTAGTAGGTCAAGAATTCGACAGTGTTGTAGTGGTCATTGACGAATCTTTCAAGTATAACACTCAAGGCGATCTGATTGCTGACAATACATACTATTCACAAAGACAAATGTTATATCAGATAATCACCAGGACCAGGAAAAAACTACATATCGTAATAATTAACAATGAAGTTATGTTAGATAGATGCATAAACATACTAAATAGGGATATTCATTAAACAATCCCCAAAACAGCCAACTGATTCATACTGAAAGTATTGCGAATTAGCTGAGTTTGCATACTTAGGGCTCACCCGACAAACCATGGGGATTAAGCATATAGCCTTGTAAGTCTGAAAAGAAAGAACTTAATGTCTGTCACCCCTCTTAAAGCAGCCCTGAAAGC
>NZ_JABKKF010000002.1 GCF_013166605.1 Xylanibacter muris
ATAGAATATCAGGTGGTTATTGCGTCGGGGTTCCACCTCTTCCCATTCCGAACAGAGAAGTTAAGCCCGTCTGCGCCGATGGTACTGCACTGCAATGCGGGAGAGTAGGAGGCCGCCTTCTTTATTTTAATCCCCGGACACTAATGAAGTGTCAGGGGATTTTTTTTTGTGTCTGTGTGTCCCATTCTGCTGCAGTGCCGTTTTTTTGTATTTGTGTGTTCCTGTCCCGGCCCCTTCGCCATACTGCCGGCTCCGGCTGGTGCGGGAACGTTTGCCGCCCATCCGGCAGACGGCTCACCCGGCAAACCAGGTTTGATTACGGCCATAGCCTTGTAAGTCAGAAGAGAGGATATGATGGCTCAGTAGAGAATCAGTGGGGATAGATATAGTGGCGGGTATCGTGTGGGAATATCCGTATTGTCGTGGGGAGGAATTCCCGTATTGCCGGTGGATACATCCCCATGTAGGGACATCGCTTTGCGATGTGTCCGATGTAATGTATGCTACAAATACAGCTTGTTCATTAAGGGATATTTCCGTCTGACACGTGCCAAAGGCACGTCCCTACTTGTGGGATGCTCATGTGGGGGGCCTCCGCCCCTTCAATGAATGATGGCACATATTATACAAACCATGGTACATTTATACCATTGCAGATTCGGAATATTCCACATACCCATCCTTTCTCTCCCCGAAAGGGAGTCGGAGGGGCTGTCTGGCATGTCTATACTCGAGCATAGGAAGGTTTATTTTGCAGTGGAGAGCATATTCTATGTTCGGATGGTTCTATGCAACACTTTATAGCCGGAATTTTAATCTTCTGAATTTTCGTCTGATTGCACATATTGCAAGGATATGTCCATGCTGAACTGCCCCACAAAAAGTTAGACACAAAACTTTTTTGGGGGTACACTTCAATCGGTGGGACTCTTTTAGGCTAAATGTCAGGTGGCCATCCAAGATTCGAATTTGAAGATGGAGTTATTTTGATTTCTGTTTTATGAATTTCATTTGTTTTGGCAGTTTCTGCCACTTACCTTTATTAGGGACTTTAATCGTACTTCCATTCCCTTGTGTTAGTATAAGTGTGGAATCATTCTGTAGTGTCAGAGTAGCTTCCAGATCTTCACTTCCATAGTCATTAATGAGGTTAATAGTGGCTTTTTTAGTGTTTTTGCTTTTTATTTCTTTTGATGTGATCAGCCAATAAAAACTATTGTTTGGTTTGGCAAGATATCCGGGTATATTGCCGAATATTTCATGACCGGGTACAGCCAATCCTTCTCCATGTAGATCTAATCTTATATATACATTATATTCATCATTCAGGAAATATCCCTTGAAGTTATATTCTTGGGAGTAAATAGATGTTAGGTATGATATGAGTGCTATTGTGATTAAAAAGAGTTTTTTCATGTCGTTATATATATGAATAGATGTTATATTATGCAAGTTACAAAGGTAAGGCAATAAATGTATTTTGTGCAATCCTTTACGTATAAATTTTTAATTTTAAAAGTTTTTATTTTGCATTTTGCATTTTTTTAGTTATCTTTGCAGCATTATTTATACTTTGTATGGGAAAAGAAATGTTAGTTCCTGACTATATATTCGAGTCAAGTTGGGAAGTTTGTAATAAAGTTGGTGGTATATATACTGTTCTTTCTACCAGGGCAAAAACATTGCAAGAGTCTTTTCATGATAGAATATTCTTTATAGGACCAGATTTCTGGGTAGAAAGTGAGTCTCCGTATTTTGAGGAAGATAAAGAGCTTTTGGCAGATTGGAGGAATGCCGCTTTGAATGATGGTTTGAAGGTTCGTATAGGACGGTGGACAGTTCCCGGCAATCCAATTGCAATATTAGTTGATTTCCGGCCTTATTTTTCAATAAAGAATGAATTGTATGGAAGTCTGTGGGAAGATTTTAGAGTAGACAGTCTTCACGCATACGGGGATTATGATGAAGCATCGATGTTTTCTTATGCCGCAGCTCTCGTTGTTGAACATTTCTATAATAACAATATTTGTTCCGGACAGCGTGTTATCTATCATGGAAATGAATGGATGACAGGTTTGGGCTTATTGTATATTCATAAGAAACTTCCACAGATCGGTACTGTTTTTACAACGCACGCTACAAGTATCGGACGTAGTATTGCCGGAAATATGAAACCTTTATATGACTATCTTTTTGCATATAACGGTGATCAGATGGCTTCAGAGCTTAATGTCGAGAGCAAACATTCTATAGAGAAGCAGACCGCTAAGTTTGTTGACTGTTTTACAACGGTAAGTGATATTACGGCGAAAGAGTGTGAAGAATTGCTTGACAAGCCTGTTGATGTGGTTTTACCGAATGGTTTTGATGACAGTTTTGTTCCAAAAACAGCATCGTTTGGAAAAAAACGTAGGTTTGCTCGTGAAAGATTATTCAAGGTGGCTAATGCTCTTTTGGGAGAACTGTTTGATGATGATACATTGATAGTCTCGACGAGTGGACGGTATGAATTTAGAAATAAAGGTGTTGATGTATATCTTGAGGCAATGAACCGTTTGCTTCGTGACAAGGATTTGAAGAAAAAGGTTCTTGCTTTTATTGAAGTGCCAGGATGGGTAGGAGAGCCCCGTAGGGATCTTGTTGAAAGAATGAGCGAGGGGCTTACATACGATACTCCGCTTGAGGTTCCTCAGGTGACGCATTGGCTTCATGAGATGACTCATGACAATGTTCTGAGTATGATGAAGTTTTGTGATATGCACAACCGTAAGGAAGATAATGTAAAGGTGATATTCCTTCCATGCTATCTTGATGGCAACGACGGGGTGCTTAACATGACATACTATGATGTTGTCTTGGGCAACGACCTTTGCATTTATCCTTCGTATTATGAGCCATGGGGGTATACTCCGCTTGAGGCCGTGGCTTTTAAGGTGCCATGTATTACGACCGACTTGGCCGGTTTCGGTTTGTGGGCAAACAGTGTCAAGGGAAGATACAGCGACATTTCTGACGGTGTCAAGGTTATTCATCGTACAGACTATAATTATTCGGAAGTGGCCGATGCGATAAAAGATACGGTTACTCAATTCTCAAGATACACAAAGAAAGAGATTGATAGTGCAAGGAAGAATGCCGGTGCTTTGTCGAAAAAGGCTTTATGGAGTGAGTTTATAGGATATTATTATGAAGCTTATGATATTGCTTTGCGTAAAGCCAGTGAAAGATAAGATGTGAAGATAATTAAATTAGAATATTTTTAGATATGAAAATTAAGGCTAATTATGTAAATGCTCCTCAATGGAAAGAAGTAAATGTCAAATCAAGTCTTCCGGAAGAGTTGAAGTGTTTAGACGAGATGGCTCACAATATGTGGTGGGCATGGAACTATGAGGCAAGGGATCTTTTCAGAGACCTTGATCCTGTACTTTATCATGATGTAAGACACAATCCTGTTCTGCTTCTCGAGAGGCTGAGCTACGAGCGTAAGGAAGCGATTGTAAAGGATGCGGAAATGATGAAACGTATCAATAGCGTTTACAAATTGTTCCGTGACTATATGGATGTAAAGCCGGACTCAAACCGTCCTTCTGTTGCTTATTTCTCAATGGAATATGGTCTGAATCAGGTTTTGAAGATTTATTCCGGTGGTCTTGGCATGCTTGCCGGTGACTATTTGAAGGAGGCTTCTGACAGTAACGTTGATATGTGTGCTGTTGGTTTCCTTTATCGTTTTGGCTATTTTACACAAAGCCTGAGCATGGACGGTCAGCAAATTGCGAAATATGAAGCTCAGAATTTTAATTCCCTGCCAATAGAACGTCAGCTTGACAAAGACGGGAATCCCCTTGTCGTGGCAGTTCCTTATACAAATTATCAGGTACATGCCTACGTGTGGGTGGCTAATGTAGGACGTATCAAACTGTATTTGCTTGATACGGACAACGAGATGAATTCAGAGTTTGATAAGCCTATTACCCACTCACTTTATGGCGGTGATTGGGAAAACCGTCTTAAGCAGGAAATACTACTTGGTATTGGAGGTGTGCTGACACTTAAGAAACTCGGTATAAAGAAAGATATTTATCATTGCAATGAAGGCCATGCCGCCCTTTGTAACTTGCAGCGAATATGTGATTATATTGACAGCGGCTTGTCTTTCAATCAGTCACTTGAGCTTGTAAGGGCATCTTCCTTATATACAGTGCATACTCCTGTTCCTGCCGGTCATGACTATTTCGACGAGGGACTTTTCGGTAAGTATATGAGTGGATATCCTGCAAAACTGGGTATCACATGGGACGAGTTTATCGGTATGGGCCGCAATAATCCTGAGGATCATTCCGAAAGATTCTGTATGTCGGTATTTGCCTGCAACACCTGTCAGGAGATAAATGGTGTAAGTAAGCTTCATGGTTGGGTAAGTCAGAAGATGTTTGCCCCGATTTGGAAAGGTTACTATCCGGAGGAAAATCATGTAGGATATGTAACAAATGGCGTACACTTCCCGACATGGGCTGCTACAGAGTGGCGTAAGCTTTATACGAAATATTTCGACAAGAATTTCATGGCTGACCAGAGTAATGAGAAGATTTGGGAAGCTATATACAATGTGTCTGACGATGAGATTTGGGAGACACGTATGGCGTTGAAGAATAAGCTTGTCGATTATATACGCGGACAGTTCCGTGATACATGGCTTAAGAATCAGGGTGATCCTTCGCGTGTTGTGGCATTGCTTGAAAGAATCAACCCCAATGCTCTGATAATAGGTTTCTGCCGTCGTTTCGCGACATACAAGCGTGCCCATCTGTTGTTTACAGACCTCGACCGCTTGTCTAAGATTGTAAACAATCCGGAACATCCCGTACAGTTCCTTTTCTCAGGAAAGGCACACCCGGCCGATGGTGCAGGCCAGGGACTTATAAAGAAAATCTATGAGATTAGCCAGCGTCCTGAATTCCTTGGCAAGATAATCTTCCTTGAGGATTATGATTTCCAGCTTGCACGCCGTTTGGTTTCCGGTGTTGATATATGGATGAACACTCCGACACGTCCTTTGGAGGCTTCCGGCACATCAGGTGAAAAGGCTGAGATGAATGGTGTTGTAAACCTTTCTGTGCTTGACGGATGGTGGCTTGAAGGCTATCGTGAAGGTGCAGGATGGGCACTTACCGAAAAGCGTACATATCAGAATCAGGGATATCAGGATCAGCTTGATGCCGCAACAATCTACAGCTTGCTCGAGCGTGAGATTATACCTCTTTACTATAACCGCAATGAGAAAGGATATAGCGAGGGTTGGATAAAGGTAATCAAGAATTCTATAGCACAGATTGCTCCTCATTATACAATGAAGCGTCAGCTTGATGACTATTATGACAAGTTCTATTGCAAGGAGGCTGCACGTTTCAAGGTGCTTTCTGCTGACGATAACCGTATAGCAAAGGAGATTGCCCAGTGGAAAGAGGCCGTAGCTGAGCGTTGGGATGCCATAAACGTTGTTTCGGCAGAGTGGACCGTTCCTGCTTCAGGTGCTGAAACAGGTAAGGAATATACTCTCCGTTACGTAATAAACGAGCAGGGACTTGACGATGCGGTAGGCCTTGAGCTTGTAAATGTTCAGAAAGACAATAACGGTGAGGAACGCGTATGCAATATCTTCCCGTTCACGGTTGTTGGACATGAGGGTAATAATTATGTCTTCGAAGGTAAGGTCGAGCTTAATAACGCCGGTACGTTCAACAGTGCTGTGCGTATGTATCCGAAGAACAGCAAGCTGCCTCACCGCCAGGACTTCAGTTATGTCAAGTGGTTGCAGTTGCCTAATGTGAATGCATAAGTATAATATATTCTTATATAGATAAAATAAAAACCCTTCCAAAATGCCGTTGCCGGTTTTTGGAAGGGTTTTGTTTTACCATTAATAAATGGGATTAAGAATATATTCTCACGTTAAAAGCCGATGGTTTAAAAGTCAGATAAATAGACTTTTAAACCATCGGCTTTTATTAACGGTATATACTGTATATTACGGATAATATAGAACCGACCGTTAAGCATGTGTGTTAATGTTCGATATGCATTGACATCGCTTTGCGATGTGCACACCGTTCATCCGTCTTTATTTCAGGCAGCTTTCCACATAATCTTGGAGTTCCTTTCCCCTAAGTCCCTTTTTCAGGATCTTTCCATTTGTGTCAACCACTACTGTGAATGGTATGCTTTGCACTCCGAACATCTGTGCCGCTGAATTCTGCCATCCACGCAGGTCGGACAGTTGCGGCCAGTTCATTTTCATTGCGTTGACACCGTTCTTCCATGCCTCCATGTTCTCGTCAAGCGATATTCCTACTATTCCGAGTCCTTTGCTGCTGTATTTGTTAAGGATATCCTGCATTAATGGCATTTCCTGTCGGCACGGTCCGCACCAGCTCGCCCAAAAATCGAGTATCGTGATTTTGTTTTCCCCGATTAGTTTTTTTATGCTTTGCGGAGTCCTGTCCATATCATCCATATTGAAATCCGGTATGATTTTTCCTTCTGCCACATTACTTCGTCTGCTAAGCTCTTCCCTGATTGCTTTTGCAGCAGGTCTGTTCTGTTTGTCCTTTGGCATTTTGTCTATCAGTGCCAGATGAGCTTCCACCGGTATAACATCCTTATAATATGTAAGGATGAAATATCCGAATTCATTGCTGATATTCTTTTCCGCATAATTCATTATTACGGATTTGAACCGTTTCGTAAGTCTGTTTATCTCGGCCTCTTTTTGTTTTATTATTTCATGGTCGGGTCTGTTTGTATAGATTTCAGATGCTATGCGGTTTATCCTTATTCCTATGTTCATTACCGTGTCATTCATTTCCTGCCATTTTCTGTTGGTGGATGTTCCTTTCACGTTTGACATCATAGGACTGTCAGCCAGACTGATTTCAATTTTTCCGGGTTCGATGAAAAACGGAATGTTGATATTCCTGTTTTTCGGACTGTATAGCATGCAGAGAAATGTAGAGTCGGCATTGCCTTCCGTGCTGAACTTTCCTTCTTTTACAATAAGCGTATCTATAGGTGTGCCGTTATAGAAATCATTTGTTATAAAGAGAGTGTCGCCGTCTGCAATGTTCCTGCATGTTCCTTCTATCTTATATGATTCGGACTGACACGCCGCAAGTATCAAGCTTGCGGATGCCAGTCCAAGAATATTCCTTATGTTCATAATTCAAATGTATGACTACACCAGATATTGACTGCTGATGCTTTCATTGTTTATAACCCTGCGTATTGTTTCTGCAAACATATCCGCCACCGACAACTGTTTAACCTTTGCACAACGGTGGGAGTAAGGTATTGAGTCTGTGAATACTATTTCCTCGAGTGATGAGTTTTGTACGCGTTCGCTTGCCGGTCCGCTCATGACGCAGTGTGACGCACATGCCCTGACAGTCTTGGCTCCGGCCTCTTTCATTATATCCGCCGCTTTTGTTATAGTTCCGGCAGTGTCGACCATGTCGTCTATAATGACAACGTTTTTCCCTTTTACGTCTCCAATGATCTGCATGCTTTCCACCACATTTGCCCTGGCTCTTGTCTTATTGCAGAGCACCAGCGGGCATCCGAAATATTTCGCGTATGTGTTGGCACGTTTGGAGCCGCCTACATCGGGTGATGCGATTACCATGTCGTTCATCTTCAGGCTTTGCAGGTATGGCATAATGACTCCTGACGCATACAGGTGATCTACCGGGACATTGAAGAAGCCCTGAATCTGGTCGGCATGCAGGTCCATGGTTATGAGACGGTCTATTCCGGCAACGCTCAGGATGTCGGCAACGAGTTTTGCTCCAATGCTTACACGCGGCTTGTCCTTACGGTCCTGTCTTGCCCATCCGAAATAAGGTATTACAGCGTTAATAGTGCGCGCCGAAGCTCTCTTGGCAGCATCTATCATCAACAATAATTCCATAAAGTTGTCTGAGTTCGGGAATGTGCTTTGTACCAGGAACACATCTCTACCACGTATAGACTCTTCGTAAGATACAGAAAACTCTCCATCGGAGAATCTTGTAACGACGAGCTGTCCTAACGGGCATTTTAAACTTAGACAGATTTTTTCTGCCAGGTATCTCGAATTTGTGCCCGAGAAAACCATGTAAGAGTTTTTTTCACTCATTGTGTTTTTGTTAGTTTTGTATATGTATTTTGTTTTATCCTATTGCTTTTCTCAGTTTGTCAAAGTGGGATATAAGTTCTTTGTAGTCCAGTTGCTGATGTATGTCAAACCTGTTCCAAAGATCACCGCATATTACAACACCTCCGAATCCGAGGTCTTTGGCTATGCGTATGTTGTCGAGATTCATTCCTCCCATGGCATAGACACGGCGGTTGATGAGCCCTTTTTGTGAAGCCTCCTTAAGCTGTTCAAATGATAGTGTCGACTTGTTGTTGTCGTCCGACAGGCTGTCGAAGACATATTTCAGCAGGATATAGTCTGAATCTTTTCTGGCAACGCTTAAATCGTCAATGCTTTGGCATGTGCGGCTTAGGCGTCCCTTGAAGCCGTCGGGAGCCGGAGAAAAAGAATCGTCTATGTGGATGCCTCTCAGTTTGTATTCCTCTTTGAGATAGAAATGCTCGTGTACGGTTATCTTTCCGGCATAATCATCGGAAAGCAGGGTGAGAAGCCTCTCTGAATATATCGGAGCAGCACCGGGTTTGTATAAGTGCAGGCTTTCCATACCCTCCTCAAAAAGTGATGTGAGTATCTTGTCTTCTTCCACGAAAAACGTGGGTTTAGTCATTATTATAAGTTTCATTTACTGACTGTCTCTCTTCTGACTGCAAACTTACACATTTTTTTCCATTTATCCGTCTGTTTGATTAAAAAAGTATTGCTACGTGGCTATTCTTTTGACCTGGCACAATTTTTCGCATCAGCACTTTTGAGATAGTAAGGGCGCATGTCGGATATATGTCGCCCGCCACAATGCCATACATATATAAGGTTATATTGTTGTTTGTTGCGCATTGTATGACTTGTGCCAATATCGTGTCGGTTCTTTCATCATTATAAGCGAACATTATGTTTTTGACACTGTGATATGTAATAAAAATTCATGGCCTGCTCAGCGGTATGCGACGGCCCGTATGGTTGTGTTTGTAATTAACTGATATACAGTGGATTAATGTTTGTTAAAAGTATGCCAAAAATGAACAGCCTGTTCTTGCCCGATGAATAGGCTGTTCATGCTTGATGAATAGGCTATTCATTGAGCATGAATGGTATGTTCATCGGAAAAGGATTTTACGTATGGGTGGAAATGTAAATAGATTTCAAAAAAAATGCACCGTCGCTTCTTTATTAACCTTACTGCGTGGCTCTGTTATTATTAAATGAAATAAGGCAATCTGTTTTTTCAGTTTCGGAAAAATGGCTATCTTTGCATTCCATTAAAATACTACAAATGAGCAATACATATAAGAACATACCCACACCTATATATATAATAGAAGAGAAACTGCTGCGTCGCAATCTCCGGTTGATATCAGATGTTGCCCGCATGGCAGACATAGAGATCATACTTGCTTTTAAGGCATTTGCCTTATGGAAGACGTTCCCCATATTTCGTGAATATATAAACTCTACAACAGCAAGTTCGCTTTCCGAGGCTCTTCTTGCCCTTGAAGAATTCGGTGCGCCCGCGCATACTTTTTCCCCTGCCTATACTGACTATGAAATAAAAGATATCGCACGCTGCTCAAGTCATGTTTCATTCAATTCCCTCACACAGTTGCAGCGGTATGCAAAGACAGTGAAAGACGCAAATCCGGATGTGTCTATAGGATTGCGTGTCAATCCTGAATATTCGGAAGTCGGCACATTGTTGTATAATCCATGTGCGCCGGGGACGCGATTCGGGGTGATTGCGGATGAATTGCCTGAGGAATTGCCCTGCGAGATAGAAGGCTTCCATTGTCATTGTCACTGCGAGAGCGGGGCGGATGTGTTTCAGCGTACGTTGGCTCATATAGAGGCAAAGTTCGGAAAATGGCTTCCTCGGCTGAAATGGATAAATTTCGGTGGCGGGCATCTTATTACGCGTGACGGCTACGATGTGGAACTTTTAGTGGGAATGATGAGGGATTTCCATAAGCGTTATCCTGGTCTGCGGGTGATTCTTGAGCCGGGGAGTGCGTTCGCATGGAGGACTGGCTCGCTTGTGTCGCATGTTGTCGACATTGTGGAGAATCATGGAATAAAGACGGCGATTCTTGATGTCAGTTTCACATGTCACATGCCTGATTGTCTTGAGATGCCTTATCAGCCGGCAGTGCGTAATGCCGAAATGCTTCCGTTGGATAAGGCTGACGAGGAGAATACATATCGTTTAGGCGGGAATAGTTGTCTTTCCGGTGATTTTATGGGGTCTTGGCGTTTCCCGGCTTCTTTGAAAGTCGGTGACACTGTGGTTTTTGAGGATATGATACATTATACAACCGTAAAGACAACCATGTTTAACGGTATTGCCCATCCTGCTATTGGAATGGAGAAAACGGACGGCAGCATTGAAATATTGCGTGAATACGGTTATTCGGATTATAAAAATCGTATGGATTGAACTTTTTTTTGAAAAAAACATGGAAAAGTTTTGGCAGTTGAAAAAAAAGCAGTACCTTTGCAACCGCAATCGAGAGAGATGCTCCTTGTAAAAGGATATATGCGGAAATAGCTCAGTTGGTAGAGCACAACCTTGCCAAGGTTGGGGTCGCGAGTTCGAGTCTCGTTTTCCGCTCAGCTTTTTGAACAAAAAAGAGATTGAAAGAGGTTTCAATTTGTTAAATGCCCAGGTGGCGGAATTGGTAGACGCGCACGTTTCAGGTGCGTGTGTCGCGAGGCGTGCAGGTTCGAGTCCTGTTCTGGGCACTCTTTTTTATTCGCATTCTTATATGTTGGAGAGGTGGCGGAATTGGTAGACGCGCTACTTTGAGGGGGTAGTGTCAATCGTGACGTGGGAGTTCGAGTCTCCTCCTCTTCACCATATTCTTGTTTATTGCGGAAATAGCTCAGTTGGTAGAGCACAACCTTGCCAAGGTTGGGGTCGCGAGTTCGAGTCTCGTTTTCCGCTCTTTATGGTTATAAAGAATTTTTTTTCATTTGAAAAACAACACTTCGTTATGAATTTGTATTTGAGATATTTTGATAGAGAAATATTAGTTACCAATGTAGATGATGCCATTTCCTTTTTAGCCAGCATAGATGAGATAGGTATGAATCCTATATTGGAATCCGATGTGAGAGACTATGTGGCCAGTGATGTTTTTTATCCAAAAAGATATAAGATACGTCCGCGTGTTTATTTTATCATAATAAAGACAGAGGCGCCGACAATGGCGGATTTCAAGAACAAGAAAGCCTTGCATACCACTTCTCCTTCCGAAAAAGACCGTACGGGGTCTCCGGTATTGGTGAAGCTTAATGAGGAAGTGTTCGGATGGTACGAAGGGGAGGTTGACTTCAAGCGGGTGCTTCAGGTGCCCGGTACAGGAAAATTCCAGTATCGTGACACTCATTTTGTGGCACGTTGCAAGGCGTATTCCGGTATCGATTGCTATAACCGTATAATCGAGCATCTGCGGCAGCGGGTAGACTCACGCAGTCAGTTTCCTTCGGCTAAAGGAAAGAATTTCAGGTTCAGGTTTCTCGGTCTGTGCAAATAGTCTTTTTTTATTGTATCTTTGTATGTTTTATATTTAAGGTATGAATAAGGTGATGCTTATAGGTAATGTAGGTAAGGAGCCGGATGTCCGTTATGTGGATGCCGGAACCGCTGTGGCCCGTGTTACCGTAGCCACTTCGGAACGCGGATACACCTTGCCGAACGGTACACGGGTGCCTGAGCGTACAGACTGGCATACTGTGATATTTTGGAGGAGGCTTGCAGAGATAGTTGAAAAATATGTCCATAAGGGTGACAAGCTTTATATAGAAGGCAGAATACGTTATACTGTGTATGACGATAAACGCGGAGTCAGGCATAACGCTACCGAGATATGGGCGGAGAATATGGAGATGCTTTCTTCCAAATCCGTTTCATCCGCAGTGGTGGAACAAAATGGAACGGTTGCCGCAAGTGCTTCACAGGAAGACTGCCAAAGGGATAATAATTCGATAAATACGGAAATAGGCAAAGATATGCCTTTTTAAAAATATACAGTTTTGTTAGAAGATTTACAAGCCGCACTGTTACAGGTGCAATTTATCTCACCGGATTTGGGTACGGTAGTTTCCGGAGTACTTGCTTTTTTGCTTTTGTTTATGTCGGCATTTGCATCCGGTTCCGAAATTTCGTTATTCTCGCTGACACCGTCTGATATAGCGGAAATAGAGGAAGAGAAAGACAGGCGTGATTCAATGATAAAGGTATTGAGGAATGATTCCGAGCGCACATTGGCTACGATTCTTATAGCCAATAACCTTGTGAATGTTACTATAATCATGCTTTGCAACAACTTTTTTGAGCATATTGTTGATTTCGGCAATGCGCATATATTGCAGTTCTTGTGTATTACGGTCCTTCTGTCATCATTGTTGTTGCTTTTCGGTGAGGTGATGCCCAAGATATTCTGCGTTCAGCATCCGCTGATGTTCTGCCGCTGGTCGGCTTCCGGCCTTATTCTTGCAAGGAAGATATTCCGTCCTTTTGCCTCGGTTTTGCTCAGTTCCGGAATAATTGCCGGTAAGGTGATGCAGAAAGAAAGCCATGTGCTTAGTGTTGACGATCTGGAACAGGCTTTGGAGCTTACCGACAAAAACGACATCAAGGATGAGCAGAGAATGCTTGAAGGCATAGTCCGCTTTGGTGACGAGACAGCTCAGGAAATCATGACCAGCCGTCAGGATGTTGTGGATTTGGACTTCAGGTCTACTTTTCCCGAAGTGTTGAAATGTATCGTGGAGAATAATTATTCACGCATACCGGTATATCAGAACAATAAGGATAATGTGCGTGGTATATTATATATAAAGGATTTGTTGCCACACTTGGGCAAGCCTTCGAATTTTCGTTGGCAGTCGTTGATACGTCCTCCACATTTTGTTCCTGAGACAAAGAAGATCGACGCCCTGTTGCGTGAGTTTCAGGAGAACAAAGTGCATATTGCCATTGTGGTGGATGAGTTTGGAGGCACGAGCGGTATCGTTACGTTGGAAGATGTCCTTGAAGAGATTGTCGGGGAGATAAATGATGAATATGACGAGGAAGAGAAAAATTATGTGAAGCTGAGTACGAATACTTATATTTTTGAAGGGAAGACATTGCTTAGCGACTTTCATAAAATATTGAATGTCGATGACGATGTGTTTTCCGCAGTGGAGGGAGACGCCGACACCGTAGCCGGCTTGCTTCTTGAATTGAAGGGGGATTTTCCCGCCTTGCACGAAAAGCTTGAATATGCTCCTTTCGCGTTTGAGGTCATGGAGATGGACGAGCGGAGAATATCCAAAGTGAAAGTGACTATAAAAGAAATGGTGCCGGTCTCTGCTGATGGTAAAAAAGATTTATGATGCGTTATTTTATTGAACTTCAGTATGACGGCACGCGTTATCATGGCTGGCAGATACAGCCAAACGGTGTTTCTGTTCAGGAGGAGTTGCAGAATGCCCTTTCCACCTTGCTAAGGGCAGAGACAACGGTTACCGGTGCCGGACGTACGGATGCGGGCGTACATGCGCGGATGATGGTGGCTCATTTTGATTCTGACAAGAAAACAGACTGTGCCGGACTTGTCTATAAGTTAAACCGTTTTCTTCCGCGTGATATATCTGTCGGCAATATATGGCCGGTTTCCGGTGACATGCATGCACGGTTCAGTGCGGTATCACGTACATATCATTATTATATACACACACGAAAGCTGCCATTTGCCGTTTCATATTCGTGTGAGTTGCATTATGAGCTTGATTTCGACCTGATGAATGAGGCGGCCTCCGTTCTTTTGGAGTATAAGGATTTCGGTGCATTCTGTAAGAGCCATTCGGATGCCAGGACTACATTATGTGACGTGACGGATGCCGGATGGCGGAAGATATCATCATCGCAGTGGTATTTTACCATAACGGCCAACCGTTTTCTTCGTAATATGGTGCGTGCTGTTGTCGGCACTCTTATCGAGGTCGGGCGTCACAGGTTGACACCCGAGGATTTCAGAAAGGTCATTGAAGGCGGAAAACGTACGGCGGCAGGAGAGTCTATGCCGGCACATGCATTGTTCTTGGAAGAAATAAAGTATTGACATGTGGTTGGTTTTAGCATTTTTTTCTGCCGCTTTATTGGGATTTTATGATTCTTTCAAAAAGAAAGCATTAGGCGGCAATGCCGTAATACCGGTATTGTTCCTGAATACGCTTTTCTCGTCTCTCATATTTTTGCCGTTTGTCTTGTTGAGTATGTATACAGGAATGCTTGACGGAACTGTTTTCCATACTGCGGCAGGAGGATGGGAGGAGCATAAGTACATATTGCTTAAGAGCTGTATCGTGTTGAGCAGTTGGGTTCTGGGGTATTTCGGCATAAAGCATCTTCCGTTGACTATTGTAGGGCCGATAAATGCCACACGTCCGGTGATGGTGTTGGTCGGTGCGTTTGTGTTTTTCGGTGAGCGTCTGAATTTGTGGCAGTGGACCGGTGTGTTGCTGGCTGTTATGTCGTTTTTCATGCTCAGTCGCAGCGGAAAGAAAGAAGGTATCGATTTCAGGCATGACCATTGGATATGGATGATTGTCGGGGCGGCCGTGCTTGGAGCCGTTAGCGGTCTTTATGATAAGTATCTGATGGCTCCGGCGGGAGAAGGTGGTGTCGGCCTTGACCGTATGATGGTACAGAGCTGGTATAACATCTACCAGTGTTTTATGATGGGAGGTATGCTGTTGCTTTTGTGGTGGCCGAAGCATAAGACAACCACACCGTTCAGATGGGATTGGGGAATAGTATGTGTGAGCATATTTCTAAGCGCCGCTGATTTTGTATATTTCTATTCTCTGAGTCTTCCCGGAGCCATGATAAGTGTTGTTTCGATGGTAAGGCGCGGAAGCGTATTGGTCAGTTTCCTCTTTGGAGCCGTTGCTTTTCACGAAAAGAACCTTAAGTCTAAAATTGTCGATCTTGCCCTTGTGCTGCTTGGAATGATATTCCTTTACATTGGTTCCGACTGACAGTTTGTAGGATTTTGTATCAAGATAGTGGATTTTTGTTTCCAGACAAGAGATAAAAGGTAAGAATATTTGTATATCCGGATATTAATGTTTATATTTGCATGGCAAGTATAAACATTAATATCAAGATATTATGATAGATTATATCTCCGGACATCTTTGGCAACTTTGGTCTGTAATAGCATTTCTATGTCTTATTTTCGAGATGACCACGGGCACGTTTTACCTTCTGTGTTTTACGGTTGGTGCCGTGGGTGCGTTGTTGTCTTCGTTTGTGTGCGGCTTTTATGCCCAGATTGTCGTGTTTGCGGCAGTATCTGCAATATGCGTGTTTCTTGCGCGTCCTTTTGCAGTTAGATACTTTCATCATGACGGAGAGGCACGTGTGAGCAATGCTGACGCTATAATAGGGCGTATAGGCACTGTAACTCAGGTTATAGAGAAAGACGGCTACGGACGTGTGGCAATTGACGGTGATGACTGGAAAGCGGTTTGCTCTGCCGGATTGTTGATTCCTGCAGGAAATAAAGTGAAGGTTATAGGGCGCGACAGCCTGATTATCGACGTTGTTCCGGCATCGTCCGTGGATATTGCCTGATGGTGAGTATTACTGTAATTTTAATTATTTAACTATACGTTTATGGATATAGCATTTTATGTAATCGTTGTTCTCTTGGTCTTTGTTGTAGTGTTGGCCAAGAAGGCTATTTTGATAATTCCTCAGAGTGAGACGAAGATAATCGAGCGTTGGGGACGTTATCATGCCACGTTGAGTCCCGGTGTGAATTTTATTGTTCCGTTGATGGACAAGGCAAGGAGCATTGTCGTTCTGCGCCGTGGTCTATACACATATTCCACGACTATTGATTTGCGCGAGCAGGTTTACGACTTTCCTAAGCAGAACGTCATCACCAAGGATAATGTTCAGACAGAAATCAATGCCTTGCTTTATTTCCAGATTGTAGATCCGTTCAAGGCTGTATATGAGATTGATAATTTGCCGAATGCGATAGAGAAGCTGACCCAGACGACATTGCGTAATATAATCGGAGAACTTGAGCTTGACGAGACACTCACAAGCCGTGATACAATAAACACAAAGTTGCGGATTGTGCTTGATGACGCCACAAATAAATGGGGTATAAAGGTTAATCGGGTGGAACTTCAGGATATCACACCTCCTGCAAGCGTGCTTAATGCCATGGAAAAACAGATGCAGGCTGAGCGTAACAAACGTGCCACTATTCTTACGAGTGAAGGAAAGAAGGCATCGGATATCCTTCAGTCAGAGGGAGAGAAGGCTGCAATAATAAACAGGGCAGAGGCAGACAAGCAGCAGGCTATTCTCAGGGCAGAGGGTGAGGCACAGGCGCGTATACGCAAGGCGGAGGCCGAGGCTGTCGCTATACGTAAGATAACGGAGGCTGTCGGGCAAAGTTCGAACCCTGCAAACTATCTTTTGGCACAGAAATACATACAGATGCTTCAGCATCTTGCGGAGGGAGATAAGACAAAGACCGTTTATCTGCCGTATGAAGCGACGAATCTTATGGGAAGTATCGGTGGTATAAAAGATTTGTTCAAGTCGGAATAAAGACACAGACTGCCACAAAGGCCGGAAGCCTGAAATGATAGGGCTTCCGGCCTTTGTGGCGTTTCTGACAACAGCCTTTACATTATATTCAGACCATAGGTATGGTTTTAAAGTGAACTGAATCTTTCTGTGAGCTTCTTGCGGTATACTTTTCCGACTCTCACGTGAAGGATATTGTCGAAAGGCGGATAGAAATAGCAGGTGTTGTTTCTTACTTCCAGCAGGTAGTTTATGTTGATTATGAATTTCTGGCTTACTTGTATGAAACGCTTGTCTAATGCCAGCAGGTTTTCATTGTTGATGTTACGTTTCAGTTTTATTGCTTCTTTGCTGCATGCCACGATGACCTCCCATACTCTTGTCTCGGAATTATATTGAAACACGCAGATGTCTTGGGTGTGCACAAGTTTGAAGTCCGCGGTGTTTGTATAAAATAGGATTTTTTCGTCTGTTTTCTGTTTTATAAGTCCGCTTATCGAAGTCGACACCCCGTTTTGATAGTTGGCATATACTCTCTTCATCACTTCTTCGAGTTCGTTGTCGTCCACCGGTTTCATCAGATAGTCGAACGCATTGCTTCTGAATGCCGGAAGCATATAGTTGTGGTGTCCGGTATACATGACAATCTGACACCATTCCGTTAGAGTCTTGTTCAGTTGTTCCAGGATTGTGAGCCCCGACATATCCGGCAACTCTATATCAAGAAATATAAGTTCCGGATTTGTTTCTTTTGCAGCGGTTATTCCATTTTCTCCATTATATGCTTTTCCTACTATTTCTATTCCGTTAAACTTTTTGAGTTTTTCGGAAAGTATTTCCGTTGCTGTGATGCTGTCGTCGATAATTAATACTTTCATGAGTCGTTGGGATCTATATTTATATTATATTCGTTAGTTTTATCTTTTGGGGAATATATAATTCTACCGTGCATCCGGATATTTCATTGCCGTTCTTCACGTTTTGTATGTTCATTTTAATCCTTGCATTTTCCCTCTTGTCCTGATTTATAATCATGATAGTCTTTCTGATTATGTCCAGTCCGTTTTTCCCCGTTTTGTTGTTGAAGTTCCTTATGTCAAATCCGGTTCCATTGTCGGTGACCGCAATAATGGTGCCGCGTGGCCTTCCGGAAATGTTTATATCAAGACGTTTTTCTTTAATTGTGTTTTTAAATCCGTGCTTGATTGAATTCTCAACAAGTAACTGTATGAACATTGACGGTATCATTATTTTATCTGGTTCTACATTGCTGTCTATGTTCATGCTGAATTTTATCTTGTTGTCAAGCATACTGTTTTTCAGTTCGACGAATCTTTGTACGAAATCAAGTTCCTCGCTTAGTGTTATGTACATTCTGCATGACAGGTCGAGGTTCGCACGTATAAGTCTTGACAGTTTGTAAAGACCGTCGGTTTTCTGTTCGTTGTTTTGTTTGCCTATTTCTGCATTTAAGATGTTGAAAACAAAGTGTGGTGTTATTCTTTGTCTGATATTTTCCATTTTGAGGTTGAGCATTTTTATCTGTGCCGTAGCCTTTTTATTCTTTGTGTATACGACAGATGCCCCGAGACATGTGCTAAGCAGGAGCACGACAAATGCCATCAGCCATAAAGTTGTTGATGTCTTATATAAGTCCGCGTCTTTTTTACTTATCTCGATTGCGTGGTTTAGTTTTAGTGTGTCCTCTGTGAATTTCTGCATTATCTCTGAGGCTCTCATGCCCATTTTGTTATGCATCGCAGAGTCGGAGGCTGCCGTAGCCTTGCTAAATATCTCGTATGCCTTTTTGTAGTTGTCGGTTGCCTTATAGTATTCTGTCAGGTATCTGTCCCTTATATTTATGAGGTTTTGTTCTTTGATTTTTCTTTCATGTTTTTCTTTATTCATTATTCTTTCGACCTCATCGTATCGTTTCTCTTTTATTGCTGTGCCTATCTTGATTGTGTTTACGTAATGAATGGCGGGAAGAATGTTTTTCTTGATGAAAAAATCCTCTGCGTCATTGATGTATTTCAATGCCGCTTCCGTACTGTCTAAGTTTAAATATACGTCTGCAAGGTTGATTCTGCATAAATACACGTCTATGATGTTGTTGCATTTATTGGCGTGAAGATGATTTTCCATTCGTTTGAATACTTCAAGAGCTTTGGGATAATCCTTTTTGTAGTAATACATATTTCCGAAATTGTTAAGGAAATACAGTTGCATATTGAGTTTTATCCTGTCAAAATGTTTGTCGGTCTGTTTGTAGAAATATTCGGCAGATGTAAAGTCTTCAAGATTTGTGTATATCTGTGCCAATCCCATGTATAATGAGATGTTCTTCCTTTCAGGAAGTTGAAGCGAGTCTACAAGAAACAGTGCTCTTCTGTACCATTTTGCAGCTTCGGGCAAATTGTTGGCCATTGTGTATGCATCAGCGAGGTTTGCGGCAATTTCCGGTGAAAAGTCTATTATGTCGCTTCTCATTGCCAGTAGATATGCATTATAGTTTGTTTTTATTGTGTTTTCGTTATTGCGTCTGAACACGTAGTCTGTTGCTGCCTCGATGGCCAGACTTTTTGCCAACAGTCCGTTGCGTCGTGGTGATTCTGGCTGTTTTTCCGCAAATGCCTTTGTCTTTGCGGAAAAGTGCAGAGAAGTGTCGTTGGATTCCGATATAAGATAGTGTTTGCCTTTCAGAAGGAAATAATCGTAGAATGTAAAGCTGTCTTTAGCCTGTGTCATCATGCTGTCGCAGAGCCTCAAGGCATTTGGCGCCATTTGTTCAATGGAGTCTGTGATGTTTCTAAGGGTTGTTCTCTCTTCTTCGGAACGGTATCCGTTGTTGTCTGTCTTACACGAAAAGAGATAGGCTATGATGACAAATAAGACTAAATGTAAAAATTTCCCCCCCCCCATAAAATATAGGTTTTTGCTGTTTCATACATACTTTTATTACTCTATATTATTCATGAGTGCAAATATAAGAAAAATAATACAAATACAGCGAATCTGTATAGTTTATTTTATTAAAAATATGAGGCTTTGTATGTTTTTTGTCGGATTTCACACGGCTTTTCCAGCCTTGTCAATCTTTCTGAAGCCGGCTATCGCCGGTGGGGCTTGAACGAAACGTTTCTTCAGGGTTACGTTATATATGACGCTGTCAGCATAATGCATGCGTGTTTTTTCTTCGGTAATTCTATTTGATAAAATGATTTTGTTTTGGTTTAAAAACGTTCGAATTATAAAAAATAGATTTAAAATATTTCTGATTACAATATTATTATGTAATTTTGCAATCTAAATTTAGAATAACTCCTTATGGTGCATAATATTTTTAAAGGATTAGGCATTGCCTTGATAACTCCGTTTTCCGATGACGGTTCTGTTGACTATGATTCATTATCGCGTTTGATTGATTATCAGTTGTCTAATGGGGCGGATTTTTTCTGTATTCTTGCAACGACCGGGGAGACTCCTTGTCTTACTTCCGATGAAAAAATCAAGATAAAGAATTTTGTTGTGAGTAAGGTTGCCGGGCGTGTCCCGATTTTGATGGGATGTGGAGGAAACAATACTCTTGCGGTTGTTGATGAACTGAAAAACGGTGATTTTAGTGGTGTTGACGGTGTTCTTAGCGTGTGCCCTTATTATAATAAGCCGTCTCAGGAAGGACTGTACCAGCATTTTAAGGCAATTGCCGGTGCAACCAGGCTTCCTGTTGTGCTTTATAATGTTCCCGGCCGTACGGGGGTTAATCTGAAGGCGGAAACGACAGTGCGTCTTGCTGTTGACTGTAAGAATATCGTGGCGATAAAGGAGGCGAGTGGCAATTTGGAACAGGTCGATGAGATTATAAAGAAAAAACCGGATGGCTTTGATGTTATCAGCGGTGATGATGCTCTTACGTTCCCAATGATTTCATGCGGAGCAGTGGGAGTGATAAGCGTTATAGGAAATGCATTGCCAAAGGAGTTCTCAAAAATGATAAGGCTTGAGTTCAGGGGCGAATATGAAGGTGCGCGTAAGATACATCATCGTTTTACGGACCTTTTCAGTTTGCTTTTCGTTGACGGCAATCCGGCCGGTGTAAAGGCAATGCTTCATGAGATGGGCATGATAAAGAATGTGTTGCGGTTGCCTTTGGTGCCAACACGTATTTCTACCCTTCAGCGCATGAGCGAATTGATGAAGGAGCTTAAAATATAAATGTGATGCACTGGGTATGAAGGTAAATGCACTGATGTGAGGTATCTTCAATTAAAATCACAAAAAAAAGTGTATTGAAAATTTGGTGGTAATAAAAAAAAACAGTACCTTTGCATCGCAATTCGGGAAGCGAGGCTTTTGCCAACGATTTTGCGTATGGAATAAGGACGGCTCCTTAGCTCAACTGAATAGAGCATCTGACTACGGATCAGAAGGTTGCAGGTTTGAATCCTGCAGGAGTCACGAAGAAGGACATAGTCTTTCTTTCCGATTCCTTATAATGTTTATAGCCAGTTTTGTCGGCTCCTTAGCTCAACTGAATAGAGCATCTGACTACGGATCAGAAGGTTGCAGGTTTGAATCCTGCAGGAGTCACGAAAAGCGGAAAGTTTGTAATAAGCTTTCCGCTTTTTTATTGCATGTAAATGTTGCCAGTGGATTTATATAAAGGAGCACTGCCATATAAATATGGAAATTTTCTGAATTCAACAAAAGAGGGACATCTCTTTGCTATGTGGATAAAAGTTTCCATGATTCCACAAATGGGAGAGAAAGGGCGGTTTATGGAAACATTCCCTTTGGTAAATCACCCCGGTTGATGTTCAAGAATTTAAGGAAATCTCCCCTCTTATGCTTTTTGTCATGTAATGTCTCACATCATCGGGATCGCTGTATTGCGCCTGAAGATACATCAGTTTTGTCACGGCACTTTCCACCGTGCTGTCATATCCGCTTATCACTCCGGCTGACTTCAAATGAAATCCGGTGTCGTATAACCCCATCTCAACGCGTCCTGTCATACATTGACTGATGTTTATTATGACTTTTCCTGAGTCGGAAGCCTCTTTGAGCATATTTGTGAGCCATGATTGTTGAGGGGCGTTGCCGCTTCCGTAGGTCCTCATTACAATTCCGCGTAGTGACCGGAAACTTAAAACATGATTGACCAGTTCTTTTGATATTCCGGGAAACATTGTGAATACTATCACATTGTTGTCCAAAAGAAAATGGGGAGTCATTTCTTTTGTGTAGTCGGGTTTCATCATCCTGTCTTCATGGTATGTGATGTTTACCCCGACATCGGCAAGGTGCATATAGTTGAAACTCTCGAACGCATTGAAATTTTCGGCACTTTGTTTCGTGGTTCTGTTGCCTCTCATAAGATGCCCGCTGAAATAAATGCCGACTTCCGGCACCATTGCTTTCCCGTCTTTATTCTTTGCAGATGCAATTTCGATGCTTGTTATAAGGTTTTCCTTTCCGTCTGTTCTCAACTGTCCTATGGGGAGTTGGCTTCCGGTAAGAATCACTGGCTTTGTAAGGTTCTCAAGCATATAACTGAGCGCAGATGCCGTGAATGCCATAGTGTCAGTGCCGTGAAGAACAACAAAACCGTCATATTTTTCATAGTTGCCGGCAATGATACGGGCAAGATCGGTCCATAATGCCGGAGACATGTCGCTGCTGTCTATTGGAGGTGTAAACTGGTAGGTGGCAATGTTTGTTGATACATGTGCCAATTCCGGAACATTGTTAAGCAAGTGTTCAAAGTTAAAAGGCTCCAAAGCTCCGGTTATGGGGTTGCGGTTCATACCGATTGTACCTCCCGTGTAAATGAGCAATACTTTATTTGTACACGTCATCGTTTACGTTAATTTTTCTGCAAAAATAATGAAACTTTTCGAGAATACGGAATTTATTTATTAATTTTGCGACACAAGATATGAATAATACTTAAAACAAATAAAAAACATCTGAATCTTATGAAACAATTTAACGATGAGAACTTCCTGCTCGATACAGAGGTTGCTCAGGACTTGTTCCACAATCATGCGGCAAAGATGCCGATAATAGACTATCATTGCCATCTTATACCGGAAATGGTGGCCAATGACCATAAGTTCAAGAGCATAACCGAGTTATGGCTTGGCGGTGACCACTACAAGTGGCGTGCCATGCGTACGAACGGTGTTGATGAGAAATACTGCACAGGCAAGGACACCAGCGATTGGGAGAAGTTTGAGAAGTGGGCGGAAACTGTTCCTTATACATTCCGTAATCCGTTGTATCATTGGACCCATCTTGAACTTAAGACAGCGTTTGGCATAACAAAGCAGCTAAGCCCGAAAACAGCACGTGAGATATTCGACGAGTGTAATGAAAAACTTAAGTCTCCGGAGTTCTCTGCCCGTGGTCTTATGCGTCATTACAATGTGGAGTGTGTATGCACAACGGATGATCCTATTGATGATTTGCGTTATCATAAGCAGACACGTGAAAGTGGTTTTGAGATAAAGATGATACCGGCATGGCGTCCGGACAGAGCCATGAATATAGAAAAACCTGATTTTTCTGATTATGTGAATAAGCTCGGTGAGGTGGCCGGTGTCACCATTACGACCTTTAAGGATATGACAGATGCCTTGCAGAAGCGTCATGATTTCTTTACAGAGAACGGATGCCGCCTGTCTGATCATGGTATTGAGGAGTTCTATGATGAGGAATATACGGATTCCCAGATAGAGATAATATTCAGTAAGGCAATGCGTAAGCAGCAGCTTTCCGAATTGGAAATACGTCAATATAAGAACTGTTTCCTTACCAAGATGGCTGAAATGGATGCCGATGCCGATTGGACACAGCAGTTCCATTATGGTGCCATTCGTGATAACAACACCTTGATGTACAATAAGCTGGGCGCAGACACGGGCTTTGATTCAATAGGAGAGTTCAATACGGCACGTGCGATGAGCAAGTTCCTTAATAAGCTTAACATGGAAGGCAAGCTTACACGTACAATATTATATACGCTTAATCCGTGTGCAAATGAGGTAATTGCGACCATGCTCGGTAATTTCCAGGGCGGATGTCCGGGAAAGATACAGTTCGGATCCGGATGGTGGTTCAACGATCAGCTTGACGGTATGACACGTCAGATGAATGCATTGTCGGTGCTTGGCCTTCTTAGCCGTTTTGTGGGCATGCTCACAGACTCACGCTCTTTCCTGAGCTATCCGCGTCATGAGTATTTCCGCCGTCTTCTCTGCAATATTCTTGGTAACGATGTCGAGAAAGGCCTGCTTCCTAACGATACGGAGATACTCAGCCGTATGGTGGAGGATATTTCTTACAACAATGCCAAGAACTATTTTAAGTTCTATTAATGTACTGGGCTTTTGAAACCATAGGATAAAAATCAAGTCCTGTCAGGTAGGAAAGTAAATAAAAAAACTGAAGGGTATACCGTTTCTTTCGATTCGGTATGCCTTTTTTTCTGCCGTTTTATTTTTCTATGTATTTTTTTGTTTAATTAGAAAAATAGGTGTAAATTTGCAGCGGTTTAAACAGTTTTACTAAATGACAATCAAGAGAAATATTATTTTGCCGATAGTTCTTATAGCTATTGTTGTAATGTTTGGCAGTTGTTCAAGCACCAAAAACGTTGCTTATTTCCAAAATAGTGACACAGTCAGTCTGGAACAGTCAAAAGGACTTTATGATGCACGTATAATGCCTAAGGATCTTCTGACAATCACTGTAAGTACTTTGGACGATGCCGCTGCCGCCCCTTTCAATCTTACTGTTCCTACGACATATTCTGAAGCCACAAATTCCGTGACTTCACAGCCAAAGCTTCAGAGTTATCTTGTGGATAACAACGGGGATATAGTGTTCCCGAAAGTAGGAAGAGTGCATTTGGGAGGCTTGACGAAATCTGAGGCGGAAAAGGTTATAGAGGATAAGATAAAGCCGTATATGAGTGAGACGGAGAACCCTATTGTCACAGTAAGGATGTCGAACTATAAGTTTGCGGTGATGGGAGAAGTTGCCCGTGCCGGAGTGTATACGGCGGCAAATGAGAAGACAAGCATATTGGAAGCTTTGGCCCAGGCCGGTGACCTTACTATATATGGTGTGCGCGATAATGTCAAGCTTATACGTGAGGATGCCACAGGGCAGAAAACAATACATGTGCTGAATCTAAATGATGCACGCCTTATAAACTCTCCTTATTATTATCTTCAGCAAAACGATATAGTATACGTTGAACCAAATAAAGTGAAGGCACAGAATTCGAATATCGGCAGCATGACCACACTGTGGTTTTCGGCAACCTCGATACTTATTTCACTGACATCGTTGCTGTATAATATATTGAATTAAAATACCATAAAGTTTAAAGGAGGAACATAGGCCATGTGTGGAATTGTAGGGTATCTGGGCGAGAAGGATGCTTTCCCTGTATTGATAAAAGGTCTGAGACGTCTGGAATATCGTGGTTATGACAGTGCCGGAGTGGCTTTGGTAAACGGGAATGGCAATCTGAATGTTCTTAAGAGTAAAGGAAAGGTTGACGACCTTGTCGCTTTTTGTGAAGACAAGGATATTTCCGGTTCGGTGGGTATCGCCCACACTCGTTGGGCAACTCATGGTGAGCCTTCATCAGCAAATGCGCATCCGCATTATTCTCAATCTAAAAATCTTGCCATCATACATAATGGTATTATTGAGAATTATGCGGATTTAAAGAATAAGCTTATAGCAAAAGGGATTAAATTCCGTTCAGATACGGATACGGAAGTTCTTGTGCAGCTTATAGAATACATACAGGAACGTAAATCCCTTGATTTGCTTACAGCAGTCCAGCTTGCCCTTCATGAGGTTATCGGAGCTTATGCGATAGCCGTTATAGACAGACGTATCCCGAATCAGATCATAGCTGCTTGCAAGCAAAGTCCGCTTGTTGTCGGTATAGGCGACAATGAGTTCTTCATAGGCTCTGATGCGAGTCCCATTGTTGAATATACCGATCAGGTCGTTTATCTTGATGATGGAAATATTGCAGTTTTAAGACTTGGTGAAGAACTGAAGGTGGTAAGTATTCTTAACAGGAAGCTTTATCCTGAAATCCAGACAGTGGATATCAATCTCGGCCAGTTGGAGAAAGGCGGATATCCTCATTTTATGCTCAAGGAGATATTCGAGCAGCCTGAATGTATAACCAATTGTATGCGCGGCCGTGTTAATGTAAACGGTGATAATGTGGTGCTCAGCGCGGTGATAGACTATAAGCAATATTTGCTTAACGCAAAGCGTTTTATCATTGTGGCATGCGGCACATCATGGCATGCGGCACTTATAGGGAAACAGATGATAGAGGGATTCTGCCGTATACCGGTGGAGGTGGAATATGCTTCAGAATTCCGTTACCGGAATCCCGTAATAACAAAAGACGATGTCGTGATAGCTATATCGCAGAGCGGTGAAACGGCAGACACATTGGCGGCTGTAAAGCTTGCACGCCAGCATGGAGCCTTTATTTATGGGATATGCAATGCTATCGGGTCAAGTATTCCACGTGTGACAGATACTGGTTCCTATATACATGTCGGTCCGGAGATCGGTGTCGCTTCCACAAAAGCCTTCACGGGACAGGTTACCGTGCTTACCATGCTGGCCTTGGCACTTGCCAAGGAAAAGGAAACCATGTCGTATGAATGTTATAGGAAGATAGTGAAGGAACTTCATGAGATACCGGGTAAAATGCGTGAGGTGCTAAAGCTTAACAGCTGGATAGCCGATCTTAGCCGAACTTTCACATACGCGAGAAATTTCCTTTATCTTGGACGTGGATACAGTTATCCTGTAGCACTTGAGGGTGCGCTGAAGCTTAAGGAAATAAGTTATATACATGCAGAGGGGTATCCTGCCGCAGAAATGAAACATGGTCCGATAGCCCTGATTGATTCAGATATGCCGGTAGTCGTTATTGCGACACATAACGGCATGTATGAGAAAGTGCTCAGCAATATACAGGAGGTGAAGGCAAGAAAGGGAAAGGTCATCGCTCTTGTGACAAAAGGTGACGACACAATAAGCCGTATTGCAGATGAGGTCATTGAGCTTCCTGACACTATAGAGTGTCTCGAACCGTTGTTGGCCACCATACCGCTTCAAATGCTTGCCTATCACATAGCGGTATGCAAGGGAAAGAACGTAGACCAGCCCAGAAACCTGGCAAAGTCAGTGACTGTGGAATAGATTGAAAGGCACTTTACACTTTATATGTTATTGGGATTAGAGTAAAAAGGATAACCACTATATTTATCAGACATACAATTAAATGGAGCAATTAAAACACGAATGTGGTGTGGCAATGATACGACTGTTGAAGCCACTCGATTATTACCAGCGTAAGTACGGCACATGGATGTACGGTTTGAACAAACTCTATCTTATGATGGAGAAACAGCACAATCGCGGACAGGAAGGAGCCGGTATGGCATGTGTGAAACTTGCCACGAAACCCGGGCATGAGTATATGTTCCGTGAACGTGCGGAAGGTTCAAATGCCATTACTGAGATTTTTGGGATTGCTCAAAAAGATTTTCGTGGACTTTCTCCCATGCAGCTTAATGATGTGGAGTATGCAAAAGCCAATTTGGATTTTGCAGGGGAAATGTATATGGGACATCTGAGATATTCCACAACGGGTAAGAGTGGTTTGAAGTATGTGCATCCTTTCCTTAGGCGCAACAACTGGAAAGCAAAAAACCTTTGCCTTTGCGGAAACTTCAATATGACGAATATTGATGAGATTTTTGATAAAGTGACCTCACAGGGACAGTGCCCGCGTATTTACAGCGACAGTTATATCATGCTCGAATGGATGGGGCATCGTCTTGACCGTGAAGTGGAGCGTAATTTTATAGAGGCGAAGGAAAAGGGGCTTGAAGGAACGGACATTACCGACTATATAGACAATAATGTTCTTATGGAGAATGTATTGAAGACCACTATGCCTGATTTTGACGGCGGATATGTCGTATGCGGACTTACCGGCAGCGGCGAGATGTTCTCAATGCGTGACCCATGGGGCATACGTCCGGCATTCTATTACAAGAACGATGAGATAATCGCTTTGGCCAGCGAGCGTCCTGTGCTACAGACAACATTTGATTTGGAATGTGATGACGTAAATGAATTGGAGCCGGGGCACGCCCTGATAGTAAATAAAGAGGGACATGCAAAGATAGAAAAGATTCTTGAACGTCGCGGTGATTCTGCATGTTCTTTTGAACGCATATATTTCAGCCGCGGTTCCGACCGTGATATATATGATGAGCGGAAGAAACTTGGAATGCAGCTCATGACACCTATTCTGAATGCCGTCGATGGTGATGTTGAGCATACTGTATTTTCTTTTATTCCAAATACAGCAGAGGTTGCTTTCTATGGAATGCTCAGAGGTTTTAAGGAATACATGAATGAACAGAAAATAAAGGCCATTGAAGAGATGGGGCGTATTCCTACACATGATGAGCTTGTCAGAATCATGAATATGTATGTACGTTCGGAGAAGGCTGCATGGAAGGATATAAAGCTGCGTACGTTTATTACAGAAGGAAATTCGCGAAATGACCTTGCATCACATGTATATGATATTACCTACGAGGTGTTGGAGAAGAATGTAGACAATCTTGTTGTCATAGACGACAGTATCGTGCGTGGAACTACATTGCGTGAGAGCATAATAAAGATTCTCGACAGACTGCATCCTAAAAAGATAGTCATAGTAAGCTCATCGCCACAGATCAGATATCCCGATTATTATGGAATAGACATGTCAAGTCTTGAGGAATTCATAGCTTTCCGTGCATGCATCGAGCTGATAAAGGAAAGGGGAATGCATTCACTTATAGACGAGACATACAAGAACTGCAAGGAAGAGATAACCAAGGCAAAAGGCGATATGAGATGTTGTGTGAAGGACCTTTATAAACCGTTTACCGTAGAAGAACTTAATAATAAGATGGTGGAACTGTTAAGGCCGGCTGAAGTTACAACTCCTATAGAATTGGTATTCCAAAGTATAGAAGGACTGCATGAGGCTATACCTAATCATAAAGGCGACTGGTATTTCACGGGAGATTATCCTACTCCTGGAGGCATGAGGCTTGCCAATCAGGCTTTCATCAACTATATTGAGAAAGTATATCAGTACGAGCAGAAATTTTAAATAAAGACCAATACTTAAATTATACAGATGAAGAGCGTTACATTAGTCCTTGAGGACGGAACGGAATTTCATGGCAAGTCATTCGGTTATGATAAACCTGTGGCGGGAGAGGTGGTCTTCAATACGGCAATGATGGGATATCCGGAGTGTCTTACGGATCCGTCGTACGCCGGACAATTGATGACGCTTACTTATCCTTTAGTTGGAAACTATGGCGTGCCTCCTTTTACGGTTGGTGCGGATAAGCTTGCAACATTCATGGAAAGTGACAAAATCTACGCTTCGGCTATCATTGTGGCGGATTACAGTGAAGAATATAGCCATTGGAATGCGGCGGAAAGTTTGGCTGAATGGCTTAGGCGTGAACAGGTTCCCGGTATAACGGGAATAGATACCCGTCAGTTGACAAAAGTGTTGCGTGAACATGGAGTCATGATGGGAAAAATTCTTTTTGATGACCAGCCTGACAATATTCCTACGGCTGATTACTCCGGAGTAAACTTTGTAGACCTTGTAAGTTGCAAGGAGATCATCCGCTATAATGAAGGTGCAGGAAAGAAGGTAATTCTTGTAGACTGCGGTGTGAAAAACAACATTATCCGTTGTTTGGTCAGCCGTGGGGTGGAGGTTATCCGTGTGCCGTGGAATTTTGACTATACCGGTATGGATTTTGACGGATTGTTTCTTGGAAACGGTCCGGGTGATCCTGATATGTGTGAGGAGGCCGTTACAATTATACGCAAACAGATGGATAATTCACGTAAGCCTATATGCGGTATCTGTATGGGTAACCAATTGTTGGCTAAGGCCGGAGGAGCAACAATATATAAGTTGAAATACGGACACCGTTCTCACAACCAGCCGGTTCGTGAGGTTGGTACAGAACGATGTTATATAACAAGTCAGAATCACGGGTATGCCGTTGATGCAAGAACGTTGGGTTCCGGATGGCGTGAACTGTTTGTAAACATGAATGACGGCTCTAATGAAGGTATATGCCATAAGGAGAATCCTTGGTTTACGAGCCAGTTTCATCCGGAAGCATGTTCAGGCCCTGTAGATACAGAATTTATGTTTGACCGTTTTGTTGATAAATTAAAGTAAGGACAATGAAAGACGAAAATATAAAGAAAGTTCTTCTGCTCGGCTCAGGTGCGTTGAAAATAGGTGAGGCCGGTGAGTTTGACTATTCCGGTTCTCAAGCCCTTAAGGCACTGCGTGAAGAGGGAGTCTATACAATATTGATAAATCCCAATATCGCGACAGTACAGACATCGGAAGGCGTTGCCGACCAGATTTATTATCTTCCTGTGCAGCCATACTTTGTAGAGCGTGTGATAGAGAAAGAGCGTCCGGATGGTATTCTTCTTGCTTTTGGAGGACAGACGGCGCTGAATTGCGGTGTGGCTCTTTATCAGAGCGGTGTCCTTGATAAATATAATGTCAGGGTTCTTGGCACTCCGGTGCGTGCCATCATGGATACGGAAGACCGTGAGCTTTTTGTCGGAAAACTTAACGAGATAGGTGTAAAGACGATAAAAAGTGAGGCTTGTGAAACCATTGAACATGCAAGAAAGGCTGCGAGTGAACTCGGCTATCCGGTTATTCTCCGTGCGGCTTATGCCTTGGGAGGTCTGGGCAGCGGTTTCTGTGACAATGAGGAAGAACTTGACAGGTTGGCCGAGAAGGCTTTTTCTTTCTCTCCACAGGTCCTTGTGGAAAAGAGCCTGAAAGGCTGGAAGGAAATAGAATACGAAGTTGTGCGTGACCGTTATGACAACTGTATCACCGTTTGTAATATGGAGAATTTCGATCCGTTGGGTATCCATACCGGTGAAAGCATAGTCATTGCCCCTTCCCAGACCCTTACGAATAGCGAATATCATAAGCTTCGTGCATTATCCATAAAGATTATCCGCCATATAGGTATAGTGGGAGAATGTAATGTGCAATATGCATTTGACCCAAAGAGTGAGGATTACAGGGTCATAGAGGTAAATGCCCGACTTAGCCGTTCTTCTGCCCTTGCATCAAAAGCAACGGGATATCCGTTGGCTTTCGTTGCTGCAAAGTTGGGTATGGGCTATGGATTGTTTGAACTGAAAAACTCTGTGACAAAGACTACAAGTGCGTTCTTTGAGCCGGCACTCGACTATGTGGTATGTAAAATACCCCGTTGGGATTTAAGCAAGTTCCGTGGTGTTGACAAGGAGCTTGGTTCATCCATGAAGTCTGTAGGAGAAGTTATGGCCATTGGGCGAAACTTTGAGGAAGCCATCCAGAAAGGTCTGCGTATGATAGGACAGGGTATGCATGGTTTTGTAGAGAATAAGGAACTTGAGATACCGGACATTGATTCTGCCTTGCGTGAGCCGACAGACAAACGTGTGTTTATTATATCCAAGGCCATGCATAAGGGATATACCATCGACCATATACATGAGCTTACAAAGATAGACAAATGGTTCCTCAGAAAGTTGAAGCACATAATTGATATAGATGAGCGTATGAAAGCTCTCAATAATATCAATAATCTTGATAGGGAATTATTGCGCGAAGCTAAAATATATGGTTTCACGGATTTCCAGATAGCACGTGCCGTAGGACTTGAAGCCGAATTGAAGAGTATGGCAAAAGCAGGTCTTGTCGTGAGGAATCTTAGAAAAGGATATGGTATCCTGCCATACGTAAAACAGATAGACACTTTGGCTGCGGAATATCCCGCACAGACAAATTATCTGTATCTGACTTATGCTGGTGTGGCTCATGATATCAAGTTTGAAAGGGACAAGCGCTCTATCGTTGTTCTTGGTTCCGGTGCATACCGTATCGGTTCTTCCGTGGAATTTGACTGGTGCGGAGTACAGGCACTTAATACTATTCGAAAAGAAGGATACCGTTCTGTAATGATAAACTATAATCCTGAGACAGTGTCTACGGATTATGACATGTGTGACCGCCTTTATTTTGATGAGCTTACGTTTGAGCGTGTTCTTGATATCATAGATTTGGAAGTTCCTTATGGCGTTATTGTTTCCACGGGCGGACAAATACCGAATAATCTTGCCATGCGTCTTGACGGACAGCATGTGCCTATACTTGGAACTTCCGCTAAAGATATAGACAATGCAGAGGATAGGGCAAAATTTTCTTCAATGCTTGGACGCAACGGTATTGACCAGCCGGCATGGAGTGCGCTTACATCCATGGATGATATAAATAAATTTATAGACAATGTCGGCTTTCCCGTGCTTGTGCGTCCTTCATACGTATTGTCCGGTGCGGCAATGAATGTATGTTCAAACAAGGAGGAATTGGAGAAGTTCCTTTGCCTTGCGGCAAATGTAAGCGAAGACCATCCGGTTGTTGTAAGCCAGTTTATTGAGCATGCCAAGGAGGTTGAGATGGATGCAGTGGCAAAGAACGGTGAGATAATCGCCTATGCCATCAGTGAGCATATAGAGTTTGCCGGTGTCCATTCAGGAGATGCGACTATTCAGTTCCCGCCGCAAAAGCTCTATTGTGAGACAGTAAGGAGGATAAAGCGTGTAAGCAGGATGATAGCCAAAGAGCTTCACATCAGCGGGCCTTTTAACATACAGTTCCTGGCTAAGGATAACGATATAAAGGTCATTGAGTGTAATCTTCGTGCGTCACGTTCGTTTCCGTTTGTAAGTAAGGTTTTGAAGATAAACCTCATAGAGCTTGCGACCAAGGTGATGTTGGGGCTTAATGTTGAGAAACCGCATAAGAGTCTGTTTGATTTGGATTATGTAGGAATAAAGGCAAGCCAGTTCTCTTTCAACCGCTTGCAGAAAGCCGATCCGGTTCTTGGCGTTGATATGGCTTCAACCGGTGAAGTGGGGTGTCTTGGTGATGATACGAGTACGGCTTTGCTTAAGAGCATGTTGTCTGTAGGCCATCGCATACCGGAAAAGAATATTCTTCTTTCCACAGGCGGTGCAAAACAGAAAGCGGAAATGCTGGATGCTGCGCGTATGCTTGTCAGTCATGGGTATAATATCTATGCTACGGGCGGCACTTCAAGATTTCTTAAGGAGAATGGTGTCGAGAATACTATGGTTTACTGGCCGTCTGAAGATAAGAAGCCGCAGGCTCTTGACATGTTGCATGACCATGAGATAGATATGGTGGTGAATATTCCAAAGGACCTTACTGCAGGTGAACTTTCAAATGGCTATAAGATACGCCGTGCGGCTATCGACCTTAATGTTCCGTTGATTACGAACAGCCGTCTTGCAAGTGCCTTTATACATGCTTTCTGTACGGTCGGAATAGATGGAATCGGCATAAAAAGCTGGGCTGAGTATAAATGATAATATATAATAAACATACATTTAAATATATAAATAAAAGATATGAAAGCATTTGTTTTTCCCGGTCAGGGAGCACAGTTTGTCGGAATGGGCAAGGAACTTTATGACAACAATCCATTGGCAAAGGAACTTTTTGAAAAAGCAAACGATATCCTCGGTTATCGTATTACCGATATAATGTTTAGCGGGACTGATGAAGAACTGAAACAGACAAAAGTAACACAGCCGGCAGTATTCCTTCATAGCGTTATCAAGGCATTCTGTCTTGGTGATGATTTTGCACCTCAGATGGTTGCCGGTCATTCTCTCGGTGAGTTTTCTGCTTTGGTGGCTGCCGGTGCGTTGAGTTTTGAAGATGGCTTGAAGCTTGTTTATGCCCGTGCGATGGCTATGCAGAAAGCTTGTGACATGGCACCTTCCACAATGGCGGCAATTGTGGGTTTGCCTGATGAGAAGATTGAGGCGATATGTGAAGGGATAAGCAAGGATGGTCATGTGGTTGTTCCTGCAAACTATAATTGCCCTGGCCAGTTGGTGATTTCCGGTAATATAGAGGCAATAAATGAGGCCTGTGAGCAACTTAAAGCCGCCGGTGCCAAACGTGCATTGCCATTGAAGGTCGGTGGCGCGTTCCACTCTCCTTTGATGCAGCCTGCAAAAGATGAGCTTCAGGCAGCTATTGAAGGCACAGACTTCTCTGCTCCGAAGTGCCCGGTTTATCAGAATGTAGACGGCAAACCACATGTTGAGCCGGAAGAGATAAAGGCAAATCTGATTGCCCAGCTTACAAGTGGTGTGCGTTGGACATCGTGTGTGCAGAATATGATTGCAGACGGTGCTGATGACTTTACCGAGTGCGGTCCGGGAAAAGCTCTTCAGGGCATGATTGGACGTATAGACAAGAATGTGGCTGTTTGCGGTATAGCATAACTGCTTGTTAAATAATCCTTTGCTATGAGAAAACAGGACTTTGTTTTCCGGCAGAGGATTATTTGTTTTAATAAAACAATCAAAGATTTCCTTTATGAATAGCAAAATAATAATCTATCAGATATTCACACGTCTTTATGGAAACCGTAATCTGACACGAATGTATAATGGAAGTATTCTGGAGAACGGTTGCGGAAAGATGAACTTTTTCACTCTTTCTGTGTTAAAGGAAATAAAGAAACTTGGTATTACCCATGTGTGGTATACCGGTGTGATACGTCATGCCACAAAGACTGATTATTCCGGATATGGAATACCTGTAAATCACAAGGCTGTGGTTAAAGGCAATGCCGGTTCGCCATATGCCATTACAGACTATTATGATATTGATCCGGATCTTGCAGAGAATGTAGGCAACAGGATGGAGGAGTTTGATGCTTTGCTTAAGCGTACGCATAAGTCGGGATTGAAGGTTATAATAGACTTTGTGCCGAATCATGTTGCACGTCAGTATCATTCTATTGCCAAACCGGCGGCAGTGGTTGATTTGGGAGAGAATGATAATGTTGGCGAAGGATTTAGTCCCCGGAATAATTTCTATTATTGTCCTGGGTGCCGGTTTCATCCTGATTTTGACTTGCATGACGAAACCGGTAAAGAGTATATGGAAGAACCTGCAAAAGCAACGGGGAACGACTGTTTTGGTCCGAATCCTGGTGTGAATGACTGGTATGAGACAGTAAAGCTTAATTATGGTGTTGACTATTATGCAGGTAGGATAGGTTATTTCAATCCGGTTCCTGATACTTGGAAGAAGATGCTTGATATACTTCTTTTCTGGGCCGGTAAAGGTGTGGATGCTTTTAGGTGTGACATGGCGGAAATGGTGCCTGCCGCATTTTGGAAATGGGCTACGGGTAAAGTGAGAGAGGCTTATCCGGAAATATTATTCATAGGCGAGGTTTATAATCCGGCCGAATACCGTAATTATATCAGTTCCGGATTTGATTATCTTTATGATAAGGTTGGAATGTATGACACTATGCGTGCTGTCATTTGTGGAGCTGCTTCTGCTTCGGCCATTACCGGAGCATGGCAGGCTACTGATGATATAGAAAGCAACATGCTTTATTTTCTGGAGAATCATGATGAACAGCGTGTGGCGAGCCGTTTCTTTGCCGGTGATGGTTTGAAGGCTGTTCCGGCTCTTGTTGTAAATGCTCTTATGCGTAGGAATCCGTTCATGCTTTATGCTGGTGAGGAGTATGGTGAAAAAGGTATGGATGTAGAAGGATTCAGCGGATGTGACGGGCGTACTACTATTTTTGATTATTGGAGTATTGACACTTTGTGTCGTGCTGAAAACGGTGGGCTTACTGAGGATGAACGGAGGCTTTATGATATACATGTAAAGGTTCTTAATATAGCCCATACGGAAAAAGCTGTGGGTGAAGGAGCCTTTTTTGATTTGATGTATGTTAACGGTCATTCAGAGGTGTTCAATCCTGACAGGCAGTATGCTTTTCTGCGTAAGTGTGATGACAGCCTGCTTATTGTTGTTGCAAACTTTGATTCGTCAGATGTTGACATAGAACTGACTATTCCCGCCCATGCCTTTGACTGTCTGGCCTTGAAAGGGGGCTTGGTTATGGCATCAGACATCCTGAATGGCAGTAAGCGTAAGTTGAATTTGGTTAAGGATGGACGTATTCCGATGAGAATCTTAGCCAATGGAGCCGCAGTGTGGAAAATAAAGCTCAGTTAAAGGTTATGGTTCTTAATAAAACAGAATATGGAAGACGTGGTTTTAAACGTACACAATAAGGAGGAATTTCCTCCTGCACATACTGCAGAACATTTGCTGAACCAGGTAATGGTGAGAATGTTCGGTTGCGAGCGTTCGGTGAATGCACATATAGAGCGTAAGAAAAGCAAGATAAGCTATATACTTGACCATAAGCCCGACCGTCATGAAGAAAAGGCAATTGTGGATAGAATGAATGAGTTGATAGCTGAGGATTTACCTGTTGAATATGAGTTTGTAGACCGTGACAATATACCTGACGGAGTAAGGTTGGACCGGTTGCCTGAGGATGCTTCAGAGACGTTGAGACTTGTGCGTATTGGCGACTATGATGTGTGCCCGTGTATAGGCAGACATGTACGTTCAACGGGGCAAATCGGCAGATTTGAATTGCTTGGAACAAATTGGGATGAAGAAAAGCACTCGTTCAGGATACGTTTCAAGATTATTGCATCCTGATAGTCCAAAGAGTGGATTTATGTGATAAAATAAAATGGGGAGTTAAGGATTTATATTTGTTATGTTCCTTAGCTCCCCATAAAATACTATTTTGTTTCTATTTCCTCTTTCATATCAATGAAGTTGCCTTTGCTGTCGTAGAACTCATACTGCAGGAAAGCCAATTTCTGTGATGGAATTACATTTAGGCCGAATCCGTATTTCATCTGCCACTTACGTTTAATAGATATAAGCCCTTTATTTATATAGGCTTCTACGTATGGATGCACATGAAGTGTGAGCTTTCTTATGCCTATCTTGTTTACTAACCGGTCAATTTTGCTCTCTAATTGGTCTGTGAATAGAATACTTGACTTTATCTTGCCTTTACCAAAGCATGTGGGGCAGGTCTCTTCCACATTCACGTCTATGGCCGGCCTTACACGCTGACGTGTAATCTGCATGAGGCCGAATTTGCTCAATGGAAGAATGTTATGTCTTGCCCTGTCTTTCTGCATGTTTTTGCACATGCGTTCATAAAGCATCTGGCGGTCTTCCGCCAAATTCATATCAATAAAGTCCACAACGATTATTCCGCCCATATCCCTAAGGCGTAACTGGCGTGCAAGCTCATCGGCAGCTCCGAGGTTTACTTCCAGTGCGTTGGCCTCTTGGCCGTTTTCTGCGCGTGTACGGTTTCCGCTGTTCACGTCTACTACATGAAGAGCTTCTGTATGTTCAATGATAAGGTATGCTCCGCGCTTATAGTTTACCGTTTTCCCGAATGACGACTTTATTTGTTTTGTGATGTTGAAGTTGTCAAAAATGGGAACCTGTCCGGTATATTTCTTTACGATATCTGCTTTTTCCGGGGCTATCAGTCCTACATAATCTTTTATCTGGCCGAATATTTCATCGTCATTTACATAGATTCCGTCATAAGTAGGGTTGAACAGGTCACGCAATAAGGCAACAGCCCTGCCGGTCTCTTCGTATATGACCTGAGGCCTGTTCACGGTTTTCTGTACTTTTGTGATAGCGTCTTCCCATCGTTTCAGCAGTATTTTCAGTTCGCTGTCCAGTTCTGCTACACGCTTTCCTTCTGCAGAAGTGCGCACAATAACACCGAAGTTTTTCGGTTTGATACTTTGAATCAACTGTTTTAGTCTTGTGCGTTCTTCTCCTTTTTTAATTTTAGTGGATACCGATACCTTGTCGTTGAAAGGTATCAGTACGATATAACGGCCTGCAAAACTCAGTTCACATGTAAGTCGTGGACCTTTTGTGGAAATGGGTTCCTTTACAATTTGCACCATCACTTCCTGTCCGACTTTCAGAGTGTTCTGTACGCTTCCGTCTTTTTTCAGGTCGGGAAGGCGTATTGCTTTACTGATAGGATATAATTTCTTTTTGTCGCTTTGTACCTGTTTGAGGTATTTTTCGTAAGAGCTGAATTGTGTACCTAAATCAAGATAATGCAAAAAAGCATCACGTTCGAAGCCTACATCTACGAAACATGCGTTCAAGCCAGGCATTAGTTTCTTAACTTTTGCCACATAAATGTTTCCTACAGAAAATGATGCAGAGCGCGGCTCGTTCTGGTATTCGACCAGGCTTTTGTCTTCGAGCAGTGCTATTGATATCTCTTTCTGTTGTACATCGATAATTACTTCGCTTGTCATTGCTTTTAAGTCTTGTTTTTATTACGGTTCTCTTATTTTAAGAGAAAGGGTGTGCCATTGTCCTTTTACCGGACCAAATGACACACTCCGCTCATTCCTTTAAAACAGAACTTTCATAAGTTTATTTGTCTGTAATTGGTGATTACTTGCTCTTATGTCTGTTCTTTCTTAATCTTTTTTTACGCTTGTGAGTAGCCATCTTGTGGCCCTTTTTCTTTTTTCCGCTTGGCATAGCTTTAAAAATTTAAATTGTTGTTATATTTACTGATGTTTATTGTTTCAAATGTGTCTATTGCATTTTTGCAATAAAACTCTTTGCCGGCTTGAATGCCGGATAGTCATGCGCCTCTATTACGATTGTTGTATTTTTGGAAATGTTACGTGCAGTTTTCTGTGCACGGTGTTTCACTATGAAACTGCCGAAACCACGAAGGAACACATCTTCTTTTTTCACAGACAGGCTTTGGCGTACCTCTTCCATAAAGGCTTCCACTGTAGCCGCAACATCTTTCTTCGCAAGACCTGTATCCTCTACAATCTTGTTAATGATATCTGCTTTAGTCATTTCTGATTTTATATATTTTAAAGTTATAGTATTCTTATAATTCCTCAATTTGGAGTGCAAAGATACTGATTTTCAGCGTTACACGGAAATTTATTTTGCTTTTTTTTCTAAAAACTTCATTTCATGTATCAGATAATGTGCAATTGTATGAGTCTTTTAAACCTATACTGTATTTTTTGACATCGCGTATGTCGTTTGACAGTACAATGTTTCATTTATGGTATGTTTTTTTCTGTATATCATGGAAAAAATGTAATTTTGCACTGCATAAAACAGACTTAAATATGAAACAGACAAAGATTGTAGCTTCTGTCAGCGACCGCAGATGCAGTGTTGAGTTCATCCGTCAGCTTTTTGATGCAGGAATGAATGTCATACGTATGAATACCGCCCATGCGACTCCTGATGGAATAAGGGAGATTATCAGAAACACACGTAAGGTATCGAATCATATTGGAATATTGATAGATACTAAGGGGCCTGAAATAAGAACAACGGGTTGTGAGGCCCCAATACCGTATAAGACGGGTGATGTGGTAAAAATATTCGGGCGTCCGGGAATGGATACCGAACATGATATTATAAATCTTTCATACCAGAATTTTGCCAATGATATTCATATTGGCGATGATATTCTTTTCGATGACGGGGCGTTGAGTATGAAGGTTATAGGAATTAACGGCCCGGCTGTAATTGCACAGGTACAGAATGATGCCATGCTCGGGTCACGTAAGAGTGTCAACGTGCCGGGAGTTCATATCGATCTCCCTGCGCTTACGGAAAAAGACATACAGAATATAAATCTTGCGATAGACGAGGATATCGACTTTATTGCCCACTCTTTTGTGCGCAGTGCGGACGATGTGATGGCGGTGCAGGCTGTTCTTGACAAGCGCGGGAGTGATATCAAGATAATATCCAAGATTGAAAATCAGGAAGGTGTCGATAATATAGACGAGATAATTGAGGCATCTTATGGTATAATGATTGCGCGTGGGGATTTGGGCATAGAAGTGCCGATAGAGTGTATTCCGGGTATACAGCGTAAGATTATCCGTAAATGTGTGCAGGCAAAGAAGCCGGTGATTGTTGCTACTCAGATGCTTCATACGATGATAGACAACCCGCGACCGACACGTGCCGAGGTGACGGATATTGCCAATGCTATATATTACCGTACGGATGCACTGATGTTGAGTGGTGAGACCGCAAGCGGAAAGTATCCGGTGGAGGCCATAAGGACAATGGCTCAGATTGCAGAGCAGGCAGAGAAGGATAAATATCGTGAGAATGATATTCACATACCTTTGAGTCCTGATTGTGATGTGCGTGAGTTTATGGCTCACAGTGCCATCGAGGCAACCGAGATAATGGGTGTGAAAGGTATCATAACAGATAGTTCCACCGGACAGACCGCACGTATCCTTGCTGCATTCAGGGGGCCGAATCCTGTGCTTGCTATATGTTATAATGAGAAATTGCAGCGTTGGCTGAATTTGAGTTATGGGGTTACCCCTGTCTATCAGAAGGAGCATATATCATCTCAGGATTTGTTTGTTGCGGCTGTGAGAATGCTTCGTCAGAAAGGGTATATATGTCTTGATGACAAGATTGCATATCTGAGCGGCTCGTTTGGAGCCGGTGGCGGAACAACTTTCCTTGAAATAAATAAAGTGAGAGAGGTGTTTGACAAGTCTTATAAATTTCATTTGCCTCAATAGGTTTTGACCGTCTCATAGAAAGGCGTATTGCATATCGAAAGCGGTGGCAATACGCCTTTTGTGTTATTTTTTGCTCGGCTAATTTGCTACTGAGCCGCATAAAATGTAAAGGGTTTCTGATTGCAAAGCCTTTAGAAACAAGAAGCCCTGCATAATCTTTCGATTTGCAGGGCTTTTCCTGGGTGGGTGGTGGGGCTCGAACCCACGACATTCAGAACCACAATCTGACGCTCTAACCAACTGAACTACATCCACCATGTTTCTTGCTTCTTTAAAGCGAGTGCAAAGGTACGTATTTTATTTTAAATGGCCAAATAATTTACGTACCTTTTTACATCTTTTTAGAATTAAGTGTGAAATTACTTAAATTACTTTGCTGGATTTGTTGCAGCTTCAGTTGCAGCATTGTTTTCACCGCCCTTGTTGGGTTCTGCTTTTTGGTTACCGTTTGCTGCGGGTGTTGCCGGATTGGTTTTGCTTGCTCCGAATCCCGGAAGATTGTTCGGGTTTGTTGTTGGGTTTTCAACACCTTCCATTACAGAAATGTTGGTTGTGGCCTGAGGGACAACGTATGCGCATGCAATACTGATGACAACCATTGCTACTGCCAATCCCCATGTTGTCTTTTCAATGAAGTCGGTTGTCTTGCGGACACCGCCAATTTGATTGTAAGAGGCGAAGCTGGATGACAGTCCACCGCCTTTTGACTCCTGAATCAGCACTATGCCAATCATAAGCAGTGCTGCGATGCAGATAAGAATTACTAAAAGTGTGTACATTTTACTATTTTTGTTTATTACTGTTTATTATCAATTTCTCTAAGAAACGAATTTGGTCTGCAAAGTAAGCATTTTTTTTTGGATAATTCAAACTTAATCGCTTAATTATTTCCAGTGCCTTTGAATATCTTCCTTGTTTTATGTATATGCGGGCCAAGGTTTCTGTAAAAATGCCTTCATCGTTGTCTTTTTCATCTTTATTGCCTTGGTCTGAAATTTGCGGGATATATTCCGGTGTTTCATTTAGTATGATTTTCCCCTTGTCGTTTTCAATGAAACTGTCTATCAGGCTGTGTCCTTTCAGTTGAGGTGTCTTTTCTTCCTCTTCTTCCTGATTGCTTTCGCTTTCCATTAGGTATGCGACATAGTCCACTGCTGCGTCTGCGGGTGTGGGTTTGCGTTTTTTCTTTTCTTCCCCGTTGTTGTGAGGTATCGTATCGAGAAAACTGTCTATCAGCGATATCGTTCTGTTGTCGTTGCCTGCTGTCGGATTCTTTTTCTCCGGAGATTTCTGCTGGTTTGGCTTCAGTTTGTAATGTGCGGCCTCTACCAGTTGAAATATGATGTTTCTGTCTGTAATGTATATTGCGGCTCTTCTTAATTCCTCATCGAATGAAGGGTCGTGCAGGAGATAAAGATTTTGGAGCATGAGCAGTCTGGCAGTCTGGAAATACGGATACAGCGCAAGCATCGAACGCAACTCATAGAGTGTATCGCGGTCGAGTTGTTCAGGATGTTTTATCAGCTCTGTTATTTCCATAATGATATAGCCTTGTTACCTTCTTGCTTATTTGTTTTGTCGTTTTTACAAACTACCAGTTTGCCACCGTCGCGTTAAATATCTGGTCTGTTATTTCCTTTACCATTTGCGTTACAAGCTCTTCCTGCACGGAGTTGAGTGACTGTGTCGTTTCATAACTTGCCTGTGCGGAGAACTGTCTTTCAAAGTCTTCGGAATGGTTTGCATTGTTTGTAAACCTTACGTTGACCGTCATTGAAAGCTCCGTCTGTGCGGAGTATCCTTCGCTTGAAACGGCTTTGTTACGTTGGTTGTATTGCGTTATTTCCCCTTCTATTTTCATGTCTCCGTTTCTTTTCACAAGTATAAGGCGCGTGTTGTTGGCATATACATCCTTTAATTGGTTGTTGAATATGCTGGCCATCGGTCCCCATACATAGCTTGACCTTATCGGGAAGTCTGCAATCTGTATTGTTTTTGTTTTTGAATAGTCTATGCTTGCACCGTTGAATTTGTATGATACGGAGCATGAACTTAGTATGAGGCTTATAAGCATAGTCCAAAAAGACACAAACAGGGAATGTCGGTGCCGTTCTGTTCTGATGTATTTTATAATATGTGTATTGTGCCTCTTGTCCATTTTTTGTAGAATTCGTGAATTACCGGCATATCCTGGTTGGTTATGCGTCATCCATCCTATTCAAGTCCGTATTGTTTTATTCTTCTGTATAAAGTCCTGTCGGAAATTCCAAGTTCGTTGGCTGCTTTCTTTCTGTTTCCGTTGTTTTTCTCAAGGGCTTTTATGAGCATCTGCTTCTCGATGTCGTTGAGATTCAGGTTCTCCTGTTCTTTTGTCGGTTCCACATACTCTTCCGCCACGGCGTCTTCTGTTATCGGTTTGTCGTGCCTGTGCAGATACATGCCGCCCTGTTGTATTTCGGTGTGGTGTACGGCAGGCTGTATGTGTTGCGGTATCGTTGTCTGGATTGACGTGCTGCTTTCTATGTTGTCGTTTATTATTTTTGCGGCCTGGTTTTCTTCAAGCTGTTTCTTCAGCATGGCCATTTCTCTTCTTAAGTCATTCACGTTTCCTTTCAGGTCAAAGAGAATCTTATATAAAATTTCCCTTTCGTTTTCAAAGCTTCGGTCCTTACCCTGTTGTATCGTTGCCAATTGGGTGCTTTCCGTATCCTGGGGGATGAATTTCGCCAGAATCTGTGCGCTGATGTTTCTCTCGGTGCTCAGTATCGATATCTGTTCGGTAATGTTTTTAAGTTGTCTTACATTTCCCGGCCATTTATATCTCATGAGTATACTTTTTGCATCCTCGCTGAGGACAATTTTCTCCATTCTGTATTTTTCCGCCATCTGCATGGCGAATAACCTGAACAGTAGGATTATATCTTCGCCTCTGTCTCTTAGCGGCGGCATTTGTATAGGTATTGAGTTCAGACGATAATAAAGGTCTTCACGGAATCTGCCTTCGCTTATAGCCTTGCGTATGTTGACATTTGTTGCTGCAACGATTCTTACGTCGGTCTTCATTACCTTTGTCGCTCCGACCGGAATGTATTCTCCTGTCTCGAGCACGCGTAGCAATCTTGCCTGTGTGGCAATTGGAAGCTCGCCCACTTCGTCAAGAAACAGTGTGCCTTTGTCTGCCACTCCAAAATATCCTGGGCTGTCATTTATGGCACCTGTGAATGATCCTTTCACGTGTCCGAACAGTTCGCTGTCTATGGTTCCTTCCGGAATGGAGCCGCAGTTTATGGCAAAATATTTTTCACGTTTTCGTGGAGAATTGTCATGGATGACTTTAGGGATTATTTCTTTTCCCACACCGCTTTCTCCTATTATAAGCACACTAAGATCTGTCGGTGCCACTTGTAATGCGACATCGAGTGCATGATTCAACGCCTCGCAGTTGCCCACGATGTTGTATCTTTGTTTTATATTTTGAAGTTCGGATTCCTTCATTTTGCTTACAAAATTACATATTTTATCCGATAACGTGGCTCTTGATGCCTATATTTTAATAAAACTTGTGGATTTCTTTATCTTTTCTTGTCGAATTTTATCATAAGAAGTCCTATCGCGGTCCATATAAGTTCACGTAGCCTTACAATTAAGGCGACGAATATTCCGGCATTTGCTGTCAGGGCCAGTCCTTTTGCCGACATCAGAAAACCTCCCTCACGACCTCCTAACTGTAATGGCATGAAGAAGAGCATATTGGCGAATAGGGAGGTGAAGGCCAGGATTAGTATGCTTTGCGGATAGCTCGCGTCCGGAGTTATTACAAGTAGAATGAAATATATTTCGAGTGCCGAGATAATGCGGCATGCGAGTTCGAGCATCACGGCACTGATAAATGTCTTGCGGTTCTGGTTATGAAGTGCGGCGATCTGTGAGTCGATGTTGTCTAACTGTTCCTTATGCTTTTCGATGAATCCGCTTGCCCATCGTCTGATCATGGGAAAGTGGCTTAGTATGTTCATGCATCTGAATGCGATTCCCTTCTTGTATCCTTTTATGAAAAACCATATTGCGATGATGCAGAATGCGGCCACTGCGGCTAAGAGGGTTCCGATAGGAATGCTTATTTCCTGTGTGATGATGTACAGTATGACAGACAGCAGCCAGAACCAAAAATGGGAAAATATATGTGTCATGGCATACAGTATCACGGATGAAGAGGCTTTTTCCGTGCCGGTTTTCGGTGTGAGCGACATAATCCTGTAGGGTTCTCCTCCCATAAGTCCTCCGGGTGTGGCATAGTTGAGTGCAAAGCCGCTTACCGTTATTTTGTACAGCCACCAGAAGCTTATTTTAGTATGTTGCCCGATATTGTCTGTTGTTTCTTCTTTGCTCTTGTCGCCATTTACCGTGCTGTTTATAATGATGTACCATGCTCCTGTATTGAATATGTACAGGAACATCCACAAGACTATCACTGCAAAGAACCAGTATCCGGCTCTTTGCAGTCCGTCCCATACTTGGGTGAAATCGAGCTGGCTCACCATCAGCGTCAATACGGCAATGCCGAAGATGAAAAACCCGTTTTGGTATTTTTTGTTCATTCTTTTTTCGTTTCCGTGTCTGTCGGTGCCTGATTGTGTCTGCCGTATTGTTTGTTGTCGTCCTTCTTGAACATATCCTTAGGGCGTGGAATGGAGAATCTTGTTTTCTCACTGTCATCCCTTTTCTCATGATATAGCTTAGGCAGCGGGTTCTTCATTGGCGCATCGTATTCCTTTCTGTTGCGGAATATGTCTATGGCTGTGTATATCGCTTGTCGGAACGAGTTTTCGTCAGCTACACCCTTTCCGGCAATGTCGTATGCCGTTCCGTGGTCAGGTGATGTGCGTACTACAGGCAGTCCGGCTGTGTAGTTGATGCCGTTTTCTGCGGCCAGTGCCTTGAACGGGGCAAGTCCCTGATCGTGATACATGGCAAGAACCGCATCGAATTTTGTGTATTTGCCGCTGCCGAAGAGTCCGTCGGCAGGGTAGGGGCCGAATGCCTGTATTCCGTTTTCTTCAAGTTCGCTTATTGCCGGAATGATAATGTCTTTTTCCTCCGTGCCGATAAGTCCGTTGTCACCGGCATGCGGGTTCAGTGCCAATATGGCAATACGCGGGTTTGATATACGCAGGTCGCGCTTAAGGCATTTGTGTAATATTGTTGCTTTTTCTACAATTATTTCTTTGTTTATCGCTTCTGCCACATCCTTTATTGCAAGATGGGTGGTTACGAGAGCCACTCTCAGGCTGTCGTTCATAAGAATCATAAGTGCCTTGTCTCCTTCGCCAAGACAGTCTTCAATGTATTCTGTATGTCCGCAGAAGTTGAAAAGGTCGCTTTGTATATTGTTTTTGTTTATAGGGGCAGTCACCAGCACATCGTATAATTCTGCACGATAATCTGTCATGGCTCTGTCCAAGGCTTTCAATGCGGCGTTTCCTGCTTCCTTTGAAGATATTCCCATGTCTACTTTCACGTCTTCTTCAAATGTCGTAAGCATGTTTAGTTTGCCATCTACGGCCTCTTCCGCATTGTTTATTATTGTAAAGTTTGTTTGCAGGTTCAGCATTTTTCTGTGATAAGCTGCGACTTTGGGCGAGCCATATATAATCGGTGTGCACAGTTCCAGCATCTCCTGGTCTGCAAATGTCTTCAGTATCACCTCGTAGCCAATGCCGTTGGTATCGCCATGCGTGATGGCCACGCGTATTTTCTTATTTTCCATCGGGTTTATTATTTCTTGTTAGTATGTTGATGAATACGGCCTATGCCGTTTCCTGTATTTCTCGTTTTTTACGCTTGTTTTAATTTTCGGTCTTGTTATTTGAAATCATTTTCGGTCTTCTTTTTCTTTGCGGTGCTTAATAGTCCGCAAGCAGCAAATATGTCCTGTCCGCGGCTTGCCCTTATGGTTGTGAATATTCCATGTTTTGTAAGATAGTCGCGGAAGTTCTCCATTTTCTTGTTGTCGGTTCCATGCAGTTCCACATTTGGTATCTGGTGGAACCTTATTAGGTTGAAGCGGCATTCGAGCCCGCTTACAAGTTTTACAATCTCGCGTGCGTGAAGCGTCGTGTCGTTCAGACCGTCAAACATCGTGTATTCGAATGAGGCCCTTCGTTGGTGTGTGAAATCATATTGTTTTAGAAGTTCCACCACCTCTTTTATTGTCATTTGTCTTTCTGCCGGCATCAGCATTTCACGTTGTTCATGAATCGGTGAATGCATGCTTATTGCTATATGGCATTCGCTTTCATCGAGAAAACGTTTCAGTTTGTTTTTTATCCCAACGCTGCTGACTGTTATTCTTTTCGGGCTCCATGCGTATCCGTATCCGGCAGTCAGAATGTCTGTAGCTCTTAATACATTGTCTAAATTATCCATTGGCTCGCCTTGTCCCATGAAAACAATGTTTGTAAGCTGCTCCTGCTCCGGCAGAGAATATATCTGGTTTAATATGTCCGCTGCCGTGAGGTTGCCTTCGAATCCCTGTTTCCCTGTCTGGCAGAACATGCAATTCATTTTGCATCCCACTTGTGAGGATACGCATAAGGTGGCTCTGTCGCCGTCAGGAATGAAAACGGTTTCTACAAATTTGCCGTTTTCAGTGGGAAACAGATATTTTATGGTTCCGTCTTTCGAATGCATGCTTTCTATAGGCGACAAGGCTCCTACTTTATATTTTTCGCTGAGTCTTGACCGGTTTTTAATGGATATGTCAGTCATTTCGTCAATACTTCTTACGTGTGACACATAAAGCCAACGTGCTATTTGGCTGGCGGTGAATCCTGGCATTTCCAGTTCCCCGACAACGTTTTTAAGCTCGTCGAGAGTCATTCCAAGAAGTACTTTCTTTGCATTTTCTTTTGAATCCTGCATATTCTGCATTGTTGTTTAATTTGCAAAGTTACAGTAAATGATGCTTATAACCAAATAAATGACTGTCAAATTGACATCCGGTGATTTGTAGAATGTATATAAAAAGTAATGTGTGTCTGAGACCGTTTCTCTGGTAAGCCGTCTTAGACACACATCACATGTTTTTATTTTTCAATTTCGTAAGTCTTGTGTTTCTTTGCAAAGTCGGTCCAATTGTCCACCTTGTAGAGGTCAAAGGAAGCGATGCTCTGTCCTGTTCTGTAATCGTCAAAGTACCCACGGAAGAACTGTCCTCTCCAGTTTGAGTATTGTTCATAGTCGCGTATTATGATACGGTAGTGGTCTTCATGGAAGTACATGTATATCATTCCGTTTCTTACTTCCCAGTCAAATGTCGACCAGGATTCCTCACCGGTGTATCTGCAATAATCATACTCTGTTCCGACTCCTCCTTTTGCGAAAGCCCCGTCTTGTCTGAACTGTATTTCCGTGATCCATTCCGTTCTGCGGCTGTTAAAACGGTCTGAGTAATAGTCACCGCGTATTGTGCCTTGCCATATTCCGTTTAAGTCGTAAGCCTGGTCTGCATCATCGTCCTGACAGCTTGAGAGCGTGTTTACGGTGAGAACAGCCATAATCAGTAATGTAATGTAAGTGTATAGTTTCTTCATAACGTAAATGTTTGGTTCTTGTTTGCAAAGATAATCCAAATAATCATATTATGAAAGGAAATAATCCTATAATAGCATAGGGAATTCCCTACGATAAGCATACATTATTATGCCATTTATATTGTTTTCGTTGCTTGTTATGTGAAAAAACAGTATATAAATGCGTCTTTTCTCTCAAATTATTTTGTTATATCAAATATAATATATACCTTTACAATGTCTTAGAAAAATAGAATTTATACATCTTATGGAGATTTAAGAATTCTTTTCCATTATTAATACTATCTATCATTAAAAGATAAAAAGCAGCTTGGTTGTGAAACTTACGCTGCTTATTTTTTATTATTATGTGTCTGTTTTTATGGGACGTGTTTGGCAGTGGAGCATCAGTCGCAGATTTTATCATTCATATTCATACGCGTTTTTCTCTTCATGGCAATGCCTGAGCAAGCTTGTCTTTATTCCTACGACCTCGTTATTATCCATTCAGAAATGTTTTTTTTGAAATCTATTTACATATTGGACTGTGTATAAAATTCTTTTTCAATGAACATGCTATTCATGCTCGATGAATAGCATGTTCATCGGTCGAGAATGGCCTATTCATGAAGCGTGAATAGCCTGTTCATTTTTGGTATATTTGGGATAACCGCTAACATATTGTGTTTCAATGTGTTGCGTGTCTTATGCTTTTTGCTTGGAGTGATGTTTGTCTTTGGCGTGAATTTTTATTACAGAATAGGCGTTGCCGGCATTGCTTTCAATGAAATGTATATATAAAAAACAGAATACCCGTCGGATTTGTGTTCCGGCTTTCAGCATGCCGGTCCGAGGGGTATTCCGTGTGATTTTGCTTCTGTTGACGTAAAAGCTGTGGCTTTCATATAAAGACTGCGGGACAGTCTATTCTTTCTCTACAGATTTTTCTGATGTCTTTTTTCCAAAGTTCTCATCTATTCTCAAGAAGGCAGATACGATATATGTTATTGCACATGTGGCCATTACTATTATGAAGAACATGCGGTAGCCTACCGCCTCCTGGACGGCTCCGGCAAAGAGACCGGGTATCATCATCGATAAAGCCATAAATGCCGTGCATAGGGAATAGTGGGATGTTTTATGTTCGCCTTGGCTATAATATATAAGGTATAGCATATAAGCGGTGAATCCGAAACCGTATCCGAACTGTTCCACCAATACGCATGTGTTTATTATAAGAAGATTTGAAGGCATGGCATAACTGAGATATACATATACAATATCCGGCAGCGTGATGGCTACGACCATTGGCCATAACCATTTTTTCAGGCCCCCGTCGCTTACCGCAACACCTCCGATAATACCTCCCAGTGTCAGTCCGACGACTCCCACCGTGCCTTGGACAAGACCGTATTCGGCTGGAGAAAGACCTAATCCGCCGTTATGAGGGGCGTCGACAAGGAAAAGAGCCGATACTTTTGCAAGCAGCCCTTCCGGCATGCGGTAGAATAGCATAAAGCAAATACCGGTCATTACCTGAGGCTTGCGGAAGAATGTTACTACGGTTTGCCAAAGTTCCTTGTTCATGCCTGATGCCGTGATGTTGTCATGTTCATTGTCTTCCGCCGGCCGTGGTAATATATAGCTGTGGTATAGCCATAATGCTATAAACATTCCGGCTATGAAATAAAATGTAATGCTCCATGAATATCTGATGTTTCTTGTGAGTACTTCCAGATTCCCTGCAATCATGACAAGCAGCCCTTGTCCGAATATGGTCGCAATGCGGTAGAATGTGGAGCGTATTCCCACGAATAACGACTGTTGCCGCTCATTCAGACCGAGCATATAGAACCCGTCGGCGGCAATGTCGTGTGTCGCGCTCGAAAATGCCATGAGCCAGAAAAAGCATAGCGTGCCTTGAAGCCAAAACGAAGTGGGGATTGTGAAGGCCACCCCGCCAAGCGCCGCGCCTACAAGCAGTTGCATTGCCGTAATCCACCATCTCTTTGTCTTGATAAGGTCGATGAACGGACTCCAGAAAGGTTTTATTACCCATGGCAGGTACAGCCAGGAGGTATACAGGGTGATGTCTGCGTTAGACATTCCCAGACGTTTGTACATAATGAGTGATATGGTCATTACGGCAACATAGGGTATTCCTTCCGCAAAGTATAGTGTAGGCACCCATGCCCACGGTGTTGTGTGTTTCATCAGACGTTATTTATAAAGCTTTGTTATTTCAGCTCCGCTGTAGTAGTGCAGCAATATTTCATTGTAGTTGAATCCGTTTTCACCCATCATTGCCGCTCCGATCTGGCATAATCCTACACCGTGTCCCCATCCGGCTCCGTGCAGAATGAACTTCTGGGGTATTCCGTTGTCGTCGTATGATGCCTTTTCTACCACGAATGCGCTGCTGTACAGATGGGTGTCGCTGAGAGTACGGCGTATTTCAAGTTCTTTGCCTATGGTGAGTTCCTTCTTTGTTCCGGTTATTCTTAATTTGCTTATACGTCCGCTTTTCCCTCTTTCCAGCGGTATCAGGTCTTTTATATCTCCGAAATCATCTTTTTGTTTGTCGTTGATGAGGCTTGAAAGCTGCTCTTGGGTATATTCTTTTTCCCACCTGTAGAAATCAGCCGTTTCCTGATCGTAGTCGTTCAGCACTTGCGACAATACTTTTCCGTTATGAGTATTACAGAAAGCGTCGGGGGTGCCCAATATCCATTTTTCCGCGTCTTCTTCCTTTGTGAGGTCGTATCTGCCTCCTTCGGCTGTATCTCGTATTGCGGCAAGATATTGTTTGGGTGTGTTTTCCCAACAGAACTGAAACTCCTCTGTCGCTCCTCCGCAGCATTTGCTGAAACGTGCGTCACATATCTCATTGTTGTATGAAAGCACCTGTCCGCGTGTTTCCTCAATGGCTTTTATCACATGGGGGTTGTTTATTTTTGTTATGCCCTGATAGCGTTGGCAGTGGTCATCAGCGCAGACGTCAAATATCGTATGGTCCTCACGGTCGTACCATCTGATTATCTCATCGTCTTTTTTTATAAAAGAGAAGAAGTCGTTCTGGTCTCCTTGTGTCAGGTGCTTGCGTTTCTCCATCTGAGCCAGCAGCCAGCTTCTTGATATTACGGCATGAGCCTTGAGCAGTTCTATCGACGACGTGTCTTTCATTTCACTGGATATGACGCTTGTGAGATAGCTCTCGACCGGCAACTCGTTTATTGCAATGATGTTGTCTGCCTCTACAACCAGTTTCAAAGTGCCGTTGAAAACCTGTGTCTCCTTGCGTTCCCAATGAAAATCCTTACCTATGGTGACTTCATGCAGTGAGAAGGAAGCGTCTGCCGACAAGGGCGTGAATGTCAGCTCACGGTATTGACATCCGTTCCACAATATGCCTCCTTCTGAAAACTCCACAATCTGTTCGCCTTTTATGGTCTCTCCCTTGGCCATGTATGGAGCATTAAGCGAGAATGTTATTTTCTGTCCGTTTACTATGCCGACTTTTACTTCCGGCTCGCACGTGTATGATACACGGCATTTTTTATTTTCAATGCCTTCTTTTATCTTTTCGGCGATTGAATCAATCTCACTTTCTGTAAGTGATACTTCTTTCAATATTCCTGACGCTCTTTCTACGGTGATTTTGTTGAAGTCCTCTTTGCGCGGCATCACAAGAAGTCCGGCCATGTCAAGGGCTCCGGGGCTTACCAGACATTGTGTGTCATCATTGCTGTAGTAGCATTCCGGACGGTGCTTGCTCCTTGGAAATACCACTGTAATGAAATTGTTGCTGTTTTTCCATGCCACAATGTTAATCATGGGTTCCGTATCACCCTCTTTAATTGGTAGCGCATGATACAGTCTTGTAAACAACTGGCCGTAGGTATCGGAGGAATGGGCTTTTATTACAAGTGCCGCGCACGGGTAATCGCTTACAATCCATATACCCTCACTTTCGTTTATAGTTATTATCGGTGTAAGGTTGCGGCTTAATCTCGCCCAACTCTGCTGCAACGGCAGCACTCCGCTTGTACCGGCTTGGAAGTGGGCGTGGTCGGGAGCCGACGCTCCGCATTTCGGTCCGTTGTAGAATACTGTGATTTCAGGATATTCTTCAAGAATCTTATGGATCTCATCGTAATATCCGTAAATCTGTTGCGGACTGTGTGTTTTCAGCGGAATGGTGAAATGGGTGGGCAGTATGGGGTAAGGGTTAACCAATAAGTCAAAACGGTTGTCAATGACTCTTTTGGCCTGTACCTCCGGACGGTTGTTTTCGCAAAGGAAGCATGGTCTTTGCGATATGTCGTTTTTGTTGATGCTTGCTCCTGTCGACACCATTCTTGCCGGATTGTGTTGTGCGATTATGCTGAATGTGTCTCCGGAAAGCTCTTTTGTCTGTATGTTGTGCATGTCGCGGTAACGCATCCTTGCTTCTTCCCATGTCTCAATCTGTCTGTAGAAGAACCTGTGGAGAGGACTGTCGGCCATAATGTCGGTCTTTCCCGTCATCATTTGCCGGCGTGCCGATATTTCCAAAGTGCGTAGCCGGTCTTTATACAGGTTGTTTGCGTTAATCTTTTCTATGGGAAGTGCGGCATCGCTGTTGCCCGACCATCTGCGGCATAGATATAACTCGTCATAGATTCTTCCTATGCGGTAGCGGCGCGAGAAGATGAGTCCGATGGCATAGTCTTCCCCGTAGCTTGTGTTTGGAAACTGTATTTGTCTGAGCAATGGGGTGAAGAAAGCGCGTGGCGCCCCAAGCCCGTTTATCCGCAGTGCGTTGTTGGCACCGTTGTCGTCTGTCCATTCCCTATGGTCGATAAGTCCCGGAGGCAGTGTGTTAAGTTCGAAGTCGCACATGCGGTATGAGCCTATGACCATTGCTGCTTTTTGCTTTCTGAAAGCATATACAATGGTTTGTATGGTGGCAGGCGAACTGTATAGGTCGTCACTGTCGAGTTGTATGGCAAACCTCCCGCATCTTTCATCGTTGACAGCCATATTCCAGCATCCTCCGATGCCGAGGTCTTTGCGTTTGGGTATCAGGTGTATAAGCCTTGGGTCGGCGATGCTTTCAATAAGTTTGGAAGTGTTGTCGGTGGAGTGGTTGTCTACGACTATTACGTTGAACTTGAAGTCGGTTCTTTGGCTCAGTGCGCTGTTTATGGCATCGAGGATCGTCTTTTCGCGGTTTCTGACCGGTATGATGACAGAAGCTTCAACGGGAAAATCCTGTTCGGTGAAGTCAGGGACTCTGCAGAACACACAGTCGATCTTTGCTCCGATAGCGTCAAGATGTGCCGTGGCGACGTCTTCCATTTCTTTTTGAACTTCTCTGTTGGCGGGATTGACATAGTCAAATTGTTTCACTCCGCTTTCTCTGAGGTCGATCTGCTCTTCTGTATATAAGTATTCGTTGATATGGAATATGTTTCCGTTGCGGCTCAGAAACAGTCTTAAATCATACCATCCGGCATATTGGTAGTTCGTGTCGGTATTTGTTTCGACATATTTATGAATGTGCTCTGATTTTATCAGGACAAGAGAACCGAAATCAAAGTCGTCGCGTATGCTTCCTGCTTGATAGTCGATGGTCGGGTGTTGCTGCAATGTTCCGTCTTCCATTGAGTAATAGTCACTGTAGACCATGGCCGCATCCGAGTCGTAGGCAACGCGCAGCATGCGTGACAATGCCGGCATGTCGATGTCTATATGAGTCGCTTTCAGACTGAGCAGTACATAATCGGCATTTGTGTGTTCGGATATTTTTCGTATAGTATCACTGTCTGTAAGTCCTTTCACTGTGATTTCCGAACATCCGTTCGGTGTGCTGTGGCCGGATGGCTTGTTTACAAGCAGGTTTATATTTTGTACTGTTCTGCTGTCACGCAGCATGGTTATTATTGATTCTGTCTCATTTATATCTCCGCATGCCAGGAAACAGTCTATTTTTGAGCGCATATTCTATATTCGGATATTTTATTGGTTTGTCTAAGTGGATTAGAAACTAAGGCTTTTCAGTTTTGATATTGTCATTTCGTATTCATCAATAAGTGTATTGATGATTTCACTTACGGGTTTTATCTCCTTTATGGCAGATGCGACTTGTCCTATTTCAAGTTCTCCGTTTTCTGTGTCGCCTTCGAATATTCCGCGTTTTGATGCCGCCTTGCCTAATATTTCTTTAAGTTCTTCGGCATGAGCGCCGCGCTCCTCAGCCTCGGCCACTCTGTTATAAAGATGGTTTTTGACAAGCCGTGTCGGCGCGATTTTTTTCAGGCATAACATGGTGTCGCCTTCATCAAGGTTTATACATCTTTTCTTGAATGCTTCGGATGCGGAGCTCTCTTCGGAAAGGGCAAACATCGTTCCTATCTGTACACCGTCGGCACCAAGTGCGGTGGCGGCGGCAAATGCCTGTCCGCTTCCAATACCTCCTGCTGCAATCAAGGGTAATGATGTGGTTTGCCTAACTTGAGGTATAAGGGTCATTGTGGTGGTTTCTTCACGTCCGTTGTGTCCTCCGGCCTCAAAGCCTTCGGCCACAATGGCGTCAACACCGGCCTCTTCGCATTTGAGGGCAAATTTGCTGCTTGACACCACATGGGCCACCTTTATCCCTGCCTCATGAAACTTTGCGGTGTATTTCTTTGGACTTCCTGCAGAAGTGAATACGATTCCCACTTTTTCTGCAATAAGAATGTCTATGAGGCGGTCTATTTCCGGATACATAAGCGGCACGTTCACACCCCACGGCTTATTTGTCGCTGATTTTATTTTATGTATATGTTCGATAAGTGTTTCCGGATGCATGGAGCCGGCTCCAAGTAATCCTAAGCCTCCGGCATTGCTTACGGCTGCTGCCAGTTTCCATCCGCTGCACCATACCATTCCACCTTGTATTATAGGGTAGCGTATACCAAACAAGTTGCAAATTCTGTTCATATATCGGTCCGTTGTCTTGTTATTATGTTTATTCTAAATAAAAAAGTTCCTTTAGCGGGATTGTCACCGGTGAGTTATCCGGATTGACTTCCATAATGTCTGCCATCATGTCCCACCACTTCTGGGTGATTGGGTCAACATTAGCCGTGTCCTGGCTGTTTGTTTCTTTAGAGCATTTCTGCACAGCGAAGAGAATGTTTGTTTCCTTGTCCCAGAAAATACTGTAGTCGCTTACTCCCTGGTCCTTTATCATTTGTTTAAGTTCCGGCCAAATGGCAGCATGACGTTTTTCGTATTCTTCCTCGCATCCTTTTTTAAGAATCATTTTAAATGCAAATCTTTTCATGGTCTTTGTTGTTTTAGTCAGTGATTATTGTTTTATGTTCAGGAAATATCCTAATCTGTATAGATTGAATATAAACAAGTTCGGATTGTTGCCTGTGAGCCATGCCCGTTCCATTCTGCCGAAAAGCCTGTGCCAAAGCTTTATGATATTTGTCAAGGCTGGTATTTTATTGATTTTGCCAACGAGAGACAATATGGCGGTATATCCGTTAAGCTCTTCACTAAATCTGAATAAAGTGCGTAGTCCCTCTTCGCTTTTGTTGATAAACGACTCGTTTGTCTCGAAGTTGTCGAACAATACAGGATTCTGTATATGCGTGATTTTTATTTTATTCTGTTTTAGCTTTTTCCCGAATAATACGTCTTCGTATCCGTAGTTCTTGAATCTTTCATCGAAGAGGTTTTCAAGCATAATGTCGCGTCTGATAAGAAAATTGGCTGTGTGGAAATCCTTATACTTGTTCTTTATCCGTTTTTCAAGAGTATGTTCCGGTTCCGCTTTCCTTTCATAAAGGAACCTTAGGTTGTTTCTGTATTCTTTATGGCTTCCTCCTATTGTAATGCCTCCGTATACCACATCGTTTCCTTCGCTTTCAATATAGGATTTAAGGAAACTCTGGTCTGGTATGGCAAGGTCGCTGTCCAGAAACAGCAGATAGTCATTCTTTGCTTGTTGTGCCATGAAGTTCCTTATACATGAACGCCCTGTATTGTATCCCCTTATGATGTATCTGCAATGAGGCAGGGTGTTTATTTCCATGTTAGCCTTCATGGCATCTTTGTTTGTGGAACCGTCATCGGCTACAATAATCTCGTAAGAGAATCTCCCATGGCTTAAAAAGCAAAGATGCTCGGCCTGAATATGCAGGTCGTATACCATTTTCATACACATATTATTATATGTAGGCAGAAGTATAGATATGCTGTTCTTGGTATGGCCGGCAGTCATATGTGATTTTCTGTTTCGTATGATTATTGTTTCTCTACCCGTTAAATAGTAGTGCAAAAATAGCGAAAATAAATGATAAAAGGCAAAGTTTATACTAAAAAGTTTGGCCTTTATGCAAATAGGTATTAATTTTGCCGGGGTTTAAATTTTAAGAAATGAAAAAAATATTATTAAAGTCATTGACATTATGTGTGATGCTTATGTGTTGTGTTTCAACCAATGCACAGATCGATTTAGGTGAGATTTTGAAAGGCATCGGCAATTCTTCTGAAGGAGCCGGTTCTGGTGATTTGATTTCAAACCTCACATCTGTGTTTTCAAAAGACAAGCAGGCTTCAAAGAAAAGTATAGTTGGGACATGGATATATTCAGAGCCGGCGATAGTGTTTCAGTCAGACAATCTGTTGGCTAAGGCCGGAGCAAAACTGGCAGCGGGAAAGATTGAGAAGAAATTACAGGAGCAATTAGGAAAATATGGTATAAGTGAGGGCGCCTTGCGGTTTACTTTTAATGAAGACGGTACTTTCACGGAAGTGCTGGGCAAGAAAACAATGAAAGGAAAATGGGAGGTGAAGAATTCGGTTTTGAATATCACTTATCTTGGTGTCAGGACCATAACTATAACGACACAGCTTGAAGGAGACAACCTCATGTTCGTTACTGATGCAACCAAACTACTGAATCTTGTACAGATAATAGGTAATAAGTCTTCCAATGCAAATATCAAGACAGTTGCGACTTTGATGAAGAGCGTTAAAGGCATGCAGGCAGGTATAACTCTGAAACGCGAGAAGTGAATCATATAGTTTTTTGTGTAACTATTCGGCACAGACATGGCTGAATAGTTATTTTTTTGTACGTTGACAAATAAAAAGAGTTAAAAAAAGCATTGTATGGTTGTTTTGTGTGTTTATTACCTTAAATAATACGAAAAAATGACTACCTTTGCAGCCGCTGTCACGAGTTGGCGGCATTAAATTCAAACCTAATTAAAAATAAAATTAAAAATGGCAACAAAAATCAGATTGCAGCGCGGCGGTCGTAAGAACTATGCTTTTTACAGTATCGTAATCGCTGATTCAAGAGCACCACGTGATGGTAAATTTACTGAGAAGATTGGTACTTATAACCCCAACACCAATCCGGCCACAGTAGATTTGAATTTTGAACGTGCCCTTCACTGGGTGGAAATTGGCGCACAGCCTACAGACACAGTACGCAATATTCTTAGCCGTGAGGGTGTTTATTTGATGAAGCATCTTCGTTGCGGTGTAAAGAAAGGCGCATTTGACGAAGCTACTGCACAGACGAAGTTTGACGCATGGAAAGCAGACAAGGTAAAGGGACTTGATGCAGTGCGTGACAATGTGGCAAAGGTAAAGAAAGATGCTTATGAGAAAGAACTCGAGGCAGAGAAGAAGATAAACGAAGCTGTAGCGAAGAAAGTGGCGGAAAAGAAAGCTGCCATTGCTGCTGCAAAAGCAGAGGAAGAGGCACAGAAAGCAGCGGAAGCTGCCGCTCCTGCTGAAGGTGAGGCTACAGAAGCACCTGTTGCAGAATAAGTCTTTAGGAGGGATTAGAGTTAAAATTCCCCTGAATAGATTTAGTATAAAACAAGGCAAACATTTGTTGCGTGGAATAATATTCTTAAGGCAGCAGTTGTTTGCCTTTTATTATGGTTCCCGTGAATTTATTGCATATTTGTTTATATTGCATCTGTAATAATTGAATTTATCTTCCAGCGCATTCCGGACACAGTCCCTTGATTACAAATGATGCGGAATGTGGAATAAAACCTTGTGGGAGTTCTATGTCGTGCATTGGTATGTCTTTCATGCAGAATGATTTATGGCATAGCTTACAGTAAAAGTGGATGTGCGCTTCTGAATTATTGCATATTCCTTTTTGAGTGCATAGTTCATAGTTTATAATTCCGCGTCCGTCTTCAAAAGAGTGTACGATGTCGTTTTTCAGAAACAGCGAAAGTACTCTGAATATGCTTGATTTATCCATTGTGGGTAAGGTTTCCTCAATATCGGACAGACTCATCGGACGTGCTTCTTTTATTAGGGTTTTCATTATAAGGATTCTGTTTGATGTCGGTTTCACACCTTTTTCCTCCATACGTTCTGTGATATTGTTTTCTCCCATGTTTTAATTTAAAGTCTGTTATTATTCAAGTAAAAGATAGAACAGGAAACATTATTCTCTTATCTGAGAAATCTTATTGCCGGATATGGCTACAGGCGGGATATCCGGCAATATGATGTGTTGTATGTTTTCAGTTGAAATAATATAAGAAAGTGGCGATACCTTCCAACGCTTTTTTCTTTTGGTCTTTTATTTCTATTGAAAACTTTATTTCAGCCTTCACTGTTCCTCTGAGGTTTGTGATTGAATGCAGGTCTGCCACAAGGCGTATTGATTCTCCTGATTTTACAGCCTGTCCGAATTTCATTTTATCCATGCCGTAGTTCACCATCATTTTCAAGTTGTTCACTTCTATAATCTGATTCCATAGGTAAGGAAGCATGGATAGTGTCAAGTATCCGTGGGCAATTGTCGTTTTGAACGGACTTTCAACTGCCGCACGTTCCGTATCCACGTGAATCCACTGGTGGTCAAGAGTTGCGTCGGCAAAAAGGCTTATACGCTCCTGGGTGAGTTCCACATAGTCTGACACACCTATGTTCTTGCCTAAAAGTGCGGCAAACTCATCATAACTGTTAATTATTACTTTACTCATTTTATGGTTATTATTTAGTTATACCTTAATATTATTGCAAAGTTACGACAAATCTCCGGAATAACCGAGAAAAACGGTAGAAATGACGCTAACCGGCTTGCCGTCAATGCCGTTGCCGGTTGAGCCGGCATTGTAATTAACATCTATTTTCCATGTTTCTGTCTATGTCTCGTTTTTTTGAAGTAATTTTGCATCATATTTATTGTGGCCATATAACAGTTTCTATAAATATTGATTGTTTTTGGTTTGCATAATTATTGTGATATTAAGTTTCAGGAATAAAAAAGCGAGAACGGAAATGCCTCTAAATAATAAAGAAAGCGAATTGCTTGATTACATACGTGAAGGGCGTGAGATGACGCGTGGTCAAAGGCTTAGGCTTATAATCCAGCTTAGCATACCGTCTATACTTTCACAGATGTCGGCTATAATGATGTTCTTTATTGACGCCTCGATGGTGGGCAGCCTTGGTGAAAGACAGGCTGCTTCGGTTGGTCTTGTCGAGTCTACCACATGGTTGTTTGGAGGTCTTACCAGTGCGGCGTCCATGGGCTTTTCCGTTCAGGTGGCACATTTCATAGGTGCCAACGATTTTGACGCTGCACGCCGTGTGTTGCGGCAGGGTATCGTCTGTACATTGATATTCAGTTCCGTCATTTCCCTTACAGCCTTTCTCATACACTCGCGTCTGCCTTTCTGGCTTGGCGGCGGAGAGGATATTGCCCATGACGCATCAATGTATTTTCTTGTGTTTTCAATGGCTGTTCCGTTGCTTCAGTTGTCGAGCCTGTCGGCAAGTATGTTGAAATGTAGCGGCAACATGAAGATTCCGAGCATGTTGAATATTCTTATGTGTATATTGGATGTGGTTTTCAACTATATATTGATATTCGTTGTCGGGCTCGGGGTGATGGGGGCGGCCATGGGAACGTTGCTTGCCCTGCTGACTACAGCCTCGTTGATGTTCTATTTTCTTGTATACCGTTCCAGGCATTTGTCTATAAGCCGTCATGGCGGTTCGTTCATCCCCACCTCTGATTGTGTCAGGACAGCACTTAGGATAGGGGCGCCGATGGGACTTCAGCAGATATTGATGGGAGGTGCACAAATTGTCAGTACGGCGATTGTTGCCCCACTTGGTAATATATCTATTGCCGCGAATACATTTGCGATAACGGTTGAGAGTATCTGCTATATGCCGGGTTATGGTATAGCTGAGGCTGCGACAACTCTTGTCGGGCAGGGGCTTGGAGCAGGGCAGAAAGTTCTGACAAGGAGCTTTGCGCATCTTTCTGTTATGTTGGGTGTGGTCGTGATGACAGTCATGGCAGTTTTGATGTATGTCTTTTCCTACGGACTTATTTCCGTTATGACCCCTGTTGAGGCTATCCGTGAACTTGGTTCTGCCGTTTTGCGCATAGAGGCTTTTGCCGAGCCGATGTTCGCTGCAGCCATAGTGTGTTATGGCGTATTTGTAGGTGCGGGTGATACAGTAAAGCCTGCGGCCATGAATCTTGTCAGTATGTGGGCTGTCCGTTTGTCGCTTGCCGCTGCCTTGGCTCCTGCTTACGGATTGAAAGGTGTCTGGACGGCTATGGCCGTCGAGTTGACATTCAGAGGAGTCATTTTCATTTACAGGCTTTTAAGGGGAAACTGGGCTGATGGAATCATGGCGGATAAAAAGAAATAATAATTTAAAGATAATCGTTATATGAGAGCATTTATTGTAGCATTGGTGTTTGCGATTGCACCGTTGTGTGTCATGTCGCAGGAGAAGGAAGTGTTGTTTGAGACTACGGCAGGTGATATACGTATAATGCTGTATGATGATACACCGCAGCATAGGGATAATTTCCTGAAGTTGGTAAGGATGCACTTTTATGACAGTTTGCTTTTTCATCGTGTCATACCAAATTTTATGATACAGGCAGGTGATCCGAAGAGCAAGACGGCAGAACCTGGTGCGCATCTTGGCACGGGAACACTTGATTATAATATCCCCGCAGAAATACGTTTCCCTAAATATTATCATAAGCGCGGGGCGGTGGCAATGGCGCGTGAAGGCGACAAGACCAATCCTGAGTATAAGTCAGATGCATGTCAGTTTTATATCGTTATAGGTAAGAGAATGTCTTCTGAGGCTGTGCTAAGAACCCAGGAGCATCTTGATACGGTAGCGGCAAGCCCGATAACTCTTACTCCCGGGATAATTGAGACCTATCGTAAGGTTGGCGGAACTCCACATCTTGACGGTACATATACAGTTTTTGGTGAAGTTTTGGAAGGAATGGATGTGGCGGAACGTATTCAGAAAGCCTTTACGGATGATTATGACCGGCCTGTGGATGATATAAGGATATTAAGGGCTACGGTGATCAATGATGATGCCCCGAAGAAATAGAGGGGCGGGGGTAAAATAAAAAGCGGTGAGACATAAATGGTCTTACCGCTTTTTATCGTGGGCAAAGATGGATTCGAACCACCGAAGTCGAGAGACAGCAGATTTACAGTCTGCCCCATTTGGCCACTCTGGAATTTGCCCTTGCCTTTAAAGCGAGTGCAAAGGTATGAATAAAAAAACAGAATACCAAATTTTGTCAGTTGTTTTTTTATTTGACGTTTCATTTTATGTAAAAAAGAGGCATATATTCTTTGATTGGTATGGACGTCAGCTCTAAGTCTGACGTCCATACCAATCAAAGGAGAGATTTCCGCAATGAGGTGTTCTATGTTACAATGAAGAAATTTTATTATTAATATTTTGAACATATATGATGGTGGATATGAGGATAAAAATAATCAATAAAAGGGGAAAATAAAACAAAAATGCCGGTTAGACGGTTAAAAGTAAGTTTAAAATATTCTTTTATATAGAAAAACAATTAACTTTGCAGTCATTTAAAAATAAGGACTAAAATATAACTATCGATTTATTTACTAATATTTTTTTACTAACTAAAATGGCAAAAAGATTTTTGAGTTTTGTTATCCTGTTGGTATGTCTTGGCGGTGTGATACCTGCCAATGCCGCATTCAGGGATATCAAGATTGATTTGACGGACGCTAATTTCCTGACCTCAGACGAGGCTGTTGAAGGGGCGTCATTATCATTTGGTGTTGCTGTCGCAGATGATGGCACACAGACGAGAGTATTAGCCGACGACGCTTCGGCTAATATTGTGCTTACCGGTAATTTCCATACAAGAGAACATGGATGGGGGAATTTCTCGTCCACGGTAGATGTGGAAGGCCCTGTAAGGATATCTATGGGTACTTGTGCGTGGGGCGGTGATGTGACTGTGAAGAATGCCGCCGGAGAAGTGGTTGCGAAATTCAACACTAATACCGGTGCGTGCTATCACAATGACAAGAATGCCAATATCGCCTCTGCATACTACAAAGGCACGGATGCGACCACATTGACAATTTCCGGTGGTAGCTACACTCCTTATATTGCAGTGGAAAAGGTCGATCCGTCGGACCTGGTTGACGAGGCGACTGTGACATTCTCCCTTGGAGATATGACGGCTGAAGGCGATTTGTTGCCGGAAGCTCAGAAAGTGGAGGTCGGCTCAAAGGTTGTGGTTCCGGCCAACCGCACGTTGTATATAGAGGGCAAGACACTTACGGGATGGACTGACGGCACGGCTACATACGCCATAGGAGAAGAACTTACAGTGAGCGAGGATATAACCCTTACGCCTGTGTTTACCGACAATACCGTGTCTGTTGCAGACCGTACGGATGCTGTAACGTTGAAATGGGATTTCCAGAGACAGAACGGTGCGCCGTTGATGAGTTATCAGAACAAGACCGGAATATACGTTACTCAGGCCGTGGTAAATGGCCGGACAATAGACGTTAAGCTCGACTTTGACACCAATAACGGCGGAAAGATAGCCAATGGCAACTGGACAGACTGGTGCCAGATGAATAACGGAACCAAACTTTCCGTTCCTTCGTGCAAGGGTGCGGCCGTATCTCTTGAAGCGTATGAGACAATAACAACCACTACGATAGACGGCCAGAATGATTACACACAGGCCAATACCATAAGCTATATTATTGGCAATACGGCGGAAATAGTCGATATTGTTATTGGCAACGGTTCTTATTATAGATATGTAAGCGTTGTGTTGCCGGTGTTGGCCTCAGGCGGTAAAACATATACGGATGAATATGCAGGCGCGGTATGGAATTTCAATGCAGACAAGGATTTTGTTGCGGCCAATACTGTTGCCCCAGCAGACGGATTCTCTTCTGCCGTAGCTAATATAGGCGATCTTGAAGTGACAGGAACAGGAACCGGTCAGGCGAAGGATGCGGACGGAAATTTAGTGAGATTCCTTAAATTAAAACCGTCAGGCTCTACGAAAGCTGCGGAATGGACCGTGAAGCCGTCCAAGGGACTTGTTTTCACACCTACAAAAGTCAGTGCATATATCCAGCGTTTCGGAACGGATGCCGAGAATGGAGTGACGGTCAGCGCTATTCTTGCTGACGGCACCCAGGAAACATTGGGAACTTTCACCGCACCGCGTGCAAATAAAGACAAGGATAGTGATAAATTTGGCAACAGAGACAATTATACCAATCAGTTTGTTATAGAACTCACAAAAGAGCAGCAGGCAAAGTTTGCTTCTGCCGATGGGTTCACAATGTCTGCCACAGTCGGTGTGGGAAGTACAAAGGAAGGCGGATTCAGCGATGTGCGCATCGAAGGCGTTTTGAACGGAACGGTTGAGAATGTGGCAAGATATACTCTTGCAACTGCTGTGAGTCCAGAGAATGCAGGAACGGTAAACGTTTATCCCGCAGGTACAGAGTTTGAGGACGGTACGGAGATAAGACTTACAGCTAAAAAGAATTTTGGATATAAGTTCGTGAATTGGACTGACGCTTCCGGAAATGTGGTGTCGGAGTCGGAACAGTTTACACATACCTTGAATGCCGATGAAGTGTTTACGGCAAATTTCCAAAAACTCAACACCTATTCATTAGACATAACCGTGTTGAAGCCTGCCAATGGCTATATGGTGACTGCAACTCCTGAACCGGCAATCGTTGACGGAAAGAAAATGTATGAGGAAGGAACTAATGTCACTCTCACGGCTACAGGAAACAAGATAATGACATTCACTAACTGGAGTAACGGTGAGACGTCAAATACCATTTCCGTTCTTATGGATCAGGATATAGCCCTTACTGCGAATTTCTCTGCAATAGACTTTATTGTCGGTTGGGATTTCATTCTAAGGGGTAACGACGGACGTGTGGCTGACTTTGCCGCTGCAGAAAACGATGCCGCATCTTTGATTCTGAGGAATGAGGCTGGCGAGACCAGCGGATGGCTTGACAAGAGTTATGAGGCTGACAATAGCGGTTATGAAGGCGGCCACTGTGCCGTGAACTGGAGAACGACAGGCTTGGGAGACTACTATTGGCAGACGATGGTGAATGCAGAGGCGTTCACGGATATTAAGGTAAGCAGTGCCATGCTTTATAACTATAATGCCTATACGACCTATAATGTTGAGTATTCGCTTGACGGCAATGAGTGGAAACGTATTGGCAGTATAAATATTGAGGGTAGAAAGAACTGGAAAGAGGAAGAGTTCGCACTGCCGAAGGATGCGGACAATAAAAAGTCTGTATACATCCGTTGGATAGCAGACAAGACATCGGATATTGACGGTACTACATCGGATAATGACGGTATTGCAATAAGCAAGATATTTATCACCGGAGCAGAGAACCACATTAATGACGGAAAGGCTCCTGTACTTGTATCCACCGTGCCGGAAAACGGAAACGCTAATGCTTCCGCAAACGGAAAGATCATCCTTACATTTGACGAGAAGGTAGTGGTGGCTGAAGGCGTGAAGGCAACACTTGCTTCTGCGACAGGTTCCGCTAAGATGGAATTAAGCCCTGTGGTATCCGGCAAGACAGTCATATTTGAGTATAAGGGATTGGAATACTCCACGGAATACATCTTCTCACTTCCTTCAAAGAGTGTCTCAGACCTTACGGAGAATTTCAATGAGAATGAGATTACGATTTCGTTCAGCACGAAAACACGTCCGGCCGTAACAAAAGCCATGTATGACTTCATCGTTCCTGACAACGGAGATTTCAAGGCAGCGATAGCGGCGGCAGCAAAGCGTGCCGACACTTCGGTGCGTTTCAGAATATTCATCAAACAGGGGGCATATACAATTCCGGCAAGTGAGACAGAGACCGTCACCGGTTGTGACGGTGTGGCTTATCCGAGTCCTATCACATATATAACTTCGCCTAACATTTCAATTATAGGTGAGGGAATGGATAACACGTCTGTTGTCAATACATTGCCTGATGTTGAAGTTCCCGGGGATAATGGACCTAAGAATCCTATAGAGGGACTTCATAATAATCAGACCATTGACCTTGGCAAGGCTGCGGTAAATACATATATACAGGATATAACCGTCAAGAACGGTATGAAGGATTCACGCGGACGTAACGCGGCACTTGAGGACAACTCAAACAAGACTGTCTGCAAGAATGTATGTCTGCACGGCTATCAGGATACGTACCTGTCGAACAACCAGAACGGACGGTTCTATTTCGAGAACGGACGTCTGCGCGGACGCACTGACTTCCTTTGCGGCAAGGGTGACGTATATTATAATGGTGTGAACCTTGTGATATGCGACAACGGATATATTGCCGTTCCTTCCACACCGAAGCAGTATGGATATATATTCAAGGACTGTGAGATTAACGGCGAGAAGAACGATGTGAACGGCAAGTATACCCTTGGACGTCCATGGGGTGACGGAACTCCGATAGCGCTGTTTATCAATACCAAGATGAATGTCCAGCCGAGTGCGGTAGGATGGAATGAGATGGGAACAGGCTGGCCGAAGAGATTTGCGGAGTACAATTCCGTTACTTCCAACGGCACTGTTATCGACCTCAGCAACCGTAAGAAGACATTTGGCGACGGTCACGAGAACAATCCTGTTCTGAGTGCCGCAGAAGCTGCCCAGATGACAATCGCCACGGTGATGGGTGCTGACGATGATTGGGATCCTACGGCTGCCACAGAGCAGGCTTCGGCTCCGAAGAATGTCAGGCTGGCAGGTAATGAGCTTACATGGGACAACAGCGATTATGTTCTTTGCTGGGCAATTTGCGAGAACGGAAAAGTGATTGCGTTCACAACAGAAAACTCCTATAAGGTGGCTGATACCGAATCTAAGTATTCCGTGCGTGCCGCCAATGAGATGGGAGGCCTTGGCGAGGCGGCCGATGCAACCGTATTGTCCGGTATAAGCAATGTGGAGAATGCGGCCGGTGTTGTCAACACATTGTATTACAACATGCAGGGTATAAGAGTAGACGAGTCTTATAAAGGCACGGTTGTGAAAGTGCAGGTAATGAGCGACGGGGGCAGAACCGTAGTAAAGCAGAACAGGCAATAGAACCTGTTTGTATAATTATGGCAAAAAAGGCATTCGGATGAAAATTTCCGAATGCCTCTTTTTATTAGTTGAAGAACGGTGGTTCTTCCGTCCGCCGACAAATGTTATCGTTGAATACAATTCTTACAACCAGAAACAGACTAAAAACCTTAGAACATTCCTTTCATTAATACTATCCGGTTTTCATTTTTTTCCGAAGTTTGCCTCTGTTTCTATAACCTTATGTCTTTATAGGCCTTTCTCTCAAATTCTTCTTTGTTCTGTAATACGGTGTGTAAGTCGGATATCCGTATGCTGTTTCCTTATTATTATGCGGCAAAGGTAATGGTAATATCGGTATGTCGGGTTTTATGTGTATGGAAAAAGAAAGTAAAGGCCTTTGTTCTTGATGTATGTCAATGAGGACATGAGGGTTAAGGGCAGTCCTGTTGCAGGCATAGTTCTTTGTCAACCATATTGGTCAGTTCAACAAACTGGTTGATTGTAAGCTGTTCGGGACGCTTTGTCATAATGTCGTGAGCGAAGAAAGCGTCGGCTGACGGCTTTCCGGGGAATATCTGCCGCAGGCTCACGCGCAGCATCTTACGCCGTTGGTTGAAAACGGTTTTCACTACTCTTTTGAACAGACTTTCATTGCATCCGAGGTCGGTCACATCGTTGCGTGTCATTCTGATGACGGCGCTTTTTACTTTTGGCGGCGGATTAAATACATTTTCGTCAACGGTAAACAGATATTCCACATCATACCATGCCTGTATTAGTACGCTTAATATTCCGTATGCCTTGTTTCCCGGCTCCGATGCCATACGCAATGCCACTTCACGCTGTATCATTCCAGTACAGCATGGTATAAGTTCCTTATTGTCAAGCATCTTGAAGAATATCTGTGACGATATGTCATAAGGATAGTTTCCTGTAAGTACGAACCGGCGTCCTCCGAAAATGCCGCTAAGGTCCATACGCAGGAAATCTTCTCCGATTATATTGTCGTTGAGGCTTGGAAAGTTTTCACGCAGGTATTCCACCGATTCCGTGTCTATTTCTACCACTTTCACCTCGCGCTGTTTTTCTGTAAGATATTGTGTTAGCACGCCCATGCCCGGCCCAACTTCCAGTATGGGGATGTCCTTACATGCGTCTACGGTGTCTGCTATACGTTTTGCAATATTCAGGTCTGTCAGAAAATGCTGGCCTAAATTCTTCTTTGGTCTTACTTGTTTCATATTATTGATGATGCGGCTGTCGATTCCCGAATGCAGCTTAGCTTTTGCAAAGGTAAAAAAAGAAACCGATGCCGCCAAATTAATTATGTGCAAAAGCAAAGGGCGGTGGAATTGGCATCGGATTCATATATAAAAAGCGGACTGCCGTTCACCTTGCGGTTGCGGACAGTCCGGCTTCCTCTTTCTATTAATATTTGCTATTCTATAATTCTGGTCTTTTGGAACTTCACTATGTTTTGGTTGCGTTGCAGCAATGATACCTGTACATTGTGAATGCGCAGACCACCGCCCCATGCCGCTCCGTTCTTTACATTGTCCGTGACGTCTTGTTCTATGATGTTTATTCTTGTGCATTTCTCTGGTAACGGCGGATATATGTCGAAACTGCATATCCATTCTCCGGAAACGCCTTTTATGTTGTAGCTCATGTCCATCGGTAGTCCGTCATAAGTGCCTTTTACATAATATCTTTTGCCTGTTTCCGCATCTTCGATGTAATCGCCGGATGTTCTCTGGAAATAATGCATGTCCCATTGCAGTTGTGTGAGGCTGGCCACAACGGTGCATTCCTTTGTACACCAGATGGCGACAGGGTTCAAGGAACCGTTCCGGTTTACCACCGGTGGCGCCACAGCTGTCTCGTTGCCGTATATGGGAAAGGTGTATTTGTCTTCCTTGTTGTAATTTGCGGGATCTTTTATTACTGATACTTTTGGGATAACGGGCAGTGTCTTGTCATACTTGATTTTATCATTACTGATGGCTTTTGGAGTTGTGCATGAGGCCGCAATCAGACAGCCAAGCAGAAAAATGTTTTTTATTCTCATATCTCTTCAATGTCTTTAATATTTATAATCCTATATTCACTCCCGGTCCAATTGTCCAGGTGCCAGAATCTGATGTGTTTTACATTGTCGGGCAACGGAGGGAACTCCAGTGTCACCGCCCATCTCTTTCCTTTCATGTTGGTTACAACAAATCCGTCTCCTCCGAATACGGCAGTTTCGTCCTTGACGCGGCGTGCCTTGTAATGGTCGCCTGTTTCCACGTCTTCTATGAATGTCCTGTTTTCTTTTCCTCCAATCTTGTACAGTCCGACATTGTCGCGGCATGTGCAAATCAGCGTTACGTATGTGCAGTCATCGGTACGTTTGATTCTCACTCCGTTTTTTATTGATGACTGTCCGGTATATTCCGGCATGTCGTTGTATACAGGAATGTTTTTCTTTGTCTTCGTCTGTCTTACGTTCTTCACCGTTTCCATGTTCTTTGCCGTTTCCATATTCTTGGGCATGTCGGCATTCTTGCTCTCAGTCTGGCTCGCATCCTTTGCCATTGCTGGCTGTGCTTTGGTTTGTGGGATTTCTCTCTTGGCCTCTTTTTTGCTTTCCGGCACGAGCCTGCTCTCTACCGTGTGTTTCACGGTTCTTGTAATCTTCTCCTCTGCTGTTGTGATGGCATTCTCTACTTTTTCTATTGCCATAGGCTTGGCAAAGGCGGTTATGGCAAGTGCCGCCACAGGGATGGCGCACAGAGCCTTGAGCATCATCCATCTGTTTGTCTTCTTGTTGTACATCATTATTATTCTGCGTTTTAGTGAACTGTGGTTGAGACAGTTTGTGAACAGCTGCAGACGTTCACCAACGGCCTTCATCACAAGTAATTGTTGATATGTTTTTGCATCGATGCCTTTGTTTATTACAGCCTGGTCCGCTTCAAACTCATGAACAGCCCTGAGGTCACGGCCCAAGAACCAGATGAAGGGATTGAACCATTGCATTATCTTCATGACTCCGAGTAGCATCAGATCGTATGTATGCCCGAGGCGTATGTGTTCCTGCTCGTGGGTCAGGATATATGTGCGGTAGGTTTCATAATCATTTACCGACATTACAATATATTTCAGTACGCTGAACGAAGATATGTCGTTTGTCTTCAATATGATAGTGTTGCCGTAACAGTCTGTATGCCGCAACCCGCCGCGCATGTAGCGCAGGAGTGTCACAAACTGTATTGCCGCGATACACAGCATTATCACCACCCCTGCCAAATAAATTATGACAGCATAGACCGCCCATTCGTGATGTTCGGGTGTGTCTGCAATATCTTTGACGGATATGGCGGTATATGTGAAATCACGTTCTATTTGGTACAGTCCCTCGTTGACAACTGTAGGGGTCGTGGTTGTCAATTGTATGAGAGGTATTGTCAGTGCCGCCGCCATTATGCCGACAAGCATTATGCGGTTGAAACGGTGGAATGTCTCCTTACTCAGAAAAGTGAAGAAACAGCAGTATAGCATTGCCAGCGTGATGGCAGATTTGAATATGAATATCATAAGCGGTAAATAAATTAGTGTGATGTTGTCAGGAACGGCCGTTACTCCTTATCATATTCAGTATCTGTTCGATGTCCTCATCCGATATATCTTCGCTTTGTGCAAAGAAATGAAGCATGGCTTTCGCGGAGTTGCCGAAGAGTGTGCTTTTTGTCTCCTGCATAAACAGAGAGGTGTATCTCTGTCTTGTCAATAGCGGGTAAAAATAGAAAGTCTTGTTTCCTGCCTCGGCTTTCCTGTAATTGATGAATCCTTTTTTAGTAAGTATTTTAAGGAACGTGGCAATGGTGGAGTAGGCGGGTTTGGGGTCCGGATACTTCTCTATAATGCTGTGCGTACTCATTGCATCCTCACTGTTCCAAAGAATGTTCATGATTTCCATCTCGGCACGTGTCAGTGTCTTTTCCTCACTGTTTCGTTTCATATTATCTAAATTTTTAGTTTATGTATTTAATGTTTTAGATATTGTACTCCAAAGATACTATGAAAAATGAAACCTCTGCAAGAAATTTACTAAAAACAAACGGTAGTATGAAATCTTTTAACTTTTATTATTAGATATTCTTCATGCTTTCTTAGATATTAAGTTTTTGTGTTCCATATTCTGTTTATCGGAGGATCTGGTTGGTGATAAAGGAATGTGTGGCTTTACAGTGTCCGGTATGATGCGACAAGCCGGACAGGTGTGTGTCTTATTTAATATCGAAATGCAGTGCCGTTATGCTGATTCCATAAGACTGTCGGTGCAATAAAGTGTACAGCCGTGAAAAACCTTTGTTTTTATTTTGCTCTTATTATGATTTGCAGTATCTTTGCAGATGATATGGAATTGAAGAATCTTACGAATAACTTCGCCAAAGTTGTATTACCGTTAACGTTGGGAGGCGCGATACTGTATTGGATGTACCGTGGTTTCGACTTCAAGAGCGTAAGGAATGTTCTTTTCAATGAAATGGACTGGACATGGATGTTGCTGTCTTTCCCTTTCGGAATATTGGCACAGATTATAAGAGGATGGAGATGGAGACTAACACTGAATCCTGTCGGTGAGTATCCGCGCCTTTCGGTCAGTATCAATTCCATATTTCTTTCTTATGCGTCAAGTCTTGTCGTTCCGCGTATAGGCGAGTTCACGCGTTGCGGGATATTGAAGAGGTATGATGATGTTTCCTTCCCTAAATCCTTGGGAACTGTTGTCACAGAGAGAGCCATAGATTCTTTGCTTGTCATGGTTGTGGCCGGCATTACACTGTTGTTGCAGTTCAGGGTATTCGGTATATTCTTCGATGAGACAGGCACAAGCATAGACAGTCTTTTTTCCCGTTTCTCACCTGCCGGATATGCCGTGACCGCTCTTTGTGGAGCGGTGGCCTTAGGATTTTTTGCGTTCCTTCTTAAGAGGCTTTCTATATATAATAAGGTGAAGACCACCTTGAGCGGAATATGGCAAGGCGTGATGTCGCTGAGGAGAATGGACAATGTCCCGTTGTTTGTTCTGATGACGATAGGTATATGGGCATGCTATTTCCTGCATTATTATCTTGCGTTCTTTTGTTTCGGCTTTACAGAGAATCTCGGCATGGCGTGTGGCATGGTCACATTCGTCGTCGGGAGCATAGCCGTCCTGGTGCCGACGCCCAATGGCGCGGGGCCATGGCATTTTGCCGTTAAGACAATGCTCATACTGTATGGCGTGGCGGATGAGAAGGCGCTTTATTTCGTTTTGATAGTACATTCCGTGCAGACAATGCTTGTTGTCTTGCTTGGAATATGGGCATGGGTCGGTTTGATGTTTACCGGACGCCGTGTCGCAGCAAGAGATATGACCGTATCTTGATATGATATGATTTCAGGATACAGAATGATAAGAACACTATAAATATTAAGCTATGAGTGAAATTAAAAACTTAAAACCGGAGTGTATATGGCGCAATTTTCATGCGCTGACACAAGTTCCCCGTCCGTCGGGACACCTTGAAAAAGTACAGGACTTTCTTCTTGACTTCGCAAAAGGAGCAGGAGTAGAGGCCTTTAAGGATGAGGCTGGAAATATTGTTATGCGGAAGCCTGCGTCAGAAGGAATGGAAAACAGAAAGGGTGTGATACTTCAGGCCCACATGGACATGGTTCCGCAGAAGTCGAAGGCCAGCACACATAATTTTGAGACCGACCCGATAGAAACCTATATAGACGGCGAATGGGTAAAGGCAAAGGAAACCACACTTGGCGCGGATGACGGTATCGGTGTCGCTGCCATAATGGCTGTCATGGAAGACAGGACATTGAGGCATGGTCCCGTTGAGGCTCTTATCACCGCTGACGAGGAAACCGGAATGTATGGTGCCAACGACCTTCCCGAGAATGAGCTCAACGGAGATATTCTTCTTAACCTTGATTCCGAGACATGGGGAAAGTTCGTAATCGGAAGTGCCGGAGGTATTGATGTTACAGCCGAATTGGGCTATAAGGAGACAGAGACGGATGAGTCTGACGTGGCTGTGAAGATATCGTTGAAAGGCCTGCGCGGCGGACACTCCGGTCTTGAGATTCATGAGGGACGCGGAAACGCCAACAAGCTCATGGTGCGTATCGTGCGTGATGCCGTTGCCGGATGTGAGGCTCGCCTGGCCACATGGCACGGTGGCAATATGAGGAATGCTATTCCTTTTGAATGCGAGACGGTGCTGACGCTGCCGAAGGAGAATGTCGAGGACATAAAGGAGCTTGTTGCCGGTTATAAGAGCGTTTTTGACAATGAGTATAAGGGCATAGAGAGCGGCATGACCCTCACCGTGGAGGAGACAGAGGCGCCTAAGTGTCAGGTTCCGGAAGATATTCAGGATAATCTTATAGACGCTATTTACGGTTGCCACAACGGTGTGCTGCGTATGATACCAGCTATACCCGGTGTGGTCGAGACATCATCCAATCTTGCCATAATAGACATCGCCGATGGCAAGGCAGTGTTGAAGATACTTGCACGCTCTTCAAGCGAGAGCATGAAGGAATATATTGCAAACACGCTTGCCGGCTGCTTCAATATGGCCGGAATGAAGGTTACGCTCAGCGGAAGCTACAGCGGATGGGATCCGAATACAGACAGCGAGATACTGAAGCTTCTGGAGAAGGAGTATAAGGAGCTGTTCGGAAGCGATGCTGTAGAACAGGTGGACCATGCAGGTCTGGAGTGCTCTGTGATATTGGGAAAATATCCCGGACTCGACGTAGTCTCCTTAGGTCCTACGCTGCGTTCACCGCATACCACAACCGAGCGTTGCCATATCCCGACGGTAGAGCCGTTCTGGATGTTGCTGAAGAAGACACTTGAGGATATTCCTGTTAAGTAAAAGGTAATGTTATATACAGGATAAACGGTATACATCCCGGGAATATGAGGAATAACGGCTGTGGCCCTGTTCTTTATACCCGAATACATCATTATACGGGCGGATATGTTGTTAAGCACATGTCCGCCCGTATTTTATCATCAGCAGATTCAGAATGCTGAAACGACACGTTCCCAAACTTTAAAAGGCCCGTCCGCAAACTCGAAAGTGCCGGTTCATAAACCTTCCGACTTAAGTCGGAAGCTTTTCAGACAGGCACTTTGCGGTTTGCGGACGCGTCATTTCCGGGAATAGGTCGACATGCTTTTAGCTTTATTACTATATCGGTTCACAATATCACCATTTCAGGTTTACACTATTCCTGCCGTAGGTTTACTTCCTGTTTTAATTCCATACAGGTGATTGGTGCAGGTCGCAGACCAGAGGTTTTCTATGCATGTGAATAAGATGACTTACGTTTACACGACAATCCACGGCATTGTCCTTGTTGCGGTTGCAAATAAGGCAATAACTGTCGCTTAAATGTTGAAATCGAACATGATTGAAAGAATTTATCAATTATTTTTGCTCTTTTTGGTAAAATTTTAGTAAATTTGTCGCGGCTCTCAAGTCTGTGGGCAAAGTCGGGTTATCGATATTGGCAGACAGACAGCCTACGCCGGGCTGAAAGCAGAGAAGTCCGAACGACTTTCTCGGCATTAAGCGGGCTATGGGTGGGAGAGAGCCAAGACATATTGAAGGCGTTTACTCGACGCTGTGTTTGAGACACACTGAAATCTTCCAAAACAATCAGTATCAAAGTCTTGAACGTAGCAACGGTAGATGTCCCGGGTGTGATATATCCGACCCGTGGAGACCTTGTAAGCACGGATTGTACCCCGTTGGGAGTACGGTGATAATGTTTATATAGGTCTCTTAACGGTAGCGATAATTCATATCGGCGTGGGCTCTGACGTTGTCTGTTCAACTTTGATAGGCAGTGGAAGAGCCTCAGTGTGTGGGACGGACAACAGGACGAACCACGCTTTTTTTATGTCCATAACTGAGTTCTGTCTAGAATAAAGTTAGGTCATCGATATGAATGTAAATGGGCATGTATCTGGTGATATAGACACCCATGGAGGCGGTGAAAGACCTCCCTGCACCGGGCTTACCCCCGATGTCCTCCCCGAAGTTCAGAAGCCGGTTTTGGCAGAGAATTCACAAACAGGGGTGTCCACCAGAAATGCACTGTCGGGAACAGCCCTTAAAACCATCAAGAGAAAACTTAAGGATGTTCCACATTGGTATGCTCTTCGGGTCACATACGGACGTGAGAAAAAAGCATACGATTATTTGGATGGAAAACATGTGGAGGCATATTATCCGACAATCACCACCATCAAAATCGTTGATGGAAAAAGAAAATCCGTTGAGGAATCTCGTCTTCCCAATATATTCTTTGCACGCGGAACAGAAGAAGAGATAAAGTCATTTGTTTACGACAACGTAAATCTTCCGTATCTCCGTTTTTATTATCGTCATTTCCACGAAGGGACACGAATTGTCAAAGAGCCTCTTGTCGTTCCTGATTATCAGATTGAGAGTCTTAAAATAATGTGTGCTTCTGAAGCGGAAGACATCATCATTGTACCATCTGATGTCTACAAATTCAAGAAAGGTCAGACGGTGCGTATCATTGATGGCGCATTTAAGGGAGTCATAGGAAAGGTTGCACGTTACCATGGACAGCAGCGCGTGGCAGTTATCATTGACGGTCTATTAACAATCGCATCTGCTTATGTGCCAAGTGCGTTTTTGGAGAAAAACGAAGAAAATTCATAAATTTATGGTTGCATATCCTAATAATCATCATAAACTTCCAAAAGAATAGGAATGTTGATAAGTATCTTAACTATAATGAACGTCATTACTTTTGTGCTTTACCGGCACGACAAGCAATGCGCTCTCAAAGGAAATTGGCGTGTTGCAGAGATTACACTACTTTCCTTCTCATTCTTTGGAGGCGCATTAGGGGCTTATATAGCAATGCATGGTTTTAGACATAAGACACAGCACAAGAAATTTCAGATTTGTGTTCCTCTATTCTTAACCATTCAAATCATACTATTGATAATAAATTTATAAAAATTATGACTATATCACTAATTGCAAACACAGGCATTCAATTTCTGACTTCGGACTTTGAAATTAAGGTAGAAGAAAGTTTTGTGGATAAAGATGGCAATTTCATCAGTCCTCTTTCTATTAAGGACGAGAATGATTTTGATATGCCTTTAGTATTCCATGAGAGTTATAACATCATGGATGACGTTTGGACTTTAGAGATGGCTGTAAGTTTCTCTGGAGGACAAATAGTTAGACTTGATGAGTTAAGAAAGCATAAGCCAATACCTTATGTTTATATGAACCTAGCAGGCAACGAGTGTCTTGTTGATGAAACCAAGATTGACTTTAGTTCTCTTGACGTTCTTGATGAAAAGGATTGCTATAGTGACTATTGTTTCGCAGGCTCAATAACAGAGCGACTTAAAAAAGGCGAATGTCCTTTGGACGCAATTGAGAACCAGTGGTTACCTATGCCTATGTTCGAGAAAGATACTATGGGAAATAGCGTCTTTGGTCCTACTGGTTGGTGTAGAATGAAACTCGTTCCTGTTTCCAGGGTAAAGAATATCAGACGTTATCATATTGTATGGGCATTTGACACTACATCTGTTAAGAACGACATGTCAGGTGTGAAGCCTTTCTTCTATGATGGTGAAGGAGAAAAACAATACTCTATCAGTAATGACATCTCTCTCCTCTTCAACTTCTTCTCACCCAAACCATACGATTGCGAGTGGGTTGACGAATATATTGCTTCTCTTATTCACGGCAACAAGGAAAATACCGAATTGGTATCAGCAAAGGGAGAGGCATCACATTTCAGATATATAGCTTATTATATTACTATTGTATCATATCTCCAGAAGATGGGATTGACTCCTAATGTAATACTCTATTCTGACGAGGAAGAGTCAAAACCTGTTGACCTCGTTCTTGATATTGGTAATTCTCGTACATGTGGTGTGTTGTTTGAGGATGCTGACTTTACAAAGGTTGACATGCTTCAGCTTCAGGATTTGTCAGAACCTTGGAAGGTTTACAAAAAGCCTTTCGATATGCGTCTTGCATTCCACCACTGCAAATTCGGTGAGATGGATATACCAGATCAGTTCTCTTGGCAGAGTTTCCTGCGAGTTGGCGACGAAGCCATCAAGTTGATTTACAAGTCACGCCCTGCAAATGGTGTAGCACAAAGAACAACGAACTATTCAAGTCCAAAGCGCTATTTATGGGACAACAAGCAGTTCGATGGACAGTGGGACTTCCTCACAACCGAAGAAGATGATAATTCTTCTTTAAACCATTATATCAATATTAAGGGACTATCTGAACAATTTGATAGCGATGGCACACTTCGTAGAAACAAGAATGGTGGCATCTTTAGTTCTTTCTCACGTCGTTCGCTGATGACATTTGTCATGATTGAGATTTTCCAGCAGGCCAATTGTCAGATCAACAGTTCACAGTTCCGTGAAAAGCGTGGTGATGTAAACATTCCTCGGAAGTTGAGAAGCATCATCATCACCTGTCCTACCGCTATGCCCAAGGAAGAGCAGATAATTCTCCGCCAGTGTGCAGAGGACGCATACATTTCACTTTTGCGTTGCAAAGATCCAGACTTGTATTATCAGCCATACGACCCGGAAGAATGGAAGGGTAAGATTCAGATTATTCCTTCAGTAAAGGATTTGTCTGTCAATCCAAACAATCCTGCCACTCAGCGTATAAAGACCGAATGGGGATATGATGAAGCAACATGTTGTCAGTTGGTATACCTGTATGCAGAGGTCGCTCAGCGTTATCTAAATCACTGTGAAGATTTCTTCAACCTTTATGGTCATGTACGTAAGGATCTTGCTAACGATGGTTATAACCGCAAATCATTGACAATCGGCTCTATCGATATTGGTGCTGGTACTACTGACCTTATGATCTGCTCATATATGTATGATGACAAGGGGGTATGCAAACTTACTCCAAAGCCCCTTTTCTGGGATAGCTTCTATTATGCAGGTGATGATTTGCTTGAAGAAATAGTTCGTGCTGTTATCATCGAAGGTCAGAACAAGGGCATAGGACAAGTTTATGAAGGTCCAATTTTTAACGCCATCTGTTCAAACTACATGGCATTGTCTGATGAAGATTTTGTAGAAGCTCTTAACCTCAAAGGCAAGGTTAGCCTTCACAACCTCTCTGATGCAGAGAAGAGCGATATTAAATATATGTACGCGTCGCGCGAGACATCCGAACGTATTCACAATTTCTTTGGCAAGGATAAGGCTTTGATGGATTACAAGGACAGGATTATGCGTCAGGACTTCAACGTTCAGGTATCTGTACCTATGGGGCTGAAGATGCTTGACATGTTGAGACTTGGCAGAAAGTCTATGCTCTTGAAGTATGAGGACTTCTTCAACGAACTACAGCCAGCAAGTTTCATTCTTGAACATTTTACTAAGCATTTCAGTCTTGTTGCTAATGGTAAGACATACGTTGATTTCGATTTCAAGAAAATCATTTGGAACTTTGACACAGAAGTACTTTCCAAGATTGTCATTTCCAAGATTGAGCCTCTGATGAAACAGCTTGCTATTGTGCTCAATACTTACAACTGTGACATCGTTCTTCTTGCTGGCAAGCCAACATCGTTGACTGCAATTACTGATTTGTTCTTAAAGTATTATCCTACATCACCAAACCGTCTCATTCGTCTGAATGATTACCGAGTTGGCGAGTGGTATCCTTTCGCAGACGGCTTAGGTTATTTCAAGGATCAGAAGTCATTGGTCGCCATCGGTGCCATGATCGGTTACATGTCTTCTAATGGTGGTATCAATGGTTTCCACATGGATATGACGCATCTGAAGAAAGACATGGTATCAACAGCCAATTACATGGGTCTATACAATGCCGTCAATCAGAAGGTTGCAGAAGCAATGCTTACACCTGATCAGAATACTGCAACATTCGAAGTTCACGGATTTCCTCTCTTCATTGGCTGCAAACAGCTTGTATCACAGTTCTACCAGGCACGTCCATTGTTTGTTCTTGATTTGGCAAAGGACGTTGACCTCCATACTGTATCACTTCCTCTCAAGGTCTCTGTTGTCAGAAACTATTCTCAAGAGAAAGAAGTTCTCAAGATTGTTTCTGCTGTAGATTCCATGGGAAAACCATTCTCTGTGCAGAAGCTCAGATTTGGAGTTCAGAGCCTTGCAAGCGATGGTGCTTATTGGCTCGACAAGGGTGAGTTTGTTTTGAGTATTAACGGATAATATAAGGAATATAACGATGAATGATATAATCGAAACAAAAAATCAGGAACTGATACAGAATGTAACAAACCAGATTAGTTCCATCAACAACTTCATAAGTTGGGCAGATAGTCATCTGCAGCAAAGTCGCCGTGAAGAAACGTTCAAGAAGTTGGTTAATGTTCGTAGGCAGTTGAAGAGACTTCGCTTTTCTCTTGAAAGCAATCCTGCTATTGCTGCATTTGGTGAGAGCCAGAAGGGTAAGAGTTATGTGATAAGTTCACTGCTTGCCCGTAAGGGTCAGCAGTTTATGGTCAACGACCCTAAAACGGGTGAGACATACAACTTTGTAGAACAACTCAACCCTATTACACGTGACACAGAGGCAACAGGTGTGGCTACTCGTTTTACAAAGACATACGAGGTGCCGAATGATAGCTTCCCTATTATGGTAAAGGTGCTTTCTATTGCAGACATGCTTCAGATTCTCTGTGACACCGCATATAATGATGTTAAGTCGCATTCTGTTATCGACCGTGAGGACATTGACGAGTTCATGATTGCTCAGGAACGTCGTTACAAAGGTTCGCCTAATGTACAGGATGTTCTTGACGAAGACGATATTATGAATGTTCGTGAGTATGTAGAGGAACATATTGGTATCACAAAGGCCAAGGAACTTCTTGATTCTCGTTATTTTGATGTTCTTGCTCGTATTATTCCACATATACAGCCACGCGAATGGCCACAGTTGATGTCAAAACTTTGGTACGACAATTCCGACATTACAAGTTTGTTTATAAGAATGCTTCAGGGCTACGAAACTCTTGGATTCTCAAAGAAGGTATATATTCCTATTTCTGCGCTCTTGAATACCACCACAACTTTGATGAGTTCTCTCTGCCTTCAGAAACTGGATGTTGCATCACCTACAACAGGTAATGTGGATCCAAATATGGGTACAGACCTTCTTACTGAAGACAAGAAGGCTGTAGGAGGGTTCTCAAAGAGCGTACTTTCTTCAATTGCGGCTGAAATTGTATTCCAGATTCCTGAGGAAACTATCGCAGAGGAGCTTATCTATAATACAGAAGGCATACTTGATGACGGAAACCGGCAGAGATTGTTGTCTAAAGGTTGGAATAAGAAGGTTAGTAAAGAGTTCCTTAATACTGTTGACATATTCGACTTCCCTGGTGCTCGTGCTGCCCTTGAACTTCAGGAAGAACAGATTAAGATTGAGCTCAATAATAAGATGATGCTCCGTGGTAAGGTTCGTTACCTTTTTAATAAATATAGTGATGAAAGACTTATCAACGTTTTGATGCTTTGCCATGACCACATGCAGAATGGTCCTACTGTAATGCCAGGACTCGTGGAGCAGTGGATAAAGCAGAACATGGGTGCGTCCGTTCGTGAACGCACAGCCTTCCTTGACAAGAGTATCGTATCACCACTCTTCATGATTGCTACAAAGTTCAATATGGATATGAGTCATTCTGTACAGAGCGGTGGTGACGATCAGATTGAGAAGCGTTGGGAGGACAGATACCAGAAGGTACTTTACGAACAGGTACTTCAGGCAGACAGTTTAAGTTGGTTCAAGAACTGGACAGAACGAGGTGGTTTCAAGAACACCTATCTTCTGCGTGACTACAAGTGGTCTGGCATCAATGGCAATCGCCTATTTGAAGGTTTTGAAACAAGCGGAGTTGAGACAACAGAGATTGACACCACATTCCATCAGCAACTTCGTCAAAGCTTTATTACCAGCCCATATGTAAACACTTTCTTTGAAGATCCTGAACTTGCTTGGGATGCAGCAGCTACTATGAATAACGATGGTGCTACACGAATCATCGAGAATCTTGGAATTGTTGCTGCCAATGCAAAGGAAAGTCGTTTGTACAAGTACATTTCTGAGGTTAAAGGACTTCATGCTCAGACATTGCAACTAATGGTTGAATACTACCATGACGAAAATGATGAAAATGTTCTCCAGAAAGCAATTTCACGCAGTGGTGCTATCGTTGCAGAGTTCGATGTTGTATGTGGTAAAGACAACTACTTCTTCGGAAGAATGATTCAGAACCTTCAGGTAAGCGAAAACTACGTATTTGACTTCTACTATAATCAGTTGAATAACACCAAGATGATAGTTGAACGTGATATGAAAGAGTACGACTTGATTCTTTCACGTTGCCATGGCAGAATCTCGGCTTCAAACTTATACGAGGATAATCTTGAAATACTTCGACAAGAGTACCACTATCCAACAGTTTTGGATTGCAAGGAATTCTTTGAGAATGTCAAAGGTGTCTCTCTTGAAAAACTGTTTGAATGCAACTTTAAGCAGAAGAGCAATTCAGAGCAGTTGGCAGAAGGCATCATTGTTAAGTGGATAGAAGATGTAAAAGCTCAGAAAAACCTGAAGTTTTATGAAGCAGAAGGTTGTAACACCCTTATTGTTCTTGACATGATTGAAAACATCAAGGCTGTTGTTGATACAACCAATCTCATTGGTATCATAGCAAAGACTATCAGCCCATTCGTTGACGCAATCAATGTTCCTCACCAGATTTTGGATATGATCGCCGATACTACGGCAGAGATTATCAATGAGTTCGTGGTAACATTCGGTTACAACTACTACTCACCTGAAAAGATTGCAGACCTCAAACTTATCAATGAAAAGAACAACCTCCATCTGTCATTTGATTATGGTATGGCAGATAAGGTTCCGATGTCAAATGAAGAGCTTTCAGACTTGTTCGATGACATTCGGCCTACAGAAGAGAACACAATGCTTACATCTCTACCATCGTTTATCAACTACAACAAGTGGATTGATTTGCTTCTGATATCATTCATCGCTTCATACAATGTGCCAAATTATGATATAGAAGCAAACCGGCAGTTGGGAATCCTGCTCAATTCATATAAAGAACTTGCTTGATATTATGGATATACATCGTTCGTCGATAAAAGACTTTGTAATGCCAAAAGTAAAGTCTGTCATTGTGATAGACTATTACGAGGGCATACAAGGCATGTTGGCATCCCGAGGAGATTTTCCATACGATGACTTTCTGGCAAATCCAAGGATGCGTACCCAAACTGAGATTGTCTGGGCAACAGACGTTTTTTCCAGCCGTCCGTCATTGCTATGCGACATCAAAGGAGAGCTCAAGGACAGGTATTCTTATGCCCTTAAGGAACGAATAAATGCAATTGAGGCAATTATTGAGTCATTAAAAACAGAAGACGGAGGTGTAGCATTAAGCGAACTTCTCTCAAAAGCCATTTCTTATATTGACGAACGTTCTGTATATTGCGGTGACGGCAACATCGTAGTTGTCAACTGGGGACTTATTCCAAGAAGACCAGACCTTGATTCAGGTAGCATCTATCGTAGTGGAAAATTTGTTGGCAATTGGGGGAATTTCCAACCAGTGCCACAAGTTCTTGAAAAACCGAACATCAAGGAAGAGCCAAGGGGCAATGAACCTGAGGTAAACGTGGAGCCCGTTATTTCTGTCCCTCCTGTTTCTGCCCCATCTCCTGTAACGGAAGAAATTCCTGTTGTTGAACATGAAATTCCTGTAGAAAGCGCTCCAAAAGAAACTGTTCAACCTGTATCTCCACAGATTGTGACACCTCCACCTATTGTACAGGCTGATAAAGTGGAGATTCCAAAACCTACGGAGAAAAAGGAAGAAGAAAAGAAAGAAAATCCTGAGAAACCTGAAGCATCTATACAGGATAAAGAGAATTATGATAACAAAGATACTGGCAAAAATGCCAAGAACACTAAAAAAGAGGACGAATATAATTGGAAGTCATTCTTTAGTGGATTATGGCAAGGATTAAAGTTCTTCTTCCGTAAGATCTGGTGGGTTTTGCTGTTGCTATTGTTACTTTTTGCAGTTCTCTTTTTCTGCAAAGGTTGTCAAGGTCCGATTTCTCAAATCAATCCTTTCTATAATCCTTTGCCAGAAAATCCAAGGATTCTACCTATTGAAAGTGGTGCTGTAGGAATGAGTGCAGACGGAATGACGCAGATTGCTACAGACCGTTTGAATATCATGCTTGAAAAAGAGAATGATAACACTATGTTGGAATGGGCAAAAGCCTTTAAGAAGGAATACAGTGGCGAAAATTACGAAATCTTCTACTATAATGAAGAATTCTATAATCTTCAGATCAAAGTTCCATCAGCAGAACGCGAACAGATAAAAAAGGAGATAAAACAAAAACTAAGTGGATTCTCATTTGATGTGTTCGACGAAACGGTTTTTAATACCGAGGCAGTTTCGTTCAACGACCCGGAGTTGTCTAATGAAGCACATGCATGGTATCTCAACGCTATTGAAGCTATAGATGCATGGAATCTCACGTTAGGAGATCCTGATGTTATCGTAGCAGTTGTTGACAATGGTTTTGATACAACCCATCCTGAATTTCAAGGAAAGATTATTCGACCATTTAACGTGTTAACCCAAAATGCAAACCTCCGTCCTATATTGACAAAAGACGGAGAGGATGCTCATGGTACTCATGTTGCAGCAACAGCCGTAGGTAATTGTAATAATGGTCAAGGACTTATGGGAATTGCTCCAAAATGTAAGTTGATGCCTGTTCAGGTTGGAAATGACAATCCAGAAGGATGCATGAGTAATCAGGCTATCATTGAAGGAGTATTATATGCCATTAATCAGGGAGCAGATGTGGTGAACGTGTCATTAGGCATGTACACTTCAGATACCGTCAAGGAAATGTCAGAAGGTCAGCAATTAAACTATATAAGTAGCTCCATGAAACAAGAGGAACTTATGTGGGCAAAGATTTTCGAGAAAGCAAAGCAACGCAATTGTATTATTGTTCTTGCTGCCGGCAATGACAACGTTATATCTGGAATCGATCCCAAAAAACGTAGTAATGAATCTATTCGAGTTTCCGCTGTAAACACAGAACAAACAAAGGCAAAATTCAGCAATTATGGTGTTTACCCTAATCTGAACAGGATATATTCCACAATTTCAGCACCTGGTGTGGAAATATTCAGTGCAGCACCTCATGGAAAATACACGAACATGCAAGGCACTAGTATGGCAGCTCCTATTGTTACAGGCGCAGTTGCATTGATGAAGAGTATTGATAGGAATATTACCTTAGAGCAAGCTGTGAAATTCATGCAGGAAACAGGCAAGAATGTAGGAAGTTCTATTGGTCCTATGCTGAACCTAAAAAAAACTGTAATGCGAGCAAATGGTTAGAATGCTCCTGCCGAATGTGAGGAAATTGCAGAAGAAGTAAAGCGACTGCAAGCAAAAATTGATAGTTTGGTAGCTTTATGTCCTGATGCGGGGATACCTGCTGACACATTAAAGTATGACAAAGCTGTAAAAGATAATCACGGATTAGACGGACTTTGGAAATCCACAACCAGTTTGGTGTCTGTTTCCGATAACACACCTATAGAGTTGTATATGGAGTTCAAAAAGTTGAAAGGAACTCTGATTATCGTGAATAAAAGTTCAAGATATACTGCGCCATTAAAGGCAAGTATCAAAAATAACAAGATTTATATTATTCAACTTTCACCAGCACGAGGTGGACAGGATTCATTTCTTGCATATAAATATATATGTAGCGCAGACCGAAAAGGCAATCTTGTTTGCAATGCAACAAGTTCAGAAAATTCAGTAAGTTTCAATCTTGTAAGAGTTAAATAGAAATAAATAACAAATAAAAAATAAATTATGGCTAAACAAAATTCAGACAATTTGCCTATTGGAGACATTATTTCATTTATCTCCATCGTTTTCCTCGGAATCGTAGTATTCTTCGGAATGAATTTCATGACCTTGGGTAACAAAATTCCAAGTGTCATTGTAGCAGTTCTTCTTGCAGTCCTTATGACTGTATTTGTGTTCTTCGCAGCATTCGCCAAGTCACAGAACAGGAATCAGGAGAACTGGAGCAAGGTAAAACTTGCCATGGTAGGACTTTACATTGTAGCATTGATTCCATGTTACATCTTCTCTGCCAAATTCTGTGAAATTCAGTTCGGACAGGATGAAATCGTAAAGAAAGTAGATGCAAATGTGTCAGCAATCAACAAGATGTTTGACAGTTATGCTAAGAATTGTGATGCTCGTGCTAATGCATACGGTTACCAGTTGAAGGCATATTCCAGTAGTCTGGAAGGAAAGTTTAAACTTGTATCACTGCTTGGTCTTAAGAGCGTGGAAGATGTGAACCAGACAGCGATTAATCAGGCTACAGAAAGTTTCCTTTATAAACTTAAGGGAAATGACTATCAAGCATTAGAGGCAGAGAAAGACGCCTTGGTTCAGGGATGCACAGAGAATTTCAACAACTGGAACATCATGTCTGTTTCTCAATATGCATCTGATTTAGGGAATGTACAGGAGAAATTCTCTAACGAGCTTCAGAATTTGTATGAGAAGAGTAAGAACTCAACTGAGAAGGATATCCCAGAGTTCAATGCCGCTCAATTTGCAATTGATTCAAATATTGCAGAAATTTTCAAGTCGTTACCTGTTTTTTCTGTTGGTGGTTTGCTTATTATGCTTGTACTTGGATTTTTAGGTTTTGTCAAGTTCATAACAGCTCCCAATCCAACAGTAAAGCCAATTGCAGCTGGTGACAGTTCTTCAATTACAGGAACAGGTGGATTCATTATCCATTAATTTCGATTTTATTGTCAAACTTTATATCTATATTAGATTATTATGGAAGAATATGAATTGACTCCCCAACAGATAAATGCCGTATATTTAAGATGTAACGCCATGCCCTTTGACCAGCTTTTGGGATTTTGCCTTAATCCAATGTCTGGTATAACTATTGAAGGACTAAGAGGCGTTAACTATAAGCAAATTGACCGCTTAGAGCAGGCTTTCAACGATCAGGCAAAGGAGAAAATCTGGGAAGCAAGTCAGAACTCAATGAGCAGCTTGATGGATTATATTTCTAAGATTGAGCAGGGATTATTCTCTGATACATACCTTGGTGATGCAAAAGTTAAGTTGGCAAAACTGGCAAAATTAGAGGTCCAAGATGAATGGGATAAATTGTCAAACTCAACTGACGTAAACGCCATTAACGACTTTGTTAACAAATGGGAATACATAGAGAACTTCATCAATCGTAGAGGTGGGAACTTTGATAGTAATGAGCTTGATGATGCACGTAACAAGATTGAAATTATCGCAAATGGAACAATTGTTGAGGATTTCAACAATCTGAAAGCAATCGATGATGACTATAAGCGTGTAACAGAAATTAATGCATTCATCCAGAAGTATGCAAGAAATTCCAGTAAGACCGCAAAGGATTATATTGACAAGGCATCAGAGTTATTACAATGGACTCAAGAAAACATTGCTTCTCGTGAAGCATGGTATAAAGCCAAGGAAAGCGATACAATAAAGGATTATGTAAGTTTCATAAGTCAATATCCTTCCTGTCGTTACCGCGAAGAAGCTGATGAGCGTATCAAACAGATGAAGGGTGACTTGCTGACAGACATCAAGCGCTTCCCATTCAACTACAAACGTGAAGACATGTTTGAGTATATCAACAGCAAGACACTTACGTACGATGACCTTGTGACAAAGAGCTATATACTTACAGACAAGGGTTACAACCATATCATGCGTTATCCTCACCTGTGGGATGAACAACGAGCACTTCCTGTATCAAGTCTTGAAAATCCACACAGCCAGGAAGGTAATACGGATATTTACTTCTTTGGAGTTCCTGGTTCCGGTAAGACTTGTGTTCTTGCAGGATTGATGAGTCTTAGCGGTCAGCTTGGCTTTGACTTCGATCCAAGAGGTGAAGGTGGCGGTGGTCCATACGCTACAGAGTTATGCAACTATGCTCGTTCAAGCATGTTGCCTCCAAAGACCGACCAGACTTTCATACAGGTTATTGACTGTACCATAGATGATGAGGAACATAACAGCCATAATATTTCAATTATTGAAATGGGTGGTGAGAAAACTCGTGATTTTGCATTCATGCAGAACGCTACAAGTCTTGAGGATCTTGGTCCTGGTGCAGCGGGTTTGTTGCAAAATGACAATAACAAAGTTCTATTCTTTGTTATTGACCCAACCAATGAGAAGTATGTGGTAATGGATGATGGCAGCGAACAGTTGATTAAGCAGGACAACGTCCTTAACTGTGTGGCATCACTTCTTGCGAAGAATGACAAACTGATGAAGAAGGTTACTGCTATCCATATCATTCTTACTAAGAGTGATACACTTGGAGAATACGCTGATGCTCATGTAATCGAAGACAGACTCACTCAGCAGGGATATAAAGCAGTAATGTCACGCATTAAAAAGATATGTGAGACTTATGACATCAACAAAGCTACAGGATTCCAGGTCGGTTTGTTTCCATTCTGCGTAGGAAAGTTTATGCCTGGCGATGTTTATACATTCGATGAAACAGATTCTCTCAAGATCCTTCGTGTAATTCAGGCAAACACAACAGCTGTCCGTCAGAAAACATGGGGAGAGCGTTTAAAGGAATGGTTTAATAGTTAATCTTTTTCAATACAATAATGAATATAAGTTTATTAATTTCAGGAAATCTGACAGGTTTTGGTAGATTTTTCACTTCTCCAGCAGCCAAAGAGCTTCTGGGAACAGATAAAATAGACCTTGACAACCACAATCATATAAGCTTCCTTGGAGATAATGAGAAAGCTTACTCCATAACATTCGCACAAAGATATATTGCTATCAGTCTATATACGCGCATACTCGATTCATTCAGAAGACCGGGCGAACTTGTCGTAACTCTGCTGATTCCAAGAAATCAGATCATTGTGCCTAATAGTGGTTCCTCTATTGGAGCAGTTTATTCTCTTCTCAACAAGGTCTGTGACAAATTCTTTGAAAAGAACTTCCAGGATGGAATGATCAATCAGAATCCTGTGGTTCTTGGTCAAGATTACTACTCTGAGATTCTTGACAATTACAGATTAAAGCCAATGAATATGAGGGAGGTTAATCTTAACCCTTCCTCTATGAAGAAGGTCGGCTATGTAAAAGCACAAGAGACGGATATTCCTAAATATCTGGACACACCTTGTCGCGAGAATTACAATGATCATAATCTTATTATTATCGCCCAAAGCGCTCCTGCAGGAATTGACGAAGAGCCAGAAGAAGTAATCCTCTACAGTATTCATATCAAAAATAATGGTGCGACACTTCCCGGTCGTGTAAAATTGACCTCGCCTATATACAAGTATCAGGCGCAGGCTGGTGAAAAACCGTTCCCTATTCAGGGCTCTTATAAAGATGCCGTTGAACATTTGTTGGAGCCAAGAATCACTGCTCGTATGATGCCAAATGATGTTGTGGAGATTTCGTATAATTTCGAAAAGGAAGAAAAAACGGTAAACTTTATCTTCCTTGATAAGAACACAGGTGCGCCAGTCTCCATTGATGCAGTTCAGCCATCGGTAGTTATTGATGGTGCAAAACTTCCAATATCATCAGATACATTTACATTCAGAGGATCTGAAATATATGTTTCTAAAAAAATTGTCTCTGATAATTCGAGCTACACAATCAGCAAGAGAAGCGAGATTCTTGATCTTTCTCGCATTGGCAATAATCAAGACTTGAAAGTTTATGTGGAACAAGGCTTTGCCCTTTCGATGAACTTTGATAGGCCATACGATATTAGAAAAAATGTAGTTTTCATTAACAAACTCAATGGACAAACCGAGTCGGTTGAGGTTGCAGATAGAAAAACCGTACATCTTTCTGGATCTGTATTAGATTGGGAGTTTTACATTACCTCTGACACCTATTGTGCACCACAACAACCAATTCGCATTGTAAATGGTAAATGGGTGATGCCAAAAATGGAGGAACAAAAAACTAATATTAATACTCCTCAAGCATCCACATCCATATATAGCAGCAATCATACCGTTGCAGTTCAAAAAAAGGATAGCAGACATGATAATTATAGTATTTCTTTAACAGGAGGAGAAACATCAGACCACACAACTTCCCACAATAGAAAGTTAAGTTACAAGAAACTAACAATGATAATTGTTCCTCTCTTATGTATTCTTGGAGGAACTGGATATTTAGTATTGAAGAATCAAGGTAAAAATGACAACAAAAATGAAGGTGAAAAGGGCATAGAACGTCATGCTTATGGAGCCTATATCTGTTATTACGATAATACAGATGATGAATCAAAAAGAGATACATTGACTGATACTCAAAAAAAACAGTTACCTCTAATCATTAGTTTCCTAAAAAAAGATAGTAATGCGGAATTAGACAAAGACAAGTACTCTATCACAGAGACCAGTATGAAGGGTAAGAATGAGACTCTGTATCTACAGAAATTCACCAATACAAACATTAACAATGCTTGTGAGGATTTTATAATAAGAGTCGAATATGTGTATGGTAAGGATAGTATCAATCTCGTTGATCAAAATATTCATATTGAGAAAAAAGAAAATAAAAACCTTATGGATACAATTGGGGTGAATTTGAAAATTTTCATGTCGCAGCTTGGTTACTTTGAAAAGTTAACTGAAATTAAAAATAAAGGAGGATTTGCAAAAGATAAAGATAAGGCTGAATTCTTGGAAAACATACAAAAAATAGAAGCTAATGACATAAAAAATCTCTTGAAACAGATATGTCAAAATATTGATATTAAACGAGAAGTATCAACTCTTCCAACACCCAACGACATCATAGAACCTGAAGATTTATCAAGCGTAGATTTTAATTGGGATAACATACAGAAATATGAACGTTTTGCAGAACAAAAACTATCCGATGGAAAGACTGTAAAACAAAGAATTGATGCTTTGAAAGAAGTAAAGAGATGGATTAATGATAAACATGGTGCACAACGACCTCGCGTTACAGATCTTTCAAATGAACAATCATCTGCCATTGTACTTGCTTTTGGGCAGAGAAATTCATTAACAATACAGCTAGAAACAAAAGGATACTCATTTAATTCCATAGCTGAGTTTAAAAAATATGTTGATTCTAAATTCTAATAATGATAAATAGAAAACATCAAATATTCATATGAAGTATATAAAATTGTTATTCATAGCACTTGTTATTGTTGGTGCTGTATCTTTGTTACTGTTCATTACTAATAGCAGAGGTGAAGGTAGTAAAGCTGGTGTACAATCAAGTATTGCAAAGAAGTTCGAAACAGAGATCATTGATCTTTGCAAAGACGGCAAGTGGAATCAGCAATCATACAAGAATCTCGAAAGCAAGATAAATACATTTGCAAAAGATGGAAATCTACAAATTGGAGAGAAAAATTCTCTTTGTTTGTTTCTTTATACAGAATCTTGCAAGTCTCTATTTGAAAGTGCAGATAAGATGTTTAAACAGACATCTTATCCTGCCAACAAAATAACTACTTTGGAAGCTTCATTAAAATTTCTTGAAGGTTTAAAAGCAGGCAGCAACAGTAATCTCACACAAGGATTAAGTATGTTCTATGAATATAAAACTATACTTGCTTGCTGCTCTTTCAGTTCTAAAGCATCGTATTCAAATCCTCTGAAAAAATTTAGTGCAGGAACAGCAGAGTCAATGAAAGGACGTATCCAGAATATGAAGTATTACAAATCGCATTTCAGCAACAATCCTACAATCAGAGCAAAGATAGATAATCTTGCATCTAATTTGAGTCGGGCTGAGTCAGAATATTATATGAATCTTGAAAAATGTGTAGAAGCCAATTTCTACAAAATCAAGAAAGCTTCTTCTGAATGGCAGGCTCTTGAACAGGCAGATAAAGACTATGAGAGATTTAAGACAATCTCGACTAATCAAGCTGCAACCTCAAAATTATACAATTTTTTAAATGGTAATCACTAAAAATGAATATGAAAAATATAATATTATTTGTTTTGTCCGTTTTTTGCATTAATGCAAATGGTCAAGATCTTCAAGTTGATAACTTTAAAACAAGTTTGAGTCATTATGAGACACTTAGTAAACGTCTTTTAGAAGAGATAGATTATATAAAGAAGCATGACAAAGAACTGAACATGAAAGCAGAGCCTAAGACTCGAGTTATGAACTTGGTTATCAATATTACTAAAGAAATAAATAGTAACGATGCCAAAAATAAACGATTTTATGATAAATTGAAAGAACTAAGAGATTCGCTTGGTTCAACCCAACCTAAATCAACAGTAACTCCAACAACTGAAGTAAGTTCTCCGGTTCACAATCAAATCCCAATTATAAGGGAAGAAAATCCGATTGAGACAGAGAATAATGGTAACATTCGAAAAGAGGATGTAGAAAACCCATATTCAGAACCTTTGAGAGATGTTCGTGGAGCCAATTATTTAGATAACTATCTTTCTCAGTACACGTTGGCTGAAATATACGAACATCGTAATGAAGTAAAAAGGGAGATGAGTAGATATAATAATCCCAAAAGGGATGCTTATACTTATGTCATCGGCCTTTTTGAAATACAGTACCAAATATATAATAGGAATCATATAAAAGATTTGCTTGCAAGAATTTCTACCGTACAGGCTAATATTTTAGATAAGCACAAATCTGAATTAGAAGAAGAAATCATAAGAGTTAACGACTATCGTTATGCGACTAAAGAACTCCAACGGCTATTTGGTATTATCGACAATCCTCCTTCATTCGGAACTGATGCTACAAGTAGCAAATGGGAAGATGATAGCTCCGTAGATATAAATCAACTGAGAAAGTATTTAGAAGATAATAAAGAAACGGAATACGTGTACAAATTTAACTATACAAAAGACGAATTTGAAAAATATCTAAACGGAAATGCTGATGCACGAAAAAGTATAAAGTCCCTAATCGAGGAAGCATTAAAAAACCAATAATATTATGAAGCAACTCATAAAAATTAAAAATAGTGATTTGAGTTTCAAATTGAACTTGAATTACAATAATGTTTACTCGCGTCTTAAGATGCTACTCGGCAGTAAAGCTTCTTTATTTGCCGACATTACAACCAAATCTACTGGTACTACGTGGTATTCAGAAGATGACGCAGAGTACATTAGCCTTGATCAGGCTCCAAAGGGTGAAGCAAACAACCTCTCAAATGCTTTATCAAGCGAGGTTGCTGCTGTACGTAAAGAAATGATGGCCGATTCCGAGTTGTCGAAGTATGTGGATGACATATTAGAAATTCCTGACAACAGTTTCGTATTTTACAGAGTTTTGCCAACCGGTGGATATAAATTCGTGTTGACAGGTTGGGGATGCCGTTTCATTCATCAGAATGCCACTGTTCCTAACAGCGGATTCATTAAGCGTATTTCGCACGAATTAGAGTTTCCAGAGGAGAAAAAAACAACAGACTCTGGCAAACCATCAATAACAGAAATTCTAAAAGGCATGGGCGCTGCAGCTGGTGCTGGAACAACAGAGAAACCAGAATATGGAACAACAGAAAAACGTGTAACTACCAACCCGGATAATTCTGGTACTTCAAGTTCCTCTTCTGATACCCAAACAACAAGTGCGTCCACACAATCTACAGGAAAGTCAAAAGAGCAACCAAAACACGAAGTCAAGAGACAAAAGGTTTCTGTAAAAGTACTTGACCAGAACAACAGTGGAGTTAAAGGTGAACCTGTTATCGTAAGAAGTTCTTTGGGTGATATGAACTTATCAACCACTGATGATGGTGTTGCCAATATAGGAGAACTTTCTTACGGAGAAACTTTCTCTGTGGAATTTCCTAATCTGCAAGGTCACGTTGAAAGAAGTTTTGAGGTAATACCTGGCGTTGACATATACGATGCCTATATCAAAAAACTCATTAAGTATTCTCCTGTTCTATTTGTAGAAGATCAAAATGGAAATGCCGTTCAGGACTACAATGTTAAAGTAGTAGTCAATGGTCAAGATTCCATCTTCAATTCAGGTATGGACGGTGTTGTTCAACTCCCAACCATGCAGGAAGGACAAAAATTCATTGTCATTGACACAGCAAACTACGCAAATACCGAAGAGTACAATATCACTCAGGCTGAGGCAAAAACACCATATCATTTCCATATCAAACGTGCTGAAAAGGCAAAAGTGGGTATTACCGTCTTAGATAAGTCCGGCAACCCTATACCAAAGGCTACTGTAGATTTGGCAATAGGTGACACTCCATGTCAGCAGATTACAGCCGATGATGGACGAGCAGAATTCCCCGGTGACGTTTTTGTTGCTGGTGACATTCCTGTCAATCTAACTATAAAGGGAAAAGGACAGATAAAATCGAACCTAAAGTATTCACCTGATAACACAGAATACACTATCCAATTGCAAGACAAGAAACCTGGTGGTGACGGAAAAGGTTTTAATTGGAAATGGTTAGCACTTATCCCATTACTAGTGCTTTTGGCATGGGGTGGTAAGGAATTGTATGACAGGTTTACATACAAGAATCCTACTATTGCAAAAATGGAAAAAGGCATAGTGCTCATTAGAAGTGAAGAATATTATTCTATAGATCTTGGTTTCGACAATAAAATCAAAAAAGGTCAGGAAGAATTACGATATTATTTCACCTATGATATTAATGAAAATGAAATAACAGCCTTGTCCATGCACTTAGAAGAAATTCCTCTTGAAGCAAGAGTTGGATGGGGTACTGGTTTTATTGTTTCAAAAGATGGACTAATTGCGACAAATAGACATGTAGCAGCTCCTATTCCTCCAAAGGGTGTAGAAAATATGCTGAAGCAAATTTTTATAAAAAACAAGCAAGAATATGAACATAAAAAGAACGAATTGAACAATGTTCTTAACCAGTTAGGTACACTTGCAACACTTCAGCCAGGTCCTGCAAGAGATAAATACATTGAAACTGCGAAAGAACTTGACGAAGTACAGGAACAAATAGATATTCTCGATCAAATTATTCAATTAGGTAATTATTCCCCTACTCCCCATTGTGATATTTCTGTCGCTTTTGTAAATACAATAATTGAAAATCCGTATTCAAAAGAGGATTTTAAGGGATGTACAAAAGTCGCTCAAGCAGAGACTGAAAGTTATTCAGAAAAGGATGTTGCCTTAATAAAACTGAAGGACTCCAAAGATCTACCTCAAGACTTTCATGTATTTACTATTCCAAAAGAAGATATTTTAGATAGTGATGTTCCTCTTGGAGAATATAAAATTACAGTACTTGGATATAATGCTGGACCTAGTCTCGCAAATATAAAAGGAGGTATTCATCCACAGCCACAACCTGGTGTGGTCATCCAAAATGATGATCCTTTCCGTGTAACTTATAATGCAAGCACATTAGGAGGTAGCAGTGGTTCTCCAGTAATAAACGAAAAGGGAGAACTCGTTGCAGTAAACAATAGTGGTGTAAGTATAAAGCAAGGATTTAATTTTGGAATAAGAGCAAAATACCTTAGGGAAATTCTTGATGACTACGAAAGTAAACATGATAAAAAATAAAAGAATTATATGAAAAAGTTTATTTTATTTCTATTCGCTGCACTCTTAACTTGTAGCATGTATGCACAAAACTACAATTCCGCTCAGGAGAATATGCGTAACCAGATTGTAAACTATCTGGCAAAACAAGGCTATACAGCCGAAAAACAAGACGATGGTCTTAAGTTCAAGAATGAAGGAACCAACTATTACATTGAAATCAGCAAAGAGGATGTATCTCCTATGTACCTCAGACTTTGTCGATATGTAAAGTACTCTGATTCTCTGAAACAAGAAACTGTAATTAAGCAGTTGAAGTCATATAATACAAAACTTGGCGTTAAGGTTTGTTGTACGGATAATGGTATTGTAATATCCACAGAAATGTTTGTTGCATCATCTACAGACTTTACTGATATTTTCCCAATACTGTTGTCACAGATTAAGGCGACTTACAAAACAATCAACGAATAATCATGAAGAAGATAATGTTATATATGCTGCTCTCAATGGTATCAATGTCCATGTTTGCAGCCGACGAATTAAATGAGAAGCAAAATGCTTTCCGTCGCGAAATTCTGACGACTCTCGGCAAAGAAGGATTCAATCCTGACAGAGATGCGAATGGAGATATTAAGTTTACGTACGACAACACAGTTTATTTTGTGTCAATTGACAGTAGATGGACAGATCCATTCATGATTACAATTTACAATGTTTATGACTATTCGGGTAATTATTCCAGTGAAGTGATGAATAATAGCATTTCACTCGTAGGTCAGTTAAAGACAGTAAGATTGTTCTGTAGAAAGACCTCGTATATGTATCAAACAGAAATGTTCTGCTCAAACACAGCCATCTTCAAGGTTGTATTTAAGAGCGTGTTGGAGCAACTAAAGAATGCACGCACGGAAGTTTCAAACATCGTGCGTTCTGGTATCGGTGACTTAAACATGACAACAGAGCGTGATAAAATATTTGAACGTGGCAAGAAATTCTATGAAAACGAAGACTATGATAAATCGTTTGCTATTTTCAAATTATTGTCAAATGCAGGTTATACTCCTTCGTATCGCTACATGGGCGAATCGTATGAGAATGGTGCCGGCACTGTTACCAACTCAGACAAAATGGTTCAGTACTACGAGAAAGCTGTTGCGGAGGGTGATCATTGGTGTTCTTACAAACTTGCTAATTATTACTACAGCAAGGAAGATTACACAAAAGCATATAGCATGTTCTTGAAATGCGCATCTAACGAAAACGAGAACAAGTCTAAGGCTATGTATATGCTCGGCAATATGCAGGAAAATGGACGTGGTACAGAGAAAAGCATCAATCAGGCAATCCTGAGTTATAGAAAGTCAGTACAGTATTCTACAGAATTGGAATGTGATGCAAGATTGGCATTGATGAACCTCGGAGAGCAGGTCGAGAAACCTGAGGATTTTGTTGATGCATCTAAAACTATGCTTATGGACTTCTCAAGCCCAGCTAAAATGTATAATGCAGGTCTGGAGTATGAGCAGGGATTAAACAAGCGATTTGTATCTCTGCCAAAAGCCTATGCCCTATTTAAGGCTGCGGCTGATAGGGATTACACTAAAGCATTCGTAAAGATGGGTGAGATATACCGAAGCAAGTACTACCCATTGAATGATAAAACCAAATCTGAAAAATATTATCAGAAAGCATTCAAGGTGTTCAGCCAAAAGGCAGAAAATGACGGAGAGGCAGCTTACGAAATAGGAAATATGTACCAGAATGGCTTAGGTACAAGCGTTGACACAGAGAAAGCCAAATACTATTTCAAAATAGGTGCAATAAAGAATAACACGAATGCATCTTATGAACATGCATTAATATGTGTTAGCGACCTTGAATATGCAGATGCTTTCAAGTATTTCAAGCAGGCGGCAGAAGGTGGACACACTCTCGCTATGTACAATGTTGCCAAACAATACGAAGAAGGTGTTGGAACAGAAATGAACAAGCCAAAGGCTATTGAGTGGTACACTAAGTGTATAGAGAAGAATAGTTCTGTATATGATGATGCTCGTAAGGCTTTGAAGCGTCTTGGGGCTAAAGATGACAAATAAAGAGTATATGAACCATAGCCTAAGATAGGGTAAAGTATATCTTTCTCAAGTTCTAAGACTATGGTTCTTTAATTATTCAATCTTAACGTTGGTTATGGATAAAAAAGAAAGAGCAAATATTCTTTCGCTATTTCTGAAAGCAGCTCTATCCGTAAATGTCTTAGTTATAATCATTGGACTTACAATGTTGTTTGTGACTAATGACACCTATGGTGTGTATGCTTCAAGCATTTGTACAATCTCGGCCTTATTTAACTGCATAGGCTTGATCCTACTCTTACGATGGAATTATAGTGGAATTTTCCCTATAGTTATAGCATCAATTGTTTCTACGGTATCTATCTCCATCACTTGTGCAGGTTGGTTGCAATACGCTTTTGGAACTTTTGGATTGGTTATTCCATACCTTGCATTAGGTATGTATCTATTCTTGTTGTTCTCATTGCTGTTTTTTAAGGCAAAAGGAAAAACAGCATGGCAACAAATGGAAGCAGGATTCGACTACAAACATTTCAGACACATTTATCAGTTATCAACAGTTATAATTATAGCAATAGCTATAACAGCATATTTTGTTATGCCTAATCAACCGGAAGTAAATATTGATTCAGAAGATGAAATTTCTCATTTAATTGAAAATGTCTCACCAGAAAGACTTGATGCAGCTGATGTGACAATTGAGGAAGTTGTGTCTTTCGAAAAACAATACAATGATGCCAATGATGTAAATAGTCGTGACAGAAAAGTCACAAAAAGGATCTTTGCACTAAAGCATCTGCTGCTGAGTGGGCTAATGCCAGAAATCCATAACCGAGAAAACCTTGTTAATATCTGTATGGTTCATGCTGGAGAGTTCTCCCCGGAGCAACAAGCAATTATTGATTGGTATTTAGCATTGGACATTTCAATCCAAGATGAATGGAATATCTGTAATAAAGCAATAAGCATAAGTGATTTCAAAAGTAAAATCGAAGAACGAATAAAATAAGGTTTATGAAAAAGAATATTATATCGGTGTGCCTATTGGGTGCAATATCATTAGTGGCTTCATGTGATGGAAGTAATGAACAGACCTCATCTGTTGAGAAAGAACGAGATTCACTCTTGACCGTTAACTCTCAACAGCAGATGATACTGAATAATATGACATCAACAATGGCTGAAATTTCTATGAGTCTTGACTCCATTGCCATTCAGGAACGAATGATTATACGAGGTGTTGACGAGTTAGGCAATCCTCTTAATAAGAAGAATCTCAAATCAAAGTTAAGTTCTCTGTCCGAAATAATAAAAAAACAGAGAGAGAAGATGGCTTCAATGGAGGCAACTATGAAGGCAGACAAAACTGCAATGGGACAATTGAAGAATATCATTGCTTATCTTAATGCTTCTTTGGAACAAAAGGATTTGGAGATTCAGAAACTACGTTCAGAAATCGACAGCAAGAATTTCAACATCTCACAGTTACGTACCCGCGTGACAAATCTAATAGATACCGTTACAACTGTTCAGAACGAGAATGCAGAGCAGAAAGTACAGATAGCCAAGCAGGACGCCTCTCTTAATGAGGTATATTACATTATTGGTACAAAGGATCAATTAATTAATGCAGGTGTGGTATCTAAGACGGGTACAATAATTAAGAAGACTAAGGTTAATTTTGCTTCTATAGACAAGAGCGTATTAACAAAAGCTGACCGTCGAAATCTTAAGAACATTAATATAAACGGTAAATCACCAAAGATCTTGAGCGAAGCACCAAAGGACTCCTATGGTCTATATAAGGATGGAAATAGCAGTGTGTTGACAATAACTGATAGCGAAAAATTTTGGAGTACGAACAATAGAATACTGGTTATCCAGATAAAGTAAAATGTCTTACAAGGCAAAACTTGTCATTACTGCTGCTTGCATCGTGTCATTTCTTGGAGGATTCTGTTTGACGCCTCTTGAACATTTTATTAAAAATATCGATCTCAGCGGTGTTACAGACTCAACATTTGTTTCCTCAAGCGCGATTAAAAACCTTGACCTAAATACTCCTGAAGATGGTTACAATGCTTGGATATCACCAAAAGGGAATCTCTACATGGGAGTCTGGGAGAAAGGCAATCTCCGGTATGGTACTTTAATAACAGAAAAGAGCGTTTACGAAGGTGAACTGTTAAATCTCTCACCTCATGGATATGGCATTATGTACTATAATAATGGCAATATCTACAAAGGTAATTGGAAGGTCGGGAATAAAGAAGGTATCGGTCTGAAACACAATTATGATGGCAGCATGTTCTTTGGGCATTGGAGGGCAGGTCTCTTCAATGCCCCAAAGGAAATAAACCATAAGGTCGAAGACTTCGTTTATGGTATTGACCTGTCTAAATATCAAAATTCGAAAGCAATAAGTTGGAATAATCTGGCATTGTTCTCTGACGCAGAAGGTGAAGTATATGCCCATCCCCACGATGACCACCAATACATGCATCCTGTAACTTTTGCTTTTATTAAAGCTACACAAGGAGTAAATACAGATCCACATTATGATAATCACTTAGCAAATGCCAAAAAGTACAAAGTCATTGTTGGAGCATACCACTTCTTTACTATAGATGATGACGTAAACTCTCAAATAAATAACTTCATAAAAAACAGCAAATGGGAGAAAGGTGACTTGCCTCCAGTGCTGGACTTAGAGAGTGAATACAGAGATCAAGATGCATACATAAAAAAACTTCGAAAATATGGAGTGAAGAAAATGCAAGATGATGCTCTTAGATGGCTTAAGGCAATTGAAACATGTTATAATGTCAAACCCATTATATACACTTCAGAAGTATGGAAGAAGAACTTCTTGAATAATAGTGAGTTTGAAAACTATGAGTTTTGGTTATCAAGATATTATAACGTAAAACCTGCTTCATTTAATCCGTGGACCTTTTGGCAAAGAACATGCGATGCTAAACCTAATGGATATAACAGCGTTGTCGATGTTAACCAGTTCAATGGTACCTACCATAGCTTCATGCTATACAGAAGCGCCTTAAATCACAAAATCAGATGAAAGAAAATATAAAGAAATTCATAGATGCCCAGAACGCACCAGGGTTCTCTGGTTACGCAAACGCACAAAAAGAATTAATTCAAGGTAAAAAACTATCTCATTGGATATGGTACGTTTTCCCAAAACTAAAGGCTATAAGTCAAGATAGTCCATACGAGAGGCAGTATGGTATTGAGAGCCTACAAGAGGCAAAAGAGTATCTTGAAGACTCTACGCTGAGATCTCGACTTGAAGAAGTTTGTATCATTCTTCTAAAACATCAAGGAAAGACTGCAAGTAGTATCTTTGGCTTTGCTGATGCTGGTAAAGTAAGAGCCTCAATGACTTTGTTCTATCTGGCAAGCAATGATGACATCTTTAAGCAGGTTCTTGACAAGTATTATAATGGAGCACCTTGTCAAGATACGTTATATGCCCTAAATATGTCCATGCCACGTAAAGGTGGCTTCGATGCACATAACGATAATCAAAAAGATAGATATAGAGATTGCAAGCCACATTCTACTAAGAATAACGTCAGAACAAAAGGAAAAGTTTCTGGTACAACAAACAAAGGCAAGAACCCTTCAAAAGCAAGAAAATTCAAGAAGGTAGCGATTTTATTAATTGTTTTCGTTGTTATTATCGGTGTTTTTGGAGGAATCGGATATGGTGCATACTCAATGCTTATAAAAGGTCAACAAAGGAATCAAGAAGAAACACTTGCCCGGAATTCTTTTCCTGAGATTGCAGAGGAATCAATAAAAGAAAAAAATCTAATCATAACTTTAGTCACCTCAGATAACGTAATTATTGACAGTGAAGGTTTAGGTAAATACTTTATACAGACTTCAGCACCTTTAAGTGGGAACACATGTTTGATGGATACCGTAACTAACACCTATAATCTACAATACACAAAAGACAACATCAATGAGGATATATCGTTTAATGTTAGTATTGAAGGTTGTACTATCGGAGAAAGAATATTTTCTTATCAAGGGCTGGACGATACAAAAGATGAAATAAATGAAGAACTTAAACTCTCTGTGAGTAGTATAGATTTGAGAATCTATGAAGAGCTTGCTTGGTATGTTTCTGTAAATCAGCAGGTGGCAGAAGCTAAATATCCAAAATACATCGATAGGATCAAATCCGTTAAAGACGAGAATTTCGCCGCTCTGTTAACAAGGAAACTTGAAACTATTGGAACAATAGGACTTCAAGCAGGAAAGTCAACGAAAGAAGACAATGATGCAATTCCAGCGGAAATTAAAAATGGCATCATGATGACACGTCCGATCTCTATGTCAATGGCGAATAACTTAAATACCGAATATAGACGTATCATTTCCGAGTATAATCGTTGGGTTGTAGATGTATATAGAAAAGATAGGCGAAATATAATTCGGAAACAATTGGCATCTTGTAGAACATTCACAGATTTACGCCATATAATTAGAAAGTATGAAAAAGACAGTGAAAGATAAACGAGCTTGTTATCTTCTATATTGTTTGTGTTTCTTATTGATGATGTCTTGTAATACCACAAAAACAGGAACAAATCAACGTATAGAATACACAAATATTACAGATAAGGTATCCTTATCAAACTATCAAACTATCAAACATACGTTGCGCTATAGAGAGTATGAAGACAATGACGACAAAGAGTTGATTTCTATTCGTATAGAAGCTAATGATACAATACCATCCTGGTGTTTTTCAAAAAAATCAGCATTGACAGATGTAATCCTATCGGATCAAGTCTCAATTGTTGAGGAAAATGCTTTTTATGCATGCAAGAATCTTAAGTTTATAAATCTTGATAATGTTATACGTTGTGGTGAGAATGCGTTTAAAATGACGTCTTTGGAAACAGTTAGTCTAAAGACGTGCAAGTATGTTGATGATTTTGCATTCTCAAATTGCACGAAACTCAACGCAGTTTACTTTTCATCTGCGATAAAGAAAATTGGCGATTTTTCTTTCTATGCAGACTCTTCCATGGTATCCATTGAGATACCAAACGGGGAGATCGGTAATAGCAGCTTCATGGGATGTGCAAACCTAAAAAAGGTGACATTAGGTAAGGTAACACGCTTAGGTGAGGCATCATTTATGGGTTGCTCTGCTTTAGAAGAAATATTTCTATCACAAGGGATAAAGGCAATAGAACCAATGACATTTCTGGATTGTACCAACCTCAACTCGATTTTTTTACCAGAAGGTATTGAATATATAGCAGAAAATGCTTTTCATGGAACAGGATTGAAGAAAGTAACAATCCCTCGCTCTGTAAAAGAAATTAAAAGCCAAGCGTTTGCTAACTGTGAATCTTTGAAGACTGTATTTATATGTAACAAGAATACGGTTATTAGTTCTGATGCGTTTAATAATAATGTAATAATTGAATACAAACAATAACGATTATGAAAGGTTCGTGGATTTCACCAAAAGTAAGAGAGAGACATACCGTATGCAATATACTCTTAGTTGTTTTTTTTTCTCCATTAATTATTCTTGATTTCTTTGGGCTGATTATGTGTTCGATAGATTGCAGTCTATATTCTATAATATATGGACTATCAGGAATCTTGGCACTAATAGGAGTCTATGGAGTTCTATTGCGCAACAAATGGAACGGTTTATTCTTAGGCGTGCTGGCATTTTTCTCAATGTGTGCTGTTATTATTGCCGCTGTAACTTATGATGATAGGTCATTACATGATTATATTGATGGAATAAGCAAGGAACAAGCAATAGGGGAAGGTTTAATTGGTTCTTTTGTGATTACCTTTATTTCAACGCTTCCTATACTTCTAATTCTGTTAATTAGTAAGAATGGGGTATCTGCAATAAAACTTTTAGAAGGCGGTGGTATCATTACCAAATGTGGCATAGAAATCATTGTTTCGATTTTGATGTGCTGCATTGTTATTGGAACATTGAAAGGTGCATTATAGAACGATGAATTCACAATCTTTGAAAGTAAAAAGGGATATGCCTTTCTAATACATGTAAGGGTGTTATACCCAAAGGTGAGATTCTTAGAAATATTGAGTATAGGATAATATATTGATGGTTACTTTTCGGTAGAATCATTCATATAATTTCTGTTCCCTAACTAAATAATCTCAGAAAGAAGCAAAGCATTCTCATAAATTTATAGAAGGCTCAAGTCTGTATTCCAAAAAAATCTACAATTATGAAAATTCTTAAAACAGTAACAAAGGACCAAGTCCACTTGTTGATGGACTTTAACTACAACAATGTTTATGGTCGTATTAAATATGTATTAGGCGAAGATGCAGTATTGTTCTCTGATATCCATATAAAAAAACCAGAGGTGCATTGGGTTGTAAGGGACGATGCAGAATATGTTGCGTTTTCAGAATTGCCATCTGAAAAAGTGTCTATGGTAAAAAAATTATTGAGTGAGAAAATCTCTTATGTTAGAAGTGTTTTATCAGGGGACAGTCTTATAGGTGATTATGTTGCCAAAATCACAACCTACCCTTCTGACGATTACGTTTTTGTCAAAGAATCGAATGGTGAACTCAATGTCGTCATTGCAGGTTGGGGGTGTAAATCGTCTGCTCAGGACAATAAGGATGTGTCACATATTGAAGATTGTGCGGAAGAGTATTTTGGAGAACACGTCTCTGATAATGCGAATATGGAGCCTAGTAATACAAGCACTGTTGAACAGGGGGCTTACAATAGCAGCCATGTTGGTAACAAAACTTCTTTTAGTGTGCAAACCAATAATGAGCAACAAGAATTAGTATGTCCAAAATGCATGACAACTTATCCTGCAGGTTCTACATTCTGCCCTCGCGATGGTGAGAAACTTACCACTTCAAATAACCTCGCTTATTATTGTGAGAAATGTGGCACAAAATACAACTCAGATACAAAATTCTGTCCAAAAGATGGAGGCACTGTTGTTTGTAGAATAGCAGGACAACATTACTCTCAACAATTTGATACAAATGTTTCATTTGAAAAAGCATCTTTGGGTTCACGCTTTTTAGCATCATTGCTTGATGGACTTATTTGTGGTGTATTGGCTATCCCTGCAATTGTTTTATATGCAATTGGCCTTTCAAATGCTACCCATAACTATGATTATTATGAAGATGGCAAAGCTGGTGGTTACTTCTTTTTTGCCTTTATCTTATATCTTGTTCCTTTAACATATACCTTCATAAAGGATGGACTTGGAAATGGTCAAAGTTGGGGCAAGAAGGCTATGGGACTTAGAATAATTAAGGTGAAGGATTGTTCAAAGTGTACAAAAGGTGCATCTGCATTAAGAGCTTTGGTTAGTACGCTTGTAAGTATTATTCCGCTTGTCGGTTGGATTATAGAACCTATTATGGTTTTGACAACATCAGATGGTCGTCGCTTGGCAGATAAGGCCGCTGGTACAATGGTTGTAAACTCATAACAAAATAAAAATATGAATTGTCCAAAATGTAATCGTGAAAATGAAGATAGCGCTTTGTTTTGTCGCTATTGTGGTTCGTCTTTGAAACCAATTGAAAAGAAAGATTCAAATACCTCCAATGTAATTCTCCTTGTTTGGATTATACTCATCGGTGTGTTTAATATAGGAACTTTTCTTTACACAAGATTCTATAATAATTGGTATGAGGAAGGACGAGGAATCTATGTTGCAATTCAGATAATGCATAATCTTATAATGATACTTCCATCATTAGCCATCAAAGATAAGACCTTAAAAATTATCGGATTTCTTATCTCTATATGCCTCATTATATGGTGGGTAATCGGGAATATTCAGTTCGCAATGCAGAGCTATTAAATGCTTACTCATATATCCCTGCTAATAGTTTCGCTACCGAGCGTTTTGCAATGGAAACTTATAATCCATCAAAAAATAATCTACGGACGGCCGTAAGAGGTGTTATAACTCTTCCATATATTGAGGATTTGAAAAAAGATGAGGAAGTATATGCGTTATATAGAAATTTTATAAGTAGCCCTTTATTGAAAACAATTAGACTTTAGACGTGGATTTCCTGAAATATCCCGATAGGCTCTATACGATTATGAGGAATGGACATAATACTGTTTCCAATGAAGATAAACGAGATATATTGGAAAGACAAATATCTTGCTTAGATGATAATATTTAAATCTTCTTAGAATATAGTATAAACAACTTCATGATAAACCATTAAGAGAAGTTACATGTTAAAATTCTGTGATATCACGGATTTCTGTAAAACATAGGATTTGGATGATTATGTCATATGACTTGGATATTTATATATGGAAAAAAATATTTTTAATACTTATTGGAAGGAAAGGAAAAAAGGTTTTTTTAAACCTAAAGGCAAAAGGATTGCACTGGAAGCACTTATTAAAATTGTCAGGTGCAATAAAAAAGATACAAGACTTAGAATATTGGATATTGGGTGTGGAGATGGGTATATAATTAATAAGTTATCTAATAATTTTAAAAATTTGTCAATTGATTTTTATGGGATAGATAAATGTAAAGAAATTATAGAAAGACAAGAAAATAAGAATATAAGCAATAGGCATTGCAAACATTTATATGTTAGAAATATTTTACAAGAAGGATGGGATAATGATATCGGGAGCTTTGATATTATAATATGTATAAATTCATTACATGAAATTTTCACTTCTTTATATATGGATTATCAACAAGATGCTTATATTAGATTAGAAACTATCATATCTTGTATTGCAAGACATGTTGAAGATAATGGTATTTTATTGATATTTGATGGTATTGAAAATTCTAATCCAAATGAATGTGTAGAGTTTTGTCTAAAAAATCAGATAAGCCAAATGGAATTTGATATTTTTAAAAAAGAATACAGTGGAATACGTACATATTTTGATGAACGTAATGGTATAATTTATTGTAAAATGAAGGATTTTACGAGGTTTATAACAAAAAAGCGTTTTTTATCATCCCAAACTTGGGAAATAGAAAAAAATGAAACTTATCAGTATTATACATATAAACAATTCTTGGCTCTCCAAGAAAAATTGAATTTGCAAATTATTCATAGTGAGACTTTTATTTGTAATGAAACTTTATGGCATAAGGATATAAAAATGATAAAAGGTAGATTTCCTATGGAATGTGCCTGCATGATATACAAACGATTATGATAGATGATATACAAAAGAGATTAGCAACATTGGTGACGTTCTGTACACTGATTTGTTATTTGTTTATTAAGTTTAAGATTCACCAAAAAGTTAAAAGGTTTTTAATTGAATTGACCCTTGTATATAAATGGATACCATTTCTTGGAAAATATTGGGCAATTCACAAATCTGGAATTAGGACATTTTTCGCTTCACAAAAAGATATAGAAAAATATAGACGTTATCACAAAATAGAAGATTACATTAAAAAGAATACATATAATTCTTTTACATATTTCGGAATATGGTTGTCGAATGAAGAAAAACGTGTTGAATTAGAAAGTATTATTAGAAAAATGTTAAATGAACCAAATATTGATATAAAATTATATTTTCATAACCCGGAAATTTCTTTAGAATGTAAACGATGGTTGTCTGAATATTATGACACGGAAAATATACAAGAAAAAATAAAAGAGTGTGTTGACGGTTGGATAAAATTCAGGACTTCAATAGAAGAAAGAACAAAAAAAGACAGATTTCGCATTTATTTGCATAATTGCAATATAACTTTTTCTGCTTTCTTATTTAATATAGATTCAAAAGAATGTAATAAAAAGAAAAAAATAATCTTTTATGACCAGAAATTGTATATGCAGTGTAAAGAACAATCTATTTCAATGGAAATAGGCTATAGTGACAAAAAAGGTTCTCTGTATCAAAGGGTTTTGGCTATATGCAAAAACGTTATTAAATCAGGAGTTATCGAAGCCAAAAGGTTGGAATGAAGATAGCAGCAATGAAAATGGCTTTCATTCTGTTCAGGCATGGCTTGACTATTCTCTTTGCCGGCTGTATCTGCACTCTGTTGATTTTTATGTGTGTAAATGCACGGTATTTGAAATAAAATGATTACCTTTGCAGCCATAAAATCAAAAATAACATTAAGTATATGGACGATTACCACGCGGATTGTTTTAACTTGTAGGTTTTAGGGTTGCTCTCACGGGCTAATCCTTTTACCTGTTTTATAAACGGATTGGCAAATGAGAACATACTGGAATACAAACGGAGGGTTGAGCACCATCAAGGAGTGGGAGCCCAACTGTTGGATACAAGTGACTTGTCCGACTGAGGAAGACCAGCAGATGCTGGAGGAGCGTTTCAACATACCCGATTATTTTTTATCAGATATCAGCGATACCGATGAGCGTGCGCGTTACGAATACGATGACGGATGGATGCTCATAATTTTGCGTATACCTTATGTAAAGGAGGTGCGCTCACGCACTCCATACACTACAGTGCCGCTTGGTATAATACATAAGCGCGATGTCACCATTACAGTGTGTTATTACGAAACCAACATGATGATAGACTTTGTGAGCTTTCATCAAAGGCGCGGTGTGGGATTTACCGATTATGTGGATATGATTTTCCGTCTTTTCCTTTCTTCGGCCGTGTGGTATCTTAAGCGTCTTAAGCAGATAAGCAGTCTGATAGACAAGGCAAAGCGTAATCTTGACAAGGAAGTGAACAATGAGTCGCTTATCAGTCTCAGCCGTTTGCAGGACTCGCTCACATATTTTGTTACGTCGATAAGAGGAAACGAGACACTGCTGTCGAAACTTAAGTTCAAACTTCAGATAGACGAACTTGACGCTGACCTGATAGAGGACGTGAATATAGAGATGACACAGGCAAGGGAGACTACAAACATATATTCCAATATTCTTGAGTCGACAATGGATACATATTCGAGTATTATCAACAACAATATGAATACAGTGATGCGTACGCTCACGTCTGTATCCATTCTTATGATGTTTCCGACTCTTATTGCAAGCTTGTTTGGCATGAACCTGATAAACGGCATGGAGACAAACCGTTTCGGATTCATCATAGCGTTGATACTGTCGGTCGGCATATCGGCTTTGTTCTGGTGGATTTTCAGACATAAGCGTCTTATTTAAGGATGGTTATAAAAAAATAGGATAAAAATTAGGCCGTTACAGAAATTTTAAGTAAGTTTGTGCCTGAATTTGTACTGAAAAACGAATCATAGACTAAAAAGTTTAAATGATGGACTCTCAAGAAAAGGCCCTTGAAATGGGCATGACAGAAGAAGTAAACAATGTTGAAGCAAACGCGGTTGAACCACAGAATGCCTCACAAGTTGAAACACCGGCCGGTGCAGATAATGCCCAAAGTGATACGGGGGCAAATATTGAAAGACCGGTTTACACGTCTAAGAAAGACATACTGGCAAGAGTTAAGGAAATCGCCCATGGCGAAGATGTGCCTGAAAAAGGGGAAGTGGATTATCTCAAAACCGTTTTCTATAAGTTGCATGTCGCTGAACGTGAGGCGAAGTTGAAAGCCTATATAGACGGTGGCGGTGATGCAGAGGCCTATCAGATAACTCCTGATGAGGACGAGGAGTTGTTTAAGGCCGAAATGGGCTTGATAAGGGAAAGGCGTGCCAGGGCTTTTAAGGAACAGGAAGAGGAAAAAGAGGCGAACCTGCAGAAAAAGCTTGACATCATTGAAAAGATAAAATCTATGGTCACATCTCCTGAAGAGGCCAATAAATCATATAAGGAATTCAAGACACTTCAGGAAGAATGGAAAGAGATTAAAAACATTCCGGCAGGCAAGGCAAATGAGATATGGCGCAGCTATCAGCTGTATGTGGAGCAGTTCTATGATCTTTTGAAGCTTAACAGCGAGGCACGTGAATATGATTTCAAGAAAAATCTTGAAAAGAAGACACAATTATGTGAGGCTGTGGAGAAACTTGCAGAAGAGAGTGATGTTATAAGTGCATTCCATCAGTTGCAGAAACTTCATCAGGAATACCGCGAGACGGGTCCGGTAGCCAAGGAACTCAGAGAGCAGATATGGGGACGCTTTAAAGCTGCTTCAACAGTAATAAACAAGAATCATCAGCAACATTTTGAACAGTTAAGGGCAAAAGAAGAAGAGAATCTTGTGAAGAAGACCGCGCTTTGTGAGAAAGTAGAGGCAATTGCAGCGGAGGAAAATAAAGGTTCGGGTGATTGGGAAAAGCATACCAAGGAAATCATAGAGGTTCAGGCAGAGTGGAAGACTATAGGCTTTGCTCCACAAAAGATGAACGTGAAGATTTTTGAGCGTTTCAGGTCTGCATGTGACGGATTCTTTACAAGTAAGGCGGAGTACTATAAGAATATGAAAGAAGCCTATAAGGCGAATGCGGATAAAAAGCGTGCTCTTGTTGAGAAGGCAAAGGAATTGTCTGAAAGTACTGAATGGAAATCAACTTCCGACAAACTTATGGCCCTTCAGAAAGAATGGAGGACAATTGGCGTTGTGCCGAGAAAACTTGGTGACCAGCTATGGGAAGAATTTAATTCCGCCTGCAATAAATTCTTCGATGCCCGTAATGCGGTCAATGCAGGACAGCGCAGCGAAGAACATGCAAATCTTGAAAAGAAGCGTGAGGTAATAGAAAAACTTAAAGCCATTGTGGCTGACGCAACTGAAAATGTGCAGGAAAATGTTCATAAGCTCATTGAAGAATATAATTCCATAGGTCATGTTCCTTACAAGGAAAAGGACAGGATATATGATGAGTATCATGAGGTTCTTGACAAGATTTATAAGGAACTGAACATAAATGTGGCACGTAGACGTCTGTCTAATTTCAAGAATAAGATAAAGAATGTGGCAGAACAGGGTGGTGGTGCGCTTGACACCGAGCGTGCGAGACTTATGCGTCAGTATGAGACGATGAAGAGCGAGATTCAGACTTATGAGAACAACTTGGGTTTCCTTAACGCATCAAGCAAGAAAGGAAACAGCCTTATTGATGAAATGAACCGTAAGGTGCAGAAGTTGAAAGATGAGATGAATCTTGTGTGTGAGAAAATCAAGGCTATAGATATGCAGAATAAATAATAAGGTACGTTAGGCGTACCGCTCAGATTATTCCGGAACTGTCTTTATGATATGGTTCCGGAATTTTTTATGTCTTTGTCATATTGCTATTTACTGCCAGGCGGAAAATATGTGTGGATTAGGCAACTATATAAAAATATGACACGGATATGTCAGTACGTATTAAATGATGCTTTTATATATTTTTTCATATTGTCGCGCCACTTTTATATAGTCATGATGTTTTGCTACGTATTCTATGCTTTGACGTTTGAGTTCAAGAATGCGTTCCTTGTCTGACAATATGAGTTCTTTCAGCGCATCATATACGCTGTCTTCATCCGGATGCACATTTATTATGGGGCGCAGTTTGTTTTCGTTCAGTATTGTATAGTTCTCCTTTTCACCTCCACCGATGCAGATAATTCCTTTTGACATAGCAAGAAGTGCGTTCATGGCCGGTGTGTAGCTGTAAAGCTGGTCAAGAATGGCATCGCTCCTGTTCATTTGATTCTTGTATTCGGCAAAAGGTACGGACTCCACTCTTTTGAGTACGGCTTTCTGTGGATATTCTTTTGTAATGGCCTCGGCTGCTTTCAGCATAATGTCTGTTCCTTTATACTCGCTTCTTGTCTTGTTTATTCCGATGAAAATGTGCAACCGTCCGTCTGTATTGACGAATGGCACCACCGGTTCTGTCTTTATCGGCATGGGTATGAAGAATGTCTTTTCAGGAAAATGTCTTTCGTAGCAGGTCTGATACTCATACAGCCCTGTTATGATGGCGTCCGCATCACCGGCAATAAGTCTGTTGAGCCTTTCTTTGGAAGTGCCAAGCCAGTCTTTCATTTCTCTTACGGCATCAGTATTGTTTCTTATTGTGTTTCCAATATTGAAGTCGCTGTATCGTAGTGGTTTGTCGTTTACACATGTATTGACCCAATACCAGTCCATGCCCAATCCGCAAAGAACTGTTCTGCGGTTGTGCTTTTTAAGATAAGAGTATATCTTGAAAATATGTTCTGCTTTCAGTTCTAAAAAGATGGGGTTGATGAATTGCACGATGTCGTATCCTTTCATCCTGTGAAGGTTGGCAAAAATCTTCAGTGCCAAAACCATGCCTCCCGCTTTTCCCGGTCTTCTTGCAAAGTCAATGTCGCGCGGATAGTTTTTCCAGAAGTCTCCGTTTGACGCTACGGTCACTTCGTGTCCGAGTGAGCGCAGGCCTTCCGCGAGCGTAGCATGTACGTTGCTGTATTCTCCAAGTAAAAGTATTCTCATTTTTACTTTTATTCTTTCTGTCTTTCAAATAAAGGTTTTCCTGACTGCCTATATGTGTTTTGCCATTACAGGCAATGTCCGGAGCATCAGTCTTAGCCCGGTGCTGCTTTTGCTCATTTTGCGGAACCAGACATATTTCTTGCTGTATTTCCTGTCTGGAAGAGGGTATAGTCCTTTATCGGCAAGCCTTTCTATCCTCTGCATAAGTTGTTTTTCAGATTTTGTCAGGACAATAGTGTTGTATATGTAGTCCATTGTGAGCTGTGCCGTTCTGCGTTGCAATGCCAGACTGTCGTGTGCGGGCAATGCTGCAGATTTGTCAAACAGCTTTATTATAATGTTTTCCATATCGTTCAGTCTTTTTATGATATGCCTATTGTCACGTTTTGTCATTATTGACTCTTCGCGCTTGCGGTAGTAATATGCTTTGGCGTCCGTGATATATACATTTTCTGCGCGGAGCATAAGGAGTGGTGTGAATTCCTCATCTTCGTGATATATTCCGGGTGTGAATTTCATGTCTTGTATTATGTCACGTCTGAATATATATCCCCATGCCGCAGCATTGAGATTGTTGTTGCGCATGAATACGGCTCCGTCTATAGGTCCTTGCATGTCGCTGGAAGTGGCTTTGACGGGTTTGTCTGTGGCATCAAATTTTACTATGTCAGGATTCTTGTACCTTACAATGTCGAGGCAACTCTCGTAGGCCACGGTCATGAGACGGTCATCACTGTCAATGAATTGTATATACAGGCCGGTGGCCATTGTCAGGCCGGTATTTCTTGCAGAACTGAGCCCTTTGTTTGATTGGCGCACATATATAATGTCATCGCGGAAATCCTGTAAGTCGTTTATCGGGCTATAGTCCGATCCGTCGTCGATTATTATTATTTCACGTTCGTCTTTTGATAATGATAATTCCATAATGCTTGATACACATTCTTTCAGCATGTCGCATGGAAGATTGAAATATGGAATAATAAAACTTACCAAAGGTTTGTTTGTTTTTGATATACAGTTCTTCATGCCGGTATTGATATGGGATTATTGTTGGATTTCAAGGCTCAGCATGTGCCGCCTGTCTTATATGAAAGGATAATGCATACATGGCGCAATAAAGCTTGCTTCAAATTGCCGGATGCCTCTTATCTTATGCAAAGATAATGCAAATAAGCTGAAGGACAAAATAAATATGAAAAAAACACACAATAATAAGTGGGGCATTTCGTTATTTCCTAAGTAAGAATGACAGAAATGAGTAAGAACAGTTATCGCCATGTCTTGAAATATACGAGCCTCTTCGGCAGTGTTCAGGGGTTAAGTATCGTGGTAGGGTTAGTGCGTAATAAGATAACGGCATTATTTTTGGCACCGATGGGTATGGGATTGTTATCCATATTTTCCTCTGCATTGAATTTTGTCTCCACGTCAACAAATCTCGGCATTCCGTTTGGTTCGGTAAAACGGTTGGCTGAGGTGTTTGAAAACGGTAATGATGACGATAGGCGGCATATTGTCTGCGTTGTGCGGACGTGGAGTCTTGTTACCGGTTTGTTTGGGATGATTTTATGTGCGGTTTTAGGTCCGTTTTTGAGTAAATGGCTTTTTGATTTGGATGATAGACATTCTTTCTATTTCTTTCTGTTGGCCCCTGTTGTATTGATGAATGCCGTTACCGGAGGTGAGAGTGCAGTCTTAAAGGGGGCGCGAAATCTTGGGGTATTGGCCAGGATACAGATAAATACGGTTGTTGCGGCTCTTGTGGTGGCTGTTCCTTTTTATTATTTCATGGGTATAAGGGGTATTGTTCCTGTTTTGGTTTCGGTGGCTTTTTTCTCCATGATATTCACTCTATTCCATTCTTATCGTCTTTTTCCACCGGAGTGGAAGTATGGAAAGGATTTTATTGCCGGAGGAAAGTCAATAATAGATATTGGAATTGTTTTTGTTATTACCGGAATCGTGGCTACCGGAGCAGAAGTCTATATCCGTTCGTATCTTAAGGTGAACGGGGATTTGGATGCTGTCGGACTTTATTCAGCCGGATATATGATGGTTGTCACCTATGGCGGTATGATTTTTTCAGCGATGGATACGGATTATTATCCAAGGCTTTCTTCTGTATGTAATGATTTTGCGGCCATGAATATTATGGCTAACCGTCAGATGGAGGTTTCCATGTTGCTTGTTTCACCGATGCTTGTTATTCTGATAATCAGTCTGCCTGTTGTCATTCCTTTGCTTTTCAGCAGCCGTTTCTCCGCAGTGATTCCGATGGCTCAGGTTGCGGTGTTCTCGATGTTTTTCAAAGCTATGTCGCTTCCTCTTGCCTACATATCGCTTGTTAAATCGGATATGATTGCATATCTTATAATGGAAATATTATTCAGTGTTGTAATGGTGTGGCTTGTGATGTTTTTTTATGGCCTTTGGGGGTTATGGGGAGCTGGCATAGCATTGTCAGCATCGCATTTATTTGAGTTGGCGGTGATATATCTTTTTGTGTTTTTCAAGTATCATTATGTTCTTTCCCGTAATGTGTTGCGTTACATTGCTGTTTTCCTGCCGATGACTGTAATTGCATATATTATAACCTTTATTGATTGTTGTTTGTGGTATTACTGGGTGTCGGGAACATTAGTTTCTATAGCGGGTGTCATGGTGTCGTTTTTCGTTTTAAAGAAAAAGTTGAAATCTGTGGATAATATCCGGGTAGGCTCTTGATATGGTGTGGAGACGGTCGTTATAAAAAACAAAATGCTTCCACTTCCCAGTGAAAGCATTTTTTCAATAGGTATTAGTCCCTTTAAGGTAAAAAGATTGTATTCAGGATAACGATTGCAAAGATAACATGTTTTTTTTATATTTCCAAATATATTTTAATGTTTTATGATAAAAAGATAAAACAAATTGCGCCATAAGGGATATTATTCCTTTATGGCGCAATTGTTATCGTTAACACCGTTATTTGTCATCTCTATCTTATTCTGTCTGCTGCTTTAACCAGCTTCTCATCTGACATTATGGCCTTGCGTGCCAATAAATATAAACCACCGGATATAAGTGGAAAAACAGCCGGAAACTCGAACGAGAATGTCTTGAACAGGCTTGAGGATTCCTCTGTGCCTACATATACTTGGCTGAATACGAAATATACTACATACCATCCGGCTATCAGCAATGTGTTGAACACACAAAAGCGTGCCTGAGCTATTCGGTTATTGTACATGAATATGGAATATAGTCCTGAGGCGGCAGACATGAGAAGTATGGCGAACATCGGCCATACCCGAAAATCATGCAAGCCTTCTGCTCCGGTAATCCAAAGGTTGTATTCCCTGAAAGCAGACATGTTCATGTCTTCTCCGGTTGTGAATGTGCCAACGGAAAGGCTCAGACAGCATACTGAGAATACTACGGCAAGCAACAGGTATACTGTTTGTATGCGCTGAATCATAATACAGAATAATTATAATAGGATTTTATTTGATGTCGTCACCTGCCTGTTGTTGAGTTTGTGCCTCACGCCAGTAAATCTTATCCTCAATAAACTCCTGAGTGCTGAGTAGGGTCGGTTTGGGGAGCTTTTCATAGTAGCGTGAAATCTCTATTTGCTCACGGTTCTCAAAAACTTCATCCAGTCCGTCGTTATAAGACGCAAACTCTGCAAGTTTTTTGCTCAGGTCTTCCTTAATCTGAACTGAAATCTGATTAGCGCGTTTTGCGATGATGGCCACACTTTCATAAATGTTTCCTGTTTCATCACAAAGATCCATGATGTTGCGGGTCACGGTATTTACCGGTGCCTTTGATTTCTTGTAATCCATTATTTTTTATATTTTTTGAATATAAGATGTTTGTTTTCTAAAGTCGGTCCTATTTATATGTCAGGCAGTCTTCTACATGTCAGTCTTTTGTGAACTTCTTACATTTAGCGATGTATTGCTCTGCAAGTTCCTTGTCTTTGCTTTCCGGAAACTCGTTAATGAATCCGTAGCATTCATCCTCTGCATCACGATATCGCTCAAGGCGTTTTGCCTCAATGCTTTGCTCTGCCAGTTTGAACTTGCTTTTCATGATAAGCAGTGAGAATTCCTCACGCATGCTCATATACGGGTATGTCTTAAGGGCGTTTTGTGAGGTAATGATACAGGCTTCATAGTTGGAACCACCGTTTATGCAATTAAGGAAGTATCCTCCAAGGTTGTAATAAAGCTTTGCGGAAAGATATTCTTTTTGTACCAGTTTGTCCTGTAACTCAAACAGTTTCTTTGAGGCACTTTCCTTTAATTTAGAGTCTGGATAGAAATCAAGGAACTGCTGATATGCATTGATCGCGCCTATTGTTGGTGTCTGGTCAAGACGTGGTTCGGGTGTGCTCATGAAAAGAGACTGTCCGATATAGTATGCCGCCTGTTCCGCATATATTCCTTTGGGATAAGAAGAAAAATATTTTTTGAATGTTGCGGATGCGCTTTCATAATCGTTGTCGCAGAATTCAGCCATTGCAAGCATATAAAGACTTTCCTCGGCATTGTCTGTGCCTTTCTGGATTGCAACAAGTTCCTGAAGCAATGTTATTGCCTGATTATATTTTCCGCGTGCAAAGCATTCTTTAGCATATTCGTATTTATAATCATAATTATTTGTTTTATAAACACGGTTAAATTCTGAGGCGCAACTGCATAATAAGACTCCTGCACACGCCAATATGATGATGTTCTTCCTCATTCCTTGAATTTTGAGTTGCAAAAATACTAATTTCCATGCATATCTCAAAGTCTTTGGAATGATTTTTAATAAAAATACATCTTATTATAACGTTTATTAGACGGGAATATAGTAATTTTGCACCATTATGAGCGTATTCAAACTAACTTCCGATTATAAGCCTACCGGGGATCAGCCTGAAGCTATAAGGGAGCTGACGGATGGATTAAAACGTGGCGACAGGTCACAGGTCTTGCTTGGGGTTACCGGATCCGGCAAAACCTTTACTATGGCAAATGTAATAGCCAACAATGGAAAACCGACACTTGTGCTGAGTCATAACAAGACGCTGGCAGCGCAATTATATGAAGAAATGAAAAGTTTCTTTCCTGAAGACGCGGTAGAGTATTATGTAAGTTATTATGATTATTATCAGCCGGAAGCATATTTGCCTGGGTCGGATACTTATATTGAAAAGGATCTTGCCATAAACGAAGAGATAGACAAATTAAGACTGCGTGCTGTGACCTCTCTGTTGTCAGGTAGAAAGGACGTAATTGTGGTGTCTTCCGTAAGTTGCATATATGGTATGGGAAGTCCTGTGGCATTGTCTGAAAATATGATATCTATACATCGCGGACAACGTATGGATAGAAATGCTTTGTTGAGAAAATTGGTGCAGGCTCTGTATGTAAGAAACGATATTGAGCTTCAACGTGGAAATTTTCGGGTAAAGGGCGATACGGTTGATGTGGCGATTGCCTATAGTGAGGCTGTTTTGCGTATAACCTTTTGGGATGACGAGATAGATGGAATAGAGGAAATGGATCCGTACACGATGCACCGCATGGCGAAATTCGATGAGTATAAGCTTTATCCTGCAAATCTTTTTACCACTTCTCAGGAACAGACAAACGCAGCCATAAGGCAAATACAGGATGATCTTGTTTCTCAGGTGGATTTTTTTAAGGAAATCGGTGACAATATCAAGGCGGAAAGGATAAAGGAAAGGGTGGAGTATGACATCGAGATGATAAAAGAGCTTGGACATTGTTCCGGTATAGAGAATTATTCCAGGTACTTTGACGGGCGGAAAGCTGGTGAAAGACCTTATTGTCTGCTTGATTTCTTTCCGGATGACTATCTGATGATTATAGACGAGAGTCATGTCAGTGTTCCGCAGATAGGCGCCATGTATGGTGGTGACAGGGCACGTAAGCAGAACCTTGTCGAGTATGGTTTTCGTCTGCCGGCGGCTTTTGACAACCGTCCATTGCGCTTTGAGGAATTTCATGAACTGATAAATCAGGTAATATACGTGTCTGCCACTCCGGCAGACTATGAGCTTGGCGAGGCCGAGGGTGTTGTAGTCGAGCAGGTTATACGTCCTACCGGACTTCTTGATCCGGAGATAGTTGTAAGACCGAGTGAGAACCAGATAGATGACCTGCTTAATGAAATTGTAGTGCGTATTGAGCGCAGTGAACGTGTGCTTGTCACTACTCTTACGAAACGCATGGCGGAAGAGCTTTCGGAATATCTTCTGAATCACGGGGTCAATACGGCATATATACACAGTGATGTGGCGACACTTGACCGTGTCAGGATTCTGCAGGAGCTTCGTGAAGGTGTTTTTGATGTTCTTGTGGGAGTGAACCTTCTGCGTGAAGGTCTTGATCTTCCTGAAGTTTCTTTGGTGGCGATACTTGATGCCGACAAGGAAGGGTTCCTCAGGAGTCACCGTAGTCTTACCCAGACGGCTGGCCGTGCAGCGCGAAATGTAAACGGAAAAGTCATAATGTATGGCGACAATATAACAGCGAGCATGCAGATGACTATTGATGAGACGATGCGTCGCAGGATAAAGCAGATGCATTATAACGAGGAGCATGGAATAACACCGACCCAAATACGGAAACCGGTAAAGAGCAATGTATTGTCTGAGGAAACAGGCAAGAAGAATACTGCCGGCAAACAATATGATAAGGCATATTATGGATTGGAAGAAAGAATGGTGGCAGCAGACCCGATAATATTGAAGATGACAAGACCGCAACTTGAAAAAAGCATCGCTGACATGACAAAGCTTATGAAGGAGGCCGCTAAAAAGCTTGATTTCCTACAGGCTGCCCAATATCGTGATGAGATAGTGCGGATGCAAAAAGAGTTGGAAATTAAACAATGTTAATATGGGAAGCCGTAATCAGATGTTTTAATTTATTTTCATATCTTTGCATGAGATAAGCTTCATTTCTGCAATTTAAAGCAAGCTTTATCGCATTAGGTTTGCATATTATATAAGCATAACATAAAAAGAATAAATATTAAAATGAGACGAATATTATTGTCATTATTATTATGCCTTCCCTTATCGATGGCTGCACAGAATACTTGGGAAATGCCTGAACAGGTGCAGGACGGCAAGATTGTGAAGGTTCTCCCTGATCAGAAATATCTTGTGGGAGCGGTACCAGTGGTAGACGGCCGTGTGGTTTTTGATACTGTAATTAATGTTCCTGGAAAGAATGCCCGGCAGATACACGACATTCTTTTGGATTATATGACCAAGATAACAAAGGAAAAGAACCAGCTTGAACAGAGTCGTATAACGCTTGACGACAAGAACGAACGTATCATTTGCGGAACATATCAGGAGTGGCTTGTGTTCAAGAGTACGGCCCTGGTACTTGACAGGACACGTTTTATTTATAATATAATTGCAAAATATGAAGACGGGAAGGCTGAGATTACCCTTACACGGATATATTATCTTTACGATGAGGAACGCACCCCACAGTCTTATAAGGCAGAGGAATGGATAACGGATGAGTATGGTCTGAAAAAGAAAAAGAATGCTTTGTCGCGTGTGTCAGGCAAGTTCCGCAAAAAGACGATAGACAGAAAGGACTATCTGTTTAGAAAGTTTGCCGAGGTTTTAAAATAAATATACCGTATAGGTGACTTTTATAGTCTCAGGTGTATATTTTTATATATACGTTATTTCAAACAATCCCAATAAGATAAGATGTACAGAAGGTATACAGATAGCGGTGACGAGGAAGAGTATTCTGGTCCTGTTCCTCCACATAGCAGACTGAGAGAGGAAAATCAGCGGGACAGGTTTTTTGTTTTGCGAAACGTTCTTAATATAATTTGGATGCTGGGTGTCGTTGCCGGTATTGGAGTATATATGAAAGGCAACACGTTTATCGGAGGATGGATACTTGCTGTATCCATAGTTATAAAGCTTGTTGAAGTATCAGTCAGAATGATTAGATTCTGACTGATACTTCTGGAACAACAGAAATAGAAAATGAAACGTTTATTTTGGATTGTCATTCTGCTAAATGCCAGTCTTTGCTTGTGTCATGCCCAGGTTTTTAATGAGATGAACGAAGACGGGCAGATAAGGCAGCGCAGTGAAAACCGCAACTTCAACAAACATAATAATGACACAACACAGCGGAAAGAAATTCCGCGTGGGATTTATGTGTGGACCGTTGACCGTAAGTTCGGTGATATACGCCCTGCCACGGTTGACACTCTCCCTCATCTTTTTCAAAACACGATATTCAATACGGGTATATATGGAGAGTATAACACTACAGGCAACAACTATACTGCGCGTGAGAACAGGATTGTCATCGACAGACCGCTCGCAGAGCAGTTTATATTCACCCAGCCATATAGTTTTGTGATTAAGTCTCCCGATGCCCTTCATTTTACAAATACATTGTCACCGATAACTAATATTTCCTATGACAATTGCGGCAACAAGACAAATGGTGAGGACCATATCAATGCAAAGTTTGCTGTGAATGCCGGCAAGAGGCTCGGGTTCGGTTTCGATCTGAACTATCTTTATGCAAGAGGCTATTACGATAATCAGAGCACGTCTCACTTCGGGGCAACGTTTTATGCCTCATATCTTGGTGATAAATACAAGATGCATTCAGTATTCTCCACATATCATCAGAAAGTTGCGGAGAACGGTGGGATAACAGATGACAACTATATAACACATCCCGAGAGTTTTGATGATTCATATAGTGAGAATGAGATTCCGACAGTGCTTCACCGTAACTGGAACCGTAATGACAATATGCACTTGTTTCTCACTCACCGCTACAGTGTGGGGTTCTACCGCAGGGTGAAGATGAGTGACGAGGAGATCAAAGCACGTCAGTTTGCAATGGAGTCGAAGAAAGAAAACGAGGCGCGTAAGGCTGCTATGGAGGACGGTGAGCGGAACAGTAGGATTGCTGATAAACGTGGCAATGCTGCCGGTACTGATTTTGGACGCCCGGCTGGACGTCCCGAGAATGCGAGGATTGCCGGTGATGAGCCGGAGCCGGGCGGGCAGCAGGTGGATACGACGAGGATAAAGGTAGAATCAGCCGAGGCTATGGACAGTATGCTTATGGCAAAGGCCGTACAGGATTCCATATATGCAACGATGAAGGATGAGTTCGTGCCGGTGACAAGTTTCATCCATACTCTTGATGTTAACAAGTATAATCGTATATATCAGGCATACGAATCACCGGAGAACTACTATGCCGATACATATTATAACAGTATTGCTGACAGGGTGTACAGTGGCGACTCCATATACGATCAGACACGGCATCTTTCCGTCAGGAACATTTTCGGCATAGCCTTGCTTGAAGGTTTCAACAAGTGGGCAAAATCAGGCCTGAAGGTTTTTGCCTCCCATGAGTTGCGTAAGTTTGATATGCCTGATTATATCTCGGATAAACGCGATGTCACGGCATTGCATGGGTGGACAGAGAATTCTGTGAGTATCGGAGGACAGCTTCAGAAGACCGGTGGTGAGACATTCCATTATAACGCCATGGCTGAAACATGGATTGCCGGAGAGGATGCCGGACAGCTGAAGGCGGATTTCTCTGCAGATGTAAATTTCAGGTTCTTGGGTGATACGGTTACGCTTGCCGCCAAGGCTTATTTTTACAGACTGAATCCTACGTTTTATCAGCGTAACTACCATTCAAAGCATATATGGTGGGATAACGGTGGGATGTCGAAGGAGACACGCACCCGCATAGAAGGACTTTTCTCTTACAGGAAGACAAGGACAAGTCTGCGTGTCGCAGTGGAAGAGATACAGAACTATACTTATTTCGGCATGTCTTATAATGCCACTTCTGAGGGTCGTACTGAAATGTCGGCCGGTGTACACCAGTGCTCATCGAATATAAATCTTCTTACTGCGCAGTTGCGTCAGGATTTCCGTCTTGGTCCGCTTAATTGGGAAAATGTGGTAACATACCAGAATACCAGTCGTCAGGATGTGCTTCCGGTTCCGGATTTGAACGTATTTTCAAATTTATATCTGAAGTTTAAGATCGTAAAGGAGTTGTCGGTAGAGCTTGGAGGCAGCGTTACGTTTTTCACAAAGTATGATGCTCCTGACTTCTGTCCGCAATTAAACCAGTTTGCCGTGCAGCAGAATCCCGATAGCCGTGTGAGTCTTGGTGGCTATCCGTTCGTTGACGTTTATGCCAACATGCATCTCAAGCGTACGCGTTTCTTTATAATGTACAGTCATGTGAATGGTGGCAGTGGAAACAGGATGTATTTTCTCGTTCCTCACTATCCACAGAATGGAAGTGTAATGCGTTTCGGTCTGTCGTGGAACTTTTTTAATTGACGGATATCTGTCTTTACTCACAGGTTAATTGCTTTCTGATGTAAGGTCTTATAATAACAGGTGAGATTCTACATCATCTGTACCTTTATTCCTAATGAAAGTCCGAGAATGTCTCCCAGGCTTACCTTGCTGTCCTGGAACATTGCTCGGATGTATATGTCGCAAGTGCTTATCTCATAGAATGCCGTTATATTCTTTACGAACTTACGTTTGTTTTTGGGTGTTATGGCTGTGATGCGTTGGCCTACGAAAGCATTTATTCTTACTTTCGTGCTAAGAAATTGGTAGTATTTGTCTGGATAACGTTTGGGTTCGCGTCCCCAGAACTCGTGTCCGAATACGGTGTTGAAGTATATGCCGCATGACAGGGGTTCGATGTTGAACTTATCATCGAAGTCAAACCTCCAGGGTATGAAGTTTTGTTTTAGTGTCATTGTCATCTTGGCCCTGCTGCTGTTGAATTTCGGCAGATAGCCGAACAGCAGGTTTGTTTCATATTGCCGTCTGTTACCATAGTCCCATCCGATGCCGAGAGATATCTGTCCCATATTTCCTGCATATTGTGTTATGAGTTGTGTCGGTATGAGGAAGTTCCATAGTTTGCGGTATGTTTCCACCCTCCGGTCGTAAGGGCTTTGTCCTGATGTGTCTGCAATGTATGTGGAATCATTTTCGGAGTGGATGGTGGCGGGTCGGCCGGATGCAGCGCAGGGCGCTGTCACCGTGAACATAAGTATGCTAAAAATAAATGACTTCATGGTGATATTCTGTAGGGGTTATCTTAAATAGGAGATAGCTTCGCCGTGATGCACTTGGCGCTCCGTAGTAAATCAGGCCATCGCCATAGATGTCCTCTTCTTGCAGGCAATGGTCGTGTCCGTTAAGACAGAACATTATCCCCGGAAAACGGAGGATATAATGCTGGAAAGACTTTGCGACGTTATTGTTGAACTGTTCGCTGTATGGGCGTGCGTGCATGCACACTATTGTTCTGTCGAAAAGCTCTGTATCGGAAAGAATCTGAGTCTCCATGAAGTCGAAATTGGGTACTGCTGCAAGATAGTCGTATTCCGTTGCGTTTGTGTTGAGACATATAAACTTTATTCTGCCTGCAATGAAACTGAAATCCGTATTGCCGTACATAACTGAGTACACTTCGTTTCCTGTGCCGAGGAAGTCGTGGTTGCCTATAAGGGCAACGTATGGCATACGTAGCTTTGCGAGACGCTTGCGCTGCCAGATGAATTCCTTTGTGGTGCCGCAGTCGGTAAGGTCACCGCCATGTATAACGAAGTCTGCATCATTTCTGTTGTTAATGTCGTCTACCATGTCCTCCGTATCTCCGTAGGATCCGTGTGTGTCGCTGATGAAGGCTATTGTGAGCGTATCCTTGTTGAGGCAGTCGGCCTCTATACGCTTTATATTGTTTGCATTGATATTCTGCTCACCGTTGAAACGTGTGTCGTAGGGGTGGAAATCGAATAAGTCTCCGCATCCGTAAAGCAGGACGGATATGGCAATCCCATGTAGCAGCGTCTTGACTTTCATTATCGTTCTGTTTTTATGTGATGATACAATGCAGTCAGAAACTGCCTTATATGTTTTTGCCGGCTATGCAGTACTCTTCAGCATGATGGAATCATGTATTTACTTATACATGAATCTTTTTATGCTCTTTTTAGGAGTCTTTGCAAATTCTTCCTTGTGAATCTCTATTTCCGAGAGCTTGCAGTATGCCGGAAGTATTTCGTTCAGCTGTATCTTGTTTTGTTCCATGATTTCCTTAAGCCTTGTCTTGCCGGTTCCGTTTGCAGCAGCCTCATCGAAATCCGGATAGACTAATCCCACAAGCTTGTTCTCACGCTGTACTACCACGCTTTCCACTACGTATGGCATCGAATTGAGTTTGTCTTCAATTTCCTCAGGATATATGTTTTGTCCGTTTGAGCCGAGAAGCATGTTCTTAGAGCGTCCTTTTATGAATACGTTGCCATATTTATCCATTGTTCCCAGATCGCCTGTGTGATACCATCCGTCTGCATCAATGGTCTGTGCCGTGGCTTCGTCATTTTTGTAGTATCCGAGCATTACGTTCATTCCGCGTGCAAGAATTTCTCCGGGTATGTTCTCCGGGTCTTCACTGTTGATTCTCACTTCCATGTGTACGACCGGGCGTCCGCAGCTTCCCTGTACGAATGTCTTATAGTCGGAATAGCATATAATCGGCGCGCATTCTGTTGCACCGTATCCTACAGTATAGGGGAAATTTATTTCCTTGAGGAATCTTTCTATGTCTTGGTTGAAAGCCGCGCCTCCGATTATTATTTCGTAGAAGTTTCCTCCGAAAGCCTTTATCACTTCATCACATATTCTTTGCTGTACCTTTTTGTTGATGATCGGTGTGCGCAGCAGTAGTTTTATGCGGTTGTCCTGAAGTTTTGGGAGAACTTTCTTGCGTATGATTTTCTCTATCACGAGTGGGACAGCAATAATCACGGCCGGCTTTATGTCTGCAAATGCCTGGGCTATTATTGCCGGTGACGGCACTCGTGTGAGGTAGAACACATGGCAACCGTGAAGAAACTCGAATATGAATTCGAATGCCATTCCATACATGTGTGCCATCGGAAGAATGCTTATTATATTATCTCCGCGTTTTACGGTTTTTCCGAGAACGTTTTCCGCGAAGTCATAGTTGCTCCATAATGCCCTGTATGGAATCATTACTCCCTTGGAAAATCCGGTAGTCCCGCTGGTGTAGTTGATCATTGCCATCTCATTACCGTCAGTCTCACGGTAGTATTTTACATGTTCGCGGCGGAAATACTTGGGATATTTTTTCCCGAACATCTCGTTGAGGTGTTCGCGTGCGTATGTCAGCTTGTCTGTGCGTGATACTGCGAGGGAATAGTCCGGTATGTTTATTATTCCTTCAAGATTCTGCATTTTTGTAGCGTCAATCTGCGTTGCCACAACATCGCCAGTAAACAGTATCTTTGCTTCGCTATGGTTTACTATGTTATGGATTTGTTCAGGAGTGAATTCATGAAGTATCGGTACTGCCACGGCTCCGTAGGTGAGTGTTGCAAGAAACGCCACAGCCCAATTCGCGCTGTTACGTCCGCAGAGAGCTATTTTGTCTCCTTGTACAACACCGCTGTTCTCAAACAAGATGTGCAGCTTTTCAATCTTTCTTGCCACATCATGAAACTGTAAAGTCGCGCCCTTATAATCGGTCAGTGCATCAAAATCCCAGTTGTCAATGATGCTTTTTTCAATTATGGCATTGAAGTTCGGTGCTGTTTCCATATAAGTTTTATTCATTGTAAAGATAACGTTTGATACTCTTTTTGGGAGTTTTTGCAAACTCTTCCTTGTGGAGCCTTATCCCGGACAGACGGCAGTATGCCGGCATTGTTTCATTTATTTCCTGTCTGTTTTGTTCCATGATATCCTCCAGGTCTTTGTCAGTGAATCCGAGATTGTGTGCTTCTTCGTAATCGGGGTGTATCAATGCAATGAGTTTGTCCCCTTTCTGTATTATCAGGCTCTCGCTGACCATTGCCATTGAATTGAGCTTGTCTTCAATTTCTTCAGGATATACGTTTTGGCCGTTTGCTCCCAGTATCATATTCTTTATGCGGCCCCTTATGAACACGTGGCCGTCCGCACTCATTGTTCCGAGATCTCCTGTGTGATACCATCCTTCCTTGTCGAGAACTTCCGTTGTGGCTTTTTCGTTTTTGTAGTATCCGAGCATTACGTTTGTGCCTCGGGTTACGATTTCACCGGGAATGTTTTCCGGGTCAGGGCTGAGTATTTTCACTTCCATGTGACCGACTGCCGTTCCGCAGCTTCCAGGGATGAAGTCATTATAGTCGCTGAAAGTTATCAGCGGTGCACATTCCGTTGCTCCGTATCCTACAGTTATCGGAAAGTCGATGCTTTTAAGAAACTCCTCTATTTCCTGGTTCAGTGCCGCACCTCCGACGATCACCTCGTAAGCGTTGCCTCCAAACACATTCATTACCTGCTCGCATATCTTTTGTTTTACTTTCTTGCTTATGATAGGCATGTTGAGCAGAAGTCTCATACGGTTGTTCTGTATCTTCGGGAAAACCCCTTTTCGTATGATCTTGTCCACAACTAACGGCACCGATATCACAATTGCGGGGTGGACGTCTGCGAATGCTTGTGAGATTATTGCCGGTGAAGGCAGACGGGTGAGGAAGAAGAGATGACATCCGTGGCAGAACGGGAATATGAATTCTATTGCCATTCCGTACATGTGTGCCATGGGGAGAATGCTTAAGATAGGGCTTCCCTGTTTTATTTTGGTGCCTATGGCAGAGAAGCAGAAGTCGAGATTTCCCCAAAGGGCACGATAGGGGAGCATTACTCCTTTTGAGAATCCTGTTGTCCCGCTTGTGTAGTTTATAAGTGCCAGCTCTTCCGCCTTGTCTTTATGGTATTTTACATGGTTTGCACGGAAAGCGTTTGGATATTTTTTCCCGAAAAGCTCGTTCAGGTGCTCTCGTGCATACGTGAGTTTTTCAGAACGTGAAACGTTTATTGAGAAATCCGGAAGATTTATTATTCCTTCAAGGTCCGGCATGGCATCGGGAACAATAGTCTGTGCAACAAAGTCACCGATGAAGAATATTTTTGACCCGCTGTGGTTTACTATATTGTGTATCTGGTCGCTGTTGAACTCATGAAGAATCGGTACTGCCACGGCCCCGTAGGTGAGTGTCGCAAAGAATGCTACGGCCCAATGCGCGCTGTTGCGTCCGCATAAGGCAACCTTGTCTCCCTTTTTTAAACCACTGTTTTCAAACAATATATGTATTTTCTCGATTTTACGTGCCACATCGTGGAACTGTAAAGTTATGCCTTTATAATCGGTAAGAGCGTCAGAATTCCAATTCTCTTTGATGCTTTTTTCGATATAAGAGTTAAAACTGTGAAAAGTTGTCATTGCACATATTTATGATTCGTGTGCAAAGATAGTCTATTTTCTGCACACTTCAAAATTAAATGTGCAAAATCTATTCGTAGCGCATTGATTTTGCAGGATGTATATGTGAAATAAGATAGCTTGGAGCTATTAATACAAATACGCTTATTAACAGTGTGGAAATATTTATCAGTGCGAACAGCGGTATGTTTATTTCCACAGGAGCTGTATTTACATAATATGTTGCAGGGTCGAGGCTGACCATGCCTGTATACTTTTGGATGAGTATAAGGCCTATGCCGGCTATATTTCCCCATAGAAGTCCTTTTCCTATTATGAATACGGCAAACCACAGGAAGGTATGTCGTATGGTTTTGTCTTTTGCCCCGAGTGCCTTGAGTGTCCCGATCATCCCGGTTCGTTCAAGGATTATTATCAGAAGTCCGGAAATCATGGTGAATCCGGCAACGCACATCATAAGTATCAATATTACCCAGACGTTTATGTCGAGTAGTTCCAGCCATGAGAATATTTGAGGATAGCTTTCGTGTATTGTCTGCGAGGTGAACGTGTCTCCGTACTTGTCTGAAGTCCTGTTCACGTTTTCTATCACTTCTTCATTGATGCTTTCGAGCCTGTTAAAGTCTGTTACTGTCAATTCTGCTCCGGTGCACTGTTCAGGAAGCCATCTGTTCAGTTTGACGGCTGTCTGATAGTCGATGAAGCACATGCTGTTGTCAAACTGCGACATGTTTGTCTGGAATATTCCTGCAACCTTAAACCGTCTTGTGCTTACATTGTTGTCTGCAAAGAAATATGCAAACACCTTGTCGCCTGCTTTCAGCCGTAGCTTGTCTGCTGTCTGTTGTGAGATAAGAATATCGTATTTTCCTGATTTTCCATCGAATACAGGAATGGAGCCGTAATTGAGATTACTTTTTATGAATGCAGTATCGTATTCACGGCTAATGCCCTTGAACGATATGCCGAGAAAATCGGAATCGGTTTTCAGTATTCCTTGTGTCAGAGCATATCTCTGTACATGCTTCACCCCTTCTATGTGTCTCAACACATTAATCATGCTGTCGTCTATACATATAGGATACGGATCAGAGCTTTGCATTGTCAGAAAGTTCATGACCTGTATGTGGCTTCCGAATCCTATCACTTTGTCGCGTATACTATGTTTGAATCCAAGTACTACTGACACAGTGATAATCATTACTGCCAATCCTGTTGCCACTCCGATTGTGGCAATATGTATTGCAGGGCGGCTCACTTTGCGCTTGTCGCTTTTATTGCTGTATATGCGTCTTGCTATGAATAAAGGGAAATTCAATTTCTCTGTGGTGTTTGGGTTTAATGACTGATGTGTTCTGTTTTTTGAAGCAAATGTGCTTGTTTTATGATACTTCGCGTTTGTCTTTTCTACAGCCGTGGCGTTATTTATTCGCTGTCGACTCTTCCCGGATATGCCTCAAGTGCTTTTCTCAGAACGACAAGTGCTCTTGTAAGGTCTTCTTTTTTGAGGACGTATGCTATGCGTACTTGGTTGATACCTGCTTCGGGAGTAGTATAAAAGCCTGCGGCAGGAGCCATCATTACGGTTTCTCCTTCATAGTTGAAATCAGAAAGACACCACCGGCAGAACTTTTCGCTGTCATCGACGGGCAGTTTGGCAACAGTATAGAAAGCCCCCATGGGAATAGGGGAGTAAACGCCCGGTATCCTGTTGAGGCCGTCAATAAGGCATTTTCGCCTTTCGACATATTCATCGTAAACATCACGGTAGTATTCTTCCGGAGCGTCAAGCGAGGCTTCTGCCACAATCTGTCCTATTAGTGGAGGGGAAAGGCGTGCCTGACAGAATTTCATAACGGCCTTGCGCACTTCTTCATTCTTGGTGATAAGCGCTCCAATTCTTATTCCGCATTCCGAATAGCGTTTCGATACAGAGTCTATAAGTATGACATTCTGCTCTATGCCTTCCAAATGGCAGGCACTGATATATGGAGAGCCTGTGTAAATGTATTCGCGGTACACCTCGTCTGAAAATAGATAAAGGTCATATTTCTTTACAAGGTCGCGTATTTGGTTCATTTCCCGCCGTGTATACAGATAGCCGGTGGGATTGTTCGGATTGCATATCATAATTGCACGCGTACGGTCATTTATGAGCTTTTCGAACTTTTCAACTTTTGGCAAAGAAAACCCTTCCTCTATGGTTGTTGCGATGGTGCGTATCTTTGCGCCTGCAGATATGGCGAATGCCATATAGTTGGCGTATGCCGGTTCGGGAATGATTATCTCATCACCGGGATTAAGGCACGACATAAATGCGAAAAGCACAGCCTCGCTTCCGCCTGATGTAATGATAATGTCGTCTGCTGTCACATTTATGTTGTATTTCCTGTAATACTCCGTGAGCTTCTGCCTGTAGCTCAGATATCCCTGTGAAGGTGAATATTCCAGGATGGTGTTGTTTATGTGCTTTAGTGCGTCAAGACCGGCTTGCGGTGTTGGCAAATCCGGTTGCCCGATATTTAGGTGATACACTTTTATCCCTCTCTTTTTGGCTGCTGCGGCCAAAGGGGACAGTTTCCTGATGGGTGACTCCGGCATTTCGAGTCCGCGTACGGATATCTCCGGCATTTTAGTATAATTTTATGAGATTTTTTTCAAGTGCAAAGGTACTATTTATAATTTAAAATCAGTCAACTTAACATATTTTTTAACTCTCTGTGCTTCAATATCAATTTATTGAACTAATTTTGTGCTGCAAAAAATCGTTTTCCCATTAAGACTCTTTAAATATGCAATATTCATCTATGTATTTGGGGTGTCTTTAAATACGGGACGGAATACAATATGTTTAAATAAATAATAAGGATGAGAAGTAGGACTGCAAATTGGTTTGAATGCAAGATTCGTTATGAAAAAACTATGGAAGACGGCATGCAGAAGAAAGTCACGGAATCGTATACCGTAGACGCTCTTAGCTTTACTGAGGCCGAGCAGCGCATAATTGATGAGATGTCGTCATATATAAGCGGTGAGTTTGAGGTGGCTGATATAAAGAAGGCTGCATATAAGGAGATATTCTTCAGCGACCTTGATTCTGCAGACAGATGGTATAAGGCAAAACTTCAGTTTATCACAATAGATGAAAAGACAGAGAAGGAGAAACGTTCGAATGTAAACTATCTTGTGAATGCCGGAACTCTTAATGGGGCAGTAAAGAATATTGATGAGGTTATGGGAACCACAATGATAGACTATGCAATAGTGTCTGTGGCGGAAACCCAGCTGATGGATGTTTTTGAATATAAAAAGAAAGAAGCTGACGACAAACCGGAGTATGAGGGATGATATGGACTACGATGTCAGGAAACATTTGATTGAGGTCAGAAACACTCTGCCGGAACACGTCCGGCTTGTGGCTATAAGCAAGTATCACCCCGTTGAATGCATAGAGATTGCTTATAAGGAGGGACAACGTGTGTTCGGAGAAAGTCATGAACAGGAACTTTCAAGAAAATATGAGTGCTTGCCTAAGGATATAGAGTGGCATTTTATTGGACATCTTCAGACAAATAAAGTGAAGTATATCGCTCCTTATATTTCTATGATAGAATCTGTGGATTCGCTGAAACTTTTAAAGGAGATAAACAAACATGCCGAAAAGCACGGCCGTGTGATAGATGTCCTGCTTGAGTTGCATATTGCCGAAGAGGCTACGAAGTTTGGATTTACACCTGATGCGTGCCGGAAGTTCCTTGACGATGGAGAATGGCGTGATTTGAGAAATGTAAGAATATGTGGCTTGATGGCCATGGCATCGTTTGTTGATGACAATGAGCGCATACGCAGTGAGTTTTCTGTTGCGGAAGCGTTATTTCATGAAATAAAGGAGAAGTATTTTGCTGCGGACGATGCTTTTTGCGAACGTTCATGGGGAATGAGTGACGACTATATGATTGCGATGGAATGTGGAAGTACGATGGTGCGTATCGGTACCACTATTTTCGGTCCCCGGGTGTATTGATGTTATTCAAGACATAGTTTTAAATAAAACGAATGGCGGACTGCAAACATTATTGCAGTCCGCCATTCGTTTTATTTAACGAAGACCTTGCTGTTTCTTATATATATACCTTTCGGAAGTTGTCTTACATTGTTGTCCATGCGCACTCCGGATAGTGAAAATATGGTATTGTCTTGGTTCTGCGAATCGTTTGTTGTGGATTCTATGCCGACACCTCCATTCATGAACTTGAACGAGACGGTGCCGTTTTCTACATCTTCACTTATTGCTGTTATCGCCTTTGACATTCCTTCACCTGTATATACCCATGCCTTTGGTTGTGTGTTGTCGGTAAGTTCCGTATTGCCGGATGTTCCGGGATAAGGGTCGCCCGCAGCCTCTGCTTTATACATGTTGTTGCTGAATGTCTGACCACCGTATTTGTCGTATAGTGGCTTGTTCCATGATTTGAGGAAATCGTCATCGCTTTCGACAATATTCTCGGCTATGAAATATTCCGGTATGAATGTTCCGTCGGCGGCAATAAGTGTCATTCTTGGATGTCCTAACTCACTGTTTACCTTACATCCGCCTAAAGAAAATCTGTCTGCCTTGTAGTCTATATGGTATACCAGCATACCGTGTCCGAACAGATACCTGTTCCATCCCTGTTGCTGTACATTCTCGACGATGTAGTATTCATTTCCTGAAGGGTCATTGTCATTTATGATTTTGTATGCCTTTCCATTGTCGGCAAGTGTGCTCAAAGTGATGTCGCATGATATTTTCAGGGTGTCTATTGTGGTCCATCCGAACGCTTCCCGTTCCCAGGCTGAGTACTCTGTCGGGCGATAGCCGTTGAATGTATATTCTCCGGCATCCATCAAATCCCAATAGTCAAGATTGTGGTCGATACTTCTTTCAGCAAGGCTTCCTGGCGTCGGATAGAGGTCAGGAAGTCCCATGCAATGGGAAAACTCGTGGCAGAAAAGGCCAATGCCGTTGATGAGCGGTCCGTTGGCCTGATCTTCCGGTGTTCCGTTCAATTCATTGTTGACGCCATATCTGCATACACCCTTTCCATCGATGCTTATACCATATAAAGTTCCTGATTTTGGATATATGCAGTCTTCTGAGTTTCCGGCAATGCTTTCAGAGAATCCGGCATATATTATGTATATGAGGTCAATGTTTCCATCGTTGTTGCTGTCATATTGTGTGAAGTCCGCCATGTTTTCCGCAGCTGCGCATGCATCGCTGAACAGGGCGGTCATATTTTCCGTTCTTCCGTAATATGACATCGGTTTTTCTAATTGTATAGGACCATATACATCAAATTGTGGAGTGAACTTACCGTGGCTCATGTCTGAGAAATACTTCTTTACGCTTCCATAGTTCCTTCCCATGTCTTTATCCGTATTTTTGTCAAACAGAGCTTCGGCGTTAAGATATTTGTTGAATGTGTTTTTGGGGTCGGACACACTGAATGGCACATCGCTGAATTGTACCAGGAGTACAGGAACTTTCGGGTTTCCTGTATGAGGGAAAAGGGTAGGGTTGTTCTCTACCGGTTCGCGCATGATTCTTCTTTTCTCTCTGTTCCCATTGAGCTTTTCCGCAAACAGTTGTTTGTCTTGCAGCAAAATGAGCTCTTTTTCTTCTATATTCCTTTGATGAATGTCGTGTGCGAGTACTCCCGTGGATGCCAGCATTCCGTTGTCATCTACTTTTGCAATAAAATATCCTTTACTTTCTTGCACGAGAAGTACACCGTCTGTGGTTGTAAGATAATGAAAATCCTCGTCTCCGAAACCTTTAATGGTTATTGTGGTTCCGTCTGCCTGCCGCACCTTTGTCGCACCGGGCTTCATTTTTACAGCCCAGCCGATGGCTGAGGTGAAAATGAAAATGAATGTCATTAAGTATTTCATGTTCCTTTGTTGTTTATATTCTTTCTGATTTGGTTTATCAATAACCTTTGTTACAGGTCATATTCTTTGCCTGTTTCTTTTTTGAAGTAATACTGTCCTCTTTTTGCGGTTATCGGACCATAGTTTATTGCATGTACGGGACAATGGTGATAACAGGCGAGACATGTTGTGCAGGTTCCGTTTCTGTTCCATGATGGAAGTTTTTTGTCCTGCGTATTCTCATTCCTGTTCCTTGGTTCCATTATAATGTTGTTTGTCGGACATGCTTTCATACATTTTCCGCAGCTGATGCATTTTTCTGTATCAACTCTGAACGGTTTGTCCGTTATCATATATTTATTAAAGAACGCGCCTATTATATGTGACAGCACAAAAGGCATTGTTCCCTTTTTTGTTTCTTCAATGGCTGTCTCTCTTTTTTCTATGACAGATGCAATTCTTTCGATTTGCTTTTCTGCATTTTGGATTTTCTCGTTTGCTTTTTCTTTTGAATCAGTATCCATGAAAGGCAGGCATACGTATGACTCGGGCATAATGACAGAAAAGGCGGAGTCTGTATTTAATCCCTTTGCGTTAAGTTCATTATTGAGTATCTTTATAGTGTCACCGATATTATCTCCACAGGAACATACTGCAAAGCAATAATGTCGCTGTGGCAGGTCAATCTTCAAGTTCCTTATGAATTGTCTTACGATATGTGGCGGTTGCCATCCGTGAACAGGAAAACAAAAACCGATACGTTCGTTTGCTTTCAGATGGTAGACATGATTAGTTGAATTTTTTTCTGCTATTGCGATTAATTCTTCATTTAAACGTCCCGATAGTTTTTCTGCTATCCATCTGGTATTGCCTGTGCCTGAAAAGTAGAAAATCATGTTACAAAGATACGATATGTTGCAGAAAGGACAAAATATTTATGTGTTAAAATGTATATATCATGCTTTTTTTGAAAAAACATACGAAAAAATTTGGAATAAAAGAAAAAACTTACTACCTTTGCACTCGCAAATAAGGAATGGTACCTTGGCCGATCGGTTAGGTAACGGTCTGCAAAACCGTGTAGAGCAGTTCGACTCTGCTAGGTACCTCAAAGTAAAAAGAGCTGTGTTTCATTGAACATAGCTCTTTTTTTCTTTGCGGGAAAATCCGTTGCTCCCACTTATTCAATATATGGTTTTAAAATAAAACTATTAAGGTTGCAACATCGCCTCATAGGGATTGTTGCAACCTTAACAATTCTTTTATATAGCTTTAAAGCTAAGGATTAATCCTCAACAGCAGCCTGCGCCGCAGCCAAACGTGCGATTGGCACACGGAATGGAGAGCATGATGCATAATCCATACCAACCTTAGCACAGAACTTCACTGATGAAGGTTCGCCTCCGTGCTCACCGCAGATACCTGTACGCATTCCAGGACGTACGGCGCGGCCTTTTTCCACAGCCATCTTGATGAGCTGTCCGACACCATTCTGATCCAAAACCTGGAACGGGTCTACCTTAAGAATCTTCTTGTCAAGATATGCCGGCAGGAAGCTTGCGATATCATCGCGTGAGTAACCGAATGTCATCTGTGTCAGGTCGTTTGTTCCGAATGAGAAGTATTCTGCTTCAGAAGCTATGCGGTCAGCAGTAAGTGCAGCACGCGGAATCTCGATCATTGTTCCAACCTCAAACTCAACCTCTATGCCTTCTTCTGCAAATACTTCCTTGGCTGTCTTCATGATGATTTCCTTCTGCTGTTTGAACTCATAGAGAATACCAATCAGAGGCACCATGATTTCCGGTTTCGGGTCTTTGCCGTCTTTTTTCAATTCGCATGCCGCGCTGAGTATGGCACGTGTCTGCATGGCTGTTATTTCGGGGAATGTAATACCGAGGCGGCATCCGCGATGACCAAGCATCGGGTTGTTTTCTGCAAGGCTTGCAACACGCTTCTGTATTTCCTCAACACTTACACCCATTTCTTCTGCCATAATTTGCTGGCCTTTCAAGTCATGCGGTACGAACTCGTGAAGTGGCGGGTCAAGCAGGCGGATGTTCACCGGACAGCCGTCCATAGCATCCAAGATGCCCTTAAAGTCGGCTTTCTGATACGGAAGAAGTTTTGCAAGGGCTTTCTCGCGTCCTTCAACAGAATCTGCGAGAATCATCTCACGCATGGCAACAATCTTCTGATCTTCAAAGAACATGTGCTCTGTACGTGTAAGTCCTATACCTTTCGCACCGAATGAGCGTGCCACCTGTGCATCGTGTGGAGTGTCGGCATTTGTACGTACCTGGAGTTTGGTATATTTGTCGCAGAGATCCATCAGGGCCTTGAAGTCACCTGAAAGCTCAGCCGCCTTTGTCGGAATCTCGCCTGCATAAACCTGTCCGGTAGAACCGTTAAGTGAAAGATAGTCGCCTTCCTTATATATTACACCTTCTACTTCAACAGTCTTGTTCTTGTAATTTACATTGATTGCACCGGCACCGGATACACAGCACTTACCCATACCGCGGGCAACAACCGCTGCATGTGATGTCATACCTCCGCGGGCTGTAAGGATGCCCTCGGCAGCAGACATACCTGCCAAATCTTCAGGGGATGTCTCAATACGTACCATGATTACACGATGGCCGTCGTCACGCCATTTCTGTGCGTCATCCGCATGGAACACAATCTGTCCGCAGGCCGCACCGGGTGAGGCGGGCAGACCCTGTGTGATTACCTTGGCTTTCTTAAGAGCCTCTTTGTCGAACACCGGATGCAGCAGTTCGTCAAGCTTCTGAGGCTCACAGCGTAAGAGTGCTGTCTTTTCATCAATTTCACCTTCGCGGAGCAAGTCCATGGCAATCTTTACCATGGCAGTGCCTGTGCGCTTTCCGTTACGTGTCTGGAGGAACCACAGCTTGCCTTCCTGTACGGTGAATTCCATATCCTGCATATCATGGTAGTGCTTCTCAAGCTTGTGCTGCAAAGCGTTAAGGTTGGCATAGATTTCAGGCATAGCCTCTTCCATTGAAGGATATTTGCTTGCGCGCTCTTCCTCGCTGATGCCTTGCAGTGCTGCCCAACGCAGTGAGCCTTCCTTGGTAATCTGCTGCGGTGTGCGGATACCGGCAACCACGTCCTCGCCCTGTGCGTTGACAAGGTATTCTCCGTTGAAGAGGTTTTCTCCCGTTGCGGCATCGCGGCTGAAACATACACCGGTTGCGGATGATGCGCCCATGTTTCCGAACACCATGGCCTGTACGTTTACGGCTGTACCCCATTCTGCAGGTATGCCTTCCATCTTACGGTAAAGGATGGCGCGGTCGTTCATCCATGAGTCAAACACAGCGCAGATAGCGCCCCAAAGCTGTTCCATCGGATTTGTCGGGAATTCCTTGCCGGTCTGTTCTTTGATGGCAGCCTTGAACTTCTCAACGAGCTGCTTAAGCTCGTCGATGGTCATCTCGTTGTCAAGCTTGATGCCTCTCTGTGCCTTTACTTCCTCTATGATGGCCTCAAACGGGTCGATGTCTTCTTTGTTTACCGGTTTCATGCCGAGTACAACATCACCGTACATCTGCACAAAACGGCGGTAGCTGTCATACGCAAAACGCTCGTTACCTGTTTTTCTTGCAAGTCCGGCAACCACCTCATCATTAAGACCAAGGTTTAGGATTGTGTCCATCATGCCCGGCATAGATGCGCGTGCGCCGGAACGTACGCTGACAAGAAGAGGATTTTCTATATCACCGAATTTGCTGTCCATCAGATTCTCGATATGATGAACGGATTTGATTACTTCGTCCTGCAGCAGATTAACAACAATATCCTTGCCCTTCTCAAAGTATTCGTTGCATACATCGGTGGTGATAGTGAATCCGGGAGGTACGGGAACTCCGATAAGGTTCATTTCCGCCAAGTTGGCACCTTTTCCTCCAAGCAGATTTCTCATATCTGCTTTTCCTTCGGCATTTCCATTACCGAAGGTATAAACTCTTTTTTCATTCATAAGTTAGTTTATATTATTTCCGTTTTTAATTATAAAAGTTTTTATATTATGCAAATATAAGGCTTTTCCTTTTTACGTGCAAGAAAAACAGTGAAAAATTGCAAAGTGGGTATTGCATTTTCGCTGTTTTGTCTTTTGCCGGCTATATGCTTTACATATATTGTCTGCTGTTATATGTCGGCAGCCGTTTGTCGTCTTGTTGGATGCCATGCATGTAGATGCCTGTCCGGAAAGCTGTAATGTAGTTCGGGATTAAGTGCTTTTGTGCAGGTCGGCGAATTTGTCTCATTTAATATTTGCGGTTAAAGAATTTTCATTGCAATCCATGCACATGCTTCAGCATCTGCCAGTGCGTGATGATGTTTTTTTAATTGATAGCCGCATGCCGCCGCTACGGTATGCAGCTTGTGGTTTTCCAATTCTGGCATTTTGCGGCGTGAGACGCTGAGTGTGTCATGAAATTCGTAGTCGGGATAAACCATCTGATAAACCCGGAACACTGCTTTCAGACACCCCTCGTCGAAAGGCCTGTTATGGGCAACGAGCGGAAGCCCGTCTATTAATGGCTCTATATGTGACCAGACGAATGGAAATACCTGTGCGTTGTCTGTATCTTTCCTGCATAGGCCATGTACTTGTGAGCACCAATAGTTATAATAGTTCGGCTCAGGTTGTATCAGTGAGTAAAAAGAGTCTGTAATCATTCCGTTTCTTACGATGACAATTCCCACAGAGCAGACGGATGAACGCTCATTATTGGCCGTTTCGAAATCTATTGCTGCAAAATCCTTCATTATCTGATTAAAAGCGGTGATGTTTTATTTGTTGTTTTCTGCAAAAGTACAATAAATCAGCGTAAGTCGTGGCACAAATTCCGCTTTTTCATTGTTATTTTAAACTGTGCGTTTGAATAAACGCTACGCCCCGGCATAGCCAAAACAAGTTTTATATCTTCATTCAGCTTGCGGTTTTTTATTTTAAACATTAATTAAGTCTGCCGTTTTAGGCCGGCAGGTCGGGTAATAATATCTTTTTCTGTTGTATTTTGTATTAATGCCGCATTTGTGTTCTTTTAAAAACTTATATAATAGATTTCATATATGATGTAAAATTTGTAATTTTGCAGTCAAATTTATAATATATATAATGAGTAGAAAGAAGAAACCATTGCCAATATTGGAGAATGTGACTATAACGGATGTGGCGGCGGAAGGAAAATCCTTGGCCCGTGTAAATGACATTGTTGTATTTGTGCCTTTTACTGTGCCCGGTGATGTCGTGGACTTGCAGGTCAGAAAGAAACGCCACAGCTATTGGGAAGCGGAAGTGATACGTTTTGTCGAATATAGCAAGGTGCGTGTGACTCCTTTTTGTGAGCACTTTGGGGTGTGCGGAGGATGCAAGTGGCAGAACCTGCCATACGAAGAGCAGTTGAAAGCAAAGCAGAAGCAGGTGCACGACCAGCTTGTAAGGATTGGCAAGGTGGATCTTCCCGAATTCAGGCCTATACTTGGCTCTGTGAAGACAACGGAATACCGCAACAAACTGGAGTTCGGGTGCTGCAATAAACGCTGGCTGACAAAAGATCAGATTGCTTCCGGTGTGGAGTATGATAATATGAACGGCATCGGTTTTCATATAACAGGTGCGTTTGACAAGATTCTGCCTATAGAGAAATGTCATCTTATGGATGATTTCCATAACAGGGTGCGGAACAGCATCCGTGACTATGCTTTTGATAACGGTCTGACTTTTTTTGATCTGAGAGCTCAACACGGACTTCTCAGAGACATTATAATAAGAAATTCCAACACAGGGGAATGGATGCTTATAGTGCAGTTCCATTATGATGAGGAGGGTGACGAAGAGCGTGCCAGGAGACTTATGGAGCATATCGCCGGAGCTTTTCCTGAGATTACGGCACTTATGTATGTAAACAATCAGAAGTGCAACGATACCATCGGTGACCAGGAAGTGGTGGTGTTCAAAGGTAACGGCTATATTTTTGAAACAATGGAGGACTTGAGGTTCAAGGTCGGTCCTAAGAGTTTCTATCAGACCAATACCGAGCAGGCTTACCTTCTTTATTGTGTGGCACGTGAGTTTGCCGCACTTACGGGTAATGAATTGGTATATGATCTCTATACCGGTACCGGCACTATTGCCAACTTTGTTGCCGGTAAGGCACGTAAGGTTATCGGTATAGAATACGTGCCGGAGGCGATTGAGGATGCAAAAGTAAATTCAGAGATTAACGGTATCGGCAATACCCTGTTTTATGCAGGAGACATGAAAGATATTCTTACTGATGAGTTTATAGCAGCCCACGGGCGTCCGGACGTGATAATAACAGACCCGCCACGGGCAGGAATGCATCAGGATGTTGTAGATACGATACTGCGGGCACAGCCTCTGCGGATAGTTTATGTCAGCTGTAATCCGGCCACTCAGGCCCGTGACCTGTCGCTGCTTGACAAGGCTTATCGGATTGTTGCGGTACAGCCGGTCGACATGTTCCCCCATACACCGCATGTGGAGAATGTTGTATTGCTTGAAAAGAGAGGATAGGGTATTGGTTATGGAAAGAATGTTTAAGACAATAGTAAGGTTCTTTGGTGTGACGGCAGCGTTGTTTTCTGTTTCCGTTGCATCCGCGGTCGGTCCGGTGGTCCCGCCCGTTGCAGATAAGGGAACGGATAGTGTCAGGCCACTTGTGGGCAAGCCCAAATTCAGCGGTTATATGATAGGTCGCTATCAGGCAAGCCTACAGGATGGAAACAAGAGCAATTCATTTGATTTGCGTATGGCCCGTTTGTCGGTTGGCGGGCGTATACTCGATGATTTCGAATATAAGATACAAGGTCAGATAAATGGAAACACATCGACGTTGAGAAACAGCCCGAGGATTGTCGACCTTTTTGTTGAATGGCAGAAATACGGTTTTTTAAAGGTGAAAGCCGGACAGTTCAAACGTCCTTTTACTTTTGAAAATCCGATGAATCCTATCGACCAGGGATTTATGTGCTATTCGCAGAATGTAAGCAGGTTAGCCGGATTTACCGACCGTAACGGAGAGCATGCCAGTAACGGCCGTGACATAGGAGTGCAGTTGCAGGGAGATTTTCTTCCCGACAGCCACGGTCGCAACCTTATTCATTATGAAGTCGGGGTGTTCAACGGGCAGGGCATAAACTGCAGCGATGTAGACAATCAGAAAGATGTTATAGGAGGTTTATGGGTATCGCCTTTGGAAGGAATGCGTATCGGGGCTTTCGGATGGGCCGGGTCGTATGCCCGTAAAGGAAGCTGCACTGTCGACGGTGTGACAGGTCCACAGACATATAGCGGCCTGGTGAGCCTCAACCAGTACAGGTATGCTTTTAGCGTCGAGTATAGAAAAGCCGGGTGGCAGTTGCGTTCGGAGTATATACACAGTACGGGATACAGTTTTAAGGATACAGACAGTGAGGATAATATAGAGGTGAACGGTGGCGCCGGAAATAAGTCTGACGGCATATATGCCTTGTGCATTGCTCCTGTCATACCAGATAAGCTCAGCTTTAAGATGCGTTATGATTTGTACCGGAAGTCGGCCGCATGGAATACTTCAAAGACATTCTATGAGGTGGGCCTGAATTATCTGTTTCATAAAAACCTGGAGCTTCAGTGTGAATATGCCTTTGTAAACGACAGGGCAAACAGTATGAAGCAAAACTACGGCATGTTGGATTTTGAGTTTTGCCTGAGATTCTAATGATAAAGATAAGCCTCCGGTTTGACTATGAAAACCGGAGGCTTATCTTTTTATTATGGCCGTTCTCAAACCGTGAAAAGCACAATGATTTACTTTCCGACTTAAGTCGGAAGAGTGTCTGACTTAAGTCGGAAAGGTGTCTGACTTATGTCGGAAGGTCGTCTGACTTAAGTCGGAAGGTTTGTGAATGGCCTGTTTGAAGTTTGAGAACATGGCATTTTCGTGTCAATAATGCCGTTTCCCGAGGCGCAACCATGCGACGAGAGGAAGGTGGTCGCTGAATCCTTGTTTTGAATACCGGTATCCGTTATATGTCCTCCGTGGCTTTGTGCCGCCATATTTAGTGTCTTCTTCAACGAGAAATGCCGGACAGTGGATATATGTGGCAATGGTGTTGGATGCAATGTTTCTTGAGCCAAGTATATGGTCGATTCGTTCCCATTTTCCTTTATACCGGTATGTGCCTTTGGCTCCGGATGCGTTGTGTGTGATGTTTGTCATCCCATGGCTGCATACATGTTTCATGGCATTACTTCCGATGCCGTCGTTAAAGTCTCCGGCCACGATTATGTTTGGGTCTTGGGCGGACAAGGCGGCAGAGTCTATTGATTCAGACAGTCTTTCCGCCACGGCCATTCTGAACGGCCGTGTTTTCCTTTCACCTCCAAATCTGCTCGGGGCATGTACGACGAATATATGCAGTGTGTCGTTGTCTTGCGTTTGTCCTTTCACATACAGTATGTCTCTTGTCTTGCGCATGCCTTTTACCGTCGGCACACGTATGGGGTAGTGTGTTATGATTCTGAATGTGAATTTATGGTACATTAGCGCCACATCTATGCCGCGTTCGTCTTCGGAACTTGTCATCACATAATCATAATTGCAGTTCCTGAGAAGAGAGCGTTTGGTGAGGTCATTCATTACACTGTCGTTCTCCACTTCGCATAAAGCGACAATGTCCGGCAAATGGAAATCCTGCGGGATGTCACAATGTTTTTCCGTTACGTATGCGGGAGGCTCTCCGCATGAGATAATCTCTCTTGCTATGTTGTTTATTTTGTTCCAATATCGTGTGCGTGTCCAATGGCGCGTGGATTCCGGTAAATATTCTGTATCGTTTTTCTGGCTGTCGTGCCGTGTATCGAACAGGTTTTCGCAGTTTAGTTCCACGAAAGTCAGCAGTGAGGTGAGGATAAGTGACAGCATTTGCAGTGAGTAAGTGTGATAGTATGGAATAAGTATATAAAATAACATCCGCATCATAATCTCCACATAAAGATTATGATGCGGATGTCATAAATAAAAGAAATGTTTGCTATTAGCCGATTCTTTCAAGTCGTTTCATCATTGCAAACATGAATATTGCAGCAATGAGACATACGGCAATGAATACTCCCCAAACAACAGTGAGAGGAATATCGCCCCAAAGCACACCTCCTACGAGGACAAGCTGATTGCCCAGTGCAGTGGCTACAAACCATCCGCCCATCATCATACCCTTATATTTAGGGGGAGCTACTTTTGATACAAAAGATATACCCATAGGGCTTAAAAGTAACTCTCCGAATGTCAGTACAAGATATGTTACAATCAGTAAGTTTGGTGATACGAATCTTGCTGCATCACCTGCTGCGCTTTGTTCGATAGGAGTAAGCAGGTTCATGGATCCTAAGAGCATAATGCCGAACGCAATAGCTGCAATAAGCATGCCGTATGCGATCTTACGTGGAGCTGAAGGTTCTTTTCCTTTTGCTGCCAGTGATCCGAATATAGCCAGGCTTACAGGCGTCAAGGCTACAACATAGAAAGGATTGAACTGTTGGAATATAGGAGCCGTTATTGTGGTTTCATTATCAATGTTAGAATATTTGTAGATAAGTGCAGCCAATGCTGCGGCAATTATGGCACCTGATCTTCCTTTTACTTTTGTTGTACTGCTCTGGAAGAAAGAGAATGCTGCGTATACAATAATAATTACAAGTACGAGATTCCATACATCGAATGCCATACTTTGAATACCTTCTGTTGTTTTGTATGTGAACTCATCTGCAAAATATGTTAATGAGAGTCCGTTCTGATGGAATGCCATCCAAAAGAATATGACCACTGCAAATACAAGGCAAAGGGCTATTATCCGTTGTTTGGTTTCGGCCGGTGAAAGTTCCGGTTCTGTTGATGTTGCATTGCCGTCTTTTTTCTTGCCACCCTCAACATGTCTGAATGTCGGGCGGAATATATAATAGATTGCTATTGAAAGAATAAGTGATGCACATGCTACTGCAAATGAAAAGTGATATGCATCATTTGATGAGTATCCTATACTTTCAGCCCATTCCATTATGCGTACGGCGGCTGTTGGAGCGAAAAGAGCACCAATGTTTATAGCCATATAAAAGATTGAAAAACCAGAGTCGCGTTTTGTGGAATAGCGCGGGTCATCATAGAGGTTTCCTACCATTACCTGCAGGTTACCCTTGAACAGGCCTGTTCCAAAACTTATGAGAAGCAATGCCGCCAGCATGCACACAAGGGCCATTGTGTTGCCTCCCAGTGGAAATGACAGAAACAGGTATCCGGTAAACATGATAATAATACCGATAGTTACCATGCGTCCGAATCCGAACTTGTCGGCCATGATACCTCCTATTAAAGGAAGAAAATATACTAACATTAGAAATGAACTGTAAATGATGCCGGCTGTTCCCGGATCAAGGCCGAAGTTGGCGCGCAGGAATAGCGCAAATACGGCAAGCATGGTGTAGTAGCCGAAGCGTTCACCGGTGTTGGCGAGAGCCAACGCATAAAGACCTTTAGGTTGTCCTTCAAACATAATTTTATAATTTTAGTTATTAATAGTTGCGTTACCTTATTTTGTCGTTTTTTGATTTGAATACGTCAAAAATGTATGTCATCTTTATGACAATGTTTCCAAGGTTGCTGCGTCCGAAGTAGTCGCGCTTTGAGTTTCCGAACATGTCGCCCAGACCGTAATAATACCTTCCCTCTATTATTATGTGTCCCATTTTCGGATGGGAATATTCCAGTCCGAGACCGGCGGCGATGCCATAGTCGAATTTGTTCTTTATTGGCAGCGAATCCTGTGCGGCGTCACGTTGTGCTCCGACACGGTCGGCTATGTTGCGTTTGTCGTAGTCGAAATTGCTTTTTGCCTTATCGCTGAGATATATGCCTATCTGAGGGCCGGCCTGGAAGAAGAACTGCATGCCTTTACGCTCGCGTCCCCATCCGAGGCGCGCGAACATGGGAACCTGGATATAGGTTATCCGGCGTTCATATTCTTCAGGTAAGCCTGTATGCTGATTTATGACAGGCATGTCTTCCACATTCCTTATATCTTCGCGCCATCCGGTTTGGGTTATGTTTATTTCTCCTGTGAGGGCGCAGATGCTTTTGAAATATTTTTCGCATGTATATCTTACGGTAAGTCCTCCCGTCATGCCTCCGAGGTTGGTTTGCGGTATATCAGGATTGAATCCCACGTTGCTCATCACATAGCCTCCGTTTACTCCCACGCTCAGTTCGCTGCGGTAGTCACCGACCTGTGCCTTTACGTACAGCGGCATAAGCATAAGAAAGGCATATATATATCTATACATAGTTGTTTCTGGCGTTTGTAGGATTAATAGTAAATTGTTTCTATTCTGTGTTCGGGAGTGTAGCGTACAAAAAGCATGCTTGTATTTCTGAAGCCTCCGTTGCCGGTCGCGCGCTCAAAATGCAGCGGTGTCTGTATCGGGGTATATCCGACTGTTCCATGGGCACCGGTAAAACTGTTGCCATACATTTTCATTCCTTTTATAAAATAGTAGGCATGGTCGAAGCCTGTGATGGCGAACCTTGGCAGTGCCTGCATCATGTCCGCATGGAAGTTCCAACGGTATTTAAGCTGTATGCGTTCTGTCTGTGACGACAGTGGATTCATATAGAATGTTCCTGGTATGTGTGTGTTGTATTTGTAAAAGTTGTCAAGCTGATATTTCGTATACATCATCCATTCCGTATACCCGAACATTGTAACGTTTAGTTTGGGGTGGTTCGCAGTGAGGTTGTTTATCTTTGCAAAAGCCACATTCAGTTCCGGTGAGCGGCCGGTATTAAGTACTACGACATTTGGCTTTGATGTGCTGAATGCCTTTGCAAACATGCCTTCGCTTGATTTCAGATTTGTTATGTTATAGGTCCTTCCAAGTGATTCGAGTCTTTTTCTCAGCGGTGCCGTAAATTCTCCTTTCCTGCTCGTGCTGTCGTTGCAGTCTATTATGACGGTATTGTATCCGGCAAAGCGTTCGGTGAAGTTTCTTATTACAGACTCGTTGTAATCCTTGCTGTTCTGATAGACTTGGAAGATATTGCTGTTTGTGTACAGTTCCGGTGCATTGATGCTGAATGGAATCAGGACCTTTATGTCGTGTTTTGCAGCGAAATCCGCCAAAGCCTTTACCTGTATTGAATAAAGCGGTCCGATTATCAGGTCGCATTTTGCCGCGTTTCTGTCATTGAGCGTTCTGTTTATATCTTCGTCTTCGGGTACGTTCCAGGCATGTATGTCAATGGAAATGCCTTCTTTGCGCAGGCTGTCGCATGCCATCAGTACACCACGATAGTATTCGACCATGCGTTTTCCGTCACCGTTGATGTTGTGTAGCGGCAACATTACTCCAACCCGTATCTCACGGTCGCGCAGGTCTATTCTTCTTGTTTGTGTGGTTTTTGTGGCGGTTGTTTCCTTATTTGTTTTTTCAGCAGGTATGGTTGACGGTTGCCTGCGTGTGGAGAAAGGAATGAATATATACTCTCCTTTTTTCAACTCATATCCCGGTTGTTTCATTTCCGGATTAGCGTCCAAGAGCTCTTCAACAGTAAGGTTAAAATCCTTGGCTATACCGAAAATTGTCTCTTTGCGTTTAACCTTATGTATCTCTCTCCATTTGGTGGTCTGAGATACGGCTTCCTGTGCAGCAAAAGCTATAAGTATAAACATCAGAAAGCATCTTATTTGTTGTCTCATATTTTCATTAATTAATTTTACCGCCTACAAAATTACGTAAAAAGCGTGGATTAATCAACTTAATTGAGTAATTTTGCACAATATATTTTTTTACTGAATGAGAATAATACACTTATTATTGTTGTTGCTTGCAACATTGTTTTCCAAACCTGCGTGGGCGGATTTTAATCCCACGGCATATTATACTGTAGACGGGGAAAGTCTTTCCACTACTGATGCCATAAACGACGGTGAGGCTCCGCTGACGGTTGAATTTAGGGCAAACCCTTCCGGTCTGGACGACTCCGTCCTTCCTGTTTATGAATGGCGGTTTGTCAAAGAAGGTTCTACCGAAGCTTATCTGACACGATATTCGGAGAATACCACGTTTGAGTTTCTTGAGGCCGGTTCGACCACTGTATCTTTGTATGTCTCTTTTGGAGCGGACACAGAGCCGGAACTTATATCATCGATACGTGTTACCATAAGCACAAGCTTTCTTGAGATGCCTAATGCCTTTTCTCCCAATGGAGATGGGGTGAACGATATATACAGGGCAAAAAGAAATCACAAGAGTATAATAGAGTTTCATGCCTATATATTCAACCGCTGGGGACAGAAGCTTTTTGAGTGGACGGATATAGACGGCGGATGGGACGGTACGCATAACGGAAAGCCGGTGAAGGCAGGGGTGTATTTCGTGCTTGTGAAGGCAAGAGGAGCCGATGGCAGGAAGTATAACATAAAAAGAGATGTGAATGTTCTTAGAGACTATACCGAAGGATTCGCAGGAGGAGAACATTGACGGAAGAAAGTGATTATGTGTGTTGGCCGAATGAGCAGTGCGGGCCTGCCTGAGCATTGCCATGGCGGGAAATCCGACAATAACAGGAATTTCAATTCTTATTTTTTCTGAATAGAGGTTTATTATGTCAAAAGAAGATGACAAGATAAATGTATGGGGTGCGAGGGTTCATAATCTTAAGAATATAGATGTTGAGATACCACGCAACAGTCTTACCGTTATCACGGGACTTTCCGGTTCAGGAAAGTCTTCCTTGGCTTTCGATACTATTTTTGCAGAGGGGCAGCGCAGATATATTGAGACGTTTTCTGCGTATGCCAGAAATTTTCTTGGAGGAATGGAACGTCCTGATGTCGATAAGATAACAGGCTTGAGTCCCGTTATCAGTATAGAGCAGAAAACAACCAATAAGAATCCGCGCTCTACTGTAGGCACAACTACAGAGATATACGATTTCCTCCGTCTGCTGTATGCACGTGCAGGAACGGCTTACAGTTATGCCACAGGTGAGAAAATGGTGAAATACACGGAAGAGAAGGTTCTCGAGATGATAAGGACCGATTATGCCGGAAAGAAGATTTTTATCCTGGCACCTGTTGTCAGAAGCCGCAAAGGGCATTACCGGGAGTTGTTCGAGAGCATGCGCCGCAAAGGATATCTGTATATGCGTGTGGACGGAGAGGTGAAGGAAGTCACACGCGGAATGAAAGTTGACCGTTATAGGAATCATGATATAGAAGTGGTTGTAGACAAGTTGCAGGTGCGTGATAAAGACGAGGAGCGTCTGAGAAAAAGTCTTGCTGTGGCAATGAAGCAGGGAGACGGGCTTATAATGGTTTTAGATAAGGATACGGATAATGTGAAATACTATTCTCGCAGGCTGATGTGTCCTACTACGGGAATATCATACAGCGATCCGGCTCCGAACAATTTTTCGTTTAACTCACCGCAGGGGGCATGTCAAAGATGCAAGGGGCTGGGTGTTGTCAATGAGATAGACCTTGACAAGGTAATTCCGGACAGGACGTGTAGCATACGTGACGGTGCAATAGTTCCGTTGGGAAAGTATAAGAATCAGATGATATTCTGGCAGATAGAGGCAATACTCGTAAAATATGAGTGCGACCTGAAGACAAGGGTTTGCGATATCCCCGATGAGGCTTTAAGCGAGATATTGAACGGTTCTTTAGAGAATGTGAGGATAAGCAAAGACCTGGTTCATACGTCGAGTGATTATTTCGTTGCATTCGACGGAGTGATAAAATATCTTCAGAGTGTGATAGAGAATGATGATTCCGCGAGCGGTCAGAAATGGGCCGACCAGTTTCTTGCGATGCGGTGTTGTCCGGATTGTCACGGGCAGCGGCTCAATAAAGAAGCGCTCTCATATAAGATATGGGACAAGAATATAGCCGAACTGGCGGAAATGGACATTTCCGAGTTATCCGAATGGTTTGCCGAAGTAGGTGAGCATATTGATGAGAGGCAGAGGCATATTGCCGAAGAAATAGTAAAGGAGATACGTACAAGGATAAATTTTCTGCTTGATGTGGGGCTTGACTATCTTTCGCTAAACCGTCAGTCGGCAAGTCTTTCCGGAGGCGAGGGACAGCGTATACGTCTTGCCACGCAGATAGGCTCGCAGCTTGTTAATGTGCTTTATATTCTTGACGAGCCGAGCATCGGACTTCATCAGCGTGATAATGACAAGCTTATAAATTCTCTGAAGGAATTGCGTGATATAGGAAATACTGTGATTGTTGTCGAGCATGACAAGGATATGATGCTTAGCGCGGACTATATAGTGGACATAGGGCCTATGGCCGGACGTAAAGGCGGTGAGGTGGTGTTTGAAGGAACTCCTGCCGAGATGATGAAACGTGACACCGTCACGGCAAGGTATCTCAGCGGAGCCATGAGAATAGAAATACCGAAAAAACGCCGTGACGGCAATGGCCGCAGTCTGTGGCTGCGCGGAGCGGTAGGCAATAATCTGAAGGATGTTGATGTGGAATTTCCTTTGGGGAAGCTTATCGTTGTCACCGGTGTAAGCGGTTCGGGGAAGTCAACACTTATAAATGAGACATTGCAGCCGATATTGAGCAGGCATTTCTATCGTTCCCTGAAAGAACCGATGCCGTATGGTTCTGTGGAAGGTATTGAGTATATAGACAAGGTAATAAATGTAGACCAGAGTCCGCTCGGGCGTACTCCGCGTTCCAATCCTGCCACATACACCGGAGTCTTCAGTGATATACGTTCCTTGTATGTCAGTCTGCCTGAGGCGAAGATACGAGGATATAAGCCAGGGCGTTTCTCTTTCAATGTGAAGGGTGGACGATGTGAGGCATGTGGAGGTAACGGCTACAGGACTATAGAGATGAATTTTCTTCCTGATGTCATGGTGCCGTGTGAGGTCTGTCATGGCAAGCGTTATAACCGCGAGACACTTGAAGTGCGGTATAAAGGAAAGAGCATTGCCGATGTGCTTGACATGACAATCAATCAGGCTGTGGAATTTTTCAGTAACGTGCCTGATATACTGCGCAAGATAAAGACGATACAGGACGTGGGGTTGGGATATATAAAGCTTGGCCAGCCTTCAACAACACTTTCCGGTGGTGAGAGCCAGCGTGTGAAACTGGCCACTGAGTTGAGCAAGAAAGACACCGGTAAAACCCTGTATATTCTTGACGAACCTACGACAGGACTACATTTTGAAGACATACGCATACTTATGGATGTTCTTCAAAAGCTTGTAGACCGAGGTAATACGGTAATAATTATAGAGCATAATCTTGATGTGATAAAGCTTGCCGACCATATTATAGATATGGGGCCGGAGGGTGGTCGTGGCGGAGGCATGATCCTTTCGTCCGGGACGCCTGAAGAGGTGGCATGCAGCACAAAAGGATACACTCCAGCGTTTCTTATGAAAGAGCTTAAGGAAGACGCATAAGCCAGTATCGGCTTATGCGTCTTGGGGCAGCCTTGCGGTATTTACGGTTATATCATACCGCAAGGCTGCCAATCTGATATACGGCAGCAGACACTATCCATGCGAGTGCTGTGGTATATATGGCGGCAAATCCAGCCCACCTCCATGAACCGCTTTCATTCTTTATGGCTGCAATAGTGGCCAGGCATGGAAAATAAAGCAGAACGAAGACAAGGAACGAGTATGCCGTAAGCGGAGTGATGCCGTCATCCGTCATTTTTTCATATAAGCTTGTATATTTTGAGGAATCCTCCATGTTGCCGTCACCGCTGTAGAGTACACCGAGTGTTGAGGCCACTATTTCCTTTGCTCCGACACCGCTGATGAGACCGACATCGAGTTTCCAGTCAAATCCTTGTGGCCTGAAAGCCGGTTCGATGAATTTGCCTATGCGTCCTATGTAGCTTTGCTCCTGCTGCTGTTGTTCTGTTAGTGCGGAATTGTGCGGGAAATATCCGAGAGCCCATACGATGATGCTTGCCACAAGGATTATCCCTCCCATTTTTTTCAAGTATTGCTTACCCTTTTCCCATGTATGGCGTCCTATGGCCTTTGCTGTCGGGAAGCGGTAGGGGGGCAGTTCCATGACGAAAGGTGTGTCGTCACCTTTTATAATCCATCTGCTAAGTATCCTGCTCATTATGACCGCCATGATGATGCCTGTGACATATAGCGATATCATCACAGGAGCCTGATACCGGGTGGCAAAGAAGGTTCCCGTAATCATTATGTAGATCGGAAGACGTGCCGAGCAGCTCATCATTGGAAGTATCAGCATTGTTATGAGGCGCGACCGCCTGCTTTCTATTGTGCGTGTTGCCATTATGGCCGGCACATTACATCCGAATCCCATAATCAGAGGGATGAATGATTTGCCGTGCAGGCCCATCTTATGCATGAGCTTGTCCATAATGAATGCCGAGCGGGCCATGTATCCCGAATCTTCCATAAAGGATATGAAAGCGTAGAGTATGAGTATTTGCGGGAGGAAGACAATAACCGAGCCTACTCCCCCGATTATGCCGTCTATAATCATGTCCTTGAGCGGTCCTTCTGCCATATTGTCATTGATAAGATTGCCCAAGGCATTTATTACGCTCTCAATCCAGTCCATGGGATATTGTCCGAGTGAGAATGTGGTGTAGAACATCACATAGATGACAAACAGGAACAGAGGAAAGCCGAAATATTTGTTGGTCATTATCTTATCCAGTATGTGTGTTGTCTGGTATATGTCGTTTTTTTTGCCTTCCTCATATCCGGCTTCCTTCAATGCTCCGTAAATAAAACCGTATTTGGCATTCATGATGGCAGTCTCACTGTCTTCGTTCATCTCCCGGCTGATGATATGTGCCTGACTGTCACGGACCTGTTTTATTTTTTCCGCATTCGGAAGCATACTGATAACTTCCTCGGTCTGGCTGTCATGTTCAAGCATTTTTATGGAAAGATATCTGAGTGAATACTTGTGTCTTATCTGCTCGTCTTTTTGCAGCTCCTCCTTTATGGTGTCGATGGCGTCTTCAATTATGCGTCCATGGTTCAGATGGATGTGTCTGAATACGGTATTCGGTTTTGTTCCGTGTGCGAAATCCTCGGCGTGGTTGTGATCGTGTTTGTTTTCATAGTTCTTGTGCCAGTTCTGTATGTCGTCGGCAACCTCAGGGGTTATGTTTCCGTCTTTGTCGAGGAAGTCGACACCCTCATATAAGTTGATGATAATATGGAACAGGAGATCGACACCGCGTCCGGTCTTGAAGGACGTGGGTATCATCGGCACACCGAACAATCGTCCGAGCACTTCTTTATTGAGTTTGTCGCCACGTGCTTCAAATTCATCGTACATGTTCAGTGCGCATACCATGCGCAGGTTCATGTCTACAAGCTGTGTCGTCAGATACAGATTGCGTTCGATGTTGGAAGAGTCGATAACATTGATAATTACATCCGGAGTCTTGTCTATAATCTGCTTTCTTACGTACAGTTCTTCCGGACTGTATGCCGATAGTGAGTATGTGCCGGGCAAGTCTATGAGATTGAACTCATATCCCTCAAATTCGGCATATCCCTCTTTCGCATCGACTGTCACTCCCGAATAATTGCCGACACGTTCATGCGAGCCGGATGCAAAGTTGAACAGCGATGTCTTCCCGCAGTTTGGGTTTCCTACAAGGGCAACGTTTATCCTGCGACGCTTTTTCATGGCAGCTTCCCGCAGTTGTTTTACTGTGCCAGGAGTGTCATCTTCATCTGCTGTGCTTGAAAGTATATGATTGTCTGTTTTTGACGCACTGTCTGTCTTTAGTGCTTCTTCAACTGATATAATCTCAATCATTTCCGCCTCATTGTGGCGTAATGACACCTCATAGCCCATGAGTTTATATTTTACAGGATCTTGCAGGGGAGCATTAAGCAGTACTTCTACAATCTTTCCTTTTATGAATCCCATCTCAACGATGCGTTTACGGAATCCTCCATGTCCGAGTACTTTCACTATTACGCCTCTTTCACCTGTTTTCAGTTCTGATAGTTTCATATTCTTGTTTTGTATGTGCGATACGCTCAAAGTGTAGTTAATCTTCTTACATATAAAGACAGTGTAAACCTGACGTGTCGTTTTTTCTGTTTAAATGACTGAGATTCAGTTTGTCATATTGCAAAGGTACGGATAATTATTGAAGTGTGTATATGGTTGGTATGAAAATACCTATATTTTGGTATGCCTGTTATGATATATTGTGTACAATACCTGTTTTGGGTAATGAAAAAGGATGGGGCAAAATATATGCCCCATCCTTTTTTTATTACCCAACATGAGAGTTGTAATATCTTTTGGAGTAACAGTATTCTACTGTTTATATGAACTATACAAGGCCGCGTCCGTGGCAGTTCTTGAACTTCTTGCCGCTTCCGCATGGACATGGATCGTTACGTCCCGGCATCTTGTCTTTTACCACAGGCTGTTGCCGTTGGTGCTGTGCGCGTGTGTCGTGTGCTGCCGCAGCTGCCTGGTTTGGATCCACGAGGCGTTCCTCTTCGAGGTTCCGTTTGGTTTCAACATACTGCTGTTTAGGAGTTTCTTGCTCTTGGACTGCTTCTTCAACGTGTTCCTGCTGCATTTCAGGGATAGCGCTGCGCATAAGTATGCCTGTTATGCGGTTGTTCATGTTGTTCACCATTGAGTCGAACAGTTTCACACTTTCGAGTTTGAATATGAGCAACGGGTCTTTCTGTTCGTATGAAGCATTTTGGACACTGTGCTTAAGTTCGTCAAGTTCGCGCAGGTTTTCCTTCCAGCTGTCGTCTATGATGTGGAGCATTATCACTTTCTCAAATTCCTTGACAATGCTCTTGCATTCCGTGTCATAGGCTTCCTTAAGGTTGCATGGGATGTTGTACATGCGCCGGCCGTCTGTGATAGGCACCATTATGCGTTCGTACATCGCACCCTGATTCTCATAAACCTGCTGTATGATAGGCCATGCCACGCTTTGTATTCTTTCTGTTTTTCTCTTGAATGCTGCCATTGCAGACTGGAAAGCCCCTTCTGCAAGATCTTCACGGCCGGTCTGTGCAAACTGTTCCTCCGTAAACGGGACTTCCATTGATAGAATGTGAAGGAATTCCTCTTTGCATCCTTCGTAGTCGTTGTTCTCTATAATGTTTACGATGCGGTCCCAGATGGTGTTTGATATATCCATGCCTATACGTTCGCCCATGAGTGCATGACGGCGTTTGCTGTAGACGACTGTGCGCTGTTTGTTCATTACGTCATCATATTCCAACAGACGTTTACGTATTCCGAAGTTGTTTTCCTCCACCTTTTTCTGGGCGCGTTCTATGCTCTTTGTAATCATGGAGCTTTCAATCATCTCACCGTCCTTGAATCCTAATTTATCCATAACGGCTGCAATACGCTCACTGGCGAACAGACGCATGAGCTTGTCTTCCAATGATACGTAGAATACCGATGAGCCGGGGTCGCCCTGACGTCCGGCACGTCCGCGCAACTGGCGGTCTACACGACGGCTTTCGTGACGCTCTGTGCCTATGATGGCAAGTCCTCCTGCCGCTTTCACCTCATCAGTAAGCTTTATGTCGGTACCGCGTCCGGCCATGTTGGTTGCTATGGTCACGGCTCCGAGCAGACGCTCTTCCTCTTTCTTGTTGCCGTTCTCGTCTGTGACAATAATTCTGCCCATTGTGCTTCGTCCTGCCTGTGCCACGATATCTGCCTCTTTCTGGTGAAGTTTGGCATTGAGCACCTGATGCGGGATATGGCGCAAGGTGAGCATTCTTGAAATAAGTTCGGATATCTCAACGGATGTGGTGCCGACGAGGGTAGGACGTCCGCTGTTGCGCATTTTTTCTATTTCCTCGATAACCGCGTTATACTTCTCACGTGCGGTCTTGTATACACGGTCTTCCATATCCTTGCGTTGTATAGGGCGGTTGGTTGGTATTTCAACAACGTCAAGCTTGTAGATGTCCCAAAATTCTCCTGCTTCGGTAATTGCCGTACCGGTCATACCTGCCAGCTTATGATACATACGGAAATAGTTTTGGAGTGTGATTGTGGCAAATGTCTGGGTTGCGGCTTCTACCTTCACATGCTCTTTGGCCTCTACAGCCTGGTGCAGTCCGTCGCTCCAGCGGCGGCCTTCCATTATACGTCCGGTCTGTTCGTCAACGATTTTCACCTCACCGTCTATGACCACATATTCATCATCTTTATTGAACATGGTGTATGCTTTCAGGAGTTGCTGCAACGTGTGTACGCGCTCGCTTTGTACGGCATAGTGGCTCAACAGTTCGTCTTTCTTGTCAAGCTTGTCCTGGTCGGACAGGTCCTTTTCATTCTCGAGTGCGGAAAGTTCGAATGCTATGTCCGGCAATATGAACAGTGCATTATCATTTACCTGATTGGCGAGCCATTCTGTTCCCTTATCGGTAAGATCGCATGAATTCAGTTTTTCCTCAACAACGAAGTATAAAGGCTTAACAGCCTCAGGCATGCGCCTGTTGTTGTTTTCCATGTATATTTCCTCGGTCTTAAGCATTCCCGCCTTTATACCTTCTTCGGAAAGATATTTTATCAGAGGCTTGTTTTTCGGTAAAGCCTTGTGTGAGCGGTATAGCGACAGGAAACCTTCATCAAGTAGAGTCTTGTCATTTTTGGCCCGTCCTTCAGAAATCTTTTGTTTTGCTTCTGCAAGATATTGTGTGGCAAGTTTGCGCTGAACGTCTACAAGCTTTTCTACCAATGGCTGGTACTCTTCAAACATCTGCACATCGCCCTTGGGTACAGGACCTGAGATAATAAGAGGTGTACGTGCATCATCAATAAGCACCGAGTCAACCTCGTCGACAATGGCATAGTTGTGCGCGCGCTGTACAAGGTCGGCCGGAGATACAGCCATGTTGTCACGCAGGTAGTCGAAGCCGAACTCGTTGTTTGTACCGAAAGTGATATCTGCCTGATATGCCCTGCGGCGTGCATCGGAGTTTGGCTGGTGCTTGTCTATGCAGTCAACGGAAAGTCCGTGGAATTCATACAACGGCCCCATCCATTCGGAGTCACGTTTTGCAAGATAGTCATTGACTGTTACCACATGCACACCGTTTCCTGTGAGTGCATTAAGGAATACCGGCAGTGTGGCGACGAGTGTCTTACCTTCACCGGTGGCCATCTCGGCAATCTTACCCTGATGCAGTATGGTACCACCAATAATCTGTACATCATAGTGTACCATCTGCCATTGCAGGTCATTGCCTCCGGCTGTCCAATGGTTATGGTAAATGGCCTTGTCACCATCAATGGTAATGAAGTCGTTTTGAGGATTTGCTGCCAGGTTACGGTCGAAATCGTTTGCAGTCACAATTGTTTCCTCGTTTGTGGCAAACCGTTTTGCCGTTTCCTTTACGATAGAGAAAACTTCCGGCATGAATTTATTGAGCTGTTCCTCATAGATGTCAAGCACCTCTTTTTCCAACTTGTCTATCTGATTGAAGATGTCTTCGCGCTCGTCGATAGGGGTATTCTCAATAGTAGCTTTAAGCTCGGCTATTTTTTCTTTCTGTTTGCTTGCCGAACTTTGTATTTTTTCTTTTATCTCCTGTGTTTTCGCACGCAAACCGTCGTTGTCCAGTTTTTCTATGGAGGGATAGGCTACCTTTACGCTTTCAAGCAATGGGCGTACCATTTTCATATCCCTTGATGACTTGTCGCCGAAAAGCGACTTTAGAATATTGCTGAAATTCATTATTATATTGTTTTTTTATTTTTACTTTTTTGTTATAGGGGGCTCCATCTTGCTTTTAATAGGTTGTAAAGCCCATGATATTGATGTTCTACTGGGACAGTCTTTTAAAATAAAGGCTGTGACGAACATGCGTTCGGAGCCCTTATTCTGATGGCCTTTGCTACAGTAGGTGCAATCCTGTCTACTGTAACAGGTGTGCTTATGTGCTCCGGTTTAAGTCCGGTTTTGAAGAATATTATTGGAAACTGGATGAAAGATTCTCTTGACAACTTGTTTTCCATATTGTTGTCATTCACGAGATGCCATCCAGGGTTTATTTCTATAATAATGTCACCGTTACGTTGCGGATTGAATCCGTTGCGTGTTTTTGTGATAAGTTCATTATGACTGGAAAGAAGTTGTTGTGACGTGTAAACGTTTCGTACCCCTGATAGCATTGACAGAAATTCCTGTGCTCTTTCTGTTAGCTGGGTAAGACTTATTTGTTTGTCTTCCAGTAATTTGTGATTGATAAATATCTGCGGTCCGAAGCATGTGTCCACATATTGCCCCATTCCGTATACAGCCCCGAGATAGATGTTCAGCAAGTTTGCTGTACGGCTTATGTTGAATGTCCCTGTCGGAACGTTGTATTTACCATAGTCTGCGTCATCTTCATCGGCATATCCTGAACTGGCCATGACCACCATGACATTGTCAAGGCCTATTGATTTGTCTATTTCTTTAAGCAGCCGTGCAATTTCCTTGTCAAGTTTCACGTATGTGTCTTGAAGCTCCATTTGACACTCATTGGTAGGCTTATGGTCGAAATTACCGGCATAGTAGGTAATGTAGAGCAGGTCGGTGATGGCATCGCTTCCCATTGCATTGCTTCTCATGCATTGCAGGGCTGTGGACGTTACATCCTCGTTCACTAATCCGCTGGTTTTAAACTCGCGGTATTTCCGTGGGCTTGTAAACTTGTGGCTGAACGGTTTCTGCATGCCTCCGCTGAGGAAATAGCTGAAGTTTCCTGACAGTCTGTTTTCAGGTTCCCATGTCCTGTTGTCTATTCTTGACCGTGGCGATGATACAGAGTTGTAAGAAGAAATCCATGACGACACTTTATTACCATAGTATTCCGATGTACACCAATATCCGCTGTTGTCGTCTATCCATATTGCACCGTTGGCAGCGTGTCCTGCGCTGAATACGGCTGCGTCTCTGAATGGTGCAACGGAGAATACTACAGCCTTTCCTGCTGTGGCCACCTTCAGCTCATCGGCAAGAGTAGATGTATATAGCCTTTTGGGTGATGAGCAGTCTTTTGTATATACACCTTTATATGTATTGTCATCTGTGCAAAATTCGGGACGCAATGTTTCTTTATTCAGCCATTGTCTCCCTACGATGCCATTATAATAAGGTGTAGTGCCTGTTGCCATTGATGCAGTGGCTGAGGCGCGGTCGATAGGTGCGAAAGGGTAGGAGGCATTTGTATATACGATACCCTGTTCCAACAGTTTCTTGAATCCTTCGTTGCCGTAAAGCGGTGCAAAGGCGTCAAGATAATCTGAGCGCAACTGGTCAATATTGATGCTGACCACCATCTTCGGTGCTTGGCTTATAGTCTGAGCCTGGGCATTGATGGCGGCAACGAGAACTGCCAGAAATGATATGGGTATGTGCTTATATTTCATTTGTCTGTCTATTCCTTAGATTTTATGTTCCTGTCTTATCTCAAACACTGTTTTAAATTAACCATGTTTCTTAAAAGCAAAGATAGTGCCACAAATTCAATACCTTCGGCATAGTCCTGAAAAAATCCCCCAATAATGAATACTATAATCATTATTGAAGATGTTTTCCAATATGCCGTCATCGTTTTACTGTAATATCTGAGGTTTTTAGAAAGACGGCAAAACTTGATCATGCTTGGTATGAATATCAGTGGCAGAGGATTGAGCAAAAGTATTTGCAGGTTTGTGCTTGTCGTCGGGTGTTCAGAGAAGAACAAGGCAAGAATTACTATTCCGGCCGTTCCTTGTATGAGCATAAGCAATATGTCGTATATATGGAACGTCTTGTTTTTTTTGTACTCTATAATACATACGATAATGGTGAGTGCCAGCAATATCGATGCACACCAGACTGGTGTTAGCGGAAAGCCTTTTTCTATAATCTGTGCTCCCGGATCAACAATGATGCGTGTTTCCTTTACCAAAGGGCGATGGCTGTCCTTTGTATAAATCATGGCATTGCCGAAATCAAATCTCAGATTTTCGGGAAGAAATTGTTGGTCGTAGAAACTTGTATTTTTATCGGCTTTTACTCCAAGGCACAAGTCGTTTCCAAATGTAGCCCAAGGATGATCGGAAGTATATTTATATATAAGTTTGCGAAAAGAGCCTTTCAATGGCCTGTCTTCAAAATACTCTATTCTTCCGTCGATACTTCCGGCAATCATGTCGCGTGCCCTTGTGGTACAATTGTCATAAAAGAAATTGTAGCGGTATACTTTATTTTCCGGTTGAAGGTTGACAACCAAATTGTGCCAAATTTTCTTTTTCTCGTCAGGAGTAAGGTCAATCACTTGTTCTACAACCCTGCTTCCGAATTTTTTGTATTCGGCTTTGAATAAATCAAAAGGAATGACGCCAAGTTCGTAATCTGTTATTCCGAAAGTGAAGCGGAGGATGAAGAAAGGTTTCTTAAAGTTGAATATACCGTAATTAAAAGCCCAGTCTTCGCCTGTACGTAAATCGTGATATCGTAGGGCCGTATGTCCGTACAGACTGTATATTCTTTCATGCGGAGAGCAAGTCAGCAGGCTTACCTCAACGGAGTCGGCTATGGCGGCGGAATCCGATGATTCCACTTCTTGTTCCGTATTTTCTTTTATAGGTTGTGCCGTGGCACTTGTCATACTGATACATAACAGTATCAGGATAGTCGCTATATTGTTGATTATTATGTTGTGTATCTTTTTCACGTTGCAAAGATACATTATTAAATTGGAATTTCCAAAAACTAATAATAAAAACACATATTCGGGTTATACTTATATATTTCTGTTTGTTACAGTTCGGATAAGAGTACAGGTGATTGTCCGTATATCCGTGATAATATCGGAATTCCATACTTTGCGGTGATGGATATTTATGGAGATATGTTCTTTTGTCCAGAACTGATTAAAGGCTTTGTCTTAACAATGTAAAAAACTGTCTATGGTCAATAAAAATTGATTAGTATGGTTTATTCTCGGAAAAAATCAATAATTTTGCACGCTGATAACTATAAAGAGTCTGATGAAACTTACCATAGACATAGGTAATACCTGTACCAAATTAGTGGCTTTCAATGGTTTGGAAGCGTTATGCGAATGCCGGACAGACACGGATGATATTCTGAGACTGAAAGATTTCTGTTCTTTGTATCCGTTTGAGAGCGGGATAATGTCCTCGGTTATTCCTGTTTCGCATGAAATGGATAAGGCCATATCGGCTCTTCCTTTTAATGTTATGCGTTTTCGTTCAGGTGTGACACCTCTTCCCATTGTCAACATGTATTCCACTCCTCTTACGCTTGGTTCTGATCGTATTGCTGCGGCTGTCGGAGCATATATGAAACATGAGGGTAGCCCTGTACTCGTGATAGATGTCGGGACGTGTATCACTTATGATTTTGTCAATGAACGTGGTGAATATCTTGGCGGAAACATCTCACCGGGACCAAAGATACGTTTCAGGGCCCTTCATGAGATGACAGCGGCTTTACCGCTTGTAGACCGTCGTGGAGATCTGCCTGAAACAGGGTATTCAACTGATACGGCCATAAGGAGTGGGGTTCTCCGAGGAATAGAATATGAGATAGAGGGATATATTCGTGATTTTTTATTAAAATATCCAGGTCTTTTTATTTATTTAACGGGTGGTGTTCAGCTTGACTTGCACATTTCGGAAAAAAAGTGCATCTTTGCAGATAAATTCATAGTTCCTGAGGGACTGAACCGTATACTTCTTCATAATGAAGCATTAATATCGAATGAAAAAAATAATATTTAGCAGTATTTTTTGCAGTGTGTGTGTTTTGGCAGCCAACGCCCAAAGCGGTACAAATTCTCCATATAGCCAATACGGCCTTGGCGTTTTAAGCGACCAGTCTCAAGGATTCAACCGTGGAATGAATGGTCTTGGAATAGGCTTGCGTTCAGGCAATAACGTAAATGTTTTAAATCCGGCTTCTTATTCGTCAGTAGATTCTATGACAATGCTTATTGATGCCGGTTTGTCAGGTCAGATTACCAACTTCAAGGAAAATGGAATGAAAATCAATGCCAATAATGCGGATTTCGAATATATGACAGCTTCATTCCGGTTGAAAAAGAATTTTGGTATCGGTCTTGGTGTCATTCCTTTTACAAATATAGGATATAATTATTCTGTTAGTAAAAGAGTCGAGAATTCTTCTCTTGTATCTACGGAGGCTTTCAGCGGAAATGGTGGCCTGCATCAGGCTTTTATAGGATTGGGATATAAGTTCGGTGACAGGCTGTCATTAGGATTCAATGCTTCTTATCTTTGGGGATGCTACGAGAAGACAATACAGAATTCGAGCAGTGAGTCTTATGCGTCAACGGTGCAGAAGACTTATTCTGCCACGGTGAACAGTTACAAGCTTGATTTCGGAGTTCAATGGGAGCAGCCTCTTTCTGAAAAAGACATGCTCACCTTGGGAGCTATATACGGTCTCGGGCATAGCTTGGGGGCAAATCCGCAAGTGACGACGAGTAATAGAAACTCGATGACAGGCGTGTCTACGGAAAATACCTCAAGTGTGGATGACGGACTGAGCATTCCGCATAGTTTCGGAGCTGGTGCTGCATTCAGGCATGGAAACAAATATATGGTCGGCTTGGATTATTCGTTGCAGACCTGGGGAAAACTTGACTATCCGGAAATGAACAATGCTACGGGGAACTATGAGATGAAGAGTGGTTTGCTTTGTGACCGTCACAAAGTAACCTTTGGAGGCGAATGGATTCCGGACAGTGAGGGGCGGAATTTTTTCGGACGCATGCATTACAGGGCCGGTGTGTCTTACGCCACACCTTATTATAAGGTGAATTCTATGGACGGACCTAAGGAAATAAGTGTGAGTGCCGGTTTCGGTATTCCGATTATCAATGCACGCCAACGCCGTTCGATATTGAATGTTTCGGCACAGTGGGTTCATTCTTCAGCAAAGAAGCTTATTACCGAAAACACATTCAGAATAAATATAGGCCTTACCTTTAACGAGCGTTGGTTCGTGAAGTGGAAAGTGGATTAAAATAAAAGGAATAGCATATATTTGGACACATTATATATTATAACATTATATATAATAGCAATGCTTTTGCTTGTTTTCTTTGTCTGGCTTGTTTATTATAAGATAAAATATGCCATAAGGACAAGAGGTTTTCTTGTCCTTATGATGTTTGTCGCCATTTTCTCAGGTGGGTTATGTTCGTGTGAGGAGGGTAGGGAGCATATTGCTCCGGCAATACGTGAACGTGACTCGGTGTCAATGATGATCAGCTATGGTGTGAACACACTGATTTCCGATTCCGGTGTGATAAAGTACAGGATCGTTTCTGAGAGATGGGATGTGAATACGGTCAGGAATCCTCCGAGGTGGACGTTCATAAAAGGAATATTTCTTGAACAGTTTGACGAGAAGTTTCATGTAAAGGCATATATTCAGGCGGATACTGCATGGTATTACGACCAGCAAAAACTGTGGGAGTTGCGTGGGCGTGTGTCTATGCGTAACGTCAACGGGTTGATATTCAAGAGCGAGGAACTTTTCTGGGACGGTATGAAACATGAACTGTATTCGTATAAGTTTTCACGTCTTGTCACTCCTGAGCGTACGCTTCAGGGAACATATTTCAGAAGTGACGAGAGTATGACACATTATACGGTGTCAAATTCAAAAGGCTCATTTGTTAAATCAGATATGGACGGCAGCCAGGTGTCTTCACAACAACTTTCTTCTGATGAAAACGTACATAAGCAGGGAGAGGTGTTGCAGGCCGATACGGCAGATGTTCTTCCGAATGTACGCCCGGCAGTTAAGGCACACGCTGCAAAGAATAAAAAATAAAAAGTATTATGACGCAACTTATTATTGGTCTTCTTGTGACAATGGTTTTTTCGGCATTCTTTTCAGGAATGGAGATAGCGTTTGTGTCAAGTAACAGACTGTTGGCAGAGGTAGACCGTGATAAAAACGGATTGTCACAGAAAGCGATATGTTTTTTCTACCGTCATCCCAATAACTTTGTGAGTACAATGCTTGTAGGAAACAATATAGCTTTGGTTATTTATGGAATATTGTTTGCACAGATATTTGACGCCACGCTTTTTTATAGTCTCAACGACGGTGAACGTGTAGTTGCAGATACATTGTTATCTACAATAGTGGTGTTGTTTACCGGTGAGTTCCTTCCAAAAACGATATTCAAGAGCAATCCTAATACGCTGCTTACTTTCTTTGCTATTCCGGCATTGGTGTGCTATGTGACACTTTATCCTCTGGCACGTCTGTTTACGGCCATGTCGCGCGTTTTTCTGCAATTGATGGGAATGAAGATACCTGATGGACAGTCTGACAAAGGATTTACAAAGGTTGATCTTGATCACCTTGTCCAGACAAGTATCGACAGTGCGAGGGACGATGATGAGATAAAAGATGAAGTGAAGATATTCCACAATGCACTTGACTTTTCGGATACAAAAGTCCGCGACTGTATGGTGCCGCGTACGGAGGTCGTGGCTGTGGATATAGATGAATGTTCGGTTGACGATTTGAAAAGCCGTTTTATAGAAACAGGCTTTTCAAAGATACTTGTCTATAGGGATGATATCGACCATATAATAGGCTATATACATTCTTCCGAGATGTTTCGTGACGCTTCAGGATGGAAAAAGCATATACGTACACTGTCATACGTGCCGGAAACGATGGCTGCAAGAAAGCTTATGCAGATATTCATGCAGCAGAAGAAATCTATCAGCGTCGTTGTCGATGAGTTTGGCGGAACCAGTGGCGTGGTCACGATGGAAGACCTCGTTGAGGACATATTCGGAGATATAGAAGACGAACATGACAACAGCAATTATGTTGCCAGAAAGACAGATGACGGTGACTATATGCTTTCGGCACGTCTGGAGATAGAAAAAGTGAACGGGATGTTTGATCTTGATTTGCCCGAGAGTGACGGCTATATGACCGTGGGCGGACTTATTCTTCATGAGTATCAGAGTTTTCCTAAACTTAATGAAATCGTGAAGATAGGTCAGTTTGAGTTTAAGATTATTAAAAGTTCCATGACTAAAATAGAGTTAGTGAGATTAAAAGTGAACAAATAACACACTTTTTTAAACAAACATACTGTAATTTGGTATAAAATTAGTAATTTTGTGTGCTAAAAATAATCCGAAATAAAATAATTAAAAGAATAAAAACAACTAAAAAGCAATGGCAGTATTAGGTTCAATTAGAAAAAGAGGCGTTATTCTGGTTGTAATAATCGGTTTGGGTCTCTTTGCATTCATTGCCGAAGAGCTGTTCCGTTCTTGTGATGCGCAAAGCAACGAGAGACGTCAGCAGGTCGGTGAGGTGTTAGGTAAAAAAATCTCTGTACAGGATTTTCAGAAACTTGTTGACGAGTATCAGGAAGTGATTAAAATTACTCAAGGACGTGACAATCTTACGGAGAATGAGCTTAACCGTCTGAAAGACGAGGTTTGGAATACCTATGTCAACAATCAGATTCTTAATTCTGAAGCGAAGAAACTCGGTATTACCGTTACAGATGCCGAACTTCAGGACGTTTTGAGAGAAGGGACAAATCCGATGCTTATGCAGTCTCCGTTTGTAAATCAGCAGACAGGACGTTTCGATGCTTCAATGCTCACAAAATTCCTTGATGACTACAAAAAGTTGAATGCGGCTCAGAATCCTCAGATGGCCGAGCAGTATCAGGTTTTATATAACTATTGGAATTTTATTGAGAAAACACTTCGTCAGCAGATTCTTACAGAGAAATACCAAAGACTGCTTGCCGGGTGTCTGATTTCAAATCCTGTTTCTGCAAAGATGGCTTTTGATGACAATAACGTTGAGAACAATATCCAGCTTGCATCAGTGGCATATTCTTCGATCAACGACAAGGATGTGACTGTTTCCGATGCGGATTTGAAGGCAAAGTATAATGAGAACAAAGATAAGTACAAACAGTACTTTGAGACACGTGACATAAAGTATGTGGATTTCCAGGTTCTTCCTTCTGTTGTCGACCGTCAGGCTCTTATGCAGACTATGAAAGAGGCTTATGACGCACTTCAGTCCGGCAACACACCGGCTGATGTTGTGAAGAAAGCACAGTCTCAGGTTCCATATACTGGTATCGCAGTAACAAAGAAAGCTCTTCCGCGCGATATCATGGCAAAGATAGATTCCTTGGCTGTCGGTGAGACAACAGCTCCGTTTGAGACACGTCTTGACAATACAATGAATGTTATAAAGCTGATTTCAAAGGCAGAACTTCCCGATTCAGTGGAATATAGGATGATTCAGGTTGGAGGTGCTACTGCCGATGAGGCTCATAAGCGCGCTGACAGTATCTATGCGGCACTTTCTGCAGGTGCGGAGTTTGAGGCTCTCGCAAAGAAATATGGTCAGGAGGGCTCAAAGCAGTGGATTACATCTGCAATGTATGAAAACAGTTCAAGTGTTGATGCGGATACAAAGGCATATCTTGAGGCTCTTAACACACTCGGTGCTAACGAGATGAAGAATATTTCATTTGCCCAGGGTAATATAATTCTTCAGGTTACAGCCCGCAAGGCTATGGTTACAAAATATGTTGCGGCAATAGTAAAACATACCATTGATTTCTCAAAAGAGACATATTCTGCTGCTTATAACAAGTTCAGTCAATATGTGAGCGAGAGCCAGACACTTGAGGCCTTGGAGAAGAATGCGGCCAAATACGGCTTTAAGGTGCAGGAGAGAAAAGATGTGTTTAACTCTGAGCATAATGTGGCTGGTGTGCGCAGTACGCGTGATGCAATGAAATGGATATTCGATTCAAAAGCCGGTGAAATTTCACCTCTTTATGAGTGTGGTGATAATGACCATCTTATGGTTGTGGCTCTTACAAAGGTTCATCCTGTAGGCTATCGTGATATGGACGATGTAAAAGATTTGCTTAAGGCTGAAGTTATGACAGATAAGAAGTTTGAGCAGATTAAGAGTAAGCTTGCCGGTGTATCAAATGTAGCAGGTGCTAAGGGCAAGGGCGCTGTTGTTTCGGATGTGAACCTGATAACATTCAATGCTCCGGTGTTTGTTTCTGCTACAGGTTCAAGTGAACCTGCTCTCAGTGGTGCTGTTGCCGGCACAAAGCAGGGCCAGTTCTGCAATCGTGTAATAAAGGGTAACGGTGGTGCATATATGTTCCAGGTTGTGAAGAAAGCTCAGCGTTCAGGTGTTAAGTTTGATGTCAAGGCCATGGAAGGGCAGCTTCAGCAGCAGGCTTTACAGGCTGCAAGCCGTTTCATGCAGGAGCTTTATTTGAAAGCAGACGTTGTTGATAACCGTTATCTGTTCTTCTGATAAAAAGATAATAATAAATAGTTTTAGAAGCAGAGTCGTAAATATAAATATTACGGCTCTGCTTCTTTTTTGATAAAGTTTTTCTGTTTGTAATTATATATTAGAGTTTATTCATGTGGGGGCGTGTGTCATGTGCTGAAGGCCGCCCTAAGCAGGGACTCATCTTCGGCACATTCCAAACGGAAAACCGCCACTTCAACGAATAATAGCACATATTGTCCACATCGAAGATTCGGAATATTCCATATATCTTTCCTTTCTATCCCATTTGGGGAGTTGGAGGGGCTCTTTCTCCAGGAGTTGGAGGAGCTTCTTCATTCGCACATGTAGGGACGTGCCTTCGGCACGTGTCAGTTGTAAAACATTCTCCAATGGATAACCTCTAATATACCTTATATATATGTTGTTTTCTGCATACTTGTGTATAATAAATCCTGGGTTGTAGTCGTCTACCGTTTGACACATGCCAAAGGCATGTCCCTACTTTGGGCAGGATCCTGCATACCCACCTGATGCTTTCACATTCCCTTCCTTTCCCCATTAAATAGCTTTTATTATGAAGATATTAAAGACTTCGGGGAGTGGAAGGGGTTTCTTCTCTTTCCCCAGGAGTCGGAGGGGCTCTTTCTCCAGGAGTTGGAAGAGCTCCTTCTCCAAGAGTTGAAGGGGCTCCTTCCCTGTCCGTAGATGAAGATCTAATGGTTTTATTTTGTTTTTGTATTGTTCAATATTTGCAGGTGGCTGAAGATATGCATATTGCATATCCGTAAGCTTTATCCACACTGGTTTTCTGTTGTTTCGGGTGAGCCCCGGTATTGTTTAATGTCATCCGGTGTATTAATACAAAGAGAGGTTGTGTCAACGTTTAACACAACCTCTCTCTTTGTAATTATGCTTAAGTATTGAATATCCTCTTTGCTTTCATGTTGGTCTTATACAGACCTTTTAAGGTTTTGGATGTTCAAACTATAGCTTCTCGTTTCTTATTTCACTACTGTCTTTACAACATTCTTGCCTACCTTGACGATATATACTCCGTTTTCTACCCGGATGTTTGTCACTGTAGCACCTTCAGCGTTGTAGACCGTCTTTCCATCCATCGTGTGTACGCTTACATTTTCGCCTTCAGCATTTGTAACGGTGATGGTCTGTTTACTTACAGATATATTTGCTGCATTTGCTGCAATGCCGTTGATGCCGTTGGCCACGGATACTGTGATTATGTCCGATATCTTTGATTCACCCTTGTCGTAAACGACTGTCACAGCATACTGGTGTTCGCCTTCCGTTACGTCTGTATCGTTGTATTTGGCCTCTTCCACTGGATTTGCGTTGAGCTTGACACCGTCGCGGTAGATGTTGTAGCCTACAATAGCCAGATCGGTCGGTACAGACGATGTCTCGTATGTCACATCGTCTATCATAAGCATGAAGCTGGATACTGCGCATGAGCGTATTGCGAAGTACTTGGCACCTGCTGGCAATTCTGCCGTATATTCAGTCCATTCTGCCGGAACAACTTCTGCTGTCTTTACAGAGATGAAGTCGGCTGTGTTTGTACTGCCTGTAGAATAGAGTATTTCTATTTTCTCAGGATACTGGCTGGAATAACTGCGTGCATAGAATGATATTGTCTGTGCGTTGCCGCAGAGTGCCGGTGAGATGGCCCAGTCGTCGGTCTGGCCGTCGTCATAGCGGAACATTGCCGCGAGATATTTGTTGCCTGAGTGAGAGGCATATGTCTGGTTCCATGTTTCAGCATCGGTTATGTCGTGTACCCAGAATGACTGTTTAGACTGTATACAAGGTTTGCCGTCGATGTTGAAGTCCAAGTTTTGGAATCCGCCTACTGGACTTTGGTCCACGTCAACGAATGTCCATTCGCCTGCATTTGTAGTGAAGCCTTCATAGCTTTCGAAGTCATCGGTCACTGTCATAGGAGTGGCGGCGCTCATGTCTGGTTCGTTCCATGTAAGACTGACAGCATTGTCTGTCTGCTTGCCGGTAAGGCCTGTAGCGACAGGATAGTTGTTGGTCTTGATGACAGTCTTGACTGTGGTTGTGGTGTTGTTGCTTTGGTCGTTGTCATCGGCAAATTCTACAACAGCCTTCCATATCAGTTCAGAAGGAGTCATTGCGTTGGTAGTCTCTGTGAATGCGAATGTCGTCTTGGCGTTGGATGCAAGGGCTGTTCCCGGAAGCGACTGAACCTTTGTGTCGTTGCGATACAGGTCTACGGTGTATGCACCGGCCTCGGCAGTTTTAACACCCTGGTTTTCAACAGTGACAGTTATGTTCACATCCTCACCGGCAGAAACTCTTGATGTTGCGGTGATGCTTTCTGCTACGAGGTTATTGTCAACCATGTTGTAGACACGTATGTTGTCAATGAATGCGTTGCCTGCTGCAGAGAAAGTACCTTCGATAATCACGCGTACCCAGTCTTCATTGGTAAATTCAACCAAAGATATTACTGCCTTGGCGTAGTCTGTACCTGCAGTGAGAGTGGCAATTTCTTTCTCGCCCTTAGGAGTAATGACAGAAACTGTCATAGGAACGGAAATGTCTGCAGAATAGTCGAATGTGAGTGTTGGATTGACTGTGCCGGCAAGAGCAATCTTACCTGACTGCAGGTTGATCCAGCCCTTAGTCTCGGCTACCATCTGGAAGCAGTTTCCGTCACCGTCAGATGCATTCTCTCCAAGGTACATTCCTCCTTCAAGCTGGTCATTTTGGCTGTCGTTTGCAAATCCCCACCAATAAGAGAGGCTGCCGGTTGCTATGGATTCGAATAATGGCAGCTGGTACGGAGCACCTGTAACGATGGCCGTGTATACATCGTCAGACTTACCGGTCGTGTTTTCTGCCGTAACGGCAAAGTATTTGAAACTGTGTTCACCGCTATTAGTGTCGTATGCGATGTTGGCGGAAGTTTCTGTCAAACCGGTTGCATAAGGATTTTCATAATCTGTCATTGGGATAGTCATACCCCAGAACTCAATAAACTCTACAGGGTAGATGTTGTATTTGAAGTCAGCCGGATTGACGATGTACCCCTCGGCACCTCCGGTAGGAGCTTCCCATGCAAGTGCGACGGAACCGCTCTTATCGGCAATTGTTATATTGTTTACAATGTCCGGTTTGTCATATCCGATGTAAGTTTTCATTGTGGTAGGTTCACTTGCGTTGTTGCCGTAAGAAGTTGTTACGGAATACGTATAGTAACCAGCCTTAGGTACATTGTCATCGTTGATTTCAACGCTGGCACCGGCAGCCTTTGTTTCCGAGTATATTTCCTGGCCTTCGCGCTTAACCACAACGTTGAGTTCCTCTGTGATGTTTGTGCCGCTGACAGTCTGGGTAGGAACCGTAAATGTGACAGTAGCCTTGTTGGCACCCTGTGCATCGGCAACAACATTGAGATTGTCGACGTTGGCTGGAGCCTGCGGGTTTAGTTCCTCGATAGAGAAGTTGTCCACATATAGGTAGAAAACATCTTTTTGGGAGATGGCATGAACAGCTATATAATATGTTCCGTCTTCCTCTACAGTAAATTTATTGTTGCTGATAGTGATGAATTCCTTGGTAGCCACATCTTTAGCAGCTATTACGGGAATAGTGAGCTGTGAAGCTTTTGCTTCCTTGCCTGCCACAACTTCCATACGTTCAATGTAGGTTTCACTGTAAGAAGCGGCATCGACAGATATCTTATATGACTTACCGGCTTTCAACTCCACACCGGGGAATACGATATAGTCGTCAGCGTTGTTTGAGGTGCTGTAACGGTAGCGTGCGGTCATGCTGCCTGTTGCAGTATGCTTTTCGAACGTGAACGTGCTCTTGTCGTTGTTGGCGTCATAAATGGCTGCTTGTGCCTGCTCTTCTTCTGTATCGAATGTGTTATAGTAGGGAAGTGTTGCCGTGAGATCAGTGATTGTAGGCTCTGTGATGACACGTTCCTCTACGCTTATGACAACATCTGCAAACCATCTGAGATAATATATTTCGTCTGCAGAGGCATTTATGAGCACATCGTCTGCAAAAGTGATGGTCTTGGCCTGGGCATCGTATGTGGCCGTTGCGTCCTTGAATGAAGCGTCATTAGGATTGACACCGACAAACCAGCAGTCGTAGCCACCATACTTGCCTACGTACTGGAATTTGCCGAACTTAATGGTTGAACCCTCCATTGTACCTTTTATCCATGCAGTCGGGAGATCAGCAGAAAGTCCCTGAACATAAACTTCATTGCCGAAGATGGATACATTCACCTTCTGGTTGTTGATCGGAGTTTCTGAGGTTGATGACATGGAAATACAATTCATGTACCATCCAGTGTATTCCGCACCGGTAGGCAGGGTTATGAGGTCTGTAGAAGGAGCGACATAATCCGGATCGTATGTCAGGACAGTCTCCGCATCACCATAGCCTGAGCCGCTATTGTCGTCGTCCCAAAACACGCCCATATAATATGCGTCAGAAATAAGGTCGAATGCGGCAGTGCCTTCAAGAGTCAGTACATTCCCGTTTACGGTGAATGTGAATGCGTCAGCCTTGTCGTCAGCCGCTTGTATCTTACCTGCTGCTGTGACAACTCCCCAGCGGAGACTGGTTGTTGCTTGGTACTCGGCTTCGTAATCCAACGGCTGGCGGCAGGGAACGGTGATGGTGTTGCCGTTCTTTGTACCTTTTACCCATGTTCCTGTTTTGTAGCGGGTGACAGGGTCTTTGATATAAACATTGTTGCCGTCTTCAACGATAGTAACCACTCCTGACTGTGTCGTTTTGTTCATTTGTTGGTTTTTAAGGTAATAGGCAGCTCCGGTTGTTGCACGCTGATAAAACTTAGGCTCCACGCCTGTAACATTGGTTATGATACCGTTGGCGTCGGTTGTCACCGTCACGTTGCCCTCCTGAACGGTGGTCTTTCGTGCGTTAGACTTGTAGGGTTTGTTGGAAAGCAACGATCTGTAACCTCCGGGCAGCAGCCCCTTGATGACAGTTTCCCCCCCCCTTTTTTCTTCTTTGATGCTGTTGAACAAGCCTCTGTTTACGGAAGCTTTGCGCAGCATGGAGTAAGACGTTTCTTTCTCGACCGCGGCCTTTTCCGCCATTGCGGCCTGCGTTTCTTTTGCTTGTTTCGCTTTCTTTGTCAGGGTCTCAACATTGGCAACCCGCTCCAGTCTGTTTGAGGCGGTGCTCTTTTTTGCCAAAGGAGCCTGTGCGAATGTCAGCGATGCAGCCATCGCGATAATCGCAATAGTAAACAATCTTTTCATTCTGTTCAATTTTGGGGATTATTTTGTTTTCTCACTTCACCGGAAGAAATCCCCTTTTATTCCGGTAAAAAGTGTCAGAGGCTGTTTACCTCTTTATTTTTATCGCTCGTGATTGCCCTATTCTTATTATGTATATTCCTTGTGATGGCAGGCGTACGGTAACGTTGTCTGTATAGGATTTGTCAGTGGCGAACACCCGGCGTCCGTATACATCGGCCACAACTATTGCATCACCGTTCACTCCGTCAATGTTGAGAATATCACCGGACAGGTTCAATGCGGCTTTTGTGCCGACGGTGCGGTCTATCGATGTATTTATTTTTGTCATGGTTTTCACGCGGATCTCATTCGACCGTTCAGACACCCGTTCACCGTCTGTAGCCTGCACGCAATAATAATATGTGGCAGACGCTGTCAGACAGTCTATGATGATGCTTTCCGCGGGTGCTGCTATCTTTTTTCGCTTTTCCAGGACAGATTCCACCTCACCTCCATATTCTATCATTATATCATCTATAGCCACAGCGCCTTTTCCCGGCATGTTGTAGGTGATTCGGAGCTTATATGTGTCTTCAGGTATACTGTCAATAGTGTTAATGACGCCTCCGGCACCGTTCTCTATACTTACCGATGCCACTTCCGACCATTTGTTGTCTTTTGTCAATACGCTCACAATGAGGCTGTTGTCTTCCGCAGCCTGTGAGCCTCTGTGCCAGAACGAGAGCCGTCGTATCGGCTTCATGTATTGGGGCGACTCGATGTAGTTGCCGGTCTGTATGAATCGCAGCGACGGTATCGCCTTGCCCGAATATGACTTGTTGGCATACGACTGTGTTGAGTTTGTCTTCCATCCCTCGGGCAGGTTTGTAACTCCGCCTGTGAAGTCAACGGAGTCTTTATATTCAGGTTCACCGTATATTTTTGTGTATACTTCGATGAAATATTCCGTGGCTTCGTCCATTGTCTTCCAGTTTGCCGTGAACGAGCTGTCCGTGATGTCTGTCGCATTGAGAGCCACAGGTTTTAGGAACTCGAATGTCGGTGGGGCGGTCGTAACGGCAATTTCGTTTGACTCCTCGCTTGTTATGTCGTTGTTGACCGCATAGATGACATAATAATATTGTGTAAGCGGGGCAAGGCCTGTGACGGTGACGCTTGTCGTGTCTTCCGTATTTAGCATGTAATACCCGTCGACGTATGTTCTGAATTCACGGCCGTTGTCGTTTGATGTCTTGGTGTATACGGATATTTTGTATGTGTCGGACTTGTTGTCAGACTGCGTCCAGTTTGCCTTGAACGATACGGGTGTTATATCCGTTGCCTCGTGTGCTGTCACAGGTTCTACCGGCGGAGCTCCTCCGGCTACGCTGAATGTTATTATTCCGTTGTTTTCCTTTATGTCTGTTATCGGAAGCCCTTGTCTGTGGCCGCTCCAGCTTTTCATCGACGGCCTTGTGTCATCTGTGAATGATGTGATGTTGCTTGTTCCGGGGAATGCGTCACCGTCACGGGAGTATTCGTTTTGAGTTCCGTCAGCCTCCTCAAGGTCTACATATTGGTGTGCAGATGTATTGTTCACGGTGTTTTGTGCCCATACGTTTTCGTTGAAATCCACATGCCATACAAGCATTCCATGTCCGGGTATGTATTTGTCCCATCCTTTCTGCTGTCTGTTTTCAAACAGGAAGAATTCATTTTCCTTTTCTGTTTTGATGATGCATCCGTTATTTCCGGATATCTCTCCCAATACCACGTTTTTCGGGCCATCGAGCACTGTCGGATTCATCCATCCTAATGAATAGCGTTCGTAGATTGAATATAGCGGTGGGGTGCGTCCTTCATTGTTGTATGGTCCGTAGTCGAGCACCGACCATGCTCCCGGAGTGAATGCTGATGTGTATGATGTCGCATATAGGTCGGGCAGTCCCATCACATGGGAGAACTCGTGTATGAACGTCCCCACACCGTCGGGGCGTGAGCCTTCCCATTCGTTGCTGCAGGCATAGCGGTCGAGTATCACACCGTCGAAAATATACGGTGTGTCCGTTGCCGCCGTTATGTTCCATGAGTGCGGCCATACGGTGTTTGCGCTTCCCCCGGACGCTTCGCCACGTCCGGCATAGAAAATGAAAACGTTGTCTATATATCCGTCGTTGTCGCGGTCGTATTCTGCGAAGTTTACCGTGGCGTCAAGCTGCTGGCATGCCTCTATGGCCATCTTTTCAGGGTTTTGGTCATCGCCTGTCCAGTTGTTGCCACCGTAATAGCTCATGTTTTGTGATAGGGTGACCGGGCCGAATACGTCAAATTCCGGAAGAAACTGATTCCTTGATGATGTACGGAAATATTCCGCGGCGCATCCGGTGCCTCCATAGTCGTTGAATCCGTTTTCGTTGAGCATCCTGTTGAAATAGTCATGCGGATCGGAAAGGGTGAATTTTGTATCTTTGTATTCAACAAGTATTACAAGTCCTTTTTGCACGCCTTTTGACGGGAATCCTGTTTGGAACAGTCCTACAGCCTTCTGCGGGCTTTTTGCCATGCGTTTGCTTGTGGCCTTTGTCTTCATGGCTGTAGTCACTTTGTCCATATCGACGGTCTCAAGATATTTCTTTGCCTTTTCCGTGCGCTTTTCTGCCGGTGTGGCTATAATCTGTGAAGATACTATATTACCTTTGCCGTCTATGTTTCCATAAAAGAATGTGTCGTCTTTATTTATAAGCAGGTATCCGTCTTCTGTCAGGTAATAGTGGTGATATTCGTCTCCGATGAGCCGTATCTTTATTTCTGTTCCGTCTGCCTGGCGCATAGTGATAAGTCCTGGTTTTGCCGGAACTGCCGTCATGTCCATGCTTGCGAACATGCTTAGCATAAATGTGGCCAATGATAATATTCTTGCTTTCATATAGTACTTTTTGTTATCTGTTTTGCTGTTTGCTTGTTTGTTTTGAAATGAGTTTAATCTTATTACTGACATTATGGTATTATTTTACTGCAAAGGTAATCATTTACAATTATTAATCATTGTATATTTTATCTTTTTAACTAAAAATTATGCAATAATTTGTCTTTGTTGTTAAATTGCTGTGTTTTGTTACAATAATAGCCTTTTTATTTGCTTTTTGAGTGTATTTATTACGTTTTATGTTACGAAAGTTACCTTTGCATCCGGAGAATGGCGTTCGTCTGATATGGAAGAGAGTCTCCTGATATAGTCTTGTTCTTGCTTCATCATAATAGATATGGGGCATGACGGAAAACGAACCGTCATGCCCCATATCTCAGGTTGTGTACTTATGGTTGTCTATTGCAGCGTCACGCCCATCAGGCCTATAACGACATCATTGGAAAGTGTCTTCACTGTGAGTGACTTCAGTTTTTTCTTTGGATTTACGTGCATCCTGAGCATCTGTGCGGCTCCTCCTTTTATGCTTCTGCCGTACACTCCGTTGATTTTGAGTTCTTTTCCGAGGTCGCGGCTGACCATACCTGTTCCGAGACATACTCTGTATGGTCTTGGCGTGGTGGTGTGGAATGCTTTTCCGTCAATGAAATAGTCTTGTTCAATCGGACACCAGTTGTCGGGGTTTTCCAAGGTCAGGGTATCTTTTGTGCCGTCTTTGTATGTGACCGTCACTATACCGTTGGCTATGCGGCTCTGCATGTGGTTGGTGCTTCCCGCCATCAGCAGATATATGGATTCAGCCTTGCCTTTCAGTTCTATCTCGGTGCTTTCCGGGTAGTTTTCCCATAATGAAGTGTATATGATATTCTGGCCTTTGGCAGGTGTAATGAACGGAACTCCTGCCACTGTGAACTTGCCGTCTTTTATCAATGTGCGGAACACCGAGTCGTTTATTTCCTCATATAAGTCCGGATGACACCATTCTCCCATGCCTTGTACGGGTATCTGAAGAGTGGTGAACGGCGGACGCGGCGACATGTATTTGTTCTTGAATATGTCGTCGACATTGGAGTTGAACAGGGCGCATATATCTACGTTTCTGAATTTCTTTTCGGTTGCCGGCTCGTCAAGTCCCGATAAGCTTGGTGTCTTTGTCTTTTCGGGTGATGCGGCATTGAACTCTTCCGCTGTTTTTTTCTCGTATTCCGCTTTCGTTACGGGAATGTCTGCCGTTATTATCTGATGTTTCTCCGCTGTTCCCGTGATTTCACGGAATTTGCCGTTGCCGATGTTCTGTCTTACAACCATTGTCAGCGGACGGCTGAAATTCTGGGTTATCTCATAGATATCCTTGCCGTTCAGCCGCTTATATTTGTATTCTATGTAAGGCGTTGTTACCGATGCGCTGTTCCATCCTGTTGGGAATCCCGGACGTATGACACATTTTCCGTTCATCGCATCGGGAATTATTCCGAACAGGCCTTGCAGAAGTGTGCGTGACGATATGCCGATGCAGTCGCCGAAGTCACGATAGCATTCGCCCCGTGCCGCGTCATAAAAACTTATCTGGCCGAAGTTGCCCGGACTTGAACCTATATACATCTGATCCATTATGTTTGCCTTCATAAGATTGAATGCGGCATCGCTTCTTCCTGCTTCGAAATATGCGAGTGCGGTGTGCATAACCTCTGCTGCGGCCACGTTGTTGATGCTCCATGAATATGGCAGCCAGTTGCTTGTGGATATTGTCGCGCCATAGTTTGTGCCGTCTGCAGTCACGTTGATATGGGGGATGTTGCCGTCAATGAATTTTGTGGCGTCATAGAATTGTTCGAGTGAACCGGCTCCGCAGTCAATAGGGGTATATATAGACCACAACGCCGCACTTTCGTGCCTGCGTTTCAGGCCCATGTAGTCCTGATACTCCGCCCAGTGGCCTTTGTCCTTTATCCAGAGCCTTTCATTCATTGCCTTTATGATTCTTTCCGCCTCATCCTTATACGGTTTAGGATCCTCACCGATAATTTCCGCTATTCGTGCTGCGAGTCTGTTGCCACGGTAGTTGTATGCGGATGAATGTGTTACGGCGCCTCCGCTGTAATACAGGGCATCGCTGGCCCATATACAGCAATATGCGTCATACAGTCCGTCGTTGTCAGGATCGTAGTTGCGCTTTTCCCATGCAAGGTGTGATTTTATCACCGGCCACATTTTCCGCATGTATGCTGTGTCTGCATCGTAGCAGAAATGCCATAGCAGCTCGTCCATATAGTTGAGGTTCATGTCATAGTGGTGCATCTGGTTGTTGCGCTCCGGATTTCTGCATATATATCCGTTGCTGTACATTTGCGTTCCCCATTTTTTTTCGGCTCTTGCCATGTGCATCTTCGGGTCCTGCGTGGGGTGGGGCATTGTCGGTGCCACGTCCGTAACCTGGCTTTTGGCGTAGGCGTCGAAATGTTTTACCGCCCTGTCGTTCCATCCGAGAACATCACCGAGATATCCGGCGCGCCATCCGGCCAGCGGCATGCGCCATCCTATGCATCCGTGCAGCCAGGTCTGTCCGTCCCAGTCACCGTCTGCTGCTGTCACGAGGGCTCCTCCGAGAGTGTTGATATATGGGTCGGGGGTGCAGAACCTGACCCTTGACGCAAGCGCCTTGCTTTCGTCCGCGGCGGAGCGGAATGCCTTTTCCGCCGCTTTTGCGTCCTGATAGGTCACTATAGACGAGAGATTTATCATAAAGTATGACGTTCCGTCTGATGTCCATTCCTTTGTCTCGAGGTCTTTGTTGTTTTTGTCGGCCTCGAAGCAGCCCGGTTTGTCTACGCCGATGTCACCGTTTCTATGCAGTCGTGACACGGATATCGCACATACCATAGCCTTGATTTTAGGAAGAGTGCTGAAACCGTCGGTATCGAATTTCCATATTGCGCCTTCATGACTCATTGGTGCCACGACTGTCAGTCTGACGGTACCTCCGTTCCAAGTCTTGTCTTTCACCGTATATGTACGCATGCCGTCGGCATATCTTGCCTCACAATATTCTGCGGAGTCAAGTTGCAGTTCTTTTCCGTTGTGTGTTATGATGAAGCGGATATTCCGGTGATGTCCTTTTTTCACTACGGCGAATATCGGACGGTCGCTTGTCTCCACTCTGTAGTCCGTATGTCCTCCGTAAAGTGCGCGTGTGAATCTGTTGTTGCCGTTTACGCATACGAATGCATCTCCGTCGGGAATGTAGTTCAGTTGTCTGTCTGTGCCGCGCTTGTCGTCGTTGTATGATTTGGACTCAATAAAGTCGCCGATTTTTTTCTGTGCGGCCACAGGCATTGCCGTAAGCGTCATTGATGTGGTGACCGCAATACAGATGGTTTTTAATTTCATAGTCTGATGATGTTTTTTTGATTTGCTTTTATTATTCCGCAAAGTTAATAAAAATGTGCGACTGTACCAAACGGGGAAAGGTAAAACAAGGAAAGATAAAAAACCGGGTGTCGTCACGACACCCGGTTCTAAAAAACAAACTACTTAAAAACTAATCTACTAAAACAAATCAAAAAATGTCTTCTTATTCTTTCGTATTTTATAATCTACGTTGAATCTTCATTTTTAATTACGTTGCAAAGGTAGGCAAAAATAGAATACGCTCAAAGTGTTTTGCGTAAAAATATCGTTAATTCTTTGCTTTTGACAACAAAGAAGCCGGAAAAACTTCCGGCTTCTTTTATTTTGATATCTGTAGATAGCAAAAGCGTGTATTTTATACATTCATTATGAATTACATCATTCCGCCCATTCCCGGAGCTCCTCCCATAGGCATCTGGGCTTTGTCCTCGGGTTTGTCGACAATGAGGCATTCTGTTGTAAGGAACATGCCTGCTATTGACGCCGCATTTTCAAGTGCCACGCGTGAAACCTTTGCCGGATCGATAACGCCTGCCTTACGCATGTCCTCGTAGACATCTGTACGTGCATTGTATCCGAAATCGCCTTCACCCTCGCGTACTTTCTGTACTACTACGGCACCTTCGCCGCCTGCGTTTGCTACAATCTGGCGTAGCGGCTCCTCGATGGCACGCTCAACGATGTTGATACCGGTCTGCTCGTCCTGGTTTGCGCCTTTCAGGTCTTTAAGAGTGTCGAGCGCACGGATATATGTAGTACCACCACCTGCGACAACGCCTTCCTCTATTGCGGCACGTGTGGCGCATAGAGCATCGTCGACGCGGTCTTTTTTCTCCTTCATCTCAACCTCGCTGTTGGCGCCTACGTACAGTACGGCAACACCGCCTGCCATTTTTGCGAGACGCTCCTGAAGTTTTTCCTTGTCGTATGAGCTGGTTGAATTCGCAATCTCGTTCTTTATCTGGGCTACGCGGTCGGCAATACATTTCTTGTCGCCTGCACCGTTTACGATAGTGGTGTTGTCCTTATTTACTGTAATCTTGTCGCATGTGCCAAGCATTTCCAATGTGGCCTGGTCGAGCTTGAGGCCTTTCTCCTCGCTGATAACGACACCTCCGGTAAGGGTGGCGATATCCTCAAGCATGGCCTTGCGGCGGTCACCGAATCCGGGAGCCTTTACAGCACATATTTTCAGTCCTCCGCGCAGACGGTTTACAACAAGTGTCGTAAGAGCCTCGGAATCCACGTCTTCTGCTATTACGAGCATCGGACGGCCGCTTTCCGCCGCAGGCTGGAGTATAGGCAGGAAATCTTTAATGTTGCTTATTTTCTTGTCGTAGATAAGAATGTAAGGATTGTCCATAACGCATTCCATCTTGTCGGCGTCTGTAACGAAATAGCTGCTGAGATAGCCGCGGTCGAACTGCATGCCCTCCACAACGTTTATATATGTGTCGCGGCTCTTGCTTTCCTCAATCGTTATCACACCGTCCTTGCTTACCTTGCGCATGGCGTCTGCTATAAGCTTGCCTATTTCCGGATCGTTGTTTGCGGATACGGTAGCCACCTGTTCTATCTTGTCGTAGTTGTCGTCAACTTTCTCTGCTGTCGCCTTTATGTGTTCAACCACTGCTGCCACAGCCTTGTCGATACCGCGTTTCAGATCCATGGGATTTGCTCCTGCGGTAACATTCTTCAGACCTACGTTCACAATGCTCTGTGCCAGGATTGTGGCTGTGGTTGTTCCGTCACCGGCATCATCTCCGGTTTTGCTTGCAACGCTCTTTGCGAGTTGCGCACCGGTGTTCTCAAACTTGTCTTCGAGTTCAACTTCCTTGGCTACCGTCACACCGTCCTTGGTAATCTGTGGGGCACCGAATTTCTTCTCGATGATTACATTGCGTCCTTTCGGGCCGAGTGTTACCTTTACTGCGTTTGCCAACTGGTCTACACCTTTTTTCAGAAGCTCACGGGCATCTACGTCAAATTTTATTTCTTTTGCCATAATAGTTGTTTTCTTTATTTAAGAATGCAGGTTGATGCCATACGTTTAAAATGCGATTGGCACGTCTGCCTGATTCTGTTATATTAATAATGTACGTACCTTAATATATATAGCATTAAATTGGTGTTCGGGTATTTTTATTTCTCTATGACGGCGAGCACATCGCTTTGGCGCATCATCAGATATTTTGTGCCCTCGTATTCAAGCTCGGTGCCTGAATATTTGCCGTAAAGAACCTCGTCGCCCTCTTTAAGGATCATCTCTTCATCCTTTGTTCCTTTGCCTGTGGCAACGATTGTTCCGTGTAGAGGTTTCTCTTTTGCTGTGTCGGGGATGATAATGCCTCCGATTTTCTCTTCTGCCGGTGCAGGGAGTACCAATACTCTGTCTGCTAATGGTTTGATGTTCATTTTTTTATGTGTTTAATAGTTTATGATAATATTTCTTTGTTTGTATATTCTGTGCTTTTAGCAGCGAAAATCATGCCAATTAATTGTTTGTGACATTTTGTCATATAAAAACGGACAGCAAGTCTCTTTGTCAATACGACTGAAGATTCTTGCTGTCCGTAGGCAGTGTCTTCTGTTTTTGAATATTGTTATGATATTGTTCTATGCAGAAGATATTTATGGTATGTATCGTTTAGTTTTTTGCGACACCGTTGATAACGACATTTTTCACTGTACAGTTGTTTATCAGTGTTTTGTCAAACGCTTCTTTCTTGTCCTTTATGGTACAGTTTTCGAAAGTGAAGTCTGTCATCCGGTATTTGTCTGATTTGCCTACATCGAAAAAGTTCTTTGATGTTATGTCTATATTCCTTATCGTTATGTTGTTGCATGTGGACAGAGGCATGTCGTCACGCTTTTCGGGCTTGAAGAACTGAGTCCACGGGCGTACGACAAGGAAACTTGAGCAGTCTCCTTTTATATCCTCTACGGTTATGTATTCATAGTGCTGCGGTGTGTCGGGACGCATTTTAAGCCACAGTACGCGGTTGGCATTCGCCACATTGCATCTTCTGAGTATGATATTGCGGTCGTGAAGCGATTCGCTTCCTACTGTAAGGCACCCGTGTACAATGCCGTAGTTGCAGTCTTCTATGATAATGTTTGAGTTTGGGCCGTTGTCAGGGTCCTTGTCGGCCCATGTGCCCTTTCCTCCTTTGAGAACCACCGCGTCATCGTTCACCTGCATGAAGCATCCTTTTATCAAAACATTCTTGCATACATCAAGGTCGATGGCGTCGCTGCTCGGAGCCTTCACTCCGCTTGTCGGTGCGTAGATATAGCAGTCGAGATAACGCACATATTCACTGTTATATATGTGGTTTGTCCAGAATGGACTGTTTATAAGATGCACATCCTGAACGGTGACGTTCTTGCTGTTGGATATGTATACCAGTCTTGGACGCATGGCTTCAAGGTTTGTACACTGCCGGTTGTATCTGCGTCTGATCCAGAATTCCTCCCAGTAATTATAGCCGTTACCGTTTATGGTGCCTTTACCGGCAATGGTGAATCCGTTAGTGTTGTCTGCATTTACAAGTGCCGCAAAGTAGTTGAGAGTCTGTCCTTCCATTCTCGTCTTTAAGAGTTTGAAGTCGCGTATGCGGTCGCTTCCTTTCAGCGTACCGCCTTCTTCGAGATAAAGGTTCACTCCCTGTTTGAAAAATACGGATCCGGAAAGGAACGTTCCTTTCGGTATGACAATCACGCCACCGCCTTCCGCTGCCGCCTTGTCGATGACTTTTTGTATTTGTTCGGTCTGTAATATGGTTGAGTCGTTCTTCACCCCATAGTCGGTTATTACATATTTCTTTCCCAGACTGTCAATATTCACCTTCGTGGAATTATTGAACCATGCAGGTATGGGGGTTCCGTCCGGAAACAGGTCCTGCTTTTTCTTTTTTGTCTTGGCCTGCGGCACTGTGCATATAAGAGCCAGGGCCAAGATACTGATAAATCTTAATTTCATGTTTCTTTTGTATATTTGATTTGTAATTAGTCTTTTTACGTTTTAAGTTTCCGGTATGTGGCATCCTTGGAGTCGTGGCGTGTCTTTGACACGCTTTATCACGGTTGCGCATGGCTTTTTGTGCATCGCAAAACGATGAGCATGCATTGGGTCGATGTGGATATCTTATCTTATGCAAAGATAGTGCAAACCGAACGCAATGAAGCTTGTTTCAAATTGCTGAGGTGCCGCCTATCTTATGCAAAGATAGTGCAAACCGAACGCAATGAAACTTGTTTCAGATTGCTGAGGTGCCGCCTATCTTATGCAAAGATACGGATTTTTTTTCATCTGATGAAACTTTTCCATACAGGAATAGTCTGCAATGTTTTATATGTTCCGTATTATAAAGTCATGGTGGATGTGTCGGTGTTGTTTTCTTTTGATATACAACGTCATCGTAACTATTCTGCGGACATGCTAAGGCTGTCGCCACTTAGAAAAAGGGCAAGGATAGTATTATAGGTAGAGTTTCCATGTTTTTCGTTGTCTGGAGTAGCGTTACTTTATTAAAAAGTACAGGCTTCCGTAAAATTTTGAAATCTATTTACATTTCTGGTGCTTGTGAAATTCTCTTTCGATGAACATGCTATTCATGCTCAATGAATAGCATGTTCATCGGCCGTGAATGGCCTATTCATCAAGCGTGAACAGGCCATTCATTTTTGGTGTACTTTTTGTTTGTTGTTAACGTGTTGTATATCAGTGGATTGTGGATTTTATGGAGACTTATAAAACGTCTTTATTTTGCGTTGTGAATTTTTATTACATATAGGGCTGTTTCGTATGCATGTTTAACGTATGTCGTTTCATTAAGTTAATTGTGACTCACATCCTCCAATGGGCAATCCCTGATATACCTTAATATATGTTGTTGTTTTCTGTATGCTCGTGTATAATAAATCCGGGGTGTGGTCGTATGTCGTCTGACACATCGCAAAGCGATGTCCCTACATTGAGGATGAGCATTTTATCCGCATATCTACCTGATGCTTCCACATTCCCTTCCTTTCTCTCCCCTTCGGGGAGTCGGATGGGCTCCTTCCTTTTCTGGTAGTCGGAGGAGCTTTCCTCTTAGGTATATCGCTTCGATCCCTTAAAAAACAAAAGAACCGAACTTCACAGTCCGGCTCTCGCAAAATTCTTTTACCTAAAAATTACTAACCAAAACTATTACTAACTAAAGTTTTGTTCCGTTGTTGTGTCGGCAGGATGTATTGCCTGTTGTACCCATACACCCTTTTGATTGTGCAAAGGTATACTAAATATTTGGATTATATGGATTACAGGTGCATTTTTTGTGCTTTTTTTCGCATTTTTAGATACGAACACCCTGTATTGTTGTGTTTTTTTGTATCTTTGCATGGAATAATGTGTTAAAAACATACGTTGTTAAAAAATAAAAGAGTGTTATGAAAGATTTCCTTAAAAACATATTATCCACCATGATAGGTGTGATAATGGTATTCTCACTTATGGGAGTTCTTGGGATTATATCACTGGTCGGCATGATTGTCTCGGGCAGCGGTACGGTAGAGGTGAAGGACAACTCCGTTATGGTGATAAATTTGTCCGGAGTAATGGAAGAGCGTGCCGCGGACGATCCTATGGCACAGTTCACGGGACGTGTAGGTACGAGTATCGGACTTGACGGGGTGCTTAGTGCCGTCAAAAAGGCAAAGGAGAACAAGTGTGTTAAAGGAATATATATAGAGGCAGGTCTTTTCTCTGCCGATTCTCCGGCATCCGTCCAAGCATTGAGGGATGCTCTTGAGGATTTTAAGAGTAGCGGGAAGTGGATAATATCATACGCAGACTCATATACCCAAAGTACATATTATATATGTTCCGTTGCCGACAAGGTGCTTCTGAATCCTCAGGGAATGATAGACTGGCACGGACTTGCCGCCCAGCCGATGTTCTTTAAGGATGTTCTGGCAAAGTTTGGAGTAAAGGTCCAGCTGTCAAAAGTCGGCAAATACAAGAGCGCTCCGGAGCAGTTTACGGCTGACGGGATGAGTGAGGCAAACCGCGAGCAGACAACGGCATATATAAAAGGTGTGTGGGATGAGTATCTCAGCGACGTGTCTAAAAGCCGTAAGCTCAGCAAGCAGACGTTGAACGCCTATGCCGACAGTTTCATAACATTCGCCGACCAGAAGGATTATGTCAAGTTGAAACTTGTTGACGGCCTGTGTTATACGGATGAGGTTGCCGATGTGGTGAAAAAGCAGCTCGGCCTGTCTGCTGACGATAAAATAAACAGAATCACATCAGGGGATCTGAATCAGGTTTCTTCCGGTGATGACGACGGTGATGAGATTGCCGTATACTATGCTTATGGTGACGTTGTGGATTCGAATCCCGGAGGTATAGGCAGCTCTGCATGTATCGATGCCCAAAAGGTATGCCGTGATTTGAAGTCACTTGCCGATGACGATGATGTCAAGGCTGTGGTGTTGCGCATAAACTCCGGAGGAGGAAGTGCGTATGCCTCTGAGCAGATATGGCATTCGGTTGTCAATTTGAAGAAAAAGAAGCCCGTTGTTGTATCTATGGGCGGGTATGCCGCGTCCGGAGCTTATTACATCAGCTGTCCGGCCAACTATATATATGCCGAGCCGACAACACTTACCGGCAGCATTGGAATATTCGGAATGTTTCCTGATTTCAGCGAATTGTTGACAGAAAAGCTTGGTATAAGGTTCGATGAGGTGAAGACCAACAAGTTCAGTGCGTTCGGTACTCCTGTGCGCCCGTTCACAGCCGAGGAGATGACCCATATCAATTCTTATATAGACCGCGGCTATAAGCTTTTCCGCCAGCGCGTTGCAGACGGAAGAAAACTGCCGGTGGATAAAGTGGAGGAAATCGCTCAGGGGCGTGTGTGGCTTGCCCGCGATGCTGTGGGGATAAAGCTTGTCGACGGGCTCGGAAGCCTTGATGATGCAGTGGAAAAGGCAGCCGGCCTTGCAAAAGTCAAAACTTGGCATACGGAAAGCTATCCTGCGCCTCCGTCGTGGCTTGACCAGATAATGACAACGATGTCGACAGATACATATATAGACGGAAAACTGAGAGAGACAATGGGCGGTTATTATCCGATGTTCATGTATCTGCGCCAGCTTGACAAACATAGCGCGATACAGGCCCGGATGCCTTATATGCTTGATATAAGATAGGTGGAAAAACAGGGGAAAGAGTATACTGATTGATGGAAGGAGACTTCATAAGGATAAACGAATGGATGCGTCCACTTAGCTGGCTCTACGGCTTGGGGGTTAAGTTCCGTAATATGCTTTTTGAAATAGGAATACTGAAAAGCGAGAGTTTCGGTATTCCTGTTATCTCTGTCGGGAATATCACTGTCGGAGGAACCGGCAAGACGCCACATGTGGAGTTTCTCGTACGGTTGCTTCAGGAACGGTTCAAGGTGGCGGTGCTCAGTCGCGGATATAAGCGCAGGAGCAAAGGGTTTGTTCTCGGCGGCAAGGACTCCACGGTCATGTCGTTGGGAGACGAGCCTTATCAGATGATGACAAAGTATCCTGACATTACCGTGGCAGTGGACAAAAACCGCCGTCACGGCATACATCTTCTGACGGACGACAATATAGTAAAGGGCATAGACGTGATTCTCCTTGACGATGCTTTCCAGCACCGTTATGTCCGGCCCGGCATAAATATATTGCTTGTGGACTATCACCGTCTTATCATTTATGACAAGCTGCTGCCTGCCGGAAGACTCAGGGAGCCACAGTCAGGAAAAAACCGTGCGGATATAGTCATAATAACGAAATGTCCGAAAGACCTGAAACCAATGGAGTTCAGGGTGATAACCAAGGCCATGGGCCTTTTCCCATATCAGAAACTGTTCTTCACCACGTTGTCTTACGAACCGATGCAGTCTTTGTTCGGGGACAGACGGCGGCGAATGGAGGATATTGCGTGCGGTGAGCATATCCTTCTGCTCACAGGAATAGCCTCACCGAAACAGATGATGCTTGACCTGCAGCCGTATACCGGAGATATCCGTCCGATGACCTTTGCCGACCACCATACCTTCAGCAAGAAGGATATAGAGCTCATCAATGATGTCTTTGCAGGCATGCCTTCGCCTAAAAGCATTATAACCACGGAAAAGGATGCGGTGCGCCTGAAAGCAGTAGGAGGACTGAGCGATGAAGTAAGAGACAACATATATGTGTTACCTGTAAGAATAGAATTTATGCAGGAACAGGAACAAATATTTAATGAAAACATAATTGGATATGTACGAAAGAATTCAAGAAACAGCATCCTGGCTAAGACAAAGGATGACAACAAGTCCAAAGACAGCCATAATACTGGGCACAGGTCTCGGACAATTAGCTTCAGAAATAACTGACGCATACGAGTTTTCATATTCAGACATTCCGAACTTTCCTGTGTCCACTGTTGAGGGACATGCCGGAAAGCTGATTTTCGGAAAGCTCGGCAATAAGGATATAATGGCCATGGAAGGGCGTTTCCATTATTATGAGGGATATTCAATGAAAGAAGTGACTTTCCCTATACGTGTGATGTATGAGTTGGGCATAAAGACTCTTTTTGTCAGCAATGCTTCGGGTGGGATGAATCCTGAGTTTAAGATTGGCGACCTTATGATAATAACCGACCATATAAACTTCTTCCCGGAGCATCCCCTGCGTGGCAAGAACTTCCCTACAGGCCCGCGTTTTCCTGACATGCACGAGACATACGACAATGCGCTCATTGCCGAGGCCGATGCTATTGCCGCGGAAAAAGGCATACGTGTGGTCCATGGGGTGTATGTCGGTGTTCAGGGTCCGACCTTTGAAACTCCGGCGGAATACAAGATGTATCACAGGCTCGGAGGAGATGCCGTCGGCATGAGTACAGTGCCGGAGGTTATCGTTGCGCATCACTGCGGTATAAGGACTTTCGGCATAAGCATAATAACCGACCTCGGGCTTGAGGACACTCCTGTAGAGGTAAGCCATGAGGAGGTTCAGGTTGCAGCCAATAAGGCACAGCCGCTCATGACCGAGATTATGCGCGAGATGATAAACCGCAGCTGAGCTTTTCGACCGTATATATATCAGTATTAGTGGAATGGATATATCAAAGCTTGGTGAATTCGGTCTGATACGTCGTCTTACTGATGACATAAAACCGGTGAACGTTTCAACCGTGTATGGAGTGGGGGACGACTGTGCGGTGATGCACTATCCCGACAAAGAGGTGCTTCTTACCACTGACATGCTAATGGAAGGGGTTCATTTCGATCTCACATATATAGACTTGTTCCATCTCGGATATAAGTCGGCGATGGTGAATATCAGCGATATCTTTGCCATGAACGGCACTCCGCGGCAGATGACGGTGAGCATGGCACTGAGCAAGCGTTTCACGGTGGAGGATATGGAGATGTTCTATAAGGGTATTCGTGCCGCCTGCGGCAAATGGAATGTAGACATTGTCGGAGGTGACACTACGTCTTCCTATACCGGTCTTGCCATAAGCATCACATGTGTAGGTGAGGCTGATAAGGCCGATATCGTCTATCGTAACGGTGCCAGGGAGACGGACCTTATATGTGTATCCGGTGATCTCGGGGCAGCTTATATGGGATTGCAGTTGCTTGAACGCGAGAAGTCTGTGTATTACCAGCAGGTGGAGGAAGCCAAAAAGAAGGGCGACAGAAATATGCTGGGACAGCTTGCACAGTTTCAGCCGGACTTTTCCGGAAAGGAGTATCTTTTGCAGCGACAGTTGAAGACCGAGGCGCGCGGTGATATAATACACCGTCTGCGTGAGGCGAACATACGTCCTACAGCGATGATGGATGTCAGCGACGGTCTCAGCAGCGAGTTGCTGCATATCTGTTCGCAGAGCCATGTGGGTTGCCGTATATTCGAGAAGAATCTCCCTATTGACTATCAGACAGCCGTCATGGCCGAGGAGTTCAACATGAATGTCACGACATGCGCATTGAACGGTGGTGAGGACTATGAGCTTCTCTTTACCGTGCCTATCGGTGATTACGACAAGATAGAGATGCTTGATGATGTGAGGCTGATCGGGCATATAACAAAGGAAAGTCTCGGCAGGGTGCTTGTCACTCGCGACGATAACGAATTTGACCTGAAGGCCCAGGGATGGAATCCTCTTTCCTGAACGTCTGCGGATAGAATATAATCAGAGACAGGATTAAAATGCATATTGTTTCTCTATGGAGGCTGTTGCATTTTAATCCTGTCTCTTTTGGATATTATATGTAGATGGTAATATCCCACGTATAACGATATTGTAAAAAGAGTCCCACAGACTACCAGAAAAGGAAGGAGAGCCCCTCCAGCTCCCCAAAGGGGAGAGAAAGGAAGTGAAAGAGGAAACATCAGGTAGGTATGCGGATAAAATGCTCATCCTCAATGTAGGGACATGCCTTTGGCATGTGTCAGACGACGAACGCCCACACACTTAATTTATTATACACGAGTATGCAGAAAAACGACAACATATATATAAGGTATATTATCCATTGGATGGATATTTCCGTCTGACACGTGCCGAAGGCACGTCCTCGTGGGTGATAGGAGTGGGGGAGCTGGAGCAGCCGATTTATAGGGCGAGCCGGAGCCGGTCTGCTGGTCATGAGTCTTAATTCGGGGTAAAATAAAACCCTGCCGTTTTACACGAACAGGGCTAATGAAAGGAGGAGTGGTGCCACCAGGAATCGAACCGGGGACACAAGGATTTTCAGTCCTTTGCTCTACCAACTGAGCTATGGCACCAAGTCTCTTGTGCTTATTTGCGTGTGCAAAGGTACAATAAATATTTCTAACAGGAGAAAAGAATATTGAAAACGTTCGTTGTGTTAACAACTTTTATGAAATTCCGATACAAAAAGATATGCGACTTGCTTCTTGACTGTCGGTTGCGGATGAAATGTATTGTATAGGATTTTTATTCTTTCCTCATAAGATACTTCCGTTCTTCCTGTGAGAATTTCTCTATTGCATATCTCAGCATCGTGCGTGGTATGGTTGTATGTCGGCTGTCAATAAAGTCGTATAATATTCTCGGGTCGCGTTTTCCTGCCTCTCTGAGCATCCATCCCGTTGCCTTGTGGATGAGATCGTGCTTGTGGGTCATCAGTTTCTGTGCCAGTGCATACGTGTCATCGAGGTCGTTGTTGCGTATGAATGCCAATGTTGATACGATGGCTATGCGGTTGTCCCATAAAAGGTTGCTTTCGGAAAGTTCGTATAGGATGTCACGTGGTTTGTCGAGCAGGTATTTGCCTACGATGTAGGGTGCGGACAGGTCTACGAGGTCCCAGTTGTTTATTCTTGCCGTGTTGCCGAGATAGAAGTCGAACACCCTCTGTCTGGTTTCCTCATCGCCCTTTGCGAACATACGCACCATTATGAGCAATGCGCAAAGCCTTGCCTCATGATATTCCGATGCCAGCAATCCGGATATAGTGTCCATGGATGTGTCTTTATGTGCTTTGGCAACCTTGCGCGTGTATGGCACAGTCACGCCTAAAAACACATCGCCCTCTCCATACTGGCCTTTTCCTGTCTTGAAGAAATATGGCAGGAAAAGCCGTTTCTCTTCTGTGGCAAATGATTTCAGTTCTTCTATTATAGTATGTGTTTCACTCATCTGTTGTTTTCTTAATCTTTCTTTTTGCTTTTTATTCTCGATCTCATGGATCTTACCGAGCTGCTTCCTATTCCGAAAATTTTCATCAGTTTGTCATCGGTCATATTCTCGTGTTCGAGAATCATAAATAGTTGGCTTTTGGGTGACAGTCCGTAATAGTTTAGTTTCATCTCAGTCACAAACTTTACGTCTATTGTGCTGTAATAGTCTATGACGCATATAAAATCCGGCTTTTGCCATGTTACGGTTGCTCCTCCTTCCATAACGTAGGTGTATAGGCTTTTACCATGTTACGGTTGCTCCTCCTTCCATAACGTAGGTGTATAGGCTTTTACCCTTATTTATAGATTCAAGTTTATTGTCTTGCAGCAAATTTATAAACTCTTCTTGCTCCTCTATTTTGCTTTTATATTTGTTTTCAATATTCTCTTTATCCTTTATTGTATCCTTGTATGTCTGAATCTGATTTTGTGCTTCGTCATAGTTTCCTTTTATTTTATTTATTTTGTGTCTGTGGTAAATGGATATGATCGTGCTTATCAAGAGTATGGATACAGCCATATATAAAATGTATAAAGTTGTAGTCTCGTTTTTTTTTCTTTCTGCTTTTCTGTCTATTCCCGTTTGCAGGTCTTTCACGTTTTCTTCAGAATGTTTCTTTTCCCGGTTTTTCCTTACTTTGATGAGTTCTGAAGAAATCTTGCTCGCTTCCTCATGCAGTCCGAATTTATCATAATACTTTATCATGTCTTCCATGATATTTATTTTACTGTTGGCATTCGCAGTCTTTAATGCTTCTTTCCATAGCTCATCGGCCTTTTCTATATTTCCGTTTCTTGCATAAATGCATGCGATATTGTCTAATGTCGATGGGATTGGTTTTATTTTATATGCCTCTTTCAGATATTTCAATGCTTTTGTCGTATCTGTATTTATATAATAAAATCCTATATTGTTTAAAAGTATGGTTCTCTCTTTCATAGGAACATCTTTGAGTAGCGGTATACATTTATCTATATAATACATGGCACAGTCTTGTTTCCATAGGTCTCCATAGCAAAATGCCATGTCATTAAATGCGTATGCCAGCCAGTAGTTGTTTTTACATTTTATTGAAAGGTTCATGTTTTTTCTTGCATATTTAAGTGCAAGCCCAAATTCACCTGCTTCTTCATTTATCTGGCATAGGCTTCCCCATATTTTATTGTTTAGGGCATTGTCGTTTATTTTATAAGCCAAAGCCTCTGCTTCTTTTAAACACACAACAGCTTCCTTGGCTCTTCCTATTTCAAGTAAAGTGGCACCCTTATAATAATATGAGCGTGCTAATTTTTCCTTGTCTCCATTTTGGTAATAATCAATGCTGATGTTTATCAGTGAGTCTGATGTAATAGGCTGATAAAGTCGGTATCTTGTCTGTATTGTCAGCAGATTATAATATGCCCGTGCTTCTTTGTCTGAAATATTCTTTTCCGGGATTTGTTCAAGCATTTTCATTGCCGAGTCCGGCATGTTTTTTATTAGCAGAGAGTCCACTTGGGCAAGTCTTTTATAGATTTCTCCTTTATTGCATCCTGTAAGTGCAGACAACGGAATGCTTAATATGAATATTATTTTCAGAATGAGTTTTGTCATTGTTCTTGATTGTTATTTGTTGCAAAATTACTCTTTTTAATCGTAAATAATCACCTTTTTGCTTTTTATATGTGATATTTGTATTGTATGATTGTTGCATTTTAGACTATTAATAATTGTATTATGTTATTTGAGCATTCACTGCTGTTTCTTAATCTTTTTTTTTGCTTTTTATTCTTGAGCGTATAGACCTTATAGAACTGTCGCCTATGCCATAAATTTTTTTTAGTTCTTCATTATCTTTGCCTTCATTTTCAAGAATCATGAAAAACTGGTATTTGGGTGACAGGTTATTATAGTTGGTTTTTATGTTTATCACAAATTGTGCGTCGATTGTACTATAATAGTCTATAGCGCATTCAAAGTCGTTTTTATCCCATTTTATAGTGTTTCCTCCTTCTTTAATCTTGCCGTATAACACGTTGCCATTATTAATAGCTATCGATTTTTTGTCTTGGAGTGTGGTTATCATTTCATTAAGTTTCTCAATATTCTCTTTATAATTCTCAGTATCTTTTTTTTGGCTATCGATTATTTCCGTATATTTCTCTATATGTTTCTGTGCCTCGAGATAATGTTTTTTCGTCTTTTTAATATTATATATATAATATGTTGTTATGACTATGGCAATAGTCATAATTATAATGACTATTAACTTTAAAACTGTAATTACAGTTGTTTTTTTTGTGTGTTCTATGCTTTTGTCGAATTCTATCTGCAAGTCTTTTACTTTTTCTTCAGTTCTTTTACTTTTTAAACTGTCTCTTAGTTTTAGTAAATTTACTGCTATGTTGCTTGCTTCTTCATGAAATCCGAATTGCTCTTTATGTTTGAGCATAGCTTCCATAATTTTAATTCTGCTAAGTAGGCTTTTTGTTGCTAATGCTTTTTTCCATAAACTATCTGCTTTTGTGAAATTACCTGTTTTGGCATATAAGTAAGCTAAATTATCTAAAGTTGTATTGTGAGGGTTTATCCTATATGCTTTTTCTAAATAAGTAAACGCAATAGTGTCGTTTGTTTCTCTATAAAAGTATCCAATGTTGTTTAATATTATGTATTTTTCTTTTGTTGGAACATGATTAAGAATAGGTATACATTTGTTTATATAATATATTGCACTGTCTTTATACCCTAAATTTCCATAACATAATGCCATACCATTAAAGGCGAATGCTAACCAATAATCGTTCTTACATTTGATGGATAGTTCCATGTTTTTTTTAGCATATTCAAGAGCTAATGAATACTCTCCGGCCAATTCATTTACGAAGTCAAGACTTTCTAAAATTTTATTGTTTAGGGCGTTGTCGTTTATATCAGAGGCCAATGTTTCCGCCTTTTTCAGGCATACAACCGCTTCTTTCACTCTTCCAATTTCATGTAAAGTAATGCCTTTATAATAATATGACCTAGCCAGCTTTTCTCCTTGTTCCTGTTTATAATAATCAATGCTGATGTTTATCAGTGAGTCTGATGTGATAGGCAGATAAAGCCGGTATCTTGTCTGTGTCATCAGCAGATTGTAATATGCCCGTGCTTCTTTGTCTGAAATGTTCTTTTCCGGGATTTGTTCAAGCATTTTCATTGCTGAGTCCGGCATGTTTTTTATTAGCAGAGAGTCCACTTGGGCAAGTCTTTTATGGATGTCTCCTTTATTGCATCCTGTAAGTGCAGACAACGGAATGCTTAATATGAATATTATTTTCAGAATGAGTTTTGTCATTGTTCTTGATTGTTATTTGTTGCAAAATTACTCTTTTTAATCGTAAATAATCACCTTTTTGCTTTTTATATGTGATATTTGTATTGTAGGATTGTTGCATTTTATACTATACAAGTCATGTTGCATATTATGCAACGTCTTGATATTTAGAAGGATAAGTATAAAATGCCAATGCAACACCGTTTTTGAAAAAATATAGGAAAATGTTTGGCGAAAAGAAAGAATTTCTAATTTTGCATCAAGAGTAAACGTGAAATAATAACAAAACTTATCTAAAATGAAAATAAAAAGTATCATATTGTTGGTTGCTGCATTATGTATGAGTTTGATGTTTGCAAATGCGAGTGTTGAGGAAAGTAGTGAAGATAATGCTTTACGGCCCCGCAAGTCTGAGAAACCTGTAATAACATCCTCATACGATGATGACAGTAAAACTATCAATATTGTGTTTGAAGATGCTGCAAAGGACACAGAAGTATCTATATATAAAGATGGTGAAATGGTGGAGCAAGAAAATAAGGAAAGTGTTGAAGCCGGACATGTCGGGTCTTATCCTTTGTCCGGATATGGAGCAGGTGTGTATGATGTATATGTATGTGCAAGCGGAGAAAACGAACTTGTTGAAACTGTAATAATAGCGGATTTTTAGTTGCTGGCCATTTTAGCCTAATCTGCAGGTGTTACATTTTTAGGCGTTTTTATGGCATGGTTTTGAGTTAAACAGCTGAATATTAATAGATTAACGTATTTTAAGATGTAACAACAGAAAATAAATAATTTTATTTTTTCTTGTTTGAAGATTTCTAATTCGTTATATTTGCAACGTAAAAAGAATAGATTTAAACTTGTAGGCACAGATAGACAACGAAAATAAACTTGTAATAAAAGAATAGAAAATATATATTTATTCCGGATAGATATGTAGCTGTAGACCTTACTACAATAAAAAAGGAGAGTGTCCGAAAATCTTAAGAGTAGGCTGTTGTGGAAAATCCACAATGTGTAATATTAATTTCTAAAGAGTAAAACAATGTCAAACGATGATTTTTTTGAAATAGAGCCCTTGGTTTCTTTCGAAGAGTTTGGACAAGACCTGATGAGCATGGTCTTGGGAGGTACCGGTAGTGGCCCGGTGTCGCCACCGCCATGTGGTAAATATAGCTTTTGTGCAATAAATGGCAATTGCGGTAAAAATGAATTTTGTGGTATTTATGGTACATGTGCAGATCTTATGATATGTGGCACATATAAACCGGAAATCTGTAAATTACAAGCAGAAATAGTACAGTAATAATTAGAGAGTGTTGAAAGTGTGTAACAGTAATAGGTGTTTATTGTATTTATTTATTGTTACTTTTCAACACTCTTTTAAGAAACATATAAAATATAGAATATGCTGAGAAAATCCATATATACATTCCTCATTCACAGGAACGATGATTATTTGGTATACAACACCGCAAAGAACAATTTTTGGCGGATAAACGAATTTGTGTACAATTTTATAGAGAATATAGAGACCCATAAGCAGGAAATAGAAAGCGAGGAAGTTATGAAGCGAATTTCAACGCTACATTCCATGGGCATTCTCTCTACAGAAGAGGAAGACAACAGTGTTGCCGATGCTATAAGGATGAAACATTTGTCGAACGCATATTCTAAAGAAAAGATAAGCATCACGCTTGTTCCCACAGTGTCGTGCAATCTTGTTTGCCCGTATTGTTTTGAGACAATCAAACCTAAAGGCATGATGAGCGAAGAGACATGCGACAAGGTGGTTGAATTCATAAAGAGTCATGTAAATGCCAAATACTTGTATCTTACATGGTTTGGAGGAGAGCCGATGCTCGGAACAAAGATTATGGAGCGTTTCATGGGAAAGATAAAAGAGCTTTCCGAAGACCTGCAGCTTGTTCACCATGGTATTATAACAAATGGAACATTGCTCGACAGCAGCCGGTGGGGCGTGTTCAAGGAATACCCTCTGAATTCTTTGCAGGTGACGTTGGACGGAAAAAAGCCCACCCATGATAAAAAACGTATAAGACCCGACGGACAAGGCACTTTTGACGTTATAATGGAAAACCTTAATAAATTCGCAGGCGAGTTTCCCGATACCTCAATATCAGTAAGGGTGAACATAGACAAGAATAATGCGGATGAGTTTATGGATGTTTATGATTATGTGAAACAACTGTTTCCGGAAAAGAAAAACCTCTTTGTATATCCCGGAATAATCAAGGGCTGCGGAACAGAGGGCATAGACTCGCCTTTCCTTAAGAATCAGGATATTGCACGGATAAGAGATAAGATGATAGAGCGCGGATATCCGATAAGTTATCCGCAGCACTGTATAGGGGGATGCTGTGCGACATCGCTGTCGAGCTATGTCATAGGTCCTAAGGGTGAGATTTACAAATGCTGGATGGATTTGGGCAAAAAAGAAAGGGAGACAGGCAATGTGTCCGATAGGAAATACACCAATATGCCGTTGCTCGGAAAATATATGCTATATGGCTCGCATGTGATGACACCTGAATGCTGGAAATGTCCGCTTTTGCCGATATGCTCTAATGATTGTGCGCATGAGAGGCTTGAGAATATGGAGAAGAAGGCCGACAATGATTTGTGCTGCATATATAAAGATAATAACGAGGCATTGCTTGACAGTATGTACAGGTTTTACAAATCTCATATAAAACAGAAAGAAAAATGACGTTTTGTTCTTGTAAAGATTAATATTTATGTATATTTGCAAAGAAATGCTGTGATTTGTTATCATAAATAATAAAAACACAGTGTGTCAGATAAAAAATCAGTAACCAACAAAAACAATTAAAATATGAAAAAGATAAGTTTATTTTTTGTTTGTTCCCTATTCTCTTTCTCCTCTATGGCCCAGAAAGAAGGCCATAATGTTATATCCGGTTCTGTTGTGGATGCAAACGGCAAAGCGTTGGCTAATGCCACTGTGTCGTTGAATAACAACGGAACCGTTTCAGGGGCTAAAGCAGATGAGAACGGAAAGTTCACTATTGAATATAAGGCCGGTGCCGACAGCATAGACATAGAGTGCAGTCTTGTTGGCTTTGAGACGAAAAGGAAAAGGATAAAGAGCGAAAACGATCAAAAGGTGAATGTTACGCTGAATGAAAAGTCGGTGGAGTTGGCCAATGTGACCGTTGACGGACAGACACAGATAATGAAGGACGACCATCTTGTTTTCATTCCCACGAAGAATCAGGTGAACGGTGCAAACTCTGGAATAAGCTTATTGTTCAATATGATGATACCGCAACTTATTGTAGACAGAATCACAGGCTCGGTAGAGGCTGCCGACAAGTCGGCTGTGTCGTTTTATATCGACGGCCGCAAAGCGCTTCAGGGTGAGATAAACCAGTTGCGCCCTAAAGATGTGGTCAGAGTGGAATACTATGATGTGCCGGGCGACAAGTTTCCCGGTGAAGGACAGAACAAGATAGTTAACTATATTGTGAAGAAATATGAGTATGGAGGATATGTGGACATGCGCACCGACACACGGTGGCTTTATTCCACAGGCGACTATAACATACAGGCGAAGATAAACCATAAAAAGGCCGACTTCATTATTCTTGCAGGAACAAACTTTTCAAAGGATACGGGGATAGAGACAACAGAAACTGCCAATTATGCCCTTGACGAAGGTTTTACCCGACTTACCGTTCCCGAGGACGGGCGCACAAAGAATATTTCCCACTATGGCGTTTTCCGCTCGTCGGTGCAATTGGGAAAGACTTATCTGAACGCGCAGGCCGGACTTAACTGGAGCGAAAGCCCTTATAACACGCTGCTCTCTACTGTGAGTTATTCGCCGGCTGTGTATCCATCGTCAATACTGTACCAGAATGTATATAGCAAGGGTATCACACCAAGCGGACAGTTGTATTTCAATACAAAGTTCAACAAGCGGCATTCATTGAGAGGTTTTTTATTTTATACGTATGGAAGAAACAGATATAAAAGAAACTATGTGGAGGGAACGGAACTGATGCCCGTATTGAACGACAGCCGTGAGAGCAGTCATGATTTTAATGTAAAGTTGATGTATAATCTGAGCATGAACCACAACAATTCGCTGGATGTATTCCTTTGGGGATTTTATGATAAGAGTAAGGTTGACTATGGAGGAACGACAGAATCTTATCAGGAAATAACATCCTCCGGTTTCCAGATACTTCCTTCCTATACCCAAATGATAGCAAATAAGTTTCGGCTGTATGTGCAGCCCGGAATATACATAGACAGGTATCAGATAAGCGAGCATGAGACTGTGACCAAGCTGTTTCCGCGCCCTTCATTTATGGTGAGTTATTATATGAAAAACGGACATCATGTACACTTGAAGGCTTCGATGGGGTCGAGCGAACCAAACATGAGCCGATATAACACCACTGAGCAGTATGTGAACAGCTATGAACTGATGAGAGGAAATCCGAATCTGAAAATATTGAAACTGTATGATGCCGGATTGTTTTATAATTTCGTACCGAAGAATTTTTTACCGTCAGGAACGTTTTATGTGACATATACAGGACATGACGATTTGATCAAGGACCGTTATTTCCAGGAAGGCGATAAAATGGTGCACACTTTCCTTACAGACGGTAATTTCCATCAGTTGCTTGCAGGTCTGGGGCTTTCGAAAAGCCTTTTCAACAGGTCTCTGCAGCTGCAGACAAACATAAACTACTACTATCAGAAAGTGAACGGATTGTATAGCGATGACAATAATTATATGGAATGCAGAGTGAGTGCGGCATATTTTATAAAGGGCTTTACGTTTACGGGCAAATTTGGGACACCAAGCACGCTACTCACCTCAAACTCTACCCTGTATAGACGCCGTTGTAATTATGGCCTGACTGCCTCATGGGGAAAGAACGGGCTGTTTGTGGAGGCCGGATGCAAAAACATCTTTGACAATAATCCGTATACGAGACATTGGGGCGATTACGGCACATATTCTTTCGACCGACATTCGGTGTCGGACAGTATGGGTAAGCAGGTGTATGTGAAACTTTCTTACAACTTCGACTTCGGCCGCAAGACAACCCGTGAGAACCTGAGTGTTGAGAAGGGTGGCTCGGCCATAATGCAACTTTGAAATATATGAAGAAGTTTCCATTTTGTCATCAGCATGATGCCATGCAGTGTGGCTTGACATGTCTCATGATGATATGTCGGTATTATGGCAGTTTTTATGATTATGACGAGCTGGAAGAACTGTGTGTGGCGACCCGCAACGGAGTGTCGATGCTCGATATCAGCGAGGCCGCAACGAAAATAGGTTATCATACGGTTTGCGGCCGTATACCGGCCGCAAACCTGAAAAGCATGCCGTTGCCTTGCATACTCCATTGGAAGCAGAACCATTTCGTGGTGCTCTATAGGATACACCGTGGGAAATACTATATCGCCGACCCTGCGAAAGGACTTCTGAAGTATAAGGAGGAAGAGTTCCGTAAATGCTGGGTGAGCACGGAGACCAATGGTGAGGAAAAGGGAATAGTCATGTTTATAAAACCCCGTGTGGGCTATCAGAGCATGGGCTATACCAAGGAAAAGAACAGGAAGCGCACGCTACAGTTTCTTTTCGGCTACATAAAGCCATATCGGAAATATTTCGGGCAGATAATACTCGGACTGCTCCTTGGAAGTCTTCTGCAGCTCATTCTTCCGTTTCTTACTCAGGCTATAGTCGATGTGGGTATAAAACAGCGCGACATAGGCTTTATATGGCTGATATTGCTGGGACAGCTGATGCTCACCGTGAGCCGTACGGCTGTTGATTTCATCCGCCGGTGGCTGTTGCTGCATATCAGTATGAGGGTGAACCTTGCTCTTATCAGCGACTTCTTCATAAAGCTTCTGAGCCTGCCGATGACGTTTTTCGACACGAAGCAGCTGGGAGACATAATGCAGAGGATGAATGACCACGGGCGTGTGGAGCGATTTCTTACAGGCAACGTGCTTAACGTGATGTTCTCGGTGCTCACATTCCTTGTGTTCGGTGGAGTGCTTTACTTCTACAGCGGTGTCATCTTCATCATTTTCATTGCAGGCAGTGTGTTGTATGCCTTGTGGATAGCTTCTTTCCTGCGCAGACGTAAGGTTCTCGACTATGAGCTTTTCGAATTGCAGGCGGAGAACAACAGCAAGACGTATGAGTTTATAAACTCTATGCAGGAAATAAAACTGCAGAACTGCGAACAGCGCCGCAGATGGGAGTGGGAAGATGTGCAGGCGAGTGTGTTTGAGGTGCAGATGAAGAGCATGAAACTGCAGCAGAGTCAGGAGGCCGGAAGCATATTCCTCAACGAGGTGAAGAACATGGTAATAACCGTTGTTGCGGCAACGGCCGTGATAAACGGTGACATGACGCTCGGTATGATGCTGGCTGTGCAGTATATCATCGGGCAGCTTAGCCGCCCTGTGGAGCTTATTATGGATTTCGTATATTCGTTTCAGGACGTGAGGATAAGCCTTGAAAGAATCAACGATGTACATGGCAGGTTTCCGGAAGACAACAGGCATTTCGTCTTTTTGCATGTCGAAGACCCTGACTTGGGCATAAGATTTTCGGAAGTGAATTTCAAGTACGATAAGAATATAAAGGAAAAAGTGCTTGACAATATAAGTCTGCATATCCCCAAAGGAAAGGTGACGGCCATTGTGGGAGCGTCGGGAAGCGGAAAGACAACTCTTCTGAAACTCCTTCTCGGATATTACGAGGTGGAAGAAGGCCGTGTGATGGTGGGAAGCATGGAGGTGTGCGAGCTTGACAAGCGATGGTGGCGCAGACAGTGCGGAGTGGTGATGCAGGACGGTGTCATTTTCTCGGAGTCAATAGCAAGAAACATTGCCGTGGACGATGGGGATATTGACACAGAGCGGATGATAAAGGCTGCGGAGATAGCCTGTATCAAGGATACCGTGATGTCGCTGCCGATGAAGTTTGACACAAAGATAGGCCGCGATGGAATGGGACTGAGTCAGGGGCAGAAGCAGCGTATACTCATAGCCAGGGCTGTGTATAAGAACCCGGAATACATCATCCTCGATGAGGCGACAAACTCTCTTGACGCCAATAATGAGCGTGCGATAGTGGACAACCTTGCAAGGTTTTATGAGGGGCGTACCGTAGTGGTGGTGGCCCATAGACTGAGCACTGTGAAGAATGCCGACCAGATAATAGTGATGGACAAGGGTCGTATAGTGGAGCAGGGTACTCATGAGTCGCTCACCGCGCGGCATGGAGCATATTACAATCTGGTGAGAAACCAACTGGAAATGGGTAATTGATTGAAGAAAACACGAGAATGGCAGAGAATATTGAAGTGAGAAGCGAAAAGGTGAGGAATGTCATTGGAATAGTTCCCCGCAGGCTTGTGAGAACCGGCACGGCTGTGATTACCGTTCTGGTGGTGTTGATGTTGGTTGCTGTATCCACAGTGCATTATCCGTTTTCTGTGGAGACCGACGGTCGGATTACAGAAACGCGGCTCGTTTCAGGCGAGAGGTTTTATAATGCCTGTCTGAAGACACCGTATAGCCACAGGACATTATTCTTCGGTTCACGTAAGGTAAACCTTATGTTTGAAGGTGATGACAAAACCGTTGTTGAAGGCAAGGTGGGAGCCGTTACCGGTATGCTTACCGACAAGAACGGTGATAACTATTGCAACGTCTTTGTCGGCATCGATGAAAAAGATATGGAGCGTTTGGGACTTAAGCTGAATATGAGGGTGCATGCTGTGACCTATATAAGTGACAAAACGTTGTTGGAACTGATTTCCGGGAGGGAATGAGACTGTAATGTCTCTGACGTCATTGTCTTTATGGAGCAGTGCGGGCATGTTTATGCAGATATAATACTGTATAGGCATGCCCGCACTGTAATTACGGTAATATAAAACGTAATTCATTTAGGGTGAAAGCCGGATTAATTGTTTAACTTTGCAGCCGGTTATAATATTCATATATATATATCAGGATGGAAAAAGAAGTCTATCGTTTGTTAAGGGCAGGAGCGTCCGGCATTTTGTTTATGGCATTCTGCGTACAGCCGGCACGTCCGTCCGGCATTGCGGACACGCTTCGTGCGCATCCGGTGGGGGAAGTGGTGGTGACCGGCAGCAACAGTGCCACGGGCAGGAACCTGCTTCCGTATACGGTGTCGGTGGTTAACGGCCGGCAGATAGAGGCAACGGGAAAGACACAGTTGCTGTCGGCCATATCCGGCCAGGTGCCGGGCCTTTTTGTATCGGAGCGTAACATTTTCGGATTCGGTATCAGCAACGGTGGTTCCGGAGGCATAAAGATACGTGGGGTGGGAGGCGACCCGACCAATGCCGTGCTGATGATGGTCGACGGACAGCCGCAGTTTGCCGGCATATACTCGCATCATGTGGCAGACTTTTACGGAACGGAATATGCCGACCGTGTGGAGGTGCTGCGAGGTCCCGGCTCTGTGCTTTACGGTTCCAATGCCATGGGAGGAGTGGTAAACGTGATAACAAAGAATGCGGATAAAGATGGTGTGCATACCACGTTGACCTCGCAATACGGGTCGTATGACACGTGGCTGTCATCGGTGACAAACACAGTGCGTATGGGCAGATTCTCATCGCTTGTGTCGTTGGGGTATGACCGTACCGACGGTGTGACGGATGGCTTTGATTTCAAACAGGGCAGCCTGTATGCGAAGCTCGGATACGATTTCAGTGACAGCTGGAAGCTGCGTGCCGACTATTCGCTGATGAACTTTACAGGAAACGATCCTTTGTATCCCAAGCTTTCGGATCCGGAGTCCACTGATATATATCATCAGAATATAACGCGCGGTGAGGCTTCGCTGTCGGCAGGAAACGCATACGGAAATACTGACGGAAACGTGAGGGTATACTATAGTTACGGAAACCATTATGTTGACGATCCGCGTCATTTCCACAGCCTTGACGACCGTTTCGGAATACTTGCATATCAGAATTTCCGTCCTTGGGAGGGCGCTTCAGCCACCATGGGATTCGATTTTGACACATATACCGGTGAGATTCCTGTTTCGGGAGGAGTCTCACACGTGGACAACACGCGTCCTACCACCATAGGCCGCAAAAGTATAACGGAGTATTCTCCTTATGTTACATTTTCACAAGAACTGATAAACGGCTCCCTCACCGTTAACGCCGGTCTGCGCATGTCGAACAGCGACCGTTTCGACACGCAGTGGATACCGCAGTGCGGATTTGCGGTGCGTCCGGCAGGAGGATGGATGATAAAGGCGTCGTTGGCTAAGGGCTACCGCAATCCCTCTTTCCGCGAAATGTATCTATATGCAACGGCAAATCCTGAGCTTGATCCTGAGACGATGATGAATTATGAAGTGAGCGCGGGTAAGACATTCTCGCGCTATTTCGGTTTCGATGTTACCGGATACTACAGCAAGGGCGACAATATGATTCAGGTGGTGAGACAGAAGAATGTGAATACCGGAAGTTTTATAAATAAAGGTGTTGAAGTGAGTGCCCACAGCCATCCTGCCGATAATCTTACGCTCCGTTGCACCTACAGTTATCTTTACACAACGATTGACAACCTTACGGCAGCTCCGAAGAACCAGTATTTCCTCGGTGTGACGTGGCGTCCGGTGGCAAGGCTCGGTGTGGATGCGGAAATGAAAGGCATCGGAGGACTTTATGTTGCCGATGATGTGGCACGCCAGAACTATACCTTGTTTAATATAAGGCTCTCATACGATGCTCTTCCATGGCTTGAGATTTTTACTAAGCTCGACAACATCACCGGACGCCACTATACTATAAACGAAGGATACGAGATGCCCGGATTCACCGGAATGGGAGGATTTAGGTTGAGGTTTTGATATTATAAATGTAAAGAGGGACATCGTTTTTTTTGCGATGTCCCTCTTTACATTTATGTTGCGGTCGTTTTAGACTTAAGTCAGTCTTTTGATTTTCATCCGACATGTAGGGACGTGCCTTCGGCACGTGTCAGACGCATAGGCATTGACATATTACTAAACGCTGTATACATCGCGAAGCGATGTCCCTACTCGTGACAGCGTTTTTTCACTTGCATATATTCCTATTGTGGTTGTCCATCGCCTGACACATGCCAAAGGCATGTCCCTACTCGTGGGTATGCATATATTCCTATGTTTCCACATTCCTTTGCCTTCCCTTTTGGGCCGGAGGGGCTCTCTTGTTCCTAAGGGAAGATTATATCCCCGCTTTGTGAATGGTTTATTTGTTGTATGTTCTCAGTGCTCCGAGCAGTTCGTTGTTTTCGCTTTTCTTGCCTACGGTAATTCTCAGGCAATTGTCGCACATCACCACATTCGTGCGGTTCCTCACAATGATGCCTTTGTCCGTCAGATAGTTGTAAACGCCTTGCGCATCGTTCATTTTAGCCAGAAAGAAGTTTGCGTCTGTAGGGTATACCTTCTCGCATATAGGCAGCATCTTCATTGCCTCTATCATGCGGCTTCTCTCGAGCAGGATGGTTTTCACCCATCCTTCCACGTTTATGGCATTGTCGAGAATATTGGCAGCCTGGTTCTGTGTGAGCAGGTTGATGTTGTATGGATATTTCACATTATTGAATATCCTTATGACATCGGCCTGTGCGTATGTCATGCCCAAGCGTATGGCCGCACAACCCCACGCCTTGCTCATGGTGTTCAGCACGATGAGGTTGGGATATTCGGTTATTTCGTATCTAAGCGACTTGCGTGTGGAGAAATCGCTATAGGCCTCGTCTACCACCACAAAGGCATCGAACCGTTCTATAATCTTTCTTATCACGTCATGGTTGAGATCATTGCCTGTGGGATTGTTTGGGCTGCAAATCCAGATGGCCTTGGTGTTGTTGTCACATTGTGCGAGGATTGCATCGGCATCGATGTCGTAGTCGTCATTGAGCCTCACCGGACGATATTCCACACCGTTGATGTCGGCACATACCCTGTACATGCCGTATGTAGGGTCTATCGCCACCACATTGTCTACGCCTGGAACGGTGAAACACCTGTATATCATGTCTATAGCCTCGTCGCTTCCGTTTCCGAGGAATATGCACTCTTCCGGCACCCCCTTTATCTTGCTTATTTTCTTCTTAAGCTCCTTCTGCAACGGGTCGGGATACCTGTTCAGCGGAGAGTTATATGGGTTCTCGTTGGCATCAAGAAATACCGTGGCTTCATTTCCGCTGTATTCATCGCGTGCGCTGCTGTAGGGCTTGAGGTTCCAAATATTCGGTCTTGTAAGTTGTTGCAAGTTTCTCATTGTCTTCTGTTTTTATCTGTTGATGTGTTCAATTCTGACGGTCATCGCGTTTTTGTGACCGTCGAGCTGTTCGGCCGCAGCCATTATCTCCACGGCTCTTCCGATGCTTCTCACTCCCTGTTCGGAGAGATGCTGGAATGTAATCTTTCGGCAGTAGCTGTCGAGGTTCACTCCGCTATAGGCTGTGGCGTAGCCATGTGTGGGCAGGGTGTGGTTGGTGCCGCTGGCATAGTCGCCTGCGCTTTCACAGGCATATTTGCCGAGAAACACGCTGCCTGCGTTTATCACCTTTTCTGCTGTCTCGTTGTAGTTTTCCGTTTGTATTATCAGATGTTCGGGTGCGTATGCATTGACAAGTTCCATAGCCTCGTCAAGAGTTTCCACCAGTACGGCCTTGCTGTTGTCGAGTGCCTTTTCTGCAAATTCCTTTCGCGGAAGGTTTTCGAGCTGCTGCTTTATCTCTTTCTCTACGTTGCTTATGAGATGCCTGTCGGTGGTGATGAGCAACACTTGTGAGTCGGTCCCATGCTCGGCCTGTGAGAGAAGATCCGCGGCAATGAACTCAGGGGTTGCGCTGGCATCGGCCACCACGCACACCTCGGACGGCCCTGCCGGCATGTCGATGGCCACGTCGGCAATGCCCACCTGCTGTTTGGCTGCCATGACATATTGGTTGCCGGGGCCGAAAATCTTGTATACCTTTGGCACTGTTTCCGTTCCGTATGCCATTGCCCCTATGGCTTGCACACCTCCTGCTTTGTATATGCGGCTCACTCCTGCGATGCGTGCCGCCACGAGTATGGCCGGATTTATCTTTCCGTCACGTGCCGGTGGGGTACACATTATTATATCCCTGCATCCGGCAATCTTAGCCGGTGTGGCAAGCATCAGCACAGTGCTGAATAGTGGTGCCGTTCCTCCGGGAACGTACAGCCCCACCTTTTCTATTGGCACGCTTTTCTGCCAGCATTCCACTCCCGGCATGGTTTCCACTTTGTTTCCGGTGAAACGTTGCGACTCGTGAAACTTCCGGATATTATGATGGGCTGTGGCGATGGCCTCTGCAAGTTCTGGTGAGACGAGCCGTTCGGCCTCAGCCATCTCTTTTTCTGTGACGGCGAGCTGTTCCGGCCTTATCCCGTCAAACATTTCCTCATATTCTTTCACGGCCTCATCGCCTCTTTTCCTTATCTCGCTGAGTATCGCGCTCACATTCTCGCATAGTTGTGATGCGTCGATGTGCGGCCGGCCGGTTATGCCTTCCCACTTGTCTTTTGTCGGATATAGTATTGTATGCATGTTGTTTTGTCTCTGTCTTTTGTCTGCGCCATTTTCTGTGATATGCTTTCAGAGAATCATTTTCTCAATCGGTGTGACGAGTATTCCCTGTGCCCCCATTTCCTTGAGTCTTCCAATGATTTCCCAGAACCGTTTCTGGTCGAGCACGGTGTGTACCGAGCACCATCCGTCGTCGGCAAGCGGGATGACGGTGGGGCTTTTCAGTCCGGGCAGTACTCCGATGATATCCTGCAGGCGGCTTTTGGGTACGTTCATCCTGATGTATTTCTTGTCTTCGGCATTCTTCACGGCCTCAATCCTGAAAAGCATGTCCTGCAGAATGTGCCTTTTCTCCTCACTGAGGTTTCTGTTGGCTATTATTACCGCCTCGCTTTCCATCACCGTCTCCACTTCCTTGAGATTGTTGCTCACGAGTGTGGAACCGCTGCTTACAATGTCGAAGATGCCGTCGGCAAGACCTATTCCCGGTGATATCTCGACGCTTCCCGTTATGACGTGTATGTCGGCCGTGATACCCTTGCGGTTCAGAAACCCTCTGAGTATGTTTGGATATGACGTTGCGATTTTCTTGCCGTTAAGCCATACCGTCCCGTTGTATCCGGCCTCTTTCGGAATGGCAACCGACAGCCGGCACTTGCTGAATCCCAGCCGGCATATTACCTCTGCATCCTCGCAGCGCTCGGCATATTCGTTTTCGCCCACAATGCCAATGTCGGCCACGCCTGTGGCCACGCTTTGCGGAATGTCGTCATCACGGAGATAAAGCACTTCGAGCGGGAAATTTGATGATTCGACGAGCAGGGTCCTTTTGCCTGCCCTGATTTTTATATCGGCTTCGGAAAGTAAATTCATAGTGTCGTCAAAAAGCCTTCCTTTTGACTGTACTGCAATACGTAACATAAGTTTTCGGGTTTTACTGTTTATTATCTTGTTGTTTACAATCTCTTTTCTATACTAATCGGTCATTGAAAAGACATGGTAAAATGTCGGATTAATGCGTTTTACATTGCAATGACCGATTTGGGTTTGGACGCAAAGTTACTTATTTCTGTGAGAATGTGCAAGAAAATGTGTACTTTTGCATTCAAATCGTATTATGTTGATAATAATTAGAATAATAATCGTATTTTTAATCATGGCTTCGGCCTTAATGTCGTGCGGCCGTCGCGACAGTGGTGGTGAAGCTCCTTGGGGAGTGACGGAAGATAGCATAGGCTCGGACGGATGTTTTGATTTGTCGCAGATTGTGGCGAACGGTGAGCTGATAATGCTCACTCCGGGCGGTCCTGACTCCTATTATGATTATCACGGACGTAAGCTCGGCCTTCATTATATGCTATGCCAGCGTTTTGCCGACGGTCTTGGTGTGAGTCTCCGTGTGGAGGTGTGTCGCGACACGTCCGAGATGGTGGCCCGTCTGCTCGGTGGCGAGGCCGATGTGATAGCCTGTCCGCTGACAGAAGCCGATTTGCGTGCCATGGGCGACAGCGCGGCCCTTCTGGTGCCATGCGGGGTGAGGATTGCTGCCGGAGGTGGCGGAGCGGAAAAAGCCGGTAATGCCGGCAGGCGTGGCTCAGAGGAGGCTGTGTGGGTGAGCGTGGCGGAAAAGCCGGAGCTGTGCCGTGCGCTCGACGAGTGGTTCACACCGGAGATACTCTCCGAGGTGAGGAAGGAGGAAGGCCGGTATCTGGACGGCCGCAGCGTGAAGCGTCGTGTGTATTCGCCCATGCTGAACCGCAGCGGAGGTGTAATATCCCGCTACGACGGGCTGTTCATGACCTACTGCAGGGATATCCGCTGGGACTGGAGGCTCATGGCGGCGCAGTGTTATCAGGAGTCAACTTTCGATCCGCAGGCTGTTTCGTGGGCTGGTGCGCGCGGACTTATGCAGATAATGCCGTCAACAGCTTCAGACCTCGGACTATCCATTGATGATATACACGACCCGGAGAAGAATATTGCCGCCGCGGCAAAGCTTACGGGACAGCTCGACAGGAAATTTTCCGACATAAAAGACCGTAACGAGCGCATAAGCTTCGTGCTCGCAAGCTATAACGGAGGATACCATCACATACGTGACGCCATGGCTCTTGCCGGAAAGCATGGCGGCAATGCCAGCCGATGGGAGGATGTGTCGCGGTATGTGCTTCTGCTCAGCACTCCGGAGTATTATCGCGACTCGATAGTGAAGAATGGATACATGCGCGGCTCGGAGACCGTGGACTATGTGGAGAAAATACGTAAACGATGGGAGGGATACCGCGGAGTGCGCGGCATACGTGCCGGACATTCGGGCATGGAGCCTCGCAAGGCCTCTCACAGGTCGCGGAAATTCTCATGACCGTCTTGCCACGGAAACATATATAATGTGAGAAACGGCCTGTTCCCTGTTTTTGGGGGACAGGCCGTTCTTTTTGTTTGTAAAACAGGTCATTTCCAAATCTTAAAGCATACCGTTTCAAACTTCAAATACGCGGTTCTCAAACCTTCCGACTTAAGTCAACCGACCTTCCGACTTAAGTCGGACACCTTTCCGACTATAGTCAGACACCCTTCCGACTTAAGTCGGAAGGTAAATGAATGGGTATTTCGCGGTTGGACAACAGTCTGTTTTCGGTTTGAGAACAATCTGTATGGATAAGTTCGGTATTTAATGAACCGATTTCGGCTGAGGCTGGTATTTGAGTGTTGCGGTCTGTTTCCGGTCAAAGAGGATTCTTGTTGTAGGGTACTTGAACATAACGTTTGTTTTTGTATCACACGTTGGTATCAAAACGATCACATATTGATATAAAACAGTTGGAATATACTAATATTAGTGAGAATATTATACTGTAGCGTTAAGTTCCGGATGTGCAATAAACAGGTCATATAAAGGGTTTCTTTCCATTATGCGGCTGTTCCTATTTCATATAAAAATTCCGGGGCAAAATCAGCTCCGTTTGCCCATTCAATCGTTACATGGGTCAATCCGTATTGGATGAATTTGTTGAGGTCAATCAATTCACCAAATACATTACCTGTTAAATATGGGTGTAAATCTACTTTTTTGATCACTCCGTCATTGAACTTCAAAAGTAGTTCATAATCCTTGATATAATCAACATCTACTACTCTTAACATGCATCTTTATTATTTTAAAGGTTCTATTTTATTCAACGGCTCTCCTTTTTGGGCTTTTTCCCATAGGGTCAGTATCTCTGCCTCATGCAAGTCTATCCATTCGTTTACTTTTGCTATGACTTTTGCGGGTGCTTGCCCGTTCACCACCCTGTCAATAACACTTATGGAACATTCATAATTACCGTACGCAAAATGAATGTGTGGCGGGTTATGGTCTCGCCAAAACAAACTTATTATTATTCCAAAGAATCTACATATTTCAGGCATATATAACTGTTTTTATATTACCTTACAAAGGTAGGTGATAATTTTATTACCCACAAACTTTTCGGCATTTTTTCAATATTTACTTTCCTTTTACCCATAATTATCCCTTTTTGCTCACATTAGATAGGGACTAAGAAAATAGGAACAACCTTAAATAGACCAAAAAATGAAAATTACCATATCGGAATTCTTATCTGCGACGGCTGAATAATCCATTCCATAGCCGTATTCCTTTTTTAGCGGCAAAGTCTACAACCTTATCATAATGCTCGAAAAGGGTTGCGGCAATGACATTGAAGCTAATCCAAACGGAATATGACAAGTCTTTGGCAGACTATGGTAAGGTTATTGTGAAAATCAGGGTTGTATTCCTTTTACCTTTGCAAAAGGAATACAACCCTGATTAATGCTCTTTGGTATGTTTACGGTCTGATTGCCTATTGGGGAGTTACAGCACCCCTTTGCTGCTTGGCAGCTCATAGTGGCGTATGTCCCGCCTGACAGCCATTCTCAGGCTGCGGGCGAGCGCCTTGAATATACCTTCTATCTTATGATGCTCGTTTGTGCCTTCGGCTTTGATGTTGAGGTTCATGGCGGCGGAGTCGCTGAGGCTTTTGAAGAAATGCATGAACATTTCCGTTGGCATTCCGCCGATTTTCTCACGCCTGAACTCCGCGTCCCATACCAGCCACGGTCGTCCGCCGAAGTCGAGTGCCACGGAGCACAGGCAGTCGTCCATGGGCAGGCAGTAGCCGTAGCGTTCCGTTCCGCGCTTGTCTCCGAGTGCTTTCCGCAGGCATGTCCCGAGAACGATGGCCGTGTCTTCTATAGTGTGATGGGAGTCTGTGTGAAGGTCGCCTTTGGCATACAGTGTGATGTCCATCATTCCGTGGCGTGCTATCTGGTCGAGCATGTGGTCGAAGAATCCTATGCCGGTGTTTATATCGCTTTTCCCCGAACCGTCGAGGTTTATTGTCATGCGTATGTCGGTTTCCTTTGTCACGCGTGTAACTTCGGCCGTGCGTTCTCCGGCGAAGAGAATCTCGGAAATCTTGTTCCAGTCCATACCGTCCTGTCCGAGTATCAGTGCCTTGCATCCGATGTTTTCTGCGAACATACGGTCGGTCTCACGGTCACCGATGACATAGCTGCCTGCGATGTCGTAGCCGGTGTTGGACATGTATTTTTCCACCATGCCTGTGCCTGGCTTTCTTCCGGGTGCGTTGTCTTCAGGGAAGTGGCGGTCGATGAGTATGTCGTCGAACGTGATTCCCTCGCCTTCGAGAGTCTGGAGTATGAAGTTGTGTACGGGCCAGAAAGTATTCTCGGGAAATGATGCCGTGCCGAGTCCGTCCTGGTTCGACACCATGACAAAGTGGAAGTCAAGGCTTTCGCGTATGAAGCCGAGATTCTTGAACACCCCTTTGGTGAATCTGAGTTTTTCAAAGGAGTCGATCTGCTCGTCGGCAGGCTCCTCTATAAGCGTGCCGTCACGGTCGATAAATAGGATTTTCTTCATGTTTTTATGTTGTTTGTCTATATTGTGCCTATTGTTGTGCTTTCAGCCTCGACGCCTCTCCTGTCTCGATGGCTCCGTACATCACGCATGTGTTGACAATGGCCGACACACGCAGGTATATCTGTATGAATCCGGCTACGGTGTAGACGGTGAATGCCACCGGCATTACGTATGCCGGCATGCCGAGGCTGTCGCCCATGGCCAGTCCGCTGTATGCCTGTATGTTGGCTGCCGATACAATCCACAGCGGCTGTAGGAGCAGTATGCCTATGACGCTGATTATAATTATGTTGACGAGAATTATGGCCATGATAAATCCGAAATGCCGCATTCCCGTCCTGTAGTGTCTTGCCATCAGCGGCAGGAAGGCGGTGTCTTTTTCCATCACATATTTCATGGCAGGGTATGTAGCTGGTATGATAATCATGAAATTTATGAAAACAATGGCAAGCGCCAGTGCGGTGAGTGCCGGTGATGGCTTAAGCTCTGTTCCTGCCAGTCTTGTGAGCGCATATCCGCAGGCTCCGGTCTGGGTTGCCGTGAAGACAGTCATCAGCAGCATGAAGATCGCGGCTTTCAGCACTCTGAAGAATATCTGAGGGTTGAATGTGAGCCAGTTGCGGGGACGCGTCATCCTGTTGTTTTGTGAATATTCCGTCAGCAGTCTCACGCATCCCGAATAGCATGCTGTCTCGGCCAGTCCGCCGGCAAAAAGCAGTACGGCAATTATCCATAGTCTGTCCGGAGAGGTATAGATTGTGGGCAGTATGGTGCATATTGCGCTGAGTATGATGGAAAAGAGCATGGCGAACGGCCATGATGCCTTAAGTATTGTTATGAAATTGGAGGCCATGAGGCCGTAGCCGAATTTGAGGCTTCCGCTGTAGGTGCGGTCTTTGAAAATGGTTTCTGTGGTATTCTCAGACATGTTTTTATCCATTATTTTCATTTGTCTGTTGCAAAGGTAGTGTTTTTTTGCTATCTTTGCATATAATAATACCTTCAATTAATAGAAATTATGAAAATATTAAAATGGGGTTTTATCGGTTGCGGTGAGGTTACGGAAAAGAAGAGCGGTCCGGCTTTCAGCGAGGTTGAAGGCTCAGAGGTGGTGGCCGTGATGAGCCGTGAGCTCCGCAAGGCGCGCGGCTATGCTGAAAGAAACGGTATTGGTAAATGGTATTCCGACCCTCAGGAACTTATAGACGATCCGGATGTGAATGCCGTATATATAGCCACTCCTCCTTCAAGCCATGCGACGTTTGCCATTATGGCTATGAGGGCGGGCAAACCCGTTTATGTTGAAAAGCCGCTTGCGGCGTCATACGAAGACTGTGCGAGGGTGAACAGGGTGAGCGAGGAGACGAAGGTCCCTTGTTTCGTGGCTTATTACAGGCGTTATCTTCCTTATTTTCAGTGTGTGAAGAATATAGTGCTGTCCGGCCGTATAGGCAAGGTCATGAATGTGCAGATACGTTTTGCCGTGCCTCCGCGCGAACTTGACTATGCCAACCCCGGCAATCTTCCATGGAGACTCCAGCCGGATATTGCGGGCGGCGGATATTTCTATGATCTTGCGCCTCATCAGCTTGATCTCCTTCAGGATATGTTCGGGGTGATAATAGAGGCAAACGGAATATGCGCCAACCGTGGCGGACTTTACAAGGTGGAAGATTCGGTCAGCGCATGTTTTGAGTTCGAGAACGGCCTTCCCGGCAGCGGTTCCTGGTGCTTTGTGGCGCATGAGAGCGCGAGAGAGGACAGCATTGAGCTTATAGGCGATAAGGGAATGCTCAGTTTCTCTGTGTTTGATTACAAGCCGATAGTGCTGCAGACTTCCACGGGAAGGGAGGAAATAGCCGTGTCGAATCCGCCATACGTCCAGTATCCGCTGATAAAGAATGTGATAGAGCATATTCAGGGGATAAGCGTATGCACGTGTACGTGCGTGTCTGCCACACCGGTTAACTGGGCCATGGACCGTATACTCGGGAAGTTCTGATGACTTAATATATTGTACGGCCGGTGAAGACACTGCTCTTTCATAAAGAATCAGACATGAGCCTTTGCAGGAAAGGCGTACTTTTGGGATGGGGAATGCTTGTGGCGTCTCTCATGTGTGTGGTGTGTGTGCCGGCGGTTGCGAGGAAGAAGGAATTTCGCAACGTGAAAAAGGTGGTGCGCGGTTTCAGTGCTATAGATACTGCTTATATAGAACCGCAGCATTTTGAGTTTACGGCCATGCTTCAGACTACTTTTACATACGACATATATGAATTGCGCAGCCCGGGAGGCCAGAGCATAACCTTCTCGCCCGATGTGATAATGAAGGTGGGGCCATATTTCGGATGGCGGTGGTTTTTTCTCGGATATACGTTTGACCTGAAGAATATAGGCTTCAGCAGCGACAAACGTAAGCAGGAGTTGGATCTTAGCATATACAGTTCGCAGATAGGGGTGGACTTTTATTACCGCCGTACGGGGAGCGACTATAAGATACGCGATGTGAATCTTGGCGACGATACCGACATGTCAGGGCTCAGCCCATTGTCGTTCGACGGGTTGAGTGTGGGAATCACCGGTGCAAGCCTTTATTATATTTTCAATCATAACCGTTTTTCATATCCTGCGGCATTCTCGCAGAGCACATGCCAGAAGATAAGCTGCGGTTCGTGGATGGCAGGTATAGGATACACTCGCAACAGTCTCGACCTCGACTACGGGAAACTGCAGGATGCCGTGAACAGCTATATGGGGCGCACAGATGTGAAGCTTGACAGCGGAATGATGTTCAACAGCGTGAAGTATTACAATGCCAACGTATCCGTAGGCTACGGATACAATTGGGTGTTTGCGAAAAACTGTCTGTTGAATGCAAGCCTGTCGGCAGTGCTGGCATATAAGCGTTCTAAGGGCGATACAAACGACGGTGTGGATGAGTTCAGTTTTAATAATGTGAATTTCGACGGTGTGGGACGCTTCGGCATAGTATACAACAATATGCGGTGGTATGTCGGGGCAAGCGCCATCATACATTCCAATAACTACCGTAAGCCGCGCTTTCAGACGAATCAGGTCTTCGGAAGCATGAACATTTATGCCGGATATAATTTCGGAAAGAAGAAAAAATATCGTAAGAAATAGATTACTCCGTATGAGCAGTATTATCCAGTTATTAACTACACTATTTTTATTTAACGTGGCGGCTGACGCCAGCAGGCCTGTGCAGGGGAAAATCCCGGTGGAGCGCGCCACGGTTTACCGTCACGGCGGAAGTTCCGCTGCGGAGTGTACTCCAATTTACAGTCGCGAGGACAGCATAAGAGTCATGGAACTGCTTGCCTATGCCGCATCGCTGCCCGACAGCGTGTCTGTTCCCGTGTCTGTTGCCCGCAGGCTCACCGGAGTGCCTTATGTGGCGTCTGTCCTTGAGCGGGGCGTTACTGCCCGTGGGCTTAAGGAGCGTATGGTGGTGAATCTGCGGGAACTCGACTGCACCACGCTTGTCGAGACCGTCACGGCCGTCACACTATGCCGCCGTGCCGGTGTGAAGTCGTTTGAAGGATATGTAGGCATGCTTGAAAAATTGCGCTACCGTGACGGATGCAACAGCGGATATGTCAGCCGGCTGCACTATTTCACCGACTGGATAAAGGATAACGGGAAGATGGGATTTGTAAGGGAGACAAACTGTTCCGGCATTCCGTTTAACTCTGTGCAGACGATAAGCCTGAACTATATGACCACGCATCCGCAGTCATACCGGGCACTGAGGGAAAATGCAAGCCTGGTGCCGCTTATACGTAAGACGGAGAAGGCTCTCAACGGACTGCAGTTCCGGTATATTCCTAAAAACATGGTGGCCCATAGTTCCGTGCGTAAGTTCGTAAGGGACGGCGACATTATCGCCATAACATGCAGGAAGGCCGGTCTTGACATTGCCCATGTGGGCTTTGCCGTGTGGCATGAAGACGGGTTGCACCTTCTCAATGCCTCGTCCATCCATCATAAGGTGGTGGAAGAGCCGATGACACTTTCCGAATATCTTAAAAAGCATCCTTCACACACAGGAATCCGGGTTGTGCGTATATTGTAGTGTATATATGGGATTACAATCCGGTTTTATTGCTTTTTATTTTCATGTTCAAAGTATTTTTTAACATGAACAATAGAATAAAATACATGAAACGCAGTTATATAACTATTGGTGTACCCGTAATGGTGCATATAAATTAATGTGAAACAATTAAATATCAGAGTTATGGAAATGCCGGATTTTATGAATTATGCAAATAAGTTCTCATCATCAGAGTTTGTTGAGAAGATATCCCGTATAGCCAAGCGCGCAGGTGCCAAGCTTGTGTATGCGGCATTCATCCTTTTCTATACATTGCAGAGCGACAAGGTTTCCGCAAAGGACAAGGCACTGATAATCGGTGCGTTGGGATATATGATAAGTCCGCTCGATGCGATTCCGGACGCGATACCTATCGTCGGTCTTTCCGATGATCTCGGAGTACTTCTCTTTGTGCTTAAGAAGGTGTGGGGAGATGTCGACCCGGAGATAAAGGCAAAGGCAAAGGAAAAGCTTTCCAAGTGGTTTGACGATGATGAGATAAGCGAGATAGACGATTTGATTTAACAGCTGTTTATCTATAGAATAAAAATCGGCCCCAATCGGGCCGATTTTTATTTTTATACCTTGTTTTCAATAAATGCTTCGTCTTGGCATAATCAAAAGTAAACTTTGGCGAAGTGTTCGACATGCTGTTTGTTTACTGTGCCCGGCATGGCTTCTTAGTCCTTGATGTTCGGTTCCTCAAGGCCGTATCCTTTTTTCTTGTCAACCACTTTCAGCACGAATCCGAGGATGAGCGCAGCCACACCGAGGCTTGCAAGCATAATCAGCGGAGCGGTATAGTCGTAAGACACGGCAGCCTCCTCGGCGGAGATTACACCGTTCTGCAAATCGGCGACGAGCTGCGGATTGGTCTTGTCAAGCACCTTGCCTATGAGGAGCGGGAAGAGCCACAGACCGATATTCTGTATCCAGAAGATAAGGGCGTATGCGCTGCCGATAATCTTTGCGTCCACAAGTTTCGGGACGCTTGGCCAAAGTGATGCCGGTACGAGCGAGAAGCTTGCTCCAAGCACGAGTATTGTCAGGTAGGCCACGATGATTCCTCCTACGGCATTTCCTTTGAACATAGGAAGAACGAAGGCGAATGTCAGGTGGCAGAGGATAAGCAGCACAGAGCCCATTACGAGCATTGACGCGGCCTTTCCCTTATGATCAACATAATGTCCGAGAATAGGGGTGATGCCAACGGCCAGCAGCGGGAATACGGCGAACACCGTCTCTGCGCTCTGGCGCATGTAGCCCATATAGCAGAATACCACAAGAGCGGCCACGGCCACACCGAGCAGGCTGTATTTCATATTCTTCTTTTTTGAGAAGTTGCTTGCGAAAGCGGCTGCGGCCACAATGAGCATTATGCAGTATTGGATTAGGGTCACAGTGTTGCTTCCCCAGAATGAGTCGGGGTCAACTTTCGTGAAGGTGAGGTTACACTGCAGCATGTTTACCGCATATTTCTGGAACGGGAATATAGCTGAATAATAGAGCACGCAGAGAAGCGCGACAAGCCAGAAACCGCTGCTTGTGAGAATCTTTCCGATGTCGCTTATCTTGAAAGGATCGTCTTTCTCTTCCGCCTCACCTGTTTGTGCATCGAGTTTCTTGTCCATGAAGAAATAGACGATGAACATAATCAGTGCAATCATAAGGAGAACGACACCGAAGGCAACCGAGCGTGACACATCGATGACTCCGCCCATCTTTGCGAATACCGGAGAGAAGATCATGCATGTGGCCACACCGAGGCGTGCAAGTGCCATCTCTGAACCCATGGCCAAAGCCATCTCTCTTCCTTTAAACCACTTTACGATGCCTCTCGATACCGTAATTCCTGCCATCTCAACGCCACATCCGAAAATCATGAAGCCTACTGCCGCAAATTTTGCGGATGCAGGCATGCCGAGATAAAACGGTGATATTCCAAGTTCGTCGAAGCCGGGGATGTAGTTGAGATTATTGTTGAACCATGTCTCTATGCCGCTGCCAATGAATGCCTCTGTCACTGCATACCAGTTTATGACGGCTCCTATGAGCATCACCACACCGGAGAGTATGGCTGTGAAGCGCACTCCCATTTTGTCGAGGATGATACCCGCGAAGATAAGGAAGAATACAAATACGTTGAGGAAAGTCTCCGAGCCTTGCATCGTGCCGAAGGCTGTGGAATCCCAGCCACGTGTTGACTGCATCAGGTCTTTTATGGGCGAGAGAATGTCCATGAAGATGTAGGAGCAGAACATGGCAAATGCGAGAAACAGCAGTACGGTCCATCTTGCACCGGCTGAGTCTCTGAGGGTTTTCTTTAATGTTTCAGTCATTTTTGTTATAATTTTATTGTTTGATATCTTATTTCTTCAGCCATTTGTCAAGCCATCCGAAGAATGTGCGCTGCCACAGCACCCCGTTTTGGGGTTTAAGTACCCAATGGTTCTCGTCGGGGAATATAAGGAGCTCTGCAGGTATGCCTTTCATTCGTGCGGCGTTGAATGCGCCCATACCCTGGTTGGCGTTTATGCGATAGTCTTTCTCACCGTGTATGCACAGTATAGGGGTGTCCCAGTTGTCGATGAAGCGGTGAGGAGAGTTCTCGTATGTCTTTTTGGCGTTGGCAGAGATATTCTTTTTCCAGTAGGCATCCTCGTACTCCCAGTTGCTGAACCAGTTTTCTTCAGTATCCGTATACATCGACTCAAGGTTGAATGCACCGTCGTGTGATATGAAACACTTGAAGCGTTTGTCGTGGTGCCCGGCAAGATAATAGACGCTGAATCCTCCGAAGCTTGCACCTACGGCTCCGAGACGGTCCTTATCTACAAACGGCAGGTTTGCTGCTGCGTTGTCGATGGCCGACAGATAGTCGTCCATACACTGGCCTGTCCAGTCTCCGCTGATTTCCTCATTCCATTCGCTTCCGAATCCGGGAAGTCCGTGACGGTTGGGGGCGACAATCACGTATCCGTTGGCTGCCATTATCTGGAAATTCCATCTGTAGCTCCAGAACTGGCTTACAGGGCTTTGCGGTCCGCCTTCGCAGAATAGTAGTGTAGGATACTTCTTGTTAGGGTCGAAGTGTGAGGGAAGGATTATCCAGCAAAGCATGTTCTTGCCATCGGTGGTCTTGACCCACCTCTGCTGTACTTTCCCGAAGCTTAGCTGGTCGGTTATATGTTTGTTTTCCTGTGTGATTCTCCTTATCTCCGTTTTCTTTATTTCCTTTCCTGGATTCACCACATAGATGTCTGTCGGTGCGGAATAGCTTTGGCGCATGGCCAGAATCTTGTTGCCGTCGTTGGCCGGAGATATCGAAACGTAGTCGGCCCAGTCGTTTGTGAGTTGTCTCACTTCGCCTTTGAGGCTTGTCTGATACATGTTCACGCATCCGTGCCATACTCCGATGAATGATAGTGACTTTGAATCGTGGTTCCAGCAGAAAGCGTCAACGTTTGAGTCAAAAGTCTCTGTCACGTATGTCTTGTCTCCTGTGGCAATATTATAGACGCAAAGGCGGTTGCGGTCTGACTCATATCCGTCGCGTGCCATACTCTGCCATGCGATGTACTTTCCGTCGGGCGAGAATTGCGGATTGGTGTCATATCCGGGATTGTTTGCCAGATTCTCTGCACTGTTCACCTTCTGGTCCTTCATCGTGTGTGTGGCATCGGTTTCTATAGGCCTGTAATCGTCTGGTTTGCACAGATTCTTTGTTTCTCCGGTTTCTGTATTATACAGGTATATGTCAGAATCTGTGGATATGGAGTAGTCTTTTCCAGTCTTTTTTCTGCTTGTGTATGCTATTGATTTTGAATCCATGCTCCATGCAAGCTGCTCTATTCCTCCGAAAGGTTCCATCGGACATTCAAAAGGTTCGCCTTTCATTATGTCGTATTCACTGTCTATGCCGTTTTCCGTAACCTTGGCAACGAAAGGATGTTGTATAGACTCCACATAGTGATCCCAGTGGCGGTACATAAGGTCTGTGGCCACGCGTCCTGTGGCCAACGGGAGGTCGTCAGGGTTTTTCTTTATTATGTCATGGAACGGAAGGGATTTGATTATTATAACCTTCTTGCCGTCCGGTGAGAATTTGAATCCTTCCACACCGTCCTTTATATTTGAAAGTCTTGTGCGTCCGCTACCGTCGGGATTCATAGCCCATATCTGTCCTTCGGAAAGGTATGCGATGCGCTTGCCGTTTTCGATCCATGTCGGATCTGTTTCATTCTTTGCCGATGTCGTCAGCTGTCTGTTGTCGTTTCCTTTTGCATCGGTAATACATATAACATGATGGCTTTTGTTTTCCTTCACACTGTAGTATCCCACCTGGTATACAATATGCTTGCCGTCCGGTGACGCCTCTGCCGAGGAAATGCGGCCCATAGCCCACAGGGCTTCCGGTGTCATAAGGTCGCTGCCCAGCCTGATGTCGCTTTTCCCGATGTTCACTTCGTTTTGCTTCACGTTGTCTTGTGCGTTAATGCCGTTGTTGAATGCTATCATTGATGCAACGGCGATTGTGGTCAGTTTGTTCATAACGTTATATATGAATAAAGTTCTTTCGGACATTTTGTCTTTTATAAATGTATAAGGCGTTCGCACAGGAACGCCCTATATATTTATTGTGTCCTTTCTTTCCGTTAATGATTAGGATTAGGAACCGCAGTGTTATTTTCTGTTCATTCTTTGTTTTCTCAACTCTTCGGCTTCTTTCTGCATGGCTTCGAGGCGTGCTGCCAGTCCTCCTGTCTTCTTGGGGTTTGCCTGGTTTTCCCTGTAGCGTGCTTCGAGCAGTGCAAGCAGCTTCTCGTCGTTTGTTGTCTTGCGGAGTATCCACATAATGGCTGCGCTTAGGAACAACGAAACGAAGTAGTAGAAGTTGAGGCCGGCCGAATAGTCGTTAAACATGAAGAAGAACATCAGCGGCATGAGATACATCATCCATTGCATCATCTTCATCTGTTCTGCCTGCTGTCCGACCATCTGGTCTCTTTGTTGGCGCATTGTCATTATAGAGTATAGGATGTTTGTAGCGCAGAACAATATACATGTCAGACTCAGGTGGTCTCCGATGAGCCAGATGTTTGTGCTCCATTCTATTATCGGGTCGTATGTTGACAAGTCGTCAATCCACAGGAAACTCTGGCCGCGCAACTGTATGGCATTAGGCACAAAGTTGAACATTGCAATCCAGATAGGCATCTGTATGAGCATGGGAAGACATCCGCTGAGCGGGCTTACACCGTATTTCGCATACAGCGACATCATCGCCTGTTGCTTCTGCATCTGGTCTTCCGGCTTGTTATATTGCTTGGTGGCTTCTTCCAGTTTAGGTTTCAGGACACGCATTTTTGCCGAACTCATATAGCTCTTCTTCACCAACGGATAGGTGATGGCTTTCAGAAGCATTGTTATGAGAATCAACACTATACCCATGTTAAGGCCTAAACCAGTGAGCCAGTCGAATACATATATTGTGAACCAGCGGTTTATTATGCGTACCAAAGGCCATCCGAGATATACGAGTTTCTGAAGCTCTATATCCTTATTGAAGCTTATTTCCTCTTCGACATCCTGAAGCAGGCGGAAGTCGTTCGGGCCGATGAACATTGCGAACTCCGTTGGCTTGGCTCCCGTAGGATCGAAGGCGGTCTTGAATTTTGCATCGAACTGTTTGAGATATCCGGAGCCTTTCTCCTGCGGTATACTTGAAAGAAGAGAGTTTGCGGCAATGTCATCTTCCGGTATGAGTACGGCACTGAAGAATTGCGTCTTGAATGCTATCCAATCCAGTTTCTCTTCAATTTTCTCGTTTATCTCCTCAGATGTCTCGCTCAGATAATCCGTGCCGCTGTCTTTTTCCTTATAGGTAAGTGTGGCATACCTGTTTTCAAATGTGAAGCCTTTTTCCTGTTGGCGGCATTTCTCACCCCATTGGATATCCATTTCCTTATAATTGGGGGCGAATATTCCGCTAAGTCCCTCGGTCTTGAGTGAGATGCGCAGCAGATAGTCTTTTCCTAATGTATATGCTATGCTTAGATATCCTCCGTTATTTGCCGTTGCCGTCATTATGACGGTGCTGTCGGTGACGTTTGAAGGAGTGAAATATAAATCATTTGTTATGATGTTCGTACTTTTACCGGCAAGCATGAAGTTGAGGCTTTGCTCATTCTTGTCGAACAGTGTCACATCTTCAGCACCGTTCCTGTCTTTGAATCCAAGAATCCTTGCCGTTTTCAGTGTTCCGCCTTTTGTGTCGAAAGTAAGTTCAAGCTTGTTGTTTTTCAGTGTTATATCCTTGCTCTTTCCGTTCTGTGCGCTGTAGAACAGGGCAGTGGAATCGTTTTGTGCAGCTTCCATTGCCTCTGCGTCTTTTGCAAGTTTTCTTGCCTCTGCTCTCCTTGCCTTGTCCTTTATCACATTGTCGATAGAGTCTTGTACGCGCATTGCGGCCATCTGTTCCTCTGAAGGCTGTGTGTATATTCCGTAGCCTATAATTACTGCGGTCATCAGAAGCAGGCCGATGATGGTGTTTTTATTCATTTCAGTTTATCTATGTTTTATTTTATATTTGCTATTGCCGATGTTACGAAATCAAGAAAGAGCGGATGCGGATTGAGCACCGTGCTCTGATATTCGGGATGGAACTGTGTGCCGATATACCATTTCAATTCCGGTATCTCCACAATTTCTATAAGGTTGCTTTCCGGATTGCGTCCTGTACACTGCATTCCCGCACGCTCGTATTCCTCCTGAAAATCGTTGTTGAACTCATAGCGGTGGCGGTGGCGCTCCTGTATATGCTCTTTCTTATAAATGTCTGAAACTCTTGAACCTTGTTTCAGTATGCAGTCGTAGGCACCGAGACGCATGGTGCCGCCCATATCGGTGATGTTTTTCTGCTCTTCCATGATGTCTATAACGTTGTGAGGTGTTTTCTCATCCATCTCACGGCTGTTTGCGTCATGGTATCCGAGAACGTTACGTGCAAACTCTATCACCATCATTTGCATGCCGAGGCATATACCGAATGTAGGTATATTGTTGGTGCGGGTGTATTGTGCCGCTGTTATTTTCCCCTCTATACCACGTTGTCCGAATCCTGGGCATATAACGATACCGTCCTGTCCTGCGAGTTTTTCTGCAACATTCTCCTTGGTTATTCTTTCAGAGTCAATGAACGTGAGTACAGTTTTGCGGTCATTATATGTTCCGGCTTGATAAAGGCTCTCGCGTATGCTCTTGTATGCGTCCTGCAGGTCGTATTTCCCGACAAGTCCTATATGAACCTCCTCTGTGGCCTTGTTGCGTCTTTCAAGGAATCTCTTCCACGGGCCGAGGGTAGGAGTGTCGTTTGTCTGTATGTTGAATTTTCGGAGAATAGCAGAGTCCAATCCCTGGTTCTGCATGTTCACGGGAACTTCATAAATTGAAGGCAGGTCTTCGCTTTGCACCACACAGTCGATGTCGACATTGCAGAATGATGCCACTTTCTTCAAGATGTCTTCGTTGAGGTGTCTTTCCGTTCTCAGAACGAGAATATCCGGTTGTATTCCCACGCTTTGCAGTTCTTTTACGGAATGTTGTGTCGGTTTTGTCTTCAGTTCGCCTGCCGCTTTCAGATACGGGATATATGTCAGGTGTACGCATACCGCGTTTTTGCCCATTTCCCATTTCATCTGCCGGATGGCTTCAAGATATGGCATGCTTTCAATATCGCCTATCGTACCTCCGATTTCTGTTATTACAAAGTCGTAATGATGTTTTTCACCGAGAAGTTTAATGTTCCGTTTAATTTCGTTTGTTATATGTGGAACAACTTGTATGGTTTTTCCGAGATAGTCACCGCGGCGTTCTTTGTCTATTACGGATTTGTAGATACGTCCGGTAGTCAGTGAGTTGGCTTTTGTGGTCTTGATGTCGGTAAAGCGTTCGTAATGGCCGAGGTCAAGGTCGGTTTCCATGCCGTCTACAGTCACATAACATTCTCCATGCTCGTATGGATTGAGAGTTCCCGGGTCGATATTGATGTATGGGTCTAATTTTTGAATTGTAATGTTGTAGCCTCTTGCCTGTAACAGCTTTCCTATTGATGCTGAGATAATGCCCTTGCCAAGTGAAGAAACCACACCACCCGTAACGAAGATATACTTTGTTTCTGCCACGATGATATAATTTATTAATGTTCAGTTTATTCTTGTTACCTAATATACAAGGCGCAAAATTACATAAAAAAAATGAATGTAACAAGGATTAACGGTTTTTTCATTTTGTATTCTCTTGCTTTTACAGTAACTTTGTGGCGCAAATTGATTTTGGTATGAATTTCAGAACACTTGTTATAGCTCTTCTATTGGCTTTTGGATATGCCGGTGCAGGAGCGTCACGCCCGGTAAAACGTACGTTGAAGAAAGATACGATGGCAATTGTCAACGCATATATCGATTCTTTGAAAATGAGAAAGCTGTATGTAGACTCACTTGCTGCAGAGGGAGCCTACAATACCGGTTCGGACGCACGTTATTTTAAGTTGTTCGCTCCTCTTACCTTTTATCATTCTCCGGCTGGAAAATCACTGCTTCTCGGAAAAGGCGGAGCAGGGGCTGACAGCGTTAACGATGAGATTGACAAGGCTCTGATGGACATTTATCTCACACGTCCGGAACTTGTGATATCCACAGAGACCGGCCTTAGAAAGGCCGGTTCCATACGTGATGATTTTGACAAGCCGGTGAGACAGGAGATGGAGCTTGTTGATGTCATATTGCCGGAGAAGGATGAGCCGGAGACTGTGCCGGAAGGACTTTTTATAAAGAAACCCAATTTTTGGAGTTTCAGCGGTGACAGTTATCTGCAGGTGCTACAGAATTATGTGTCGGATAATTGGTATAAGGGAGGGGAAAGCAATTATTCTATGGTGGCGAATGTGACTTTGGTGGCGAATTACAATAACAAGAGGAAGCTTAAGTTTGATAATAAACTTGAGATGAAACTCGGATTTCAGACATCGCCCAGTGATACTCTTCACAAATTCAAACCGAGTGAGGATTTGATCAGATATACCGGCAAGGTTGGTCTTCAGGCCGCTGACAGATGGTATTATACTTTCCAGCTTTTGGCTTATACGCAATTTGCCAGAGGATTGAAAAGTAATGATAAAAAAGTGTATTCTGACTTCATGTCTCCTTTTAACTTGAATCTTGGTCTCGGTATGGATTATTCTGTGCGGACAAAGAACAACAGGCTCACAGGAAACATCAACCTCTCATTGCTTTCGTTTAACTTCAGATATGTTGACCGTAAGAGTCTTGCATCACGTAACGGGGTAAGGGGAGACCATCATACTCTTGAGGATTTCGGTTCCCAACTGACAGCGGATCTTACATGGAAAATATCTGAGCAGGTGAAATGGAAAACGCGTCTTTACGGATATACAACTTATAGGCGTGCCCTCATAGAGTGGGAAAATACGTTTACAATAATGATAAGTAAGTACATAAGCTCAAATATATTCCTTTATCCGCGCTTTGACGATTCTGCAAAGAAAAAGGACAGCGATATAGGATATTGGCAGTTTAAGGAGTACTGTTCTTTTGGTTTTTCATATTCATTCTGATAGGAAAGATTGAATCCCATATAAAGTTTCCGCAGAACCGTTTCCGATATAACCGTTTCTGTGGATATGTAATAAAAATTCGTAGTGTGGGTATACCCTGTTCCGCGTAATTTTGATAAAACCTGTAATTTGTTGATACACAATGTGTTGGCGGTAATCAAAAGTGTGCCAAAAATAAAGGTGCCATTCACGCTCGATGAACATGCTATTCACGCTCAATGAATGGCATGTTCATCGAGCGTGAATGGCCTATTCATTGAAAGAGAATTTTACATATACCATGATATGTAAATAGATTTCAAAAAATGCATTGATGTGCTTTTTCTGGAAAAGTAACAGGCCTTCTCGCCATGGAAATATCCGAGCAAGCTTGGCATTGCTCATTTTGCTTATGGAATGCGTCTGACACGTGCCAAAGGCACGTCCCTACATGTCGGATGATTGCGATAAAAGGATAACACTATAAAAAAACCGGTGTTATTCCGAAAACAGAATAATACCGGCTTGGTTTTACTTATATTCAATCTAAACTGGTGTCTTTTATTTCTTTTCCTCTGTCATATTGCCTTCAATGAAAAGGCGTGTCATTTCCACTGTTCCGTTGGTTCTTACAGTTATGGATTTCTTGAAATATCCCGGAAACTTTCCTGCACCGTTATACGTTACTTTTAATTGTCCTTTCTCTCCCGGCATTACCGCTGTCTTTGTGTATTCCGGCACAGCGCAACCGCAACTTGCCACAGCCTGATTTATTACAAGCGGTGCGTTTCCTGTGTTTGTGTATGTGAATACACATGTTACTTTTGGCGATGATTCGGAGAATGTACCGAAATTATGGATTGTTTTATCAAACTTTATCTCAGCCTGTTTCTTGTCTGTAGCTTGTGCGGCAGCAAAAGTTATTCCGCAAAACACTAAAAGTGTCATTAAAAAAATCCTTTTCATTGCTTTACATTTATTTATTCTGTGGCAAAAATACATCATTTAAATGATAAAGCGTGTAAATCTGCTGATTGTTTTTTATAAATTAACAGATTTACACGCTTTTCATTATTTTTATAAAAGAGGGAGCCTTTACTTGATGTGTTCGATTTCTATTTTCCTAAGAGTTTGTAGTATTCCACAGCTCCGAGAAGGAAGCATCCCACGCCGTAATCATCGAAGTCGGGCACTTTGTCGTATGTCACAGGCTGTCCGGCGGAAGGGTCTTTGCCTGTTCCCTGTACATATCCGAGGAATCCGTCTTTATGAACGGCATCCTTTGCCATTGCGTTCCATGCCTTGTCGGCGATGGGGCGGAATGTCTTTTCTTTCAAGTAGCCTTTCTGTAGTCCCCAGCTGATGCCGTAGAGGAACAGGGCTGTACCGGTAGTTTCCTTTCCTCCGTATGTTACCGGCGATACCAGGCTTACATTCCAGAATCCGTCTTCGCGCTGGCATTTTGACAGGCCGTCGCACATCATCAGGAAGTCTTTTTTCAGTTCTTTGTATATCTTGTCTTTCGGTGACAGCTGATCCATCACCCTCACGAGTGCGGCTATAACCCATCCGTTGCCTCTTGACCAGTAGCAGTCCTTTCCGTCTTTTTCCTTATATGGCGGGACATAGTCAGCGTCACGCCACCACAGTCCGTCTTTTTCGTTGAACAGCCCGCCTCCGCATTCGTTTCTGCTCCATCTGTATAATTTCATTCCGTGTTCGATGTATGAACGGTCACCGGTTATCTTATACATCTGGGCATACACAGGCATAGCCATCTGAATGGCATCTATCCATGTCCAGTAGTCTATTCTGGTTTCGTTCATCTGTCCACGCAGGTTGTCGCGTGTGGCGAAGAGCATGGTGGAATCGCCTGTCATGACAAACCTGTCAAGATAAGTCTGGGAACAGCACTGGTCGTCGGCATGACGTGTCGCGATGCCGTTACGCGGAGTCCACTTGTGTGCATTGGCCCATGTGTCGGTATAGTCTATATATCTTTGTTGTTTGTCCAATCCGTATAATGCCATCAGTCCTTCGTAATACACGGCACGTGTCCAAAGGCTGCTTGGGCGCATACGTTTCACAAACGTAGGAGCGGCCGGATCCTGATACTTGGCCATGAAGTAGTCGTTGACGTTTCTTGCCGTATTCAGTACTTCTGTCTGGCTCGGCGATTGGGCTAAGCACGTAAGGGAAAGTGCTGCCGCAGAAAGTAGTGTTACAAGTTTTTTCATTATTTTAGTAAATTGTTTAATTAGTTGACAAAGGTAGTGAATTTATTTGTAAGTTTCCGCTTTTTTGTATACTTTTGCATTTAAGAACAGAAAACTTACTTATATATAATAATATGTATAGAACAAAAACTTGTGGAGAGTTGCGGCTCTCTGATGCAGGAACTGTGGTGACGCTTGCGGGATGGGTTCAGCGTAGCCGTAAGATGGGCGGAATGACATTTGTAGATATACGCGACCGTTACGGCATTACCCAGCTCGTTTTCAATGAATCGTTGGATAAGGACTTGTGTGACCGTGCCAATAAGCTTGGCCGTGAGTTCTGTATACAGGCGAAAGGCTTGGTGAATGAGCGTGAGAGCAAAAATGCCAATATGCCTACCGGTGATGTGGAGATTATTGTCAATGAACTGAATGTGCTCAGCGATAGTCTGACGCCTCCTTTCACTATAGAAGACAATACTGACGGAGGTGATGATATCCGTATGAAATACCGTTATCTGGATTTACGCCGTAACGCTGTGCGCAAGAATATGGAATTGCGTCACCGTATGACGATTCTTATCCGTAACTTTCTCGACTCACATGATTTCATAGAGGTTGAAACTCCAATCCTTATCGGTTCCACACCGGAAGGCGCGCGAGATTTTGTTGTTCCTTCACGCATGAATCCCGGACAGTTTTATGCCCTTCCTCAGAGTCCGCAGACACTGAAGCAACTTTTGATGGTAAGTGGTTTTGACCGTTATTTCCAGATTGCAAAATGTTTCCGTGATGAAGACCTTCGTGCCGACCGTCAGCCGGAGTTTACGCAGATTGACTGTGAAATGAGCTTTGTCGACCAGGACGATGTGACGAGTCTTTTTGAGGAAATGGCCCGCCATATCTTTCGCGAAGTTCGCGGAGTGGAGCTTCCTGCAAAGCTCCGCCAGATGACATGGCATGACGCCATGCGTCTTTACGGTAGCGACAAGCCGGATCTTCGTTTCGGCATGGAGTTTGTTGAGCTGATGGAGGTGTTGAAGGTCGGGGTCTTTCCTGTGTTTGACAATGCGGAATATATTGGCGGAATATGTGTGCCCGGTTGTGCCGGTTATACGCGCAAGCAGCTTGACCAGCTTACGGACTTCGTTAAGAAACCTCAGGTCGGTGCAAAAGGACTTGTATATGTGAAGTACAATGAGGACGGGACCGTCAAGTCAAGTATCGATAAATTCTATTCGGCCGATGTGCTTCTTCAGCTGAAAGAAAGAATGGGGGCGAAAGACGGTGACCTCGTGCTGATACTTTCAGGCGATAATGCCAACAAGACACGCACACAGTTGTGCGCGTTGCGTCTGGAAATGGGCGAGCGTCTCGGGCTTCGTGACAAGGATAAGTTTGAGTGTCTTTGGATTGTTGATTTCCCGTTGTTTGAATGGAGCGATGAAGAACAGCGTCTTATGGCTACACACCATCCGTTCACGATGCCTAATCCGGATGACATTCCGTTGCTTGACATCCATCCGGAACTTGTGCGTGCCAAGGCATACGACTTTGTGTGCAATGGGACAGAGCTTGGAGGAGGCAGCCTCCGTATACACGATGGCAAGCTCCAGGAAAAGATGTTCGGAATACTCGGTTTTACTCCCGAGAGGGCCATGGCACAGTTCGGTTTCCTTATCAATGCCTTTAAGTATGGGGCGCCTCCACATGCAGGACTTGCATTCGGTCTTGACCGTTTTGTCAGCATTATGGCAGGTCTTGACTCTATACGCGACTGTATAGCCTTCCCGAAGAACAACAGCGGCAGAGATGTGATGCTTGATGCTCCGGGTGTATTGGATGAAAAACAGCTTGATGAGCTTCAACTGAAAGTTGACATACATCAAGAATAACGGCTGTTTTTGAAAAAACGGTTGTAAATCAGCATTTTATGTAATGGAAAATTTTGCTGTTAATAAAAAATAGTTTACTTTTGCATCAGAAACGTAAATGGAATATTGAATTATTCGGAAAGCGTATTTAATAAATAAATTATGGCAGAAAAGAAAACTACAAAAAGTGCGGCTGCAACAAAGGCAGCTGAAGCAAAAAAAGCAACCGTTAAAAAGACAACAGCTAAGAAAACTGAAGTGGCTTTGAATGCAGAGAATGTCGGTTTCAGAGCCGGTGATGTATATCAGGCACTTGCAGCGGAAGGAAAAGCTTTGACATGGAAGGAAATTGCAAAGGTTGCAAAAATGTCGGAAGAAGAGACACTGCTCGGTATGGGCTGGCTTTTGAAAGAAGGAAAGATACTTGTCTCTGAGGATAACAGAATTACATTGGCATAATAAATGTAACTTAATAAATGAAAGGCTGGTAAACTTAAGTATTACCGGCCTTTTTGTTTTTCATATAATATAATGTATATGGCTTACGACCGTCAGATATTGAAAATACTTTCAGAAGTGGGAGAGAGGGGGCTTAGCGTGCGTCTTTTGGCAAAGAATGTGTACAACATGAACTGCAACCTGTTTTCCTCACAGGATTTCAATGAGGTTTATGCCTATGTACAGCAATATCTGCTGCGTAATTCAAAAGGTCCTAATTCTGTCATCGAGCGTACAGACAAGAGAGGGCATTACAGGCTTAATGTGAATAATTCTTCTGATGCCCGTCAGTTGCTTTTTGATTTTTCGGAACAGCAGGAGGAACAGGACGGGGCTGTTGACACAAATCCGTATGCGGTAGACATGTCTCTCAGTCTTTTTGACTGATTGGATTTTCAGGTATGTCCTGTGGCGGAAAGCTATTGGCGATGTCGTTATCCGTGTTTCTTCACGAAAAACCTCACAAGTAGAAAATTCAGCGGCATACATATCATATACATCGGTATGGGTGCCGATGTCTCGGGCACTCCAACCCATATAAAAAAGTTAAGCGTTGCTAACTGCATAAACCAGTTTATTATATGGCTGAGAGCGAATCCTCCGGCTTTTTTCCTGTTTGGTCTCACTTTGAAGGTGAAGTAGGTTGTCATTATGAAATTAAATATAAAACTTATTGCATAGCCTATTGTCCATGCAATGGATGCTCCTGTTACGGTTACCAGTATGTAGTAAATGGCATATTGCACTATAGTGGCGATCGTGCCGGTTATGGCAAACCGTACAAGTTCGTTGTGTTTTATATCGTGTATGTTCATTGCCTTGTATGCGTTTGGGGTGCAAACTTACAAAATATAATTCTTAAATGCAAATAAACAAGCCTTCTTTCCGTTTTTTTATTGTCGGAATCAGTATCTGATAATGATACTGGCATTTGACATGTAAGTCATGGCTTTTTTGTTTTATGCTGTTTCTGAAAAGGCAAGAAAAAAGAAAAATGGCAATGTTGTTTAAAATTATGAGGCAAAAAATTTTGTGTAATCAAATATAATTACTACCTTTGCACCCGCAAACGGAAAATAATGCGCTTGTAGCTCAGTTGGTAGAGCACCTGACTCTTAATCAGGGTGTCCAGGGTTCGAACCCCTGCAGGCGTACTTCCGGTGCAGAATATCAATGCGCTTGTAGCTCAGTTGGTAGAGCACCTGACTCTTAATCAGGGTGTCCAGGGTTCGAGCCCCTGCAGGCGTACAGTAAAGAGTCGCGAAACATTATTCAGTTTCGTGACTCTTTTTTTATCCTTTTAAGGATATTCCATTTTTATCCTAATATAATCCATTATATTAATATGTTTTTCTATTATGACAGTGTTGTATAATTGATAACTTTGCATCCGTAATACAAAACCTGATTAATTATAATTGTATGAATGTATTTAATAAGAATTTCACTTACTTTATATGTATGGTCTCCGCAATGGGCGGACTGCTGTTTGGTTACGACTGGGTGGTGATAGGGGGTGCGAAACCGTTTTATGAACTTTATTTTGAGATAGCGGACTCACCGGTGGCCCAAGGTCTGGCGATGACCATTGCCTTGATAGGATGTATGCTTGGTGCCATGATGTGCGGATTCCTGGCGGATAGGATAGGGCGTAAGAGGTTGCTTGTTGTTTCTGCGTTTATCTTTCTTTTTTCATCTGTCGGGACCGGTGCCTTTTCTTCGTTCGTTCCATTCCTTATAGCACGTTTCTTTGGAGGTATAGGAATTGGAGTTGCGTCAGGTCTGTCACCGATGTATATAGCGGAGGTGGCTCCGTCGCATGTAAGGGGAAAGCTCGTTTCCCTGAATCAGATGACCATCGTACTCGGAATACTCGGAGCTCAGATAACCAACTGGCTGATAGCAGATGATATTCCGGCAGGATACGGTGATGCAGACATTCTCTTGTCGTGGAACGGGCAGATGGCATGGCGATGGATGTTCTGGGCAGCTGCGGTTCCATCGGCTTTGTTCCTTGTATTGGCTTTCTTTATACCGGAAAGCCCCCGTTGGCTTGCGATGAAAAGCCGGGAATCAGATGCCCGTGATGTCCTGATGCGTATTGGTGGAAATGAGTATGCCGATGCGGAGCTGGGTGCGGTTAGGGCTGCGAATATTAATGATGCGGGACGGTGCGGACTGAGAATGCTTTTCCGCAAGCCTTTCCGTAAAGTGCTGCTGGTTGGAGTGGTGATAGCTGTGTTTCAGCAATGGTGCGGCACGAATGTCATATTCAATTATGCGCAGGAGATTTTCCAGTCTGCAGGATATGAAATCGGTGATGTGCTCTTCAATATAGTGATTACCGGTGTGACGAATGTCATATTCACAATTGTCGCCATCTTCACTGTAGACCGTCTTGGCAGACGGATGCTTATGCTTTTCGGGGCCGGAGGGTTGTGTGGAATATACCTGACACTCGGAGCGTGCTATTATTTTCATATAACCGGAATTACCACAGTTGTTATGGTTATGGCAGCAATAGCCTGTTACGCAATGACTCTCGGTCCTTGCACATGGGTGCTCATTTCAGAACTGTTCCCGAATAATGTGAGGGCTGTGGCTGTTGCTACGTGTACATTGGCATTGTGGATAGGTTCTTCCACACTTACTTTCACTTTCCCGTTCCTGAATGCATCGTTAGGAAGCTATGGCACATTCTGGATTTATTCTGGAGTATGCATGGCGGGATTTATATTCTTTATAATAAGACTGCCTGAGACAAAAGGCAAATCTTTGGAAAATCTTCAAAAAGAACTCATAGATAAATAAACCTATAATATTTTTATGGTAAAGGCATGGAAGGAAAAGGTCGTGATACCGACTTATGAGGTAGGACAGGCCGAAAAGAATCCGATATTTCTCGAAAAGCGTGTTTATCAAGGTTCAAGCGGAGTTGTTTATCCGTATCCTGTGATAGAGAAAATAGCAGACAGCAAGACAGATAAGGAGTATGATGCTGTATGGATAGAGAACGAATATATAAAAGTGATGATATTGCCGGAGCTTGGCGGACGTGTACAGATGGCTTACGACAAGTTGAAGAAGCGTCATTTTGTATACTATAATCATGTGGTCAAGCCTGCGCTTGTCGGACTTACCGGTCCTTGGATTTCCGGAGGCATAGAGTTTAACTGGCCTCAGCATCACCGTCCGAGCACATATCTGCCGGTTGATTGTCGTATAGAGGAAAACAGTGACGGGTCTGTCACAGTATGGGTGAATGAGATGGAACGTATGTTTCATCAGAAAGGAATGGCCGGTTTCACATTGCGTCCGGGATGCGCGTATCTTGAGATAAAAGGTGTGCTGTATAACCGTACGGACATACCCCAGACTTTTCTCTGGTGGGCTAACCCTGCCGTAGCGGTGAACGAACATTATCAGAGTGTGTTTCCGCCGGATATAAATGCCGTGTTTGACCATGGGAAAAGGGCGGTGTCGACTTTTCCCATAGCAACAGGCACTTATTATAAGATGGACTATTCTGCCGGAGTGGACATTTCTAATTATAAGAATATAAAAGTGCCTACATCTTATATGGCCGTAAACTCAAAATATAATTTTGAGGGTGGCTATGAGAATGACACCAAAGGAGGAATGCTTCATGTTGCAAGCAATCATCTTTCGCCGGGAAAGAAACAGTGGACATGGGGAAACGGTGATTTTGGCCGGGCGTGGGACAGGAACCTGACAGACGATGACGGACCGTATATTGAGTTGATGGCAGGGGTGTATACCGAGAATCAGCCTGATTTTACATGGCTGATGCCATACGAAGAAAAGAGGTTTACACAGTATTTTATGCCGTACCGTGAGCTTGGTATAGTGAAAAACGCTTCCAAAGACCTGATTATGAATATAACAGAGGCAGGCGGAGGCGTTAATATAAAGGTGATGGCAACGAGAAGTCTTAAAGTGAAGGCTGTGCTTAGAAGCGACTCTGGTAAAGAACTTTATGACAACACAATGGAACTAAGTCCTGAGTTTGTTTTCGATGAGACTGTGGCTGTCGGTGATACGCGTTTTGACGAATTGTCCTTGCTGCTTTATGTTATAGACGGGAATCATACGAAGCTGAATCTCTCATGGCATTCAGAACCGGACGACATCATGCCTGTGCCGGATGCAGCGGAGGCCGCACTTCTTCCTGTGGACATAAAGACAAACGAGCAGCTTTATCTGACCGGTCTTCATCTGGAACAGTATCGTCATGCCACATATAATCCTGTGGATTACTATGAGGAGGCGCTCCGCCGCGACCCTCTTGACTATCGCTGCAACAATGCGCTCGGCTTGTGGTATATCCGCAAGGGGCGTTTTGAAAAGGCAGAGGGATATCTCCGCAATGCAGTTAAGGTGATAATGAGGCGCAACCCGAATCCATACGACAGTGAGCCGTTGTATAATCTTGCTTTGGCTTTGAGATATCAGGGACGTTATGACGAGGCTTACAGCCTGTTCTGGAAGTCAACATGGAGTAAGGCATGGGCCGATGCGGGATATTTTTCCGCCGCACAGCTCTCTGTGATGCAGGGCCGCTATGATGATGCGCTTGACGAGTTGGAGCGTTGTCTCGACAACAACAGCCACAACCACAAGGCGCGTGCCCTGAAAGTGTCTGTGCTAAGAATCCTTGGCCGAACAGACGAGGCTTTTCGGTTGTGTGACGAATCATTGTCTATAGATAATTTCAACTACGGTTGTATGTATGAGAAGGCTCAGATAAAAGGTGACGAGACTGTGCTCGAGGCAATGGCAGGCATAATGCACGGAATGTCGAATAATTATGATGAGCTGGCACTTGACTATTTCCAGGCCGGTCTCTATGAAGATGCCCTCTGCATCTGGTCGTTGGCAATAAAGAAAGGTGCTGTAACTCCTATGACATATTATTATATGGGACTGGCTTCTGCCGTTATGGGTAATTCTTCGTGCGTAATGTTTTTCAATACAGCCGAAGCTACATGCCCGGACTATTGTTTCCCAAACCGTCTCGAAGACATCGTTGCATTGCAAAAGGCAATGGAGGTTTGTCCGGAGGCGTCCAAGGCTCCGTATTATCTCGGATGCCTTTATTACGACAAGCGTCAGTATGATGTGGCTTTGGAAATGTGGAACAAGTCGGCTGTGCTTGCCCCGTCATTCCCTACTGTCTGGAGAAATCTCGCGCTTGCATGCTTCAATAAGGAAAACGATGTGGAAAAAGCCTTGGAGTATATGGAAAAGGCATTTCTGCTCGACACAGATGACGCGCGTGTGTTTATGGAGCTTGACCAACTGTATAAGAAACTGCAAAGGCCCCACGAAGAACGTCTCGCGCGTATGCGTGAATACGGCTCTCTGGTTGCCAGACGTGACGATTTGCTGCTCGAGGAAATCACCTTGCTTAATCAGACCGGATGCTATGAGGATGCTATGCGGATGATAGACAATCATATATTCCATCCGTGGGAAGGCGGTGAAGGCAAGGTGACGCTTCAGTATCAGGTATGCCGTGTGGAACTTGCAAAGAAAGCCATTGCCGGTGGAGATTACGACAAGGCCATCTGTCTGCTTAAGGAATGTCTTGATTATCCCGAAAATCTTGGAGAAGGAAAACTGTATGGTGCGCAGGAGAATGATTTTTACTATTTTCTCGGGTGTGCATACGACGGTCTCGGTGATGCGGACATGGCAATGGAATGTTGGGAGAAAGCCGCAGAAGGACCAACCGAGCCTGCCGCGGCAATGTATTACAACGATGCCAAGCCAGACAAGATTTTTTATCAGGGACTTGCATTGTTGAGGCTCGGACGTGGCGGTGAGGCCAACGGAAGATTCTATAAGCTTGTCAATTTCGGAAAGAATCATTTGTTTGAGAAACAGGTGATGGATTATTTCGCAGTATCGCTGCCCGACCTGCTTATATGGGAAGATTCGCTTGACATACGTAACCGTATACACTGTCTCTATATGATTGCGTTGGGATATTACGGACTTGGTGACAGCCCCCGTTCAATGAGATATCTGAATGAAGTGGAGGCTATGGATATAAATCATCAGGGAATACAGGCGTTTGCAACGCTTATGTATATTGACAATATTAAGTAAGTAGGTGTGGAAATGTTGTTTCATTTTATTTGAAACGGCATTTCTTTTCTTTTTATCTTAATTAATAATGGAGTGTAATGATTGCAGATAGATGAAAAAATAGTAAATTTGAAGTCAGAAACATAGTTTGTCAAATAAACATTAAATAAAACAATATGCTAAAACGTTTTTTTTCTACTCTGACAGTAGTATCATGTATTGGTGTCGGTCAGGCCTTTGCAACTGTTATTTCAGATAAAATACATGCAATGGATTTTTCCAATGCAAAATGGATAGCAATGGATCCTGATTCCACTATCCTTTTTCCACACATTCATCTTCTGAACGCCAAATCACAGGAGGCAAGGTCGTTGAAAGTATACGCTATGCCAACGTTTTATAAATCGTTTAATATAGATGGTAAAGTGAGGAAGGCAAGGGCTTATATCTGTGGCATGGGACAATATGAACTTTTCATAAATAAGGATAAGGTTGGGGAATACTTTCTTACGCCCGGCTGGACAAAATATGACAAGGAAATGCTGTATAATGAGTTTGATGTGACAGACTTACTACGGAAAACGGCAAAAAAACATGTGGATATAAAGGTGATGCTTGGAGGCGGTATGTATGACATACCGATAAAAGGCTATCATAAGATGGCCGGTTCATGTGGTGCTCCCAAGCTGTTGTTTTGTCTTCACATAGAATATAAAGACGGGAAGACCCGGACCATTGTAAGTGATGAGTCTTGGACGGCAGAGGAAAGTCCGGTGCGCTATTCGAGCATATATGCCGGTGAGTGGCATGATGCCGGATTCAATGGAAAAAAAGAACCTGTTGTTGTTACAAAACCGAAGTGGCCTGCTGCTTCTTTAATAAAGCAGCAGGCGGGAACTTTTGTTAAGGTCAACATGGAATTGCCTTTTCAAAAGCTGTCGTCAGGTTTATACGATATGCGGCAAAATTGTTCCGGTATAGTGCGCATAAAGGTAAAAGGTGAAAAAGGTAGGAGTATAGTTTTACGTCCGGCCGAGATTTTGAAGAATGGTAGTATATACCAAAAATGTATGCCCCAATATGAATGGAAATATACATTGAAAGGAGATAAAGGAGGCGAAACGTGGCAGCCTCAGTTTTCTTATACCGGTTTCAGGTATGTTGAAGTGGAGGCTGAAGAGGGTGTGGAACTGATGGAACTTACCGGTTTACATACCACGACCGATGCACCGGAAGTCGGAACATTCGAATGTTCTGACACACTCTTCAATAAGATTCACACCCTTATAGACTGGGCCGTAAGGAGCAATATTGTAAGTATAACCACAGATTGTCCGACACGTGAGAAGCTCGGATGGCAGGAGCAAAACCATCTTATGGCATATTCCATGATGTATAGGTATGATATGCATGCCCTGATGAATAAGATAGCAGACGACATGGCCGCTTCACAGCATGCAAATGGAGCCATACCGACTATAGCACCCGAATATACTATGTTTGAGCCTGGCAGCGGTTTTGAGGACACTCCAGAGTGGGGCGCGTCATTTATTCTGTGTCCGTGGTATACATATTTATGGTATGGAGATGACTCGGCTATCCGCAAGCATTATGTCAGGATGAAGAAATATATAAACTATCTTGTTGGCCGTTCTGAAAACGGAATACTCAGTTACGGACTTGGCGACTGGTTTGATATGGGACCCAACAGGCCAGGAAAGGCACAGCTTACAAGTGTAGCGCTTTCGGCCACGGCAATGTTTTACTATGAATTGACTGTCATGGAGAAAGTGGCTTTCCATCTTGGCAAAGATGTTGACCGTCGTTATTTTTCAGGTTTGGCAGATGATGTAAAGAAGGTATTCAATGAAAAGTTTTATACCGGCCCGGACAAAGTGTATGAGAACGGCAGTCAGACAGGCCTTGCAATGGTGCTTTATACAGGTCTTGTGACAGACAGCACCCGTTTGCAGACACTTGATGCCCTTGTGCGTGATATAGAGTCGCGTGACTATGCTCTTACTGCCGGTGATGTCGGTTTCCGCTATGTGGTGCAGGCTCTTCAGCAAAATGGCAGGAGTGATGTCATTTATAAAATGAATGTCAATGATAAGGTACCGGGTTATGCTTATCAGATGAAGAAAGGCGCCACATCGCTTACCGAGAGTTGGCAGGCATACGATAATGTATCGAACAACCATCTCATGCTTGGTCATCTTATGGAATGGCTCTATAGCGGACTTGGCGGCATAATGTTTAAGGAACCTGCAAATGATTTAGGAAAAGAGTCGGCGTGGAAGCATATTGTCATAGCTCCACAAATGGTTGGAGATATAACATGGGCAAAGACCTCTTTAAACACACCCAATGGCAAGGTTTCATGCCATTGGACGAGAAATACAGCAAATACTGGCGGCAAGATAGATGTTTGTATTCCGGATAATTCGGATGCGGAGATACATCTTCCTGATGGCAGGATTGTCCTGGTAAAACCCGGCAGTCACAGTTTTTCTTTTTGACAAGGCTGATAATAAAGAGATGACTATTAATGAAAACAATTATAACTAAAACAGTTCAAGTATGAAGAAAAGAAGTATGATGGTTGCTTTTGTCATGACAGCATCATTGTTTCTTGCATCTCCTTACGCACATCAGTCGGTTGTATATGCCGCTGGGGCGGAGAAGTCGGAGGTGAAGGCTGTTATTCAGGAGGTGAAATGGGATTCGCGCAGCCTTATCATTGGCGGCAAACGCGTTGTGCCGGTAATGGGTGAGGTGCACTATTCACGTATTCCGGCAGAAGAATGGAAGACGGAAGTGCGAAAGATGAAAGACGGAGGGGTGACGGTAATTGCCGCTTACGTATTCTGGAACCATGTTGAAGAAATGGAAGGTGTCTACAACTGGAGCGGTCAGCGTAATCTGCGCCGTTTCCTGGAAATATGCAAGGAAGAGAATATGCCGGTGGTTCTCCGCCTCGGTCCGTTCTGTCATGGAGAGGTGCGTAATGGAGGTATTCCGGACTGGATGTTTGCCAAAGGCTGCAAGATGCGTGAGGAAAATAAGATATTCATGCACTACTGCAAGCAGCTTTACAGGCAGATATTCTCACAGGTGCAGGGATTGCAATGGAAAGACGGTGGTCCGGTGATGGCGGCTCAGTTTGACAATGAATATCGCGGACGCGGAAGCTATCTCATGGCTTTAAAGAGAATAGCTCTTAATGCAGGTTTCGACCTTCCTTTCTATACGCGCACAGGATGGCCCGAGTTGCGTACTCCCGTTCCATACGGTGAAATGATTCCGCTCTATGGCGACTATGCCGACGGATTCTGGGAACGCAGTATAAAGGAAACAGCCGGAAACTATTACAAGGCGTTCAATTTTAAGGCTTTCCGCAGCTCTACAGCCATAGCCTCAGAGCAGCTTGGTGTTCAGAAAGAAAAACTGAACAAAGGTGACGAAGAGTATCCTTACTTTACCTGCGAGCTTGGCGGAGGTATGATGACCTCTTATCACCGCCGTGTTTATCTTTATCCTGAGGATGCCTATTCAATGGCACTTGTGAAGTTGGGTAGCGGAAGCAATTTGCTCGGGTATTATATGTATCACGGAGGAACCAATCCTGAGGGTTTCCAAAGAGGTTCTAATGATGACGGGAGCCTTATTTACCTGAATGAGAATCAGAAGACACTGGCAACAAATTACAATGACTTGCCGGTAAAGACATACGACTTCCAGGCGCCTCTCGGAGAGTTCGGACAAATAAATCCTCATTATTATATGCTGCGTAAGATTCATCTGTTCATGCACGACTATGCGGAGACACTTGCTCCGATGGATGCCGTGTTCCCTTGCGAGCAGGATATTCCAAAGGGCGATGACACCCATTTGCGCTGGGCATACCGTGTGGAAGGCAACAGTGCTTTCGTTTTTGTCAACAACTATGAGCGTCTGCAGAATCTCACGGCAAAGAAGAATGTGCGCTTTGATGTTTGCGGGGTCAGGTTTCCGCAGCGTCCGATAACAGTTCCGGCCGGTGCCATGTGCATATTTCCTGTGAATATAGACGGCATAAGATATGCAACGGCACAGATTATAGCAAAGCGCGAAGGCAAGATTTATCTTGAGCAGATAAAGGGCGTGCCGACGGAAATATGCGTTGAAGAAGGAGGCCGGCAAAAGGTTCTTAAGAATGTCAAGGCAAAAGGAACTGAAAAACCTGTGTATGGCAATATATATCTTGTTGACTCCCAAACTGCCGAAAGACTCTTCCTTTCCGGAACATCGTCAGATAAAGCGACGGAGGATGTTCCGACTCCGATTGTCACAAAGATGAGCAATGCCGGCGTCCCGAGAAAGATAACCGTTGGAGTGCAGAAAGTGGCAGAGGAGCCGGTAGATGCCGATTTCAAGGCGGCAGCTGTGTATACGATAGACAATCTTCCGATGAAGGAAAGGGAAGACAGAATTCTTACTATAAACTATCGCGGAGACTGCGCTCGTCTGTATGCCGGTGGCAAATTAGTGGCGGACAACTTCTACAACGGCCGTCCGTTCCTTTTCGGGCTGTGGCGTTTGCCTGAGGATTGCGGCAAGCTTGAACTGCGTATTCTGCCTTTGCAGAAGGATATGCCTGTATATTTCCCGCGCGAGGCCGATGTGAAAGAGCCGGGCGAAGAGGTCAAGAGTGTTGTGATTGAATAGAACCGGATTTCAGGTGATTAATAATGCCGCATGGTCTCAGTCATATCCATGGCAGGGACTATGCGGCATCATTCATTTTCCGGGACATACCCCGAAGACCTTAAGGTCATGGATGCGAATGACGGACATTTGCCGGTGCTGTATAGGAATTTAAACATTCTTCACTGTTTTTTGTTTCCCTGTATTGTTTTGGTGACATGCCCATAATCTTGCTGAACATACGTGAGAAATAGTAGCAGTCGTTAATGCCCACCTTATGGCAAATCTGGTTTATTTTCATTTCCGTTGTCTCAAGCATCCTGCATGCGTTCTGTACTCTCAGCAGGTTCAGGTAGCTGAGGGGGCTGTGCCCGGTATGCTGTTTGAATATCACCGAGAAATGTGTGGGCGAGAATCCTATGTAGTTGGATATTTCTTTTAGCGACAGGTGCTTTTCCATGTTCTCTTTCATGTAATGTATCGATGCACTTATGATATTCGTGTCTTTCTCTGTGCTTCCGGCTTTTCTGTATTGTTGCAGATATCTCATTGATGCAAGATAGTGGTGCAGGAGCGATGAGGCATATCTCAGGTTCTCGCGGCCGTATCCTTCGTGCAAAGTGTTGAATATTTCTTCAAATATATTGTTTCTCTCGTTTATTCTTGAATAAAGTCCCGGCTTTACTTCCTGCGGGCATTGTGCGCCTTCTGAATATATGGCGGCGTGTGCTCCTGTGAAATGCACCCAGTAAATAGTCCATGGGTTTTCGTCAAATGAAGCGTATGCGTGCGGTTTGTTTGCCGGAAGGATGAAATACTGGTTTTCACATACTTCAAACTTTTTGCTGTCAATGCTATACCATCCGGCACCGGAAATGCAGAATATAAGAACATACTGGTTTATTGGAATCTTTCTTTCCCGAAAATGGTTTATGGCCTTTGGATAATATCCTATGTCTGTTATGTAAAGACTTGACGTAAGGGCATCGTCTCTTTCCATCTCCACAGCCATTTGCGGCAGTATTATTGAGCGTTCTCCGGTAAATCCATCCTTCTGTTTCATGTCGCGAAGATAGTGATTTTAAGCGATAATCCGTTATATTGTCCATTAAAAAGTGAAGGTTGTATATTGATTTATAAGACAAATATGTATAACTTTGCATCCGGATATGTTAAATGCTTAAAACAAAACGGATTATATAAAAACAAATCTTTATGAACAAGAGAATTCTTACTTTCTTTCCATTTGCCGTATTGTGTATCTCCATGCATGCACAGACAATGGATATTTCAGGAAAATGGAATTTTGCCATCGGTGGCGACAAGCCTGTATATAATGATGAGATCGTGTTGCCGGGATCTATGCTGACAAATGGCAAGGGCGATGATGTGACTGTAGATACGAAATGGACAGGTTCATTGTATGACTCTTCTTTCTATTTCAATCCCTATATGGCAAAATATCGTGTCGCAGGAAAGATGAAGTTTCCGTTCTTCCTTACTCCTTCAAAACATTATGTTGGTGACGCATGGTATGGAACAGTGGTGAACGTGCCTAAAGAATGGAAGAAGCGTAAGGTGTTTCTTTATCTTGAGCGTCCCCATATCGAGACGACGGTATACATTAACGGAGAAAAGGCCGGAAGGGACTCTTCGCTCAGTGTAGGGCATGAGTTTGATATCACTCCGTTTGTAAAACCGGGAGCGGAGAACCGTATAGACATACGTGTATACAACGGGATTGAAAACGTATGTGTTGGACAGGATTCACACAGCGTCACAGACCAGACCCAAGGCAACTGGAACGGAATAGCGGGAAGGATAGAACTCGTATCACGTCCTGCAGAATATATAAATAATGTGCAGGTATATCCGAATATAAGTGATAAGTCCGTAGAGCTGCGCATGTCAATTTCAGGAGGGAAGGTAAATACCGACGCAAAATATAAAGTAGGTTTCCGTTTAAGGGATAATGACGGAAACGATGTTTTCAATGGCGGATTCATATCTCGTAATGTTACCGTTGACGATAGCGGAAATGCCACTGTGAATTTGGCGATGGGCGATGGTGTGAAGCTTTGGGACGAGTTTAATCCTATGCTGTATACCGTAGAGGCTGTGCTGAACAGGGATACCGTGCGCACCACTTTCGGAATGCGCGAGATAACCATTAAAGGCCGTCAGTTCTACATGAACGGAATTCCTATATGGATACGCGGCACGGTAGGCAACTGCTGTTTCCCGCTCACGGGCTATCCTCCAACTGATGAGGCTTCATGGATGGCGATATTCAGGAAATGCAAGGAGTATGGCCTTAATATGATGCGTTTTCATTCTTATTGTCCTCCGGAGGCAGCGTTTGCTGCGGCCGACAAGGTGGGATTCTATCTTCAGCCCGAAGGCCCATCATGGCCGAACCATGGCGTGAGGCTTGGGCGAGGCATGACCATAGACAAGTATCTTCTTGAAGAAACCCGGCGTATGGTTGAGGCATACGGCAACCATCCGTCGTTTTGCATGCTTGCCGCCGGCAATGAGCCGGCCGGAGATTGGGTGAAATGGGTAGGCAATTTTGTTGATTACTGGAAGCAGACCGGTGACCGTCGCAGGGTATATTGCGGAGCATCGGTAGGCGGAGGATGGGCCTTCGACCCAAAGAGCGAATATCATGTCAAGGGCGGTGCACGCGGTCTCGACTGGAACAACCGCCTGCCGCAGTCGGAGGATGACTATTATCAGTCGATAGTCAGTTTCACACAGAAAGGGCGCACACCTGTGACGTTTGAGATAAACGAGCCTTATCTCAGTCATGAGCAGGGACAATGGTGCGCATTTCCTGATTTGAAGGAGACTGTTCAATATACCGGTGCATATAAGGCTGGTAATTTCGAGATTTTCAGTGATTTGTTGCGTGACAACGGTATGGCGCCGCAGGCGGAGAAATTTCTTATGGCAAGCGGCAGGTTGCAGACGCTTGCATATAAATATGAGCTTGAGCGCAATTTGCGTACAAAGGATTATGCAGGCTTCCAGCTTCTCGGACTTAATGACTACAGCGGTCAGGGCACTGCATTGGTCGGGGTCTTGAATGTGTTTTGGCGTGAGAAAGGCTACTGTTCATCCGATGATTGGACGCAGTTCTGTTCGGCAGTGGTTCCTTTGGCCAGATTCCCTAAATTTGTGTATAGCAATGAAGATACACTTTCTGTGCCGGTGGAATTATATAATGCCTATAACGAACCTTTACACGATGCGGTGGCAGAATACACAGTGACATCCGGTGACCGTGTGATAATGAAAAGGTCTCAGACGGTGGATGGCGATATTTCTATAGGTAAGAATAATCCGTTGTGTGATGTGGCGATGCCACTCGCAGATATATGCGGGCCGTCAAAACTGAAACTGTCTGTGACGGTAAGGTCTAAGAATGCGCCTTTGGCTAATAACAGCTGGGAGTTCTGGGTGTATCCGTCGGATGTGGATATGCCGGAACCGGAAGATGTGTTCATAACCGACACACTTGATGCGAAGGCCGTTGCCATACTGGAAAAGGGAGGTAAGGTGCTGGTGACGGCAGCGGGTAAGGTGCGTTTCGGCAATGATGTGAAGCAGACGTATCTTCCCGTGTTTTGGAATACAAGCTGGTTTAAGATGCGTCCGCCTCATACGACAGGAGCGTATATAGACAACAGTCATCCGCTGTTCAGGTATTTCCCTACGGACGAATGGAGTAACCTCAACTGGTGGGAATTATTAAACAAGGCGCAAGTAATGAATCTAAGCCGTTTTCCGCATGAGTATCAACCGGCCATTCAGCCTATTGACACATGGCATGTGAGCCGTAAGCTGGGTATGATGATAGAGGCTAACGTGCTTGGAGGAAAGTTGCTTATGACGACAATGGATATAAGTAATGATCTTGACCGTCGTCTTGTGGCACGGCAGATGCGCAAGGCAATATTGAATTATATGCAGAGTGAGAGTTTTGTTCCTTCGTTGTCTATAGACCCGCAGGAGATATTCAACCTGTTTGAAAACGAAGCGCAGGGAGTGAATATGTTTACCAGCGATTCTCCGGATGAGCTTAAGCCAAAACTTAAATAACGGTGGGGTATGTTTTTCATATTCAGTAATTTTTATACACGGTATACAATGTTTTTTATTTAATTTTGCATCTGGAACGGTAATGTGTATGGTGGCATGCGCTTATGTCACAGACATATAATTATAACAGGTAATGTATTTCATGACAGGTATGGAAAATATGGTCAGAATAGACTCAATAGAGGATTATAATAAAATGTACGGATTCGAAACTCTTCATCCGTTAGTCACGGTTATTGACATGAATGAGACAACGGCAAGGTTTCCTCTTGAGGTTTCGTACAGCTATGGAGTTTATGCGATTTTCCTTAAACAGACATACTGTGGAGACATCACTTATGGCAGACAGCCGTATGATTATCAGGAGGGTACAATCACAAGTTTCGCTCCCGGACAGGTTGTACATGTCAGGCATGCCGAGGGATTCAAACCTGATGCCAGGGGTGTCTTATTTCATCCTGACCTTATTAGCGGGACATCGCTCGGACGTGAAATAAAGAGCTACGGATTCTTTTCTTATAGTTCAAACGAAGCTCTCCATTTGTCGGAAAGGGAGAAAGTCATATTTCTCGATTGCCTTGAAAAAATACGCATAGAACTGGAAAGACCGATTGACCGCCATACAAAGACGCTCGTCTGTAAGAATATAGAATTGTTGTTAGACTACTGCATGAGGTTTTATGACCGCCAGTTTATTACCCGTGAGAATGTGAATCATGATGTGTTAGTGCGTTTTGAGTCCTTGTTGGACGGCTATTTCAAAAGTAGGAATCCAATTGAGCATGGATTGCCGTCGGTTAAGTATTTTGCAGAGAACTGTTATCTTTCCCCAAATTATTTTGGTGATTTGGTGAAGAAAGAGACCGGGCGTACACCCCAGGAGATTATTCAAAATAAAATTCTTGATATGGCAAAGAACGAGCTTTTGGGGACGAACAGCACAATAGGTGATATATCATACCGCCTGGGATTTCAATATTCGCAGCATTTCAACCGCTTTTTTAAGAAAGGTGCCGGGATGACTCCAAGTGAATACCGCATGCTTAATGTGAATTAAACGTAACCGGAAAGGATATAAATATTCTTACGGATAATCATTTACCGTCAGGAAACGGCTTCGCACTGTGTAAGAGAGAGCCTGTTTATTTTGATGGATTATATAAGCGGAACATATTATAACGTTTGTTTTTTCATATAATATATAAACGTTATGATATGTTTTTGTGTTTTTACTTTTGTATTTTAAATTAAAACAAAAGTTTTTGGTTAACATTGTTAAATTTAACGCAATTAATTAACTGATTAATTTTGACGTCTGCTATTTTGTGTTATCTTTGCAACATGAAGAAATCAATGATTTGGACAATAGCGATAGTAATGGGATTCGCGTTTCTCGGGTTGCTTTATCTTCAGCTCTCCTATATAGAGGAGATGGCAAAGATGAAAAAGGAGCAGTTTGATGAATCAGTAAACCGCAGCCTCTATCAGGCTTCAAGAAACCTTGAGGTGAACGAGACTTTACGCTATCTGGAAAAAGATGTCAATGAGACAGAGCGCCGTGCTTTCAGGCATGATTCGCTGATGTCGCGCTCTGGAAAAGTAAACGGAGGGGTGGTGCAACATTCTCATCAGTATTCCGTGTCGGGGAAAGACGGTACAGTGTATTCTTCATTCCAACTGAAGACGATCACTACAAAGCCTTCCACAATACCAAAGGCGATGATTCTGAAATCAGACCGGAATTCCATAAGTGAAGCTTCGAAGTCGTTGCAGGAAATAGTGAGAAACAGATATGTGTATCAGAAGGCATTGCTCGACGAGGTGGTCTATAACATATTGTATACAGCCAGTGACAGACCGTTGAAGGAACGTATAAACTTCAAACTGTTGGATCAGGACTTGAGAGCCGAACTGTTGAATAACGGAATAAACATTCCATATCATTTTACGGTGTCTACAGCCGACGGACGTGAGGTTTACCGTTGTCCTGATTATACTGACGAGGGATTGGCATACACCTATTCGCAGGTGTTGTTCCGCAACGATCCGTCTTCGAAGATGGGAGTGGTGAAGATTCATTTTCCCGATATCAACAGCTATATATTCTCAAGTATACGCTTCATGATACCTTCGGTGGTGTTTACGTTGGTGCTTCTAATAACGTTTGTGTTCACGATAGTCGTGATATTCCGTCAAAAGAGATATACGGAGATAAAGAACGACTTCATAAATAATATGACACATGAGTTGAAAACACCCATTGCAAGTATTTCACTCGCTGCACAGATGCTTAATGACGAGGGGGTTACCAAGAGTGCGACAATGATGAAACATCTTGGCGGAGTGATAAACGACGAGTCAAAGCGATTGCGCTTCCTTGTTGAGAAAGTTCTTCAGATGTCAATGTTTGACCGTAAGAAGGCTGTGTTCAAGAAAAAGGAGATAGACTTGAACGAACTCGTGGAAAATACAGCTAACTCGTTCTCGTTGCGTGTAGAACATACCGGTGGCAAGATATATACGGATATAGGAGCTGTTGATTCAACGATATATGTGGATGAGATGCACTTCCAGAATGTGGTGTTTAACTTGATGGATAATGCCGTGAAGTATAGGAATCCGGATAAGCCGCTTGACATATACATGAAGACATGGAACGATAACGATCGTCTGTTCCTTTCTATAAAGGATACGGGAATGGGAATAAGAAAAGATAATCTGAAAAAGATCTTTGAAAAGTTCTATCGGGTGCATACCGGCAACCGTCATGATGCCAAAGGATTCGGTCTCGGTCTTGCTTATGTAAAAAAGATTGTGGACCTTCATAAAGGTGAGATACATGTTGAGAGCGATTACGGAAAGGGAACCACATTCACAATATCCCTTCCGGTAATAAAGAGCTGACGGAAGCTTAGACTGTTACTATGATAATGTATAATAAATAAAATAATAATAACCCTTTAAAATAAAAGAATTATGGACGATAACTTGAAAATTCTTCTTTGTGAAGACGATGAGAACTTGGGTATGTTGCTTCGTGAGTATCTTGCAGCAAAGAACTACACTGCAGAGCTGTGCCCCGATGGAGAAGCCGGATACAAGGCATTTCTGAAAGGAAAGTTCGATATCTGTGTGCTTGATGTTATGATGCCTAAGAAGGACGGCTTCACGCTTGCACAGGAGATACGTTCCGCAAATGCAGAGATTCCGATTATATTCCTTACAGCGAAGACATTGAAAGAGGATATCCTCGAAGGTTTCAAGATTGGTGCGGATGATTATATAACCAAGCCATTCTCAATGGAAGAACTCGTATTCCGTATTGAAGCCATACTTCGCCGTGTACGTGGAAAGAAGAGCAAGGAGAGTACTCTTTACAATATCGGCCGCTTTACATTCGACACGCAGAAGCAGCTGCTGACAATCGGCGACAAGCAGACAAAGCTTACAACCAAGGAGAACGAATTGCTTGCATTGCTTTGTAGTCATGCAAATGAGATATTGCAGAGAGATTTCGCACTTAAGACGATATGGATAGATGACAACTATTTTAATGCAAGGTCAATGGACGTGTACATCACCAAGTTGCGTAAGCATCTTAAGGATGACGACCAGATAGAAATCATCAATATCCACGGAAAGGGATATAAACTTATCACTCCTGAGGAAGAATAATATTTCCAGGCTGAGGAATGATGTCTGAATTCAGAAATCAATATCGGCTGTTTTTCTTGGAAATTGCAACATAGATTGCGATGCCGAGTATAATAAATGCCAATGCTGTCAGTAGAGCGGCATTGGCATTTTTACATCCTGACAGAAATTCACCGACGAGCATAAGTGCCCCTGTCGCAGTAATTATAATACCTATATATTCTTTATTCTTTCTCATTGTATCGAATCGCATTTTATTTGCATTATCGAATGCAAAGGTAATGTAAATCCATAATATGTGTATAATTTGAAGCAGAAATATTCTGCTGGATATTGATCCCGGATAGTTCATCTGACCTTGAAACGTATGAAACCAATATTTTTCTCAGGCCTTTTCAACTCACAGATGTATTTCTTTAGGTATATTGCTTCAGTCTTCGTCTTGATATAGCCGTTTGTGTCTTGTTTCCGGTGTCGCAACCAGAACAAATCAAAATGAGTACTTGTTTTACATCTGACAATCAGTTCGGATTTATTGCATTTACTAAAATGATTCCGTAAAAATAGTTAAATATACATAATGGTACTTGCGCTATGTATTTTGTATGGAATAAAAATGCTACCTTTGCACCACATTTTGCGAATTTAATAAATTTTTAATCATTTAAAGCATGAATCAATACGAAACCGTTTTCATTTTGACTCCCGTTTTGTCTGATGAACAGATGAAGGAAGCGGTCGCAAAGTTCAAGAAGATTCTTACCGATAATGGTGCGGAAATTCTGAATGAAGAGGCTTGGGGACTGAAGAAGATGGCTTATGCTATTCAGAAGAAGTCTACAGGTTTCTACTGCCTGTTAGAGTTTAAGGCAGAGCCGTCAGTAATTAAAAAACTTGAGGTTGGCTATCGTCGTGACGAGAAAGTTATCCGTCACATGACAGTTAAGCTTGACAAGTATGCTGCAGAATATGCAGAAAAGAGAAGAAAGAAGTACGCTAAAACAGAGGAGGCATAAGTTATGGCACAAGAATCAGAAATAAGATATTTGACACCACCGTCAGTGGATGTAAAGAAAAAGAAATATTGCCGTTTCAAGAAAAGCGGTATTAAATATATAGATTATAAGGATCCGGAGTTCCTTAAGAAATTCCTCAACGAGCAGGGTAAGATTCTGCCGCGTCGTATTACAGGTACATCTTTGAAGTATCAGCGTCGTGTGGCACAGGCTGTTAAACGTGCACGCCAGATTGCCTTGTTGCCTTACGTAACAGACTTGATGAAATAATAGGAGGGGACATATATGGAAATAATACTGAAAGAAGATATCATTGGCTTAGGATTTAAGAACGATATCGTAGAAGTAAAGCCAGGTTATGGACGTAACTACCTTATTCCTACAGGAAAGGCTGTTATCGCTTCTCCGTCTGCAAAAAAAGTATTGGCAGAAAACCTCCGTCAGCAGGCTCATAAGCTGGCTGCTTTGAAAGAAGCCGCAGAAAAGAAGGCAGAGGCTATAAAGAATGTTGCACTTACCATTTCTGCCAAGGTTAATAGTTCAACAGGTGTGACTTACGGTTCTGTAAACGTAGCTCATGTTGCAGAAGAACTGAAGAAACTGGGTCACGATATTGACCGTAAGATTATCTTGATGCGTGATATTAAGACTGTAGGTGATTATGTTGCCACAGTTTGTTTCCACAAGGAAGTTTCTGTAGAGATACCGGTTAAGGTGGTTGCAGAAAATGCTCCTGTTGCAAAGGAAGAGGTTGTAGAGGCTGCTGCTGAAGTTCCTGCGGTAGAAGAGAATGCCACTGTAGCAGAATAATTTTAGCTGTAAAGCAACATCATATTTATTATACGGTAAAGACTCCGTCCTTTTTTGTAAGGATGGGGTCTTTTATTATATATAGTCCTCTGTTTAATTGGCCGCTGGTTCAGCGGTCTCTTTCTTTCTCTCCCTTTTGATGAGCTGGAGGGGCTTCTTCCAGCAAGTAGGGACATCGCTTTGCGATGTGTATGTTTTTGTATAATAAATAGGTTTGTGTGGTCGTCTGCCGCTTGAAAAATACAGAAGCTATGCTCTACTTTGACTTTGGGATGACTGTTCTAAAATCTTTATATTTGTGTAGCAATGATTTCAGTATTGAAACTGTCTTGTGCCCAAATAAAAGCCGGATGCGCTGAAATTTTGCGCATCCGGCTTTTATTTGGGTGAAAAAACTATAATCAGAAGTTATAAATAAGTGAGAACTTAAGATTTTCACCGTTCAGGTTGAAGTCAAATTCAGATGAAGCTTTAATGTTGTCTCCATCAGGTTTGTAGCTGGTGTAACCGAGGTAACCGACTCTTGTGAGGAGTGTGAGCTTGTCTGTCAGATCTATTGCGATTCCTGGACGTACGCCAATTCCCCATTCGCTTGCTTTTTCACTTTCAGAATACTCTTTACCGGTGTCTTCGTCGTTATAAGTCTTGGTTTCTTTTAAATGTGCATAACCGAAGCTGGCTTCTCCAAACAGGCTGACCTTATTCCATTTTACGAATGTGTATCTGATATACGGCTCGATTGCGAATACATCATTTTTTAAGTCTCCTTCTTTAGAATGACCGTAACCGAGCATAAGACCGATGCTCATGTTGTCATCAAGTTTGTATCCGATTTCCGGTACAAGATTTATTGTTGTCTTAGTGTCTACATCTGCTTTCTCATGATGGTAAGGTTTGTATGAATTGAAACCGATACCACCACCGATATAAACCTGTGCACTTGCACTGAACGTTACAGCCATAAAGGCAATCATTAACATTAGTTTCTTCATAATCGTAAGAAATTTAATTGTTTGACATAAATGTTTTTGTCTCTAAATTTATAAGAGTACTTTGCAAAGATATGTTTATTTTTTAATATAACAAATGTTTTCTTGAAAAAAAATGACTTAGTCGCATTTTTTTCAAGAAAGATATTGACTGTTTGGTTTATATGGGAATAATATTTTCCTATTTGTAAGATATTGTATGTTTATAGACTGTTTTGGTGCATTTTATGTATCCTTCAATTTTGTAGATTAAGGATTATGCTTGTATTTTTGTTTTAATCATTATTATTTGTATGGTGACTATTATGGAAATCCAAGTTTTATTATTATATATACTTAATGTAGTAGATAAAATAAAGAAAAAACTCATTGTTTCGGATAAAAAGCATTAATTTTGCAGTAATTATATATAATAATGTAAATAGAATGAATAAACAACATTTTTTTATTGCCGCAGCTTTCATGTTCGCCGTGTCTTCGTATTCTCAGACAAAAGACGGTGGTATTTCTCAGCAGATGCTGAGTGAGATACAGAAAGCCCAGAAAATGACGAGTGCCGACAAGGCTTTGGCAAATGCCATTGCCGCAAACTCTATTGACAATCTTGCGAAAAATCATGCCGCTGCAGGTGAACTTGACACTTATTTCAGTGTTGAGACAAAGAAGCAAAGCATTACCGACCAGCAGAGTTCAGGACGTTGTTGGATGTTCAGCGGGATGAATGTCTTGCGTTCGAATTTTGCGCAGAAAACAGACTCGCTTACTGTGGATTTCTCACAGAGCTATCTTTTTTTCTGGGATCAGCTGGAGAAAGCAAATCTTTTTCTGCAGGGAGTCGTAGATAATGCGAAAAAGCCGATGGAGGATGTGCGTGTGCAGTTCTTTTTCAAGAATCCTCTTAATGACGGCGGTACTTTTTGCGGAGTCGCGGATTTGGCAGAAAAGTATGGACTTGTGCCTAAATCTGTAATGCCGGAGACGTTCTCAAGTGACAATACTTCGCGCATGTCAAGGCTCATATCATCCAAATTGCGTGAGTTCGGTCTGCAGTTGCGTCAGATGGTGGCCGACGGGCGTAAAGCTTCCGAAATAAAAGCAGCAAAGACAAAGATGCTTGCCACAGTATATCACATGTTGGCCATAACAATTGGCGAGCCACCGGCAAAGTTTACATACGCATTTAAAAATAAGAGCGGCCGGACGGTTGGTGAGGAGAAGACTTATACTCCTTTGGAATTTTATAAAGAGGTGGTAGGCGATAAACTGAACGGTTCGTTTATCATGGCCATGAATGATCCGCGTCGTCCGTACTACAAGACATACGAAGTTGAATACGATCGTCACACATACGACGGCCATAACTGGAAATATATCAATCTGCCTATGGATGAGATTGAGCAGATGGCCATAGCATCTTTGAAAGACGGCCGTAAGCTGTACAGCTCTTATGATGTGGCGAAGTTCCTCGACCGTAAGCGCGGCTATGCAGACCTTGAAAATTTCGACTATGAGTCGCTTATGGGTACGACATTCGGTATGGATAAGGCTCAGCGCATCAGTACTTTCGATAGCGGTTCCACACACGCAATGACTTTGACTGCCGTTGATCTCGATGCTTCAGGCAAAGCAAAGAAATGGAAGGTTGAGAATAGCTGGGGAGCATCATGGGGACAGAACGGATGTATGATAATGTCAGACCGTTGGATGCGTGAGTTTATGTTCCGTCTTGTAGTTGACAAGAAGTATGTTCCGGAAAATATAATCAAGCTCAACGAGCAGAAGCCCATTATGGTAATGCCAGAGGATCCGCTTTTCGGAGCTGATGACTGATATGACTGGGTTGTGACATCGTTTTGCGATGTGTAAGTAAAGTGAGGTGCATATCAAAAAGCTATACGCAAGCTTTTGGTATGCACCTCATGGTTTTATACAGTTTCCAATTGTCTGTAATAAAAAACAGTCCCGATCACGCCATCGTGCCGGGACTGTTGCATATATTATGCATGATTGTTAGATACCGAGTTTCTTGCGGATATCTTTAGGAATGGCATTTTTGTTTACCATGAAGTCCATGGTCTTGTAGGCAACGAAAGCTTTTGTCATATACCAAATGCCTTTGTAGTCGCCCCATTCACCCCATGAGTTTTTAACCATGTAGTATTCCTTGCCGTTCTGGTCTTTTGCAATGCCGAAGAGATGCATTCCATGGTCATCTGTGGTTTCCCAGTTGTCGTAGGCCTCCTGACGCATTTCCTGTGTGGGGACAATTTCAGGTGCGTTTACTCCGAGAGAGTCGAATTTTTCAGACTTTGCTGTTTGTGTAAGTCTGAGCCAGCGTGCCGCATCGCTTCCTGCAAGGCTCTGCACTTTCTTTGTGTCGTATGCCACACCGAGACCTTTGCGTGTGAAGCCGTCCTCGGATACATCGCCTCCCCACATGATAGTGTAGCCTTCGTTGATTGCATTGTCGATGATTCTCATCATTTCGTCCATGGGAACGTTGTAGCTTGGCTTCCAGCGCCAGTTGTCCTGCACTTCAACAATGAATGTTTCATAGAAAGGATGGTGTGTGAAGCTGCTGATGCTCACGTAGTCATCCATGTTTAGCCCGAGACTTGCTGCGAATGTTTTCGGAGTGTATGTCTTGCCTTCGTATGTGAAAGATTCCGGGCATTCGCCAAGATATGCGTCAAGAATACCCTGAAGGCCTTTTTTCCATGCTGGTGTTAGTTTCTTGAAATTGCTTTTTGCTATACCCTCAACGTACGGAGTCATGACAGCAAAGAACTCGTTGAAATTGTTCAGAGAGTCACCTTGCGGTGTGCCAGGAGCAGGCATCGCACTTTCCGGACAGATGCCGTAGTTTTTTATGCAGTATACGGGATCGTAGCCTGATCCGCCCTGTGAGAATGAAATGTCACCGTGCATGCGTACTGCGGCAATGGCTCGGTCCATGTATGTCTTGCTGGCAACGAAGTTCTCACATAAGTCGTAGGTCTTTCCTGTTTTCTTCAGTATCTCACTCTCAAGGAAAGAAAGTGTTGAATAAGCCCAGCACGTACCGCTGCGGTTTTGGTCTTTGATACTTGTGATTTTGTTCTCTTTTACGGTTGTGAATACCGGTTTGTTTGATTTCACAGAATCCTTCTTGTCTTCTGCCGAAACGCCGAGCGCAATCATTGCAGCGAAGGAAAGTGTTAAGAATTTCTTCATGTCTGTTTTATTTATTAAGTTGTTTTATTTATATTTATCTGCATGAGTTCATAAATTCCTCTACATCATCGGGATGGTACGGAATGCGTTTGGTTCCCATGAAACGGCATCCGTCCTTTGTTATGAGAATATCGTCTTCTATGCGTATGCCTCCGAAATCCTTGTATGTTTCAAGAAGGTCGAAGTTGATGAAGTCCTTGCAATGGCCGCTTGCTTTCCAATTGTCGATAAGTGCCGGTATAAAGTATATGCCCGGTTCGTCTGTTATTACAAATCCCTCTTCCAGTTTTCTGCCCATTCGCAAACAGTTTGTGCCGAACTGTGACGACGGATGCGTCTCATCATCAAATCCGACGTACTGTTGTCCGAGACCTTCCATATCATGCACGTCCATTCCCATCATGTGACCCAGTCCGTGGGGTAAGAACATCGCATGCGCTCCGGCCTTTACTGCCTCATCGATATCGCCTTTCATCAGTCCTATTTCTTTCAGTCGTTCGGTCATTAGCCTGCATACCGACATGTGTACATCCATCCACTTCACTCCTGGTGCTGCAACGGCAAGGGCATGATCGTGGCATTCCTCGACAATTTTGTATATTTCAAGTTGGCGCTGTGAGAATTTTCCGTCTACGGGATATGTTCTCGTATTGTCAGAGCAGTAGTCGTTAAGTTCGCATCCTGCATCGCAGAGCACCATGCGTCCGGATTCAAGAAGTGCGTCAGACGGGCATCCGTGCATTATTTCTCCGTGCTGTGTAAAAATTGTTGCGAAGCTGACCATGGATGAAAGCGATCCGGCCACACCGCTTACCTGTCCACCGATGTATCGCTCGGTCATTCCCGGACATGTGAGTCGCATTCCTGTGGTGTGCATCTCGTATCCAATGTCGCATGCCTTGTCTATGGCATCTATCTCCTGAGGTTCCTTTGTGGAGCGCATTTTTACCACAGCTTTTATAAGCGTCAGCGATGCTGCCTCGCGTTGCTGTGACGGATGTATGCCGAGTAAGTCCATAATATTTATCATGGTGTCGTGGCGGTATGGCGGCAGAAAATGTACTGTACGGTGGTTTTTTAAAGCCTCATTGCATATTGTCTTGAGGCTTTTCATGGGCAGGGTATTACTTATTCCTACTTGTGAGGCCATTTCGGCAACGCTGTCTACGGAGCCGAACCATACAATATCCTCGATATCGATATCGTTGCCTACGAGTGTCTCGGTGTCGTTGTCGATGTCAATCACCCCAACAAGTCCGTCACGGTGCTGGCCGAAATAATATATGAACGATGAGTCTTGACGGAAAGGGTAGTATCCGTTGGCGGGATAGTTTGCTGGAGAATCATTATTCCCAAACAGGATAATGACACCGCTCCTGACAAGTTTCTTAAGTTCCGCGCGGCGTGAAATGTAAGTTTCTTTACTGAACATATTGCAATTTTTTAGTTCAAACATACAAATAATATGCAAAGATAATCATTTTTTATTAAAATGCTGTACCTTTGCATGTAATTATAAAATATTTAATGTCTGTGGAACGGATAACAAGAAATACCGGACTGGTTTTGGAAGGAGGCGGAATGCGTGGGGTGTTCACAAGCGGTGTGCTCGATGCCTTCATGAAGCATGACTTATATTTCGATTATGTGGTGGCGGTGTCGGCAGGAGCATGCAACGGTCTGTCGTATATGAGCCGTCAGCCGCGGCGAGCACGCATATCAAACATAGACATGCTTGAAAAATATGATTATATAGGATTCCGTCATCTGGTCACTCAGGGATGTATTTTTGATCCGGATCTGCTCTATGATCGTTTTCCGAATGAACTGATACCATACGACTATGAAACTTACTTCAATTCTGGGGAAACGTTTGAGATGGTTGTGACAAATTGTATCACAGGACGTGCGGAGTATCTTTCGGAGATGTCTGGAAACGTGAGTCGTGTGATAGATATAGTTCGGGCAAGCAGTTCTCTGCCTTACGTCAGTAAAATTATTTATGTGGACGGGAAACCGTATCTTGACGGTGGAATTGCAGACAGTATTCCGGTGGAAAGGGCAATTCACATGGGACACAAGACGAATGTTGTTGTGCTTACGCGTAACCGCGGATACCGCAATACCTCAAAAGATGTCAAGATACCGAAATTCATATATAGAAGATATCCTCGCCTGAGGCTTTTGCTTAGCAAAAGGATAGAAGCTTATAATGCACAGCTGGATATGATAGACCGTATGGAGGCTGATGGCAGCATTTGCTGTATACGTCCGGAAAGGCCTATGGAGGTGGGGCGCATGGAAAAAGATATAAAAAAACTTGAAGCACTTTATGAAGAGGGCTTCAACATTGGGAATATGTTTTGTGAGAAGATGATGTAAGAGATAAAAAGGATGGAATGGCGTCTATCTGCGTTTCTTCTTTCTTGAGAATATAGAACCGTATTGTTTCATAATCTTCCTTACAAGCATAAACGCATCGAAAGCCGTTATGCTGTTGCTTATTATTGAGGTTACAAATTCTCCTTTTGTGCTCGTTTTTTTGGGTACGAACAATTCTTCCCAAATGACGGCTATCTGTTCGCCTTTGCTTTGCAGTTGTGCATGCAGTTCTTCCTTTTTGGTCTGTATATCCTCCAATGTATGGTATGTGTTGGGACGGAATGTTTCCATAAGTTATGTTTTGTATGATTACTATTTGTTTAACAGGATGTTGGCCAGAATTTTTATTATGGGTCTTTCTATCCATGACTTTCTGAATAAAATCACGAGTATCAGCATGAGAAGGAAGAATCCGCCTACGGCAGCGAAACTCCCTGCCGTGCCCAGATGCGGCTCAAGCATGTATATAAAGGCAAATGAAAAATAGAACAATACGGCAATTACCAATATAAGCATAGTAACAGCCAATGCCATTGCAGTGAGTAGTCTTACCGTTTTTTCCGTGACATCAAATTTAATGTACTCCTTTTGTGTTTTAAGATAAGATCTTAGCGTTTCTATGAGTTGTGCAATCAACTCTACATTCTTGTCGCTCGATAGCATGGGGCGGTGTGGTAAAAGGTTTGACAAAAACAGACGGTGGTGGAGTCAGTCTCCGCCACCGTCATATAATCTTCATTTTGGATTATTCAATCGGAGATGCTCCCTGAATGTCGTCAACCAAGTCGCCCACTTCTTTACGGCTAAGCTTGATATTGTGTTTCTTCAGAAATTCGTCTACTGCATCAGTAATCCTGTTACGCGTGTCTGTTCCTTTCTCAGGAGCCATTAATAAACCAATTGCTGCACCGGCGATTGCACCGCCTAAAAATGCACCGATATAACCTAAACTTTTCATAGTTGTATAATATTTAATTAAACATGAATTTCTTTGTTATCACATTGCAAATATACGGAAAAAACATATAACGGGATAATTTTTATTCTGATTTTATGTTAAAAGGATTGTATTTCTTTTATTTAACAAACTTTATGTGGCGTTTCTGATAACGTTTGCATGATATTTTGTAACTTCGCGAAAATATTGTTTTTACCAAAAAGCATTAATGTATAATTTTAAATAGAAATATAAAGATGAAAAAGTACATGGTATTATGCGCAGGATTCTGTGTGGCGTTGGCGTTCACAAGTTGTAAATCGCATGAGAGCGCTTACAAGAAGGCCTATGAGAAAGCACAGCAACAGGTAACGGAAGAGCCTGTACTTCCGGTGGAGAATGTAGTAGCTCCGGTTGTTGAGAAACCTGCCACGGAAACAAGGATTGTAGATAATGTGGATAACGTACAGGTGCGTGAGGAGAAAGTTTCTGTCATAAGCGGCTCAGGGCTGAAGAGTTTCAGTGTTGTTGTCGGGTCTTTTTCTGTGAAGGTAAATGCCGAAGGTCTGCAGCAACAGCTGAAGAATGCCGGATATGATGCGCAGATAGTTAAGAATGATGACCGCAATATGTATCGTGTGGTGGCAACGACATTCGAGTCAAAGGCTGATGCAGCGGCAAGCCGTGATCAGTTGCGCGCAAAATATGACGGTGCATGGTTGCTTTATAAAGGACAGTAATTCATAGCAATTATTATATAGTGGCACGTATTTTATCTGTAGATTACGGAAAAAAACGTACCGGACTTGCAGTAACCGATCCTCTTCAGATAATACCAGGAGGATTGGCTACTGTTTCTACGTCCGGGCTTTTTGAGTTTCTGGAGGATTATGTGGCAAAAGAGAATGTCGAACTTATAATAATAGGTGAGCCTCGTCAGACTAATGGCAAGCCGAGTGAGAACTTTGGCAGGGTGAAGGAGTTCGTAAACAGATGGCGTAAGGCAATGCCTGACATTCCTATAGAGTTTTATGACGAGCGTTTCACGTCAGTGCTTGCACATAGGACAATGATAGACAGCGGAATCGGTAAGATGGCTCGCAGGAATAAAGCCTTGGTGGATGAAATAAGTGCTACGATTATTCTTCAGGACTATATGGCCTCGAGGAGAAAAATATAAAAACAGCAAAAATATAAGAAATGATTTTACCCATATATACGTATGGTCAGCCGGTATTGAGAAAAGTGGCTGAGGATATACCAGCAGATTATCCAGGTTTGCAGGATTTGCTTAAGGATATGTATGAGACACTTACGGAGTCAGACGGAGTAGGGCTTGCCGCTCCACAGATAGGAAAACCGATACGAGTTGTCGTAATAGATCTTGACGTGCTTTCTGATGATTTGCCTGAATATAAGGGCTTTCGCAAGGCTTACATAAATGCCCATATCTTGGAATATGATGAGACAAAAACCGATTCAATGGAGGAAGGGTGTTTGAGTATTCCTGCCATACATGAGAAGGTCACACGTCCGACACGTATTCGCGTTTCATATCTTGATGAGCAGTTTCAACCCCATGACGAGTGGGTGGAGGGCTATCTTGCAAGGGTTATGCAACATGAGTTTGACCATCTTGAAGGCAAGGTGTTCATTGACAGGATATCGCCATTGCGCAAGCAGCTTATAAAGGGCAAGGTCAGGGCTTTGCTTCAGGGACGATTCCGTTGTGGATACAAAGTGAAGGCTGCGGTAAAAGGATAATGTTTATAAGGATTGTATTCATAATTCTTCTTTTTCTGCCTGTTGCGGTGAATGCCCAATTTAATACAGACAGGCTTGTGACAATAGGGCGCAGTGCGCTCTATTATGAGGATTATGTGCTTTCAATCCAATATTTCAATCAGGCGATAAATGCAAAGCCATACCTTTATGAACCATGGTTTTATAGAGGTGTGGCTAAGTATTATCTTGCTGATTATGCAGGTGCGGAGCAGGATTGTAGTGAGGCAATAAAGAGAAATCCGTACGTGGTGGGAGTCTATGAATTGAGAGGATTGACACGTATACAGCAAGATAGGTTTGACGATGCTGTGGATGATTACACCAAGGCTCTGAAGTATGACCCTGAAAACAAGAATCTTTGGCATAACCGTATATTATGCCGTATGGAAAACAAGGATTATGTACAGGCTTTGGCGGATCTTGATACTATGCTTACGCGTTGGAGCAAGTATGCCAAAGGATATTCAATGCAGGCGGACATATATTTGAGACAGGAAGACACGGTGGCGGCCATAAAGGCGATAGACAGAAGTATAGAGATTGATCCGTATGACGGGAATACATGGCAAATGAAGGCTGTCGTGAGACTGAAGCAGTCAAGATGGAAGGAGGCGGATGAATGTCTCGGCAAAGCTATACATTTGAAGCCTAAAAATGCGGAATTGTATATAAACCGTGCGTTGGCAAGAATAAACATCAATAATCTTAGGGGAGCAATGTCTGATTATGATATTGCGCTTGATTTGGAACCGGATAATTTTCTTGGACATTATAACAGAGGTCTGCTCCGCTCGCAGGTCGGTGACGACAACAGAGCCATAACGGATTTTGATTTTGTACTGCAGCTTGAGCCTGAGAATGTCATGGCGTTGTTCAACCGTGCATTGCTGCTTGACAAGACCGGAGACTTACGAGGAGCCGTGAGAGATTATTCAAAAGTTATAAGTAAGTATCCTAATTTCTGGACAGGACTTCACAACCGTGCCTCATGCTATCGTCGTATGGGTATGAACAAACAGGCCGAGGCAGATGAGATGCGTGTATATAAGGCTCAGTTGTATAAGAGTCTTTATGGAAGGCAACCCAGATTGAATAAAAGCCAGATGAGAAAATGGGGAGATGTCGATCCTGACAAATATAACCAGCTTGCCGTGTCTGATGAAGAGGATACAAAACAGGAATATAAGAACAGCTACCGTGGAAAAGTGCAGAACAGAAAGGTTGACATGGCTTTCTTGCCGATGTTTGAACTTTCATTCGAAAATACAGAGAGTGAGGTACATGCATATAACTCATTCGATAAAATGGTTGATGAATATAACCGTACAGAGAATAAAAATAACAAGTTATATGTGAATACCGGCCGTATCTCTCTTGACGAGAAACAGTCCGGCCATTATTTTATGCTTATCGATTCCATTGGTGATGTCATGCAGACTGTCGGAAACGATACGGAAAGACAACACCTGCTTTTCAAAAGAGCCGTTGCATATACTCTGATACAGAATTTTGAGAGTGCTGTTGCTGATTTGTCCGAATATATAGAGAAAGACAGTACTACTTCTTTGGCGTATTGGCAACGGGCGGTATGCCTGGCTAAGATAAATGAATTTAATGCTTCGCTTAAAACCGAAGCAGACGGCAAGGCTGTGGTTATGTCTGCGGATAATATTGGATATGTGTTGTCTGATTTTGAAAAGGCATTGAAGTATGACAAGGAAAGTGTATATTTATATTATAATATAGGAAATGTCCATGCACTTAAAAAGGATTATTTATCGGCCATATCCTGTTATACCAAGACGATAGAACTTGACGGTAATTTTGCTGAGGCATATTATAACCGCGGTGTGGCTGAGATTCATGCCGGAAATACGGCAAAAGGAATCTCCGACTTGAGCAAAGCTGGAGAACTTGGGCTTTATTCCGCATACAGCATAATAAAGAAGTATGGCAAATGAACCGTGGGTGAAAGCCTGACGATATTGTAATAAGAGTGTGTGACAATGGCTAAAATGCTAAAAGTTTGTGACAGGCTGATTTTTTACAATAAAAATTATAATATTCGGATTTTAATAGTTAATTTTGCGCACGATTAGGATAAAAAACAAGATGTTATGATAAAAATCTCATTTCCTGACGGTTCTGTTCGTGAATATGAACAAGGCGTCAATGGGCTTCAGATAGCCGAAAGTATATCTCCCGCATTGGCACGTGATGTTATCGCCTGTGGTGTTAATGGCGAGACTGTGGAGCTAAACAGACCAATAAACGAAGATTCTGCCGTCCAGTTGTATAAGTGGGATGATGAGGCAGGGAAGCATGCTTTTTGGCATACGTCGGCACACTTACTTGCAGAGGCTCTTCAGGAACTCTATCCGGGTATTCAGTTCGGGTTTGGTCCGGCTGTGGAAAACGGTTTCTTTTATGATGTTCTTCTCAAGGACGGAATGTCAATAAAGGAAAGTGATTTCCCCACAATAGAGGCAAAGATGAAAGAACTTGCATCAAAGAAGGAACCTGTTGTGCGTAAGGAAATTTCAAAGGCTGACGCATTGAAGGAATTTGCTGATGCTGGACAAACTTACAAATGTGAGCATATAGAGCAAGATCTTGAGGACGGTTCAATTACTACATACACTCAAGGAGCTTTTACTGATTTGTGTAAGGGACCGCATTTATTGAACACCGGAGCCATCAAGGCAATAAAACTTACAAGTGTTGCCGGTGCATTTTGGCGCGGTGATGCTACCCGTGAACAGATGCAACGTCTCTACGGTGTGTCGTTTCCAAAGAAAAAAATGCTTGACGAGTATCTTCTTATGCTTGAAGAGGCAAAAAAACGTGACCATCGTAAGATAGGTAAGGAGATGGATTTATTCATGTTCTCGGAGAGGGTTGGTAAGGGACTCCCTATATGGTTGCCGAAAGGTACGGAACTGCGTTTACGTATGCAGGATATGCTTCGTAAAATACAGAAGAATTATGGTTATCAGGAGGTTATAACTCCGCATATCGGAGGCAAGAACCTTTATATGACTTCAGGTCATTATGCGCATTACGGCAAGGATTCTTTCCAACCCATTCACACGCCGGAGGAGGGTGAGGAGTATATGCTGAAACCTATGAACTGTCCTCATCATTGTGAAATTTTTGCATGGAAGCCACGTTCATATAAGGATTTGCCGTTGCGTATAGCGGAGTTTGGAACTGTTTATCGCTATGAGCAGAGTGGCGAGCTTCACGGGTTGACACGTGTACGCTCTTTCACTCAGGATGATGCACATATATTCTGTCGTCCTGAACAGGTAAAGAACGAGTTCCTTCGTGTTATGGATATTATAAACGCTGTATTCTCAATATTCCACTTTGATAACTTTGAAGCTCAGATTTCGTTGCGTGATCCTAATGACCATGAGAAATATATAGGTTCTGATGAGGTTTGGGAAAAGGGTGAGAGCGCTATTATAGAAGCCTGTCGTGAAAAGGGACTTAAGGCAAAGATTGAATACGGTGAGGCTGCTTTTTACGGGCCTAAGCTTGACTTTATGGTGAAAGATGCCATAGGTCGTCGTTGGCAACTTGGTACTATACAGGTTGATTACAATTTGCCCGAGCGTTTCAAACTTGAATATACCGATGAGGATAATACCAAAAAAACACCGGTGATGATTCATCGTGCGCCTTTCGGGTCAATGGAGCGTTTCTGTGCCGTGCTTATCGAGCATACCGCCGGTCATTTTCCATTATGGTTGACTCCGGATCAGGTTGCTATACTTCCTATTTCTGAGAAGTACAATGAATATGCAAGAAAGGTGGCAAAAGAGTTTGATGTCGTAGGTGTTCGTGCTACTGTTGACAGCCGAAATGAGAAAATAGGGCGTAAGGTACGTGATAATGAGATGAAGCGTATTCCTTATATGCTAATAGTCGGTGAGAAAGAACAGGCTGACGGAACGGTAAGTGTACGTAAGCAAGGCTCGGAAGAGCGTGGAGTTATGACCATAGCTGAATTTGCAAAGAAAATAAATGATGAAGTTGCCGAGATGCTGAGGGCAACTGATGTTAAACCGGAAGATTAATAGAATCAGACGATAAGTATATATAACAAAAAGGATTGTGCATTTTATTTTTTCTTAACCGCGATTACAGTTTTAATTGACGTGGTGTTGAAAGGAAAAATAAGATGCACATTCTTTTATATGTATGTTTTTATTCTTGCCATTCTGTATGAAAATGTAACCCATGTTTGGAGAAGATAGTGTGGTAGGCGGTAAATGTTTATATACGTAAAAAATAAATACGGAAAAGTTTTGTTAATCAAATGAAAAGTAGTAAATTTGCATCCGATTTTCATAAAACAGTTGAATGAAGAACGACAATATAAAGAATCAGTATCGTGTAAATGAACAGATACGTGTGCGTGAAGTCCGCATTGTGGGTGATGGCGGATCAACAGTAGTCCCTACGCGTCAAGCTCTTGACATGGCTCGTGAGCAGGGTGTTGACCTCGTGGAAATATCACCTAATGCCAACCCTCCCGTATGTCGTCTTATCGACTATTCAAAATTCCTTTATCAACAGAAGAAGCGTGCAAAGGAAATGAAGGCCAAGCAGGTCAAGGTGGAAGTGAAGGAGATTCGTTTCGGGCCTCAGACCGATGAGCATGATTATCAATTTAAACTGAAACATGCCAAAGAGTTTCTTGAAGATGGAAATAAAGTTCGTGCTTATGTGTTTTTCCGTGGCCGTTCAATATTGTTTAAGGAACAAGGTGAGGTTTTACTGCTTCGGTTTGCAAATGATTTGGAAGAGTATGGCAAAGTAGAGCACATGCCTTCATTGGAAGGAAAGAAAATGTTCATTTATCTTGCTCCTAAAAAAGCTGGGGTCGCAAAAAAAAGCCAGCAGGCCATGGATCGCGAGAGAAAAGCAGCTGATGCTGCGGATTCAAGGCAGAGTATCGCATCTGATGGTGAAGAATCAGAAATACCCGCTAATGGCGGTTTGTTTGCAAATGCAAAGATAACGGCTGAAGCATTGAAGAAGTTGAAAGGTTAATAATTTGAATGACGTGAATTGTGCGTAACGCCCGGTATATGCGTTGCCACAAAGTATTAATAATAACAATTAATTAAAAATTAAAAAAATGCCAAAAGTTAAGACAAACTCCGGTGCAAAGAAAAGATTCCGTTTCACCGGTACAGGTAAGATTAAGAGACATCACGCTTACCATCGTCACACTCTGACTAAAAAAACAAAGAAGCAGAAGCGTAATCTGGTACACCAGACTCTTGTTAATCACAGTGACTTGAAGCAGGTTCGTGACTTGTTGTGTCTCCGTTAACCCTAATTGTCAAACATTAAAGTAAGAAAAAAACTATGCCAAGATCAGTTAATCACGTTGCTTCAAGAGCAAAGAGAAAAAGAATTTTAAAGCTCACCCGCGGTTATTATGGTGCCCGCAAAAATGTTTGGACTGTAGCCAAGAATACTTGGGAGAAAGGTCTTACATACGCCTATCGCGACCGTCGTGCCAAGAAACGTAATTTCCGTTCATTGTGGATTCAGCGTATAAATGCTGCTGCTCGTTTGGAGAATATGAGCTATTCTACATTGATGGGAGCTCTTCATAAGGCCGGTATTGAAATAAACCGTAAGGTTCTTGCTGACCTTGCTGTTAATAATCCTGAGGCTTTTAAGGCAATTGTTGCTAAAGTAAAGTAATTGGATTTGATTATTAATAAAGCATAAGCGTGTCAACACATGAGTGTGGTTGGCACGCTTTTTGTTGACATATACTATTGTTCTATTGAAAGTTTTTGTGTATCGGAATAAGCATGATTGATAAAAAGAAAGATTAACTTTGCTCGTTATTTCCACTCGTTATTTTCCTTCCCATGCGCTTACAAACGAAAGCATTGTACGATAGTTCAGATAATGTTAATTGCGATGTGTTGATACAATAGTTTATAATAATTGGGAAATGAAAGAAGGAAACCGTAAAACAAGCGTTTTGGCAGGAGAATAATGTCCGTTAAAGAATTCACTCGGATAAAGTGGGATAGTATAATGAATATTCTTTGGTTCATCTGACAAATCAGGAGAATATTCTTTATGTTGGTGTATAGTCGTTGTGATAACAAAAAAACCGCCGGAATCTATTCCAGCGGTAATTCTCTCTTTAGTTCGTATGCAGCTAAATTACTCAGCAACAACAGTGTCAGCAGGAGCAGCAGTGCTATCAGCATTAACTGTGTCAACCTCAGCTGTATCAACTGTAGCTACAGTGTCTGTATCAACAGGAGCCTCGTTTGTCTTGTTACCGCATGATGCGAAAGAAATAGCTGCAACAGCTACGAACATAAATACCAATTTCTTCATTTTTTTCTTGCTTTTTAAATCTGTAAAACAATCATTTGTTTATTAAAACAGTGCAAAGGTATATATTTTTTTGATATGTTGTTCTTTTTTTATCAACTTTTTTTGTGTCTATATTGTAACTTTTTTGCAATTGTCTGATTTGTAAGTGGTTATAAAGTGTTAATTTTTAGACTGTTTGTTTGTGTTTTCCTAAATTCGCGTATAATCAGTCTTTGATGCTTAAAATAAGCGGGTGTGATTATTCTAATTTGTGGCCGTATAGTTGATGGTTGGTCGTATACTGCCGATAGCTTTTGTATATATGTAGATTTGGTTATGATAATCCTAAATCTTTATTTTTCTCTTCGGTTACTCATTTTTTTGCATTACCTTTGCATTGATTATACTGTTCATTTTGTTTGTGGGCATAGTTAAAGTATATAAATATTATAAATATATAAATTCAGATGATTGATACTTCATCCTTTCAAGGCAAGAAGGCTGCTTATTATACTCTCGGTTGTAAATTGAATTTTTCTGAGACTTCTACTTTTGGTAAAATGCTTCAGGATATAGGTGTTGTTGCTGCCCGTGAGGGTGAGAAGGCCGATTTATGTATAATAAATACCTGTTCGGTAACTGATGTTGCGGACCATAAGTGCCGCCAGGCTATTCGTCGTATGGTGAGAAACAATCCTGGAGCTTTTGTTGTTGTTACGGGATGTTATGCCCAGTTGAATCCTCAGACTATAAGTTGTTTTGACGGTGTAGACCTTGTGCTTGGCTCAAATGAGAAAGCAAATCTTTTGCAGTTTCTTTCAGAAAAATGGAGCGGGATGAGTTCTGATGCAGGCAGGAATCATCTTCATGAACATTTTTCTGTGAAGACAAAGGATATCAAGACTTTTGTCCCAAGTTGTTCGCGAGGCAATCGTACACGGTATTTTTTGAAGGTGCAGGATGGATGTGATTATTTCTGCACTTATTGTACGATACCTTATGCACGTGGATTCAGTCGTAATCCAACGATAGCTTCTTTGGTGGAGCAGGTAGAGGAAGCTGTAGCTGATGGTGGAAAGGAAATAGTGATAACTGGAGTTAATATAGGTGATTTCGGAAAAACTACAGGCGAGAGTTTCTTTGGGCTTGTAAAAGCACTTGATTCCATTGAGGGTGTCAAGAGATATCGTATAAGTAGTCTTGAACCGGATTTGATTAGTGATGAGCTTATAGAATACTGTGGTAGGAGCCGTTCTTTCATGCCTCATTTCCATATACCGCTTCAAAGCGGAAGTGACAGTGTGCTTAAATTGATGCACCGTCACTATGATACGGCATTGTTTGCAGAAAAGGTAAGACATATAAAATCGGTCATGCCTGATGCTTTTATCGGGGTGGATGTAATGGTAGGATGCCGTGGTGAAACTCCAGAATTTTTTGAAGAGACATATAATTTTATAGATTCGTTGGATGTGACACAGCTGCATGTGTTTCCATATTCGGAGCGCCCGAATACTTCGGCATTGTCGATTCCGTATATTGTGGATGATGATACAAAGAAAGAGCGTTGTCACAGGCTTCTTGAATTGTCTGACCGTAAAACCATGGCTTTTTATAATCGTTTTATTGGTAAGGAGGCCGATGTATTGCTGGAGAAGGCGTCATACGGGAAGGCCATGCACGGGTTCACAGCAAATTATGTACGTGTGGAGTTGCCGGTTTCAGAGTCTTTGCCTGAATACGACAACAGCATACGAAAGTTGTTGCTTGGAGATTTCAATCATGACAAGACGGCCCTGAAAGCTACGGTAATATAAATTGAGATATGATAAGGAGATTTTGTTGAATGGATAAGTTAGCTATTGTAATATTGAATTGGAACGGTGCGGATATGCTTTTGAAGTATCTTCCTTCGGTGTTGCGTTATTCTTCGGATGATGCCGTTGTATATGTAGCCGACAATGCGTCTACTGATGATTCGTTAAGACTCTTGCGTGATGAGTTCGGCCGGTGCCGTATTATTGAACTTGACAGGAATTGGGGATTTGCCGATGGATATAACAAGGCGTTGGCTCAGATAGATGCTGAATATTATCTTTTATTGAATTCAGATATAGAAGTTGTCGAAGGTTGGCTCATTCCGCTTATCAGGTTTATGGATGCAACCCCCGAAGCGGCAGCCTGCCAGCCCAAATTGCTTTCTGTGTTTGAGCGTGATTCTTTTGAGTATGCCGGTGCAAGTGGCGGATATATAGACCGCTATGGGTATCCTTTCTGTCGTGGCAGAATCTTTGATACAGTGGAAAAGGACAACGGACAGTATGATTCCGTTGCAGAGATATTTTGGGCGTCTGGTGCTGCGTTGATGATAAGGAAGGATGATTTCTGGAATGCCGGAGGGCTTGACGGGCGTTTCTTTGCTCATAATGAAGAAATAGACCTCTGTTGGCGCCTTCATATTCTTGGACGTAAGGTTTATTGTGTGCCTGACAGCAAGGTATATCATGTTGGCGGTGGTACGTTGCCAAAGGCCAATCCGATGAAAACTTTTCTGAATTTCCGTAATAATCTCACAATGCTGTATAAGTGTCTGCCTGATGATGAGCTTGGGCATGTCATGCGTGTACGCTGTGTTCTGGATTGGCTTGCTGCCTTTGAAATGCTTCTCTTAAAGCGTAATGTGGCGGACTTCAAGGCTGTGTTGCGTGCGAGAAGAGCTTTTTCCAAGTGGAAAAAAGATTTTTATGATGACCGTCAGAGAATACAAAACACACGTATTGTGAAAAAAATACCAGAGCAGTTTGGTTGTTCACTGCTCTGGCAATACTATGTGAAAGGCAGAAAGAAGTTTATTTCTTTGAAACCTTAATCTTCAAGTCATGGCTGATATCCTCTTTCCATTCTTTCAGGTAGCTGAACCATTCTTTGGAACTATGGTATCCGAAGTCCTCGTTGTCTGAGCCGAACGTTATATTATATTTGAAACTGTCTGTCGGTGTTCCTACAACATAAGGATAGTTGTCTTTGTCGGCCGGAAGCTCATTTATGATATTCCCCTGTGGTATGTATATTCCAAGTCCTACGGTTTCCGGTTTGTGTCCGGCGGAGTCTTTTAATGCGACAGGCCAGTCTGTTCCCCAGCAGCCGCGAAGACCTTTCTTGTCATTGAACTCGACAGAGTTTTTCACGTTTATTATACCAGTGGCGAACTTATAGTCAGGAACGTTTTTGTTGAACTTCACATCAACGAAACAATCTCTGCGTCCTGAGTATAATATATATAATGTTGTCATGTCTATTTTTTCCTTGCCCTCGTTCATGGTATTCCATCCCTGGTCCGCAACTTTTACTATCGAGCGCACCGGACCTTTACTTACAATAGCCATTGTCCTGTAGTCGACGTCTTCGAGCATACAAGGCTCTTTTCCGTTCCATCCGCGCATGGCTCCGAGTCCGAAGGAGTTGCCTACCCACAGCACATCATTGCCGAATCCTGATGCGAGTTGCTGTTTGTCGGGATAGAACTGGGTTTTTTGTATTTCAAGTCCTTTATGGTATTTTCCATACATGTCTACTGTCTGTCTGTGATCAAAATACAGTCTGAATGCAATAAACTCGTTTTCAAAGGCTGGGCCGTGGTGATGTACGGCACTGTATGGGTTGGAACCGTTTTCCACAGTGAGGCTGCTGATAAACAGGTTTTGCTTGTTCTTTTCTTTTATTTTTTTGTTTGGCAACAGCATTTCTGCATAAACGCCTGATTTATATTTTCTTGGTTTACCGCTGTTTGACAGCTCTACCGTGAAGTTTTGTGTTTCTTTCTTGTCTATGTCTGTGACAAAGCATAGCTCGTCATAGATTCCGTCGCCGTTAATGTCATCAAGCTGTGAAGCAATTTCGACACCGTTTTTTGTTACCAGCGCTGACCTGGTATCGGTATGGTCTTGCAGGCATATAATGACAGGAGCGGCTGTCTTTCGGCTTTTTGAAGGATTGCTTACTTCCACGTTTAGGACGTTTTGTGCCATAAGCGCGGTATTTGTCAATGCCATAAGCGATAAACAAATAGTCTTTTTATTCATTGTTTGTTTTTTAATTTGTTTTTATTGTTGTTTTTGTCTGTTTATTTATTATCACAAAATTACATAAAAAAGCCCGTAAAAAGCCTCTTCAACAGTATAAATATTAAATAAATAATTATTTCTACACAATATTTATTTATTTTTAGGTTAAAATTTGCGTTGTATAATATTTATTAGTATATTTGCATTGTTAATTAACAATAATCAATAAACATTTGCATTAGTGGGCAAAATATACTATATCATTGTGTTTTTATTGCTTGTTTGCATAAGTTGTGAATGGCGACTGAAATCATCGGACAAGGATGTGCCCGGTGACAATGTTGTTGTTGACCGTTACGACAGGATAGAGAGTCTTTATCTTACTACCGGTGATTTTTCAGCACTGCAGCAGATGAACACCAACTATCCGATGCAAACCCGTACATTGATAGAGGATGTTCTCAAGATAGGATATGTGAATGACCATGATATAAACAACAAGTTTCTTAACTTCTATCAGGATACAATTCTTCAGGGACTGATAAATGAGGTTGAGCAGCAATATGCTTATATGGATGATATAAACAAGGATCTTACAAATGCTTTCAAAAAGCTGCGTAAGAAGCTTCCCGGTATGAAGATTCCTATGGTCTATGCCCAGATAGGGGCTTTGGATCAAAGTATTATTGTCGGTAACAATACTTTGGGAATAAGCCTTGACAAATATCTTGGTGCGGATTATCCGCTTTATAAGAAGTTTTATCCTGAGTCACAGCGTAAACAGATGAAGCGGTCTATGATTGTTCCGGATTGTCTTACATTTTACATCCTGAGTTGCTATCCTATGCCATACAACTATGAGATAAAGCAGTTGGAGTGTGATATGCATATAGGAAAGATAATGTGGATTGTAAACAGTATCACACACAAGCCTGTGTTTAATACGAAATACGTGGCAATGGTAGACAAGTATATGCAAAGGAATAAGGATGTGGACATGGCTACTTTGTTGAAAGTTACCGACTATAAAGACATTGCAAATTACTGATTTTTCTCTTGTTTTGCCTTGGATACGGGGTGTCAGCCGTGCTTTTTGTCTCCTTGGCGTGCTCCTGTCTTTCTCAGGTGATTTGACAGAAGATTTGTAAATTCATAGTTTTTTAATCCCCAATGGGGAGCTATTAGCAAATTCTTTGGCGACTGCGATACAAATCTTTCAATTATGATGTCTTTTCTGAGCCTTCTTATATATTCTGTGACAAGTGTTATGTATTCGTCTACGGTATACAGATGGAACGGTTTCTCTTTATATATGCGTTCGAGTTTTGTACCTTTGATTATTTGCATCTGATGTATTTTCAGGATGTTGACACTAAGTTCCGATATAATGTCGGCTTGTCTTATGCTTTCTTCCGCATCTTCCCCCGGCAGTCCCAATATGATATGTGCTCCGGTTGTTATCCCTCTTTCTGCCGTTTGTTCTATGGCTTTCTTTGAGCATTCGAAATCATGTCCGCGGTTTATGAATTCGAGGGTTTTGTCATTTGTTGTCTCCACACCGTATTCTACTGTCACCATGATGTTCCGGTTCAGTTCTGCAAGATAGTCGAGAAGTTCGTCTGACACGCAGTCGGGACGTGTGCCTATGACAAGTCCCACAATACCGTCACACGCCAGTGCTTCCTCATACATTCTTTTCAGTTTGTCCAAAGGTGCGTATGTATTTGTAAAGGCCTGGAAATATGCCATATATTTCATTTCCGGATATTTTCCTGCGAAGAAGCGCTTTCCTTCCTCTATCTGTTCTGTTATGCCTTTGCCGGCATCACAGTATGCCGGATTGAATGTCCGGTTATCGCAATATATACACCCGCCGCTGCCAATGCTTCCATTTCTGTTTGGGCATGTGAACCCCGCATCAACGGATATTTTCTGAACGCGGAACGGGAATCGTTGTCTGATCCATGAGGAATAGTCGTTATATAGAGCTGAATCCATTTTGTTTTGTAATATTTTTAGTGATATGTGAACACCGTTGATGTTTTTTCACGTATCTTGGTAGTAATGACGTCTTTGCGTTCATTATTTAGAACGGTGTACATGCAAAATTACAAAAAATATTACTATCTTTGCATGATAAATGGTATTATTTAATAAAAACTACAAATAATGAAAAGAACAGTTTTTATGTGTGCTGCGTTGTTGATTGCCGCAAGCCATGTATTTGCAGGCGAAAGGCTCAGTCTCAAAAGTATCACTTCCGGTGAATTCCGCAGTGAGAGTATGGCAAGAATTGAACCTTTGGCAGACGGAGAGAATTATGCCTCAATAAGTCCTGACGGTAAAAGAATTGTGAGATATTCTTTCAAGACGGGCAAGCAGGCCGGAGTCATTTTTGATGTCAATACCGTGCGTGGTCCGAAGATAGACCGTGTTGACGGATATATTTACAGTCCTGACGGGCGTAATATTCTTATACAGACAGAAACGAAACCCATATACCGCCGTTCATTTACAGCTGTATATTATATATATAATGTACAGAACAATAAGATGGAGCCTCTTTCAACGGGAGGGCCACAGCAGACACCGGTGTTTTCACCGGACGGCAATCAGATAGCTTTTGTGCGCGACAATAATATATATCTTGTCAAGATGCTATATGATAATGCCGAAAGTCAGGTGACAAAGGACGGAAAGCGTAATAATGTTATAAACGGCATTCCGGATTGGGTATACGAGGAAGAGTTCGGCACAAACAGCAGTATGGTGTTTACAGCCGACAGCCGTGCCATCTGCTGGATACGTTATGACGAGACGGCAGTCAAGGAGTATTCGTTTCCACTCTACAAAGGTTTGAATCCGTCAAATGACAGGTATGCCGATTATCCTGGACACTATACTTACAAATATCCCATTGCCGGTGAGACAAATTCTTCTGTAGCCGTTTACAGTTTCGATATCAAGTCACGCCAGACACGTAAGATGCAGCTGCCGGTGGATGCTGACGGATACATACCGAGGATAAAGATGACGTCAGATCCGACAAAGATAGCGGTGTTTACCATGAACCGTCATCAGGACAACCTTTCAATCTATCTTGCCGATCCTTTGTCTACGGTATGTAAGTTGGTGGTTCAGGACAAGGCGGACAAATATATCCGTGAGGAATCCATGGCTTCCGTACAGCTCACCTCGGGGCACATCCTTCTGGCGAGTGAGCGTGACGGATATAATCATCTGTACCTTTATACCATAAATGGTCAGTTGAAGCGTCAGATAACAAAAGGAAAATTTGAGGTGACGGACGTCTACGGCTATGATGAGGCTACCGGTGACACGTATTTTGCTGCGAATGAAAAGGGTGTGGCCGAGAAGCAGGTTTATGTGGCGCATAAGGACGGACGCATGGAATGTCTTACCCCGAAGTCAGGACATAACGATGCGGTGTTCAGCGATGGTTTCAAGTATTTCATAAATATATGGAGCGATATGAACAATCCTGCCGTATACACGGTAAATACAAATACAGGAAAACACCTTGCCACGCTTATAGACAACAATCAGCTGAAGAAAAAGATGGCGGCTTATGAGCTTGGTAGCCGTGAGATGTTCACTTTCACCACTTCAGAGGGAGTAAGCCTGAATGGGTGGATGGTGAAGCCTGCCGGATTTGACGGCAGCAAGCGTTATCCTGTGATAATGTATCAGTATGGAGGTCCCGGAAGCCAGCAGGTCCTTAACCGTTGGAACAATGGTATGTGCGGTCAGGGCATGGTGCTCGAACAGTATCTTGCACAAAACGGCTATCTTGTTGTATGTGTCGACGGGCGAGGAACAGGTGGTAGGGGAGCCGAGTTCGAAAAGTGTACCTACCTGCGCCTTGGCGAGAAAGAGGCGCGCGATCAGGTTGAGGCCGCCATCTGGCTTGGAAAACAGAGCTATGTGGATAAAGATAGGATCGGGATATGGGGATGGAGCTATGGCGGATGGAATACTCTGATGAGCATGAGCGAGGGGCGTGATGTGTTCCGTGCGGGAGTTGCCATCGCTCCTCCTACGACGTGGCGTTTTTACGACACTGTATATTCAGAGCGTTATATGCGCACACCGAAAGAGAATCCTTCTGGTTATGACGAGGTTAATCCTATAGCGCGTGCTTCAAGTCTTAGCGGTGCGCTGCTTATATGCCACGGTATGGCGGACGACAATGTTCATTACCGCAACACTGTGGAATATACGGAAGCACTGGTGCAGGCCGACAAGGATTTTCGTGAGAATATATATACCAACCGTAATCATAGCATCTATGGTGGCAATACACGCAATCATCTTTTCCGTCAGGCTATAAGATTCTTTGATTCCGAGATGAGAAAAGGTTTATAATGAGATTTTATATATAATAATTATTATTACTGACTTATAATGAAAAGACTATCTGTTGTTTTAATTGTTTCGGCATTGATGCTTATGCCTGCGATGTCGGAGGCAAAGGCGAAGAAGATTAAAGCCATGCCTTCTACTATAGAGATTATAGAAAAGGTGAACTCACATTGGCAGAGAACCAACAGTCCGTATGTGCGTGCATTTTGGGATAATGCGGCATATTTTACAGGTAATATGGAGGCATACAGGCTTACCGGCAATGCCGGATATCTCGAATATAGCGATAAATGGGCGCGTCACAATAAATGGAGCGGAGCCATGGAAAAAGACCCGTCCAAATGGAAATATAAGAATTATGGTGAGGGGCAGGACTATGTGCTTTTCGGTGATTGGCAGATTTGTTTCCAGACTTATATAGACATGTATGAAATGAATCCCAATGCCTATAAGACGGCACGCGCAAAAGAAGTCATGGATCATGAGTGCGCCATGCCGGATACCGATTTCTGGTGGTGGGCGGATGCTCTGTATATGGTGATGCCGGTTATGACGAAGTTGTACGGGATTACAGGCGACATTAAATATCTTGACAAGCTTTATGCCAATTTCAAGTATGCCGATGACCTGATGTTTGATGATGATACACATCTCTACTACCGTGACGGCAAGTATATATATCCTAAACATAAGACAGATACGGGGAAAAAAGACTTTTGGGCACGTGGCGACGGATGGGTTTTGGCCGGGTTGGCGAAGGTTCTTGCCGATATGCCGGCAGATTATAAGCACCGTCCGTTTTTTCTTCAGCGTTATCTTCAGCTGGCCGAGGCGGTGAGCAAATGCCAGCAGAAAGAAGGATATTGGACACGTTCAATGCTTGATCCCGAACAGGCGGAAGGCCCGGAAACAAGCGGAACGGCTTTCTTTACATACGGTCTTCTTTGGGGAATGAATCACGGCTTGCTTGATGTGGCCGTATATAAGCCGGTGGTGGATAAATCCTGGAATTATCTTGTGTCGAAAGCGCTTCAGCCAGACGGTTCGGTAGGATATGTTCAGCCTATAGGAGAGAAGGCCATAAAAGGTCAGCAGCTTACAGCAGCCAATACAGCCAATTTCGGAACGGGAGCCTTTCTTCTGGCAGCTTGTGAGAAGGTACGTTTTGATGACGGGTCAGTGAATCCTGTAGACAAGAAGGCATTTACCGTCACTATATGCAATCCTACCGGACGATATCGTCATGAGGTTGTCGAACTTGATGCGAAGACGGTATTTTCAAAGCTTGGTATAAGTGGAGGACGGCAGTTTGTCATCACTAACGGCTTCGGCCAGCAGCTTGCGTATCAGATAACTCACGACGGAAAGATTCTTGTGGATGTGTCTGTGCTGCCTGAATCCCGGATAAAGTTCACTATAAAGAAGGGAATCCCGAAAACGTTTGTAAACTCATGCTACGGGCGTGCGTATCCGGAGCGTCTTGACGACTATGCCTGGGAGAACGACCGAGGAGCTTACCGTGCATACGGTCCTGCGCTCCAGAAGCGTGGTGAGAGATCATACGGAAATGACGTGTGGGTGAAAAACACTCCCGACCTCGTGGTGGAGGAACGTTATAACATCGAGGACATTTATCAGCCGATTGTCAGGAATTTACGTAAAACCAATAAGGCGGCCGCAGATTCCCTGAATGCCATAACCAGTTATCATCTTGACCAGGGATACGGTCTTGACTGCTATAATGTGGGGCCGTCGTTGGGTTGCGGCACTCCCGCACTTATGGATGGCGATAGGATATTGTTTCCTTATTGTTTCTGTGATTATGAGATACTGGACAACGGACCTCTGCGCACTACTGTGAGGTTTACATATAATCCGGCCACGATAAACGGTGACACTGCTGTGGTGGAGACGCGCGTTGTAAGTCTCGACAAAGGGGCTAATTTTAACAAGACCTCCGTTTCTTATCACGGACTGACATCATCTGCCACAGTCGCCTCGGGAGTTGTTGTTCATACGGGTGACGTAAACAGTGTGGTATGCGGAAAAGACTATGTGCTTTATGCCGATCCGACAAATAATCCTGAGGGCCATAATTTCCAGATATATGTGGGGGCGTTGTTTCCATATAATGCAGTAGTCACAAAAAAAGTATTTTACGACAAACCTGACGGTGATATTGCCGGCCATGTATTGGGGATGCTTAACGGATATAATGACGGTGATAAGTTCACATATTATTCAGGTTCCGCATGGAGTAAGTATGATTGCCGCAGTTTGAAGGAATGGCAGTTGAGGGCAGAGTCGTTCATTGAGAATGTGAAGACACCGCTTACTGTAACTTATTGATTATGAATACAAGACTTATATTTCAGTTTTTGAGGGATATTTCGGCAAACAACGACCGCGAATGGTTTCATGCCAACAGAGCTTATTACGATGAGGCACGTGCCGATTTTGAGGATGGCGTGGCCATGGCCATAAACCGTATTGCGGCGTTTGATCCTTCGGTTGCCCATGTCACCGTGAAGGATTCGACTTACCGTTTCTATCGTGACACCCGTTTCTCTGCCGACAAGTCTCCATATAAGAATCATTTCGGTGCCTATATAGCTGCCCATGGCAAGAAGTCGCTTCATGGCGGGTATTATATTCATCTTGAGGCCGGACATAGCCTTTTGTCTTGTGGCAACTATTGGCTTCCGACAAATATCCTCACCTCGTGCAGGAATGAGATAATGGGAAATATTGATGAATGGCTGAGGCGTGTCCGCAACGAGGAGTTTCTGAAGTTCTTCGGTGCCCCGTCGTCAGCGTCCTGGAATGACGCTCAGGGTTTCGGTCTGGAGCGTCTGAAAACATGTCCTTCGGGATTTCCCCGCGATTATCAGTATATAGATTATCTTCGTCAGAAAGACTATTGCTGCTGGCATCAGGTTGCCGATGATTTTTTTGAAGGCGACGGCTGGCTTGACACAATGGAACGGGTATTCAAGGCCGGCAAGCCGATGATGGATTTTGTGAATGCGGTCATAGATGATTATGAATGACCGGTTGAATGTTTATATGATGGCTTGTCTGACAATGCTTTTGCTTGCAGGCAGGCCATTGTTGGCTCAGGGTAATGATTTGAGGGTGGTGCGTAATAATGCCCAGCGTTCGTTTTCCTCGTCTGTTCCGGCCGGCAATTACAGCGGCATAACCCCTTTGGGTGGAAATCTTTATGCTGTGGTGAGCGACAAATCGCCCCATGACGGTTTTTTTGTTTTTGATATAGCTGTGGATTCTGTCACCGGAAAGCTGAAGTCTGTAGGCGACAGGGGCTTTGTATATGCATTGGCGCATAATGGCGACACGCTTCCTAATCGCGATCAGGAAGGCATTGTTTATCTTCCTCACAGCAATACTTTATTTATAAGCGGTGAGAAAGACAACCGTATATTGGAATACAGGCTTGACGGGAGTGTAACAGGCAGAAGCCTGGCCGTTCCTCCGGTATATTCGGGAGCCGGTTCCGATTATGGTTTTGAATCACTGACGTACGACAGTTGCAACCGCTGTTTTTGGACTGTCACGGAGAGCACCCTTCCCGTAGACGGTTCCCGGGCCACGCCTCAGAATCCGGTGCGCAACCGTCTTCGTCTGCAGTGTTTCAATGACAGCCTTCAGCCGTGCGGATGGTGCTATTATGAAATGGAACCGCCTTTGGCAAAAAAACGTCCGTCAATGTATGCAATGGGTGTAAGCGAGCTCTGTGCCTTGGGAGACGGGCGTATGCTTGTTCTTGAGCGTGAGATATTTGTGTCGAAGAGGAAACTCGGCTCATTTGTAAACTGCCGTTTGTTTGTGGTGAGTCCATATAGCGTATTGCAAGCTCAGGATTCCTCTGTAAAAGCTGTGTCAAAAAAAGAACTTGTTTCGTTCCGTACACGTATTTCCCTTACCGGTTTGTCGTTTGCGAATTATGAGGGAATGTGTTTGGGGCCGTTGTTGGCTGACGGTAGCCGTGTGATTATTCTTTTGAGTGATTCTCAGAACAGATATAAGGGAGTGCTTAGGGATTGGTTCAAGACAATAGTGGTAAGGTAAGATAATCACATCAAGCGTCTTGATATGTAATAAAAATTCACAAGGCGGTTTTGCCTCATTCTTTAATTCCTTATAAGACTTGTAACTGTTTGATATATAATGTGTTAGATACAGACAAAAAGTGTGCCAAAATGAATGGCCTATTCACGCTTGATGAATAGGCCATTCACGGTCGATGAACATGCCATTCATTGAGCATGAACATGCCATTCATCGAAAGAGGATTTTACATTTGTTGGAAATGTAAATAGATTTCAAAAAATTATCATAATTGGTCTTATTTTGATAAATTAACAGTTGGAGATATGGCAGGCATTTTCATTGTCTGTGCATTCTGCTGGTTTTACCGGTGTTTTCCCATAAACGCGCGCGGATTCCATCCGTCATTTCCCATTATCATACGTTCGTATGTCAGCTTGTCTGCCTCTTCTTTTGTGATGACAGCCCGGCAGGAGCCTTTTCCTGCTTCTTTGCCACGTCCCTCATATTCGGTTTTGCGTCGGCTTAAGTCCAGTATCTTCCCATTTGTATCGTGGCTTCCATATTCGGCGAAAAGTCCGGGAATAGTTCCCATATTTGTCCATCCTTCCGGAGCTATGGGGATGCGCATGGTCGTATTGATATACACAGCAATAGGAGAATTATGCCACGGACGTCCAAGTTTTTGTTTTCCATCGGATGCCGCCTCATTGCCGTCCACTACACAATCGCGGAACACATAGCCGAATTTTGCATTTTTATGGCATGGGGCAACTATGACCGAACCGCTGCGCACATTATATAAAGTACAGTTCTCGAGCAATGCATCACCACCGCCATAGAAATAGTCTACCGCACCTTCAATATGGCAATCCTTTACGTAAAGGCGATGTGAATCGTTTTTAGATGTCATCCAGGTGTCTTGGAATGAGCGGAAAATGCAGTTATAGAATGCCGCGCAGTCGCCTCTGAGCATTATGGCAAGTGCCTGCGGACCTTTCCGGCTTTCCACTCCCCAGTCATTGACATAAGAAATATTTTCGGAATAAAAGTGGTCGCCTTCCACTTTCACCACTGTACCTTCAAATCCGGCCACCTCTGATGCGGGATTGTGAACCGAATGCTTCCAATATTCCGTCTTGGACGGCTCTTCTCCATCTTGAGGCTTACCGCCCACATTAAGATTATGATGGATGACGGTTTTGTTTTTATCCTGACCTATCAGGTGTATATATGACTTGTTTTTCGGAACAATGACCTGCTCTCTGTATGAACCGTTTTTCACAAAGATGCACCAAGGTTCATTCCTGTTTTCCGGTGCGGCATTTACTGCAGCCTGAACACTTGTGTAATTGCCGCTGCCGTCTTGTGCCACTGTTGCATGATAAGACGGTGAGGTGTTTTGTGCGTATCCGGTCTGAAGAGCTCCGGCCAGCACCGCTGCTAAAACTACTTTTTTCATGATATGGTTCTTTTAATTAAGTTAATGCACTCAAATCTTTTCTACAATACTGTTCAGATATACCTCCAGATTTGTATATCCTTCTTTGCTCAAAGTGGTATGTGTTCCGTCTGAGGAATCCTTGGGATTCAGTCCGTGGCTTGTTTCCCAAGCGTCGGGAATACCGTCACCGTCCGTATCTTTCAAGTCGCAGGCTGCAACGCCTCCGTCTGTAAGTTCCGGCCATGCACATGCGGCTCCTTCCGGTTTCACATCGTCGGGAATATCAATCAATCCTGGAAAATAATTGGCATTGGGGGTTATACTGCCCGTATATGTTGCCGTTCCGTTTCGTGTTTCAGAAACAATACGTTCATCGATAATGTCCCGCCATTTCGAACATCCCGCATCTTCCAGTACCAGGCGATATGCTTCTTCCGCTGTATGGGTAGTAATCACCCCAGTCTCCAAAGGAGCGTCCAGACGTATTTCTTTCTTTACCTGTTCTGTAAAGGTGTTGTCGCAGGCTGCATTGTCTATCTGTCCGTAAATGCCTTTCGTCCAGTTGTCACGTGTGACATCGGGATGACCTTCCACTATGTTTCCGTCTACGTAAAAACGTCCCCATACATGCTCCATCGGTTTCCATACATTGGGAGTGCCGTCTTTTTTGTGGCAGTATTGTGTCGTACGTATGCCGACGGCTGCAATCCTGTAGCTGATATTGCCTTTTCGGGGAGTGGCCGGTCCGGGTTTATAGTAGTTATTGACGATATTGACCTTCATGCCTTCGCCACCGTAACACCCGTGGCCGGCCCAGTTGTAAATGACGTTATTGCGCATGTCCATGTACTCGCGGTCTTGTGTACCCGGGCGCGGACCGAGACGTGGGGCGCGACTCTCGTGATGTGCCAGCAGATTATGGTGGAATGACGCTTTTGCGCCTCCCCAGATTGCTCCGTATCCATGGCTTCCCTTGGAATGTCCGGCTGTGCGCAGACTTTCAGAGATAAGACACCATTGCACTGTCAGGTTTTCTCCGCCATATACGGAACATGTTTCATCCACCGACCAGCTGATAGAACAATGGTCGATGATCACGTTTTTGCTGTCCATGCAGCACAGGCCGTCAGGTTCGCCCTTTCCCTCATTGCCTACACGGAACCGGATGTAACGGACAATGACATTGCTTGCGTTTATTGTAACCGGATAACGGGCTATGCAGATGCCCTGTCCGGGCGCTGTCTGTCCGGCTATGGTCAGGTCACCGTTCATTATGCGCAAGCCGCGGTTGAGAAAAATGGTTCCTGCCACATCGAAAACGACAGTACGTCTGCCTTCCTGCATCAGGGCGTGACGTAAGGTGCCTTCTTGCATACCGTCTTCAAGTGTGTTGACGTGATATACTTTCCCGCCACGTCCGCCTGAGGTGTAGCGTCCGAAACCTTCGGCATTCGGAAATGCCGGCAAACCGGAGGCAATCATGCCATTGACACTTTCCATTCCTATACATAACAGGCAAACCAATGTGAAGTGTCTGTATGGAAAGTGGAAAATAGAAAAAAGTTTTGATCTCATTGCTGTTTAATTTGTTTGATAGTTTTTAATTTATTTGTCTTATACATACGGTAAAGGGCCATGGTTTTGTCTGCGGCTTATATTCCATTGAATGCGCATGGAAAACCCTGTGGTTTGTAGCTGTTTGTTTAGGCAAAAATATAATGTATAAGGCAGAAAAAAGGGGGATTTTTATCAAAAAAGGAGGATAAACGGATTTTTCCACATGCTTTACATCCATTTATCAATATTTGTGTGGAAAGAATATGAACAGGAAAGGGAAACCTGTCTTTTTGACCGAAGCGTATGAATCGGCAAGTTTCGCGGGAAGGTTTGTTTTTATATGCCTCACGGTCTGATTACCGGTTGGGGGAGAATACAGAATCCCTGCCAGATGCTATATATGGCAGGGATTCATATTATTTTCGGTTTTCGGATAAATCCTATTCTCCTATAGGTTGTGTTCCGACAGATATCTTTCTGCCTCTATTGCAGCCTGGCATCCGGTTCCTGCGGCTGTTATGGCCTGTCGGTATATAGGATCGGCCACATCTCCTGCCACGAATACACCGGGAACTTTTGTCTTTGGAGTGCCGTCAATCTTTTTCAGATATCCCACCTCGTCGGTGTCGAGCCATTCCTTGAATATGTCGCTGTTTGGCTTGTGTCCGATGGCAAGGAAGAAGCCGTCGATGGCAATATCCACGTTCTCTTCGTCAGGCATGCCTTTGCGTTTCACAAGGTGTGCGCCTTCCACGCCGTTTTCTCCGAAAAGTCCAAGCGTGTTGTGTTCAAAGAGAATCTCTATATTTTCGGTGCTCATCACGCGTTCTTGCATCACCTTAGATGCGCGTAGGAACGGTTTGCGCACTATAAGGTATACTTTCTTTGCCATTCCCGCCAGATACAGTGCGTCTTCACAGGCTGTGTCACCTCCTCCGACAACGGCTACCGTTTTCTTTCTGTAGAAAAAGCCGTCGCATGTGGCGCATGCGGATACTCCCATGCCGTTATATTTCTCCTCGTCCGGAAGGCCGAGATATTTTGCGGATGCTCCGGTGGCTATGATGACGGTGTCGGCTTCAATCTCCTTGCCGTCATCCGTGGTGAGGATGTAGGGAGCCTTTGACAGGTCTGCCTTGACTATTTCTCCGTCACGTATGTCGGCACCGAAATGTTCGGCCTGTTCACGCAGGTCGCCCATCATCTGGTTGCCGTCAACTCCTGCCGGGTATCCAGGAAAGTTTTCCACTGTGGTTGTCTGGGTGAGCTGTCCTCCCGGCTGAAGGCCGCTGTATTCCACGGGGCTTAGGTTTGCCCTCGATGCGTATATGGCCGCTGTATATCCGGCCGGACCGCTGCCTATGATGAGGCAGCGTGTGTGTTCTCTGTCTTGTGCCATATATTCTTATTGCTGATTAATGTATCATGGGGCTGCGTGTGTTCCGGTTCGGGTGATTACAGCAGCTCTTCTATTTTCTTGCTGATATTCTCGAGGCTTTCTGTGGGTTCGAAACGCTCTACTACGATACCGAGCTTGTTTACGAGGAATTTTGTGAAGTTCCATTTTATATCGGACTTCTCTTTATAGTCGGGGTCTTCCTTGCTGAGCATGTCATCAAGCACTTTTGTGAGCGGATGTGCCGGATTCCATCCTGCGAACCCTTTTTGTTCCTTGAGATATTTGTATAGCGGGTCAGCGTCGTCACCGTTTACCTTTAGTTTCTTGAACCGTGGAAACTCTGTCCCGTATGTAAGCTTGCAGAAGCTGTGTATGGATTCGTCTGTTCCGGGAGCCTGCTGTCCGAACTGGTTGCATGGAAAGTCGAGAACTTCGAAACCTTTTGAATGATATTTTTCATACAGTTTCTCAAGTTCCTCATACTGTGGTGTGAATCCGCATTTTGTGGCGGTGTTTACTATAAGTAATACTTCGTTGGAATACTCTTTTAGAGAAACCTCTTTTCCTTTTCTGTCTTTTACAGAGAAATCAAATACTGTAGTCATATTTAGTTCGATAAAAAATAATTGTTCTGATATTTATTTAAAAATGTGTATCAATAAACGCTGCGCCTATGCATATTCAAAACAAGTATTGTCTCTGCATTCGGATTTGCAATTTATTTTACGTGACGCAAAAATACGCATTTTCTTTTTAAAGAACAAAGATAGACTTTGTTTATTATGTTTTTTTATGCAGTAGTGCGGTTATGCAGGTATGTGTAACGTTTTTTTTAAAAAATAAAAAGGTGCGGCCGGCATCTGCAATTGCCTGGTCACACCTTTTAAATATATTTCCGTGTATGTATGTCTTATTTCTTTGCGGCCTTACCGTAGCGGCTCATGAACTTGTCGACACGTCCTGCTGTGTCAACGAGCTTCTTCTTACCTGTATAGAACGGGTGAGAGGTGCTTGAGATTTCGACTTTTACCACCGGGTAAGTTTCGCCTTCAAATTCTACTGTCTCTGTACTCTTGCATGTAGAACGTGTAAGGAACATATCGCCGTTGGACATATCCTTAAATACGACGGGGCGATAGTTTTCTGGATGAATACCTTGTTTCATTTTGATTTAAATATTATTGTTAAAAATGATTCTTTCCGCTTTTGGGTGGCAAAATTACAAAGTTTTTTCCTAATGGCCAAATTCTTACAATACTTTTTGTTTGTAAATCTGATATTGTTTTGATTCGGGCTCTTTTTCTGCCGTTAAAGACAGGGCTTTGATACAATTCTGAAAGACAATGAAACAAATGCCAAAGAGTGTGAGCCGGATTTACTGTAACTTTGCAATCATCAAATAACACAATTGTATGACCGGAAAATGTTTGTGCGTTTCTATTCCTCTTAAGATGCCGTGGCGTTCTGTGCCGTGTGCTTTCCGGAATAGGCTGTCGTTTGTGACATCGGTTTTTGTCTGTCGTATGGCAGTGACATTTGGATGATTTAGTGTTACACAAATATAATTTTTTAAGTAATGAAGATAAGACTGTTTAAATTGTTTTTTATGCTGGCCGTCTTCTGTTCCGGAACCAGTGTATTGTCGGCTCAGGAGCGTCGTCCGGTAGATGCGAGACATCCTATGTGGCTTATACATGTGGATGTATGGAATCAGGCTGATCCGCAGAAAATCATTAATCTTATTCCCGACGACATAAAGCCCTATGTCTGTCTGAATCTGTCGCTGTCGTGCAGCTACGACAAGGAAAAGGATGTATATATGCGTCCTCAGGACGGTGTGCGGACGTTCAGGTCGTGGGCGACGGTGTGTCAGGCAAACAACATGTGGTTTTCATGCCAGCCTGCCAGTGGCGGACATACCCATATAAAGGATGACGACCTGGAAACGTTTGAATATTTCTTCAAGCGTTATCCCAACTTCCTCGGATGGAACTTTGCCGAGCAGTTTTGGGGATTCGATGAGCCGGGTGACAAAAGTTCGAGCTCTCAGCTCGCGCGCCTTGAGCTTTTCTCAAAGCTTATACCGATGTCCCACCGCTATGGAGGGTTCCTGACAATCAGTTTCTGCGGAAACATCTGGTCGCACGGGCTGAACCCCGTGGGCATGATGAAGCGCAATGCGGCACTTCTGCAGGCCTGCCGCGACTATCCGGAGGCGATACTATGGTTGTTCAAATATACAACGTCGTCATGCTTTTACAATAATGAGAGCGTAACATTGTCACCGTTCATATCAGGATTGGCAAAAAACTACGGAGTGCGTTACGACAACTGCGGATGGAACGGCGCGATAGACGATATTCTCGGTAAGGACCATGGCAGGAAGTATCCTGTTGCCGCTGGCATTGGCACCGTGATGGAGCAGACATGTGTAAATGGCGGAGCTGTGTGGGACGGTCCGGAGTTGATATGGACGGAGGACTTCCAGAATCTGAGCAACACCGTGGTCGACGGTTATACCCGCCGCAACTGGGGGCGTTTCCCGGGATTTGACAACGCATGGATAGACATGTTCCGTAAGATTATAGACGGCACCATGTATATTCCAACGCGCAAGGAAGTGGTGGAGAAGACCAAGATTGTTGTGGTGAACGATATGACGTCGGGCAACGACGAGGACAAATATGCCTCATGGGGCTCACTCTACGACGGACTGTACAAACAGGATGACCCGTTCAACAAGGACAACGGCCAGTGGATGAACAATTACTGGTATTTGAAGAAGACCGGCCGCTACGGCACTATACCTGTTGCGGTGGAGATGTATGATGACATCGCCAAGACCATTCCGGTGGTTGTGAAGAAGTCGGAGCGCACAAAACGGTGGCCTTCCGAGGCGAGGAAAGTGGAAGAGTATAATAAGATGTATCCGGAGACAAGCACCGGAGACCTTTTTGTGGCACGCCATAAAAACCAGCTTGTGGTGTATACTCCATATACATATCTTAATAGTAAGACAACGGCTTCAGCAACCGTTCCCTTAAAATACAACACCTGCGGCAGCCTGAATCTGACACTTGGCCAGCTTGGCAGCGGTGTGGTGCGCGAATATGCAGACCGCATAAAATTCTATCTCAACAACTATCGCACAGATGTAAAGACAAACGTTCTCGATAAAATCGTGGTTGAGGGAGCTGTGTCGCAGCCGTCATATAAGATGACAAGACGGGGCAAGGCTACGGCCACTGCGTCTGAACAATGGGATCAGGCCACCGGCACCTATACTCTGGAGGTGAAGCATAACGGGCCGGTGGATGTGGAGATTGCCTGTGCGGGTGAGGCCACTGACCGCGATACCGATGTGCTGCCCGATGCGGCATTGACCGCTGACATGCCGGTGCAGCCAGGTAATTACAGCGGTGAGCTTATCATCGAGGCCGAGGATATGGACTTTAATTCTATAAAGGACTGTGTGGTACTGCCTTATTACAACCGTCCGGATGTAAGGGGATTTATAGGCAACGGATTCATAGAGACGGGTACAAACCGTGCGGCAAGTCTGCGCCATACTACCAATAAGCTTGCCGCAGGTACATACGATGTCACCATACGTTACAGTTCACCAGTGAGGGAAGGACAGCTTAAGGCGACTATCGGTGGAAGGGAGCACACTCTTTCGTGTGAGAAGACACAGACGAACCAATGGCGCAAGGTGACATTCACCGCTACGCTTTCAGGTGGGTCGAACAGATTGACAATCACAAACACCGGTGGTACAGACATGATGATAGATCAGATTATATACGCCCCGCAGGGCATGCCGGCAGAGAAATATCTTGTGACTATACGTGATGTGGAGCACGGGAAAGTGACGGCCAATACGGCTGTGGCCGCTGAGGGCGAGAAGGTGATGCTGACTGTCGAACCTGACAACGGATATGTATTGGCCGGTTGGGAAATCGTACACGGAAACGTGGCCATAGGCGATGATCTTACTTTCGTGATGCCTGATGATAATGTGACACTGCGTCCGTTATTCGTTGATGCCACATCCGTATACAAACTTGACTTTACTACTGTAGGCACAGGTGCGATGCCGGAGGGATGGCGCACTGTGCAGGGGGGTGACGAAGTGCATGAATATCCTAATACCTACGGTCAGGGAGCACGCACTTTCGTCGGTTTTGCCGGATATCAGGGCAAGGCTCTTTATTGGCGCGAGAAATATGCGGAATATGGCCGCCAGGAGGCTTATCCGCTCACACTCTCTCCGGGAACATACAAGCTCTCGTATGCTGTAGCCGCATGGAAAGGGCAACCGTCTTACAGGGTTTCCGTTATAGATGCCTCATCGGGAAAGGCCGTGGCTGCATCAAAGGTTCATGCGGCAGCTCCGGATGCCACAGGAAGCAATACTGCCGATGTAAGCGGTGCGGTATGCAACGAGCTTGAGGTTGAAATAAAGCAAGAGGGCAACTATATTATAAGCTTCAGGAATTCGGCGGACGGTTTCAGCGAATACCTGCTTCTTGAGTGCAGGCTTTCCAAAGACGATCAGAACAGTATCGGAAGTGTCGTAGGCAATGAAGGTGACGAGGTGACCGCCATCTATGGTATCGACGGTGTGAAGCGTTCCGGACTGCAGAAGGGATTGAACATAGTGATACTCCGTAGCGGAAAGTCAAAGAAGATAATATGCCGGTAGTTATGGAAAATAAATTAACGATATAAAACAAAGAAAAGCAATGAAGAGAATCTGTTTCCTTTTGTGGGCTGTGCTTACATTCGTTACAGGCAAGTCACAGAATCCTTATCTTCCGTTGTGGGAGCATCTGCCCGACGGTGAGCCGCGTGTGTTTGAAGATCCGGATAATCCCGGAAAGTACCGTGCGTATATCATTGGTTCGCACGACATTACCTATACAGGCTATTGCGGCAATGATATCCGTATGTGGTCTGCACCGGTGGAAGACTTGAGCCAATGGCGTGATGAAGGCCCTATATTCAAATGGTTTGTCGACGGCCAGTGGGATACGATGTTTGCCCCTGACCTCGTAGAGGTAAAGGACAAGAAGACTGGTAAGAAAACTTACTGGCTCTATCCGCACTCACGCGGCTGGCGCCGTGTGGCTATGGTGTGCAGGGGCGACCGTCCCGACGGTCCGTTCACTCCGGTGAACCTTACTCCTGACGGACGCCAGTGTCTGCCCGGCTCGCTCATCGATTTCGACCCGTCGGTATTCATAGAGAATATCACCGACAAGCGTGACAAGGATTTCGACCGCGGTTTCCGTGCATACGTGTTCTACGGTTTCCGTCACAGCACAGCCTTTGAGCTTGATCAGGATAACATGTATGCCGTGCGTCCCGGCACTGAGGTACATGACTATTTCATTCCTGCAAGTGAACGCTATGGTGTAGTGCGCGATCCGGAGGGTACGGAATATCCTGCGCTTTATAAGGATCAGAATCCCGGCGACTTCAACTTTTTCGAAGCTTCTTCCATTCGTCAGGTGGGAAATAAATATGTGATGGTGTTCTCGGGATACAGCGGTCCTGACTATGGTCTCGGCTCCACAAACTCGGCTTTGCGCTATGCTTTCGGCGACTCTCCTCTTGGTCCGTGGCGTTCGGGCGGTGTGCTGGTCGATTCGCGCGGTGTGGTGCCAAACGAAGACGGATCACATCTCACCACTACAAACGCCGCTCACAACACTCACGGTTCTTTACAGGAAATCAACGGCCAGTGGTATGTGTTCTATCACCGTCCGCCGCGCGGATTCGGCAATGCGCGTCAGGCAATGGTGGCTCCTGTGAAGATTACATGGGACAAGAAGAAAGTGGCCGATGGGGGAATGGTGCGTATCACGGCCTACGATCCTTATGCAAAGAACAACGAGTGGACGGCTTCTGCCTCTGACGGCATGACATATACCGGTGCTGAGGTTACAAGCGAGGGCTTCCAGATCTTCGGACTACCTCCATTCAGTTATTATTCTGCCGGTCTGGCATGCTATATGACGGGTAATCAGTGGATGCAGGACAACCATGATGTGTGGAACAACGGAATGGACCTTGCAGGCATTACAAACCGCGGAGTTGTCGGTTTTAAATATTTCGGCTTTGGAGGATTGGATAAGGACGCTAAGGGTGTAAGGGCATTTGCCGGTACAAAAAAAGGCGACGGGACTGTTCTCTGTCTTGATTTGACTTCCGGAGGGCATGGAGCATTCAAGATTCATGTGATGCTTGACGGCCCGTATGCCAACAGCACATGGAAAGGACGTGAGATCGGTGTTATAGATGTGCCTGCGAATGCTCAGGGCCGTAAGGTATACAGTGTGGCTGTTCCTGAGGTAGAGGGCTTGAAGGGAAAGCATGCCATATATCTTGTGGCAGAGGGACCTGAGGTGAAACAGCCTAAGGCGGATGCCCGTCAGGCTCGTCAGCCGCAGCGTCCTGTAGGATTGTTCGACCTGCACGGAATAGGTTTTGCAAAAGCCGATGCTCCGTTTGTACGTCCGGTTGTGCCGGTGGTTACAATCACGGCCGATGGAAAGAAACTGAATATTCCTGCCACTCCTATACGTACGACAAATGCAAACGGACTCACCGATGCGATACGTTATCAGGTATACGCTCCGCTGACAGACAAGTCTGTAATCAAAGTGGAGGCTTCTGACCCGTCTGTGGAGTATTCCGTAAGCCCGATTGTGGAGGGACGTGCCACGGTGAAGTGCATGTATGATGGTAAGGAGAAAATATATCTTATCAACTGATATTCCAATCTTGGATTCCAATCCCTGACAGAGGCATCGCTTTGCGGTGTATGTCAGACGTGAGATTGACAATATAACCGGAAATCCCCAAAGCGTCAGATTTTAATTGCTTTGGGGATTTCCGGTTTATATTGTGATATATTTTTTTGTTAAAGTGAGAGGTCTGTAATGGCAATGTTGTGTGTTATATGTCTGCCGTATCCTGCAATACATATTCATATACAGGACGTATTTGTATATCATGGCCATCTTGTATAATGCTTTCATGTTGATGGTCTGTAAGCAATAATAGTTTTTCGCATCCTGTTTTTTTTGCGGCCAGTATAAGGCCGGAAATTTCTCGCTTCCGTGTCTTTTCTGCTGAAATGTCATAAGATACCTGAATGGCAAGCAGCGCTTTTGTGGCGTTACATACAATGAAGTCGCATTCTCCAGACCTGTCACTATAATAATAGATGTCAAGTCCTTTGTTTTTATATCTTCGTATTAGTTCCATGTATACAATTGTTTCGAGTCTCCATCCAAGATTCTCTTTTGCGAAGGCGTTTGGCCGTTTGTTCATCAGTGCCACGTCTATCGGGTACACTTTTTCTTCTGTAAGTCTTTGTCTGCTTTTTTGTGAATACTTATTTAGTCCGACAAGTAGATAAGCCTGTTTCAGATAGTTTACGTAGTTCTTTGCCGTATGTTGGGATTTCAGACCAAAAGATTCTTGTAGTGACTTGTCAACGATTATCGTTGGTGCGACATTAAGAAGATGTTGTGACATTTGCTCAAATGAAGCAGTATGCATTATCCTGAAGCGTTGTTCTATGTCACGTTTTAGGATGTTGTCAACCAATCCTTCTATATAATCGCGATCATCATTAATTGATTGCAGTTCAGGAAATCCTCCTTGTTGTATGTATATGTCAAAGGCTGCCCTTCTATTTGCTATAGCTTTTGTGGTCATGGAGCGTGTGTCAATGGATTTCAATTTGCAAAATTCTTCAAACGAAAATGGATACAGGGATATTGAATGATGGCGTCCGGTGAGGTGCGTGGCAAGTTCCCCACTTAGCAGTTTAGCGTTTGAACCTGTTATTATTACATGAATCTGCTTACGCAAAAGTCTGTTTACAAAGAGATACCATTCTGGAATATTCTGTATTTCGTCAATAAAAAGATACTTGAAATCTCCATTTATTTTATAAAGCACTTCCAGTACGTCGTTCAGGTCTTTTCCGGAAATTTCTATCAGACGTTCATCGTCAAAATTGACATATGCGAACTTTACACCTTTTCGAACCAATGCGTTGTAGCATAATGTGGATTTTCCGCTACGTCGGACTCCTATAATAACTTGTGCCTGAGTGCTGTCCAGGTCTATTTTATCTTCTTCTTTTCGTTGACAAAAATGCAAAGCTCGTTTTATAGATAATTCTTCTGCTTGGTCTGAAAGTATTATTTCAAGAAATCGTTTGTCCATAACATAATATATTTTAATATTGGGACAAAGATACGAATATTTTTTCAAAATGCACTATTTTACATGTTTTCGGTGTGTCAGAATGCATTATTTTACATGTTTTCGGTATGTCAGAATGCACTATTTTACATATTTTCGGTGTGTTAGAATGCACTATTTTACATGTTTTCGGTATGTCAGAATGCACTATTTTACATGTTTCTGGCATTTCAGAATGCACTATTTTACATATTAGGATATTCCTGATGTACCTGTTATGGTGTATCAGTAAGGATTCAGAGGTGATATTTCGGGCGGGAAATCTATTTTATTCCCCAGTAATTGTATGCCACTTTACTTTCCACGCTGTTTTCTATGTTATCGGGCAGATTGCAGAAGAAGTCTATTCCCGTGCGCAGTTCAAGTTCATCGATGGTTATGACATATTTGCGCAGGTTGTCGTTTGAGTGGTCGGCATTGATATGTTCTGCCCAGAAGGCCAACGCTGAATACTCGTTGTTTTTCTTCAGCAAGAGAGCCATATAGAAATATTTCGGCACAATCATCTTTCCCTGTATGCGTGTGAGAATTTGGTTTTCGTTGTCTATCGTTCCGCCTTTGCATACGAAAAGGGTGTCACCGATTGTCTTTGGGGTCCAGTTTCTTACCTTTTGTTCCATCACAGCCCATAATTTTGCATTGAAGGCGTTTCGCTGGGGCTGCATGTTCGTCATATAGAAAGTCTGGTAGTTGGCTTCTTTGGAATACTGTCTGTCGGCAGACGGGCATATATGTCCGTGGTCATATCCCGAACGCCAAAACAAATCGTCGCTCCATCTGTATTCCGCCTTCAGTTGCGGGTCAAAGGGGTATTGCGGCTCATTGGGATGCTTGCCAGGATTTGTTTGCGGGTCATAGCGTCCGGCATTACCTGTGTAGGTATGTTGTTTGTCGTTGTTGTAGTGATGATGGTCCACCATCATATAGCACGACCATCGTTGCGATTTCTTTTCCGTATCCCATTCCACACAGTAGTTCAGTCCGTAGGTGTCGCCTGAATAATACTTCAGAATGATGCTCTTTCCGCCTCTTGTCTTAGGAAACTCGAGGCGTGTCACTTCTGCATTTCCCGGTGTGGCTATGTTTTTGTTTATGTTTATTTCATCGGCAGAACCGCCTCCGTTGTTGTCGTCGTCATCACTGCATGATGCCAATACAATGGAAAAGAGTGCGGTTATAACGAATGTCGGTATTCTGAAATATTTGTTCATGTGGTTTGAGAATTGTTATTGATGTGTTTATGCAAATGCCGGTATCCTTGTTGAAGGACAACAATTTTAATATGGCTGCTTATTATTTGATAAATCTTTGTTTATATTAGTATTCCTGTTTTAATAATATCGGCATAAAGCGGGTTATTGCTGTCTTCGGTTAGTAGCACAGGTTCTATAAGGTTACTTATTTTTCTTTTCAGTTTCCATAACAACGGAGTGTCTTCGAAATAGTTGTTGCTCATGCGTTCTACAATTACTGCAATATCTATATCGCTGTTTTCTGTATAATTGCCTTTACTATATGAACCGTAAAGGTAAATCGCCTTTAGTGGCAATCGTTCAGCAACTGCAATCTTGTAGCGTTGTGCTAATTTTATAGCTTGCTCTTTATCCATACTCTTAACTCGTCTGTTTGTTTAATTAATTCGTTGCAATACTCTTCTGTAAGGCTTCTCATTAGTCGTTCTTTGTGGGAAGGATATCGTGCTTCTATATTCAACGGTTCAAGTTTATCAATGAATTCCTGTTGCTCTTCTGACATATCTTTATCCAATCTGCTTTTCTCTGCAAGTCTTGACAGGCTATGGATCTTTAAAGGCGGTTCTTCTAATATACTGCTCCAGAATGCTTTCAGTATCTTTTCTATCACTTGGTGACACATGAAGCCAACATAAAGATAACGCTTAGTTGCAAGCATGGCTTTTGCTGTTTCGAAGTCATAATCAGACATTTCAATCCAATATGTTACTTTGTCGTTCATTTAATCGTGATATATTATTATGTGCAAATTTAGAAAATATATTTGAGAAACAAGCATTTTGAGTTTTAAAAACTATTATATTGCATAATAAAAATCCCGTGATTTCATCTCATACGCCACTACTTCCACCTGTATAAGGCAATAGGTAATAAAGACGAGTATAGGGGAATAATCTTGTGTTTATAGGTCATTCCCCTGTTTATGTGTTATGTGGTCAGAATGTCATAGCATGCAAATCTCCCTTACATCGCTTAATTGCACCCTCTAATGATTTTGAAATATACATAAAGGCTTCTTTTCTGACATATTCTTGTGATATAATGGTTTCATCAACTTTCTGTTTTAGCAGCTCTAACGGCTGGATGTCATCATTTGTATCATTTGTCCAACCAGCCATATTATAAGATAATTTATACCTGTTTCGTATAAAATGATTGAAGGTATATAACGATTCGTTATTCAATTCCTGAAGGCGGTTCATTAGAATATTAATATCCACATGATTAAAGATGGATACCATATCGTATGTGTGACTATGGTCTGGTACCGCCTGCTCATTTAAATCACACAAGTTCCCTACTGTTGAATCGGACAACTCTTCAAGAGTGCGAGTCATGAGATTCTTGCTCTTTCTCAATTTGTTTTCGTATTCCTCGTTGAATTTAGCACAGATGCTTGGTATTAGTTCCAATTTTTCATTGGTCATGTAGGAATCAATCCCTCTGCAAAATGCAATACGGGCATTATACACAGACTCTTCATCTTTGAATGTTTCTAAATATTCAGGCAGGGCCTCGCGTATTTTATTGAAGTCTGCATCACTAAACTTTTTTATGGCGCGAGAATCCAGATATACCAAATAAGCGATTGCATATCCCAAATGCTTCAGACTTGTTATTCTGACGTTACAAATATCTTCAATCAAGTTATTGTAAAATATTATAAACTGTTCATTACTCATAGTATAAGCTTCTTTGATTCTATCCCACGAGTGTATTTCTATAGGGGCAAAATATTCATTCTTAACATAATCCCTAATAGAATTGCCTGTGTTAAGTTCTAAAATCACTCTTTCTATAAGGTCAATTCTGAATGTTTGATAATTACTTAAGTGTTGGTAAATATTGTTATATCTTAGATGGAGGTCTCCTATTTCTGATTTCATTTGGTTTATTTCTTCCTTGGCAACCTGTAGATTTTTGAAATTATATTGAATCCATTTGTCCAAGAGATTATGATTCTTTCCACGATACTCACAATAGGATATGACATAAGATCCCAACACATGAATCATTATATTCTCATAGCGTTCATCTTCTGAAAAATCTGTCATAGATTCCTCAAAACGGCTAAAATCCCATAAAGCCTGTCGCAGAATGCGAAGATTGTTGCATTCTGTCATAGAAAAGAACTCCTCTATCTGTTTTTGATGGTTGATAACAAAATCATTCCTTGGCGTTTGATTTACAAAGCAATCAAGAGCACATTGAATATCTGTTTCAATTTCAAATTCACGGCCGATGGTCTTTTCCTTGAACTCTCCAAATACTTTTCTGTTTTCACTTTCTGTAATTTTGTTCTCATCTCCAATAATTAATAGGTGACAATGACATTGTTCAACAAAATAATTTAAATATCCCAACAACTTCTTCATGGGAACATCACATCGTTCCAAATCATCAAAAATGAGCAAGTTCCCCTTCTTTACTTGTTCGTCTTCTGATTTGAATATAGATAGCGGGTCCAAACCTATACTCATTGTTATGTCTGCATTTCCGTCATTGTTAAAATCAACCTCATGTTTGAAAACAATGCCTGATATAAATTTAACGAGAGTTTTTCCAGCCTTTGCCGCCTTACAGTATAATATGGGATAGAGGGCACGATTGATAGCTGTGGTTATTTGTTGCGTTTCACTCAATCCGTACAATGACACATATACCGGTTCGAAAACTTTCTCTATGGAATCTTTCTTCTGATATTCTTTTATCCAACTGTTGATAAAATAAGTCTTTCCACATCCCCACTTGCCTTTCAATAAAACAGCATATTGCGGATCTGGATTAATCATATATTCATTCAAAAAGTTTACTATATTATCATTCATATATATCTGATTTTGATGTTTCGAGAAAACTTATATCTGCATGATTTTTCCTCTATTGTTTTTGGGATAAATGATTTTTGGCTAAGTATAAAAAGCTCTTGCTTGTGGAAGTCATGGTTTTGCAGTATTCGGCAAAAACTGAAAAAATGAGAGTGAATCAGAATCTTGATACACCCTCATTTTGTTTGTTTCAATCTTTAATCAAAGATAATAAAGCTTGTTTGTGTTCTTTTTATTTCAATGTTACGATTATTTGGCTGATATAAAGTGCTCCAACTTTGTTGTTGGCAATTGTGAAGTACTTATAGTTGCCTGAGCTGAGGTCGAATGTCTCTGTATAGACCTTGCTGTTACCTTCTACTTTACTTGTAGACTTTGCTGTGAATGCATTTTCCGTGGGGTGGGCGGCGTTGCCGGCGTAGAAACTGTATGAAGGATCATATTTTGTTGTTGCAACAGGTGTGAAGATGATTGTCACACTCTGGATGTCGCTTCCGAATGCAGTCTGGTTGAAGATGAATCCTTGTTTTTTCTCATCAGAATCGCTTCCCTGCATTTGTATGCCCGTTCCGTTTTTACCGTCTGCAATACATATTTTTGCACCTTTATATGTTATATTGTCATAGCTCCATGTGTACCATGTGCTTGGATTAGAAACGTCCATACCGGGATATGAGTTTGTACCGAGCTCTACATCACCTATTTTGTTCTTGATGATTATGTCTGCTGTCATGCCGTCGCCAGTTACAGGAGGTTCGGGGTCTTCAGTACCTTCTACAGAGAAGTCCTTAACGTCATCGTTTGAGCGCGGAACAATCTGCGCTGCACCGTTATACAGTGTTGCAATGCCGGTTATGCTTCCGGTCTTGGTGTTGTCGATGGTGTTATTTGTGAATGTGCATCCCTGATTTGCATATACTGTAAAGTTTGTTCCCCCTGTTGTAAAGGTATGTGTGCCGGCTCCCCATTTGTTGTTTTCTGTGGTCGTGGCATTGTTCACCATGACAGTCATGCCCTGATATGCGGCAAGGTTTGCAAGGTCGGCTGCACTGATGGTCAAAGGATTTACGGTTGCCGTTCCAATCTTTTCAACGTTACACCAAGTATCGTCCTTAGCACCTGTTATCTCATACATGCCTTTGTAATCCAGTGCTTTTGCCTTACCTGCAATGAGGGTTACCTTCACTTTGTCGCCTGTCTTGAGACCGAGAGTCTTTGGCTCTACCTGACTGCCGTACAGCACAACACCCTGTCCCGGTTCTGTTGCGTTTTCCATTGCAACAAAAAGATTGTTTGTTGTGTAGTTGCCATTTTCCGTATCGTTCTGTACAACTCCCTCGAAGTAGCGGTTTGTCGTTGCATCGATAACAGTTCCCTCTGATGACATCATGCCTTTTATCTCGGCAATGGTGATAGGAGTGGCATCGCCTGCAGGAGGAACTACTGTGCCACCTTCGCCAAGGTCAATTTCCTGTCCGCCCTCGCCTGTTGTGAGTGAGATGTCGTCAAGCCGTATCGCAGAGCTTATGCCTGCTTCAAATTTGATGTAGAGTTCTCCGGTTGCCTGTTTGAGAGTGAAGTCAGACGTAGCGTATATCCAATAAGGATGATTTTGGTCTCCGTCGTTCTTTGTGTAAGTAACTGGACACCATGTCGTTCCGTCAGCACTTAATGATACTGTGAATTTAGATGCATCGAAATTGTTGTCGTATGAACCATCGCTTTCGTTTCTTAAAGAAGAACTTGCACCGAAGGTGAGTCGCAGTTTTGTCTGTTCAGAGGTAAGTGCGATCTTGTTTATAACGAAATTTGCAGACTTGCCGAAGAAGATGACGTTAGGTCCTGATGCGTTGTCGTATGCACCGGTACTGGAGATGCCGGAACTACGTACAGATGCGTTTGTTCCGCTATATGTTACATTTGATGCTCCGCTACCGTTTCTTACCCATCCTGTATATACGTCTACAAATGGTTTGTCTGAGGCGGAAGCATCGTTTCCTACGGTTTCATTATAGATATAGGCAATAGGTTCGCCTCCAGTATTGTCACCACCTGTGTTTCCACCGCCTCCCGGTATTCCGTATGGTTCTGGAACGTCGTCACATGCTGTGAATGTGAATGCGGCCATTGCGATGGCCATGATTGAAAAAATCTTTTTATTCATAAATATAGTTGTATTTAGTATTGTTATTATTCTGTAACTTCCTGTATGTCTGAATACTCGCGCAGCAATACCTGCCAAGTGGTGCCATAACGTGTGAAAATGCCGGTTATGTTAACGTTTCCCTGGGGCATTACGACACCTGCAAAGTCGGCATACAGGCTCGTGCGCATTACAAACTGATTTTCGCTGTATCCCTGTATCGCCCAGCTCTTGCCGTTTCCGTATTCCCTTACTTCGTCTGTATCGGGGCAGAACACATTTACACCGTCAGCATTTCCTATTCTGACGTTTTTTACAGTCATGAGTTTTCCGTTGTTTTCTTCAATGTAGTTTTTGTCGGAAACTTTGCTGAGGTCGAATACTTCCGGCTCGACCTTAGACGCGTCTGCTGTTCCCAGGAGCTTGAAATGCTGATGCCATAGCGAACGTGCAATCCTGTTCGGTGTGGTTCTTATATTACCGCTTTTCGACTTGCTTGTATAAGGCATTCCTATTTGCGGCTGGAATCCGTAGCATCCTATATACAGGTCCTTTAAATTGACTAATATTTCCTGACCTACAGGCAGGTATGAATAAAGTCCGCCCTGACCTATGCAGATCAGTATTGCTCCGGTTTCATCCTTTACGGAAATCTGGTTGTAGATATTCCCTTCTATATCGTTTCCCGTCACACGCACTTTTATCTGCACGTCTTCCTTTATGCGTGCGGTGTCGTGCTGGTTTTTCAATGTTGCGGCATACAGGCTTTTCAGTTCCTTTATGGAAATAAGCTTGTTCGCATCTTCCTCTATAGAGTTGTTGCCGTATGCGTTCTTAGTGTCCGGAGCATTCCAGTCTGTGTCGAATCCGTAGTCTTCGCCACCCATACATCCTGCCAGGACTGTGCATACAAATGCTGTGAGGATATATTTGATCTTTTTCATGTTCATTTCAGTGTTTAGAATTTATATGTTATGTTCAGCATTCCGTTTGTTCCGTATGCATAGAACTTCATGGGGTTCTTTGAGAACTTGTAGGTTCGCGCGTTTCCGCTTTGCGTATAGTCGCTGCGGCTTTGCTCGTATCCTCCTGTCACAATATCGCGGTTGTTGAGAACGTTTGTAAGTGTCAGGTTGATAGACAGCGATCCGCGCTTCAGGTAAATGCTTCGGCCGATAGATGCATCGAGCATGAATCCTCCCTTGCCTTCGGCTTGGTCGAGCACGCCGGGAAGGATGTTGTCCTGTGCATCGAACACGTCTTTGTATGCTTCATGACGGTTTTTAAGTGAGCTTGCATACCTGAAGCTTGGAGAATATGACAGGAAGATTCGGTCGTAGTAGTTGCCGTTGAGGTCGATATACCATCCGTTTGAATGATAGCTCAGGCCGAGGCTCATTGCCGTGAGCGGTGTGCCGTTTTCGCGCATATCCTTATTGTAGCATATCTCTTCCGTGTATTTTGCAGATGTGGAGTTCATGTAGCGCACTGTTGAGTTGTCGGCATATTTAGCCTCGCTCATCTGTCCGAGAAGCTTTACGCTCCATGCAGAGTTGAGTTTTATGTTTGCGCCAAGTTCCACTCCGTAGTACTCTTTCTCAACATCGGTGAACGAAATGTATGTGAATGAGTTCACGTCATCATAATAGAAGTTCTGCCATTCCGTTCCGTCCTTCACGCGTGAGTAGTATCCGCTGAGCGATAGGTTCAGCCATGACGAGCGTAGCTGATATCCGAGTTCGGCAGACATTACCTTTTCGTTTTTAAGGTTTGTTACGAAGTCGTTGTTGATTTCCGGAGCGGCGAACGATGCGGAAGGGGTGGGGGTGCGCAGTTCATATCCGATGCCGAGTGCTATGGTGTTGCCTCGTCCGAGGTTTATGTTGGCTCCGGCCTTTGCCCCTCCGTCGAGGAATCTTGCCGTGCCGCTCTTGCCGAACGAGTTGTCCTTGGCGAGTCCGTTGCGCATCTTGCCGTCACGCTGCATAGAAGTGGCTCCTACGCGTCCGCTTACGAAAGCGTGGAAAGAGCGGAGTGTTGTCTTGTAGGTCGCCCATGCGTTGGCCTTGTCTACGAGGATATTGTAGTTGTAGCCGAACTTGTCGCCCTCGCGCACCTCGCCGTTGGGATTATTCAGGTCGTATTGAATCTCGTCGGAGCCTGTGGGGTATGTACCGAGTGCGTATGTGTTTATATTATGGTAAATGCCGGCTCCGAGAAGATCCTCCATTGTCTGGTAGTGCATGCCCTTTGTAGTCGACAGGGCTATTCCGAGATTGAGCGTGGAGTTTTTCGACAGCTCGGTCTGGAGTGAGGATGAGAGATTGAGCACAAACTGGTCGTTGTTCTTTGCCTGTATGTAGTACATGGCGTCCTTGCCCTGTGCGGCAAGCTGCTGGTTGGAGTAGTAGAGACGGTCCCAGTTTATCTGGCGGTTGGCCTTTGACTCCGTCCAGAAGTTGTATGAAGTCTGCCAGTCTGCAAGATTCTGGTCAGTACGGTTGAGAACATTCGTCTCGTCCCATACGTCATAGAAGTTTGACGGCAGGTTTTTCCAATAGTTCGGATGCGGGTTGTCCGAGTTGCTGTAGTTGAGCTTTGTGCTTTTATAGTGGCTGTATTTTCCGCTGAGTGCCGTTGTAAGCTTCATGTCGTCGCTGATTTTCCAGTCCCATGTCAGCAGGGCTGTCGGTGCGTAGTCGTTCACGACGCGTGAGTTGCGCTTCTTTCCGTTCTGATATCCCCAGTAGGGGTTGTAGTAGCGGTCGTTTGCCAGCCAATATACCTCGTCTGTGGCGGCACCCTGTGATGCGCGTTCCGTGGGGTTGCCCCATGTGACGAGCGACAGGCTGTGATTGTCGTTGATGACCTTTTCAACCCCGAGGAAGTATGACAGCGAGTTGTAGAATGTGCCTTCCACATATCCGCGGTCTGCCCAGCGGTACATCACACCGGCAGACAGCGCCCATCCCTTTTCGTTGATACCGGTGTTGTATGTGTATCCTGCGCGCAGGGTGTAGTTGCGGTTGGCTCCGCTGAGGGTCACGCGGTTGCCCACGGGCTGTGACGACGGGCGGAAGTTGTAGTTGTTCGAGCCTCCCATTGCCGACATCGCGAAGTTGTTGTTTTCGAACGGCAGGGCAAACTCCACGTTGCGTGTCTGTGCGTTCAGTCCTCCGATCATCGAATAGCGGAACTGTCCCGACTCGACGTCGTTCATTGGTGCGCCGTTGATGTAGATTTCATTATACTTCTGGTTGAAGGCACGGTATCTGAACCTTACCGGGCTGAACAGGTAGCCCACCTGGCTTGCGTAAAGATTACTGTTGGAATTGATGATGCTTACGTTCTGCGACATGTCATCGTCCTCTCCGAGCTGTGCCTCAGTGAAAGTGAAGGCCTGTTCCGACTGTTCTGAATCTTTCTGTGTTTGCGTTTCGATTGTGTTTTGTGCAAACACAGGTGCAGAGCAGCATAGAGCCATCATTGCTAATTTCAGCGTTTTCTGCATAGAGTATTATTTTAATAAAAAATTTGTAATATGATGCAAAGTAACAAAAAAATATTTAATGCTCAAAAGCTTTTTTATTAAAAAACTGTCGGGCACCATGTTTTGACGTGTATTTTGAACGTAGTATGCCATCCGCTGTGTGTAAAGAATAGGATGACGGAAAGCGGATGGCAAATGTTAAAAGTGTATTTGGCCTGAATACAGAGTGTATGTAGGCTGAATACACAGTGTATCCAGCCTACATACACAGTGTATATGGCCTGAATACACTTTATGAATAGTATGGCTGTTTTTTGCATATTGGCATAATTTCTTATCTTTGTTATATATTTACTTGGCCGTGGTGATACTGTCGAGGCCAGATGCTGCGGCTCCGGTCTTTGCCTCCGGTGTGTCCGCCTGAATAATCTTTGCTCAAAGCCCTATATTAAGGTATATATATTGTCATATTTGCATGTTTGCCGTGCAGATGTAAGAAAAATGAATAAAAAACTTGTCAAGGCATGGTTGTTTCGTCAAAATTGACGATATTTGCATCCAAAATTTAAAACATCATATAATACAAAATGAAAAAGCTATTCTCATTATTGGCGTTGGTGCTGTTTGTAAGTGTCGGCACAATGCAGGCCCAGCAGAAGAAATACTCTGTATATGCGGCCGGTTTTTATAATTTGGAGAACTTGTTTGATACATGTCACGATGCCGGAAAGAACGATTATGAATTTCTTCCTGACGGTTCATATAAATGGAACGGCATAAAGTATTCCCATAAGCTGCGTAACCTTTCGAAAGTGCTTGCAGACATGGGCACCGACATGATGTCGAAGAATATAGGCTGCGCCTTTATCGGAGTGTCTGAGGTGGAGAACGCCAAGGTGCTGACCGATCTTCTCAATACAGAGCCTGTAAGTGAGAGAGGATATAGGTTTGCTCACATTGAAGGTCCCGACCGCCGCGGTGTAGACTGTGCGCTGTTGTATAATCCGCGCCTGTTTGACGTAAAGGACATACACCTTTATCCCTTTGTACAGGAACTGGCCAAGGACAGCAACTACCATACACGCGGATTCCTTACAGTCAAGGGTATTATGGCCGGTGAGCCTCTGGCTGTAATAGTATGCCATCTGCCGAGCCGTTTCAACGGTTCCCAATACCGCGAGTCGGGTGCGCGTCAGATGCGTCATCTGAAGGATTCGCTTATGAAGGCCGAGCCGGGACTGAAGGTGCTCGTGATGGGCGACATGAATGACGACCCGATGGACAAGAGCATGGCGTACGGCCTTGGTGGAAAGAGGAATATTAAGGATGTGAAAGAGGGCGACATGTATAATCCATGGTGGAATATACTTGCCAAGGAGGGCAAGGGCACGCTGGCCTATAACGGAAGCTGGAACCTCTTCGACCAGATACTGATATCCCACAATCTTGTGAACAGTGACGGGGCAAAAGACTATTCGGAGCTGAAATATCTTAAGCATCAGATATTCCGCAGGGACTACCTGATACAGCAGGAGGGCAAGTATAAGGGGAATCCTAAGCGTACGCATGCCGGCGGGGTGTGGCTTGACGGATACAGCGACCATTTGCCGGTGGTCATGTATCTTGTGAAGGAGCAGAAATGACATCCGCCATTCAAAAGAACCATATATGGACAGTCAGATAGAGGCGCATCCTTTTGAGCCGTTTCTTCCGGATAATGCCCGGCTTCTTATGCTGGGCACCTTTCCGCCTGCGGCCCACCGGTGGTGTATGAGGTTTTATTACCCTAATTTCACAAACGACATGTGGCGTATATTCGGTGTGTGCTTTTACGGCGACAAGATGCATTTTGTCAGGCAGGAGGAAAAGACGTATGACCTTGACGCCATCAAGCCTTTTCTTGTAGGGAAAGGGATTGCGATGTATGATACAGCCGCAAAGGTCATAAGGACAAGGAACACCGCTTCAGACAAGGACCTCCGGATAGTGGAGCCGGCTGACCTCGATGCCATGTTGTGCCGTCTTCGCCATTGTGTGGCCGTGATTACCGCCGGGCAGCTTGCCACGGAAGTGTTTTGCCGAATGTTTGGCATCAGTGTGCCGAAAGTGGGGGAGTATAGTGAATTTGAGTTTGTCCCTTCTTCGGATACCGGTCTAAGGCGGATCATACGCCTGTACCGTATGCCGAGTTCCTCAAGGGCTTATCCCATGAAGGTGGAGAATAAGGCAGCATATTATAATAAGGTGTTTGCATGGCTCCGTATGCTGTAGCGGAAGTCTTGCGTGACAGAGAGTTTTGGAATATATATAATAAAAGAATAACCGTATAGAAATGACTATAATCGGAGTTGCAGGTGGCACCGGTTCGGGAAAGACCACCGTAGTGAAAAAGATTGCAGACGCGCTGCCCCCTCATTGTGTGGCTGTCGTGCCGCTTGACTCGTATTATAACGATACCTCTCACATGACAGAGGAGGAGCGTCATGCCATAAATTTCGACCATCCGGATGCTTTCGACTGGAAACTGCTTATAGAGCATATCAAGGCATTGAAGGCCGGAGAGGCCGTTGAGCAGCCGACATATTCATATATTAAGTGCAACCGTTTGCCGGAGACTGTTCATGTAGACCCTAAACCGGTGATAATCATAGAGGGGATAATGACGCTTCTCAACAAGAAATTGCGCGATATGATGGATCTCAGGATCTTTGTCGATACGGATTCCGACGAGCGGCTGATAAGAAACATACGCAGGGATGTGGTGGAGCGCGGACGCACTGTCGGGATGGTGATAGACAGATATCTTGATGTATTGAAACCGATGCACGAGCAGTTTATCGAGCCTACGAAGAAATACGCCGACTTGATTGTGCCTCAGGGCGGTGAGAACAAGAAAGGAATACACATACTGAAGACATATATCGAGGGTATCGTGCCTCACCAGAAGGGTTGACAGAGAAAAACTGTCAGCCCTTGTATGCTTTAGTTTGACATAGGGATATTACCTTTCGTGGGATTATATCAAAATTTTGGAACAGCCTCCTTTTAGTTGATGTTGTCTTCGTTTTGACATTTTGTCTTTCTCCCTCACTACTTTGGATAGCATGAGCCTACCTATATTTTTCTCTCTGCTATATCGATTCATTTAGAAACTATTTTAGTTTTTTTCTTCTCATCAATACGATAAGCGAGATTTCCAATATTCTCTGATTATAAGATTGATGAAAACTTATATGTATAGATGCTGCCCCTTACACCAATAAAGGCAAAACACAAAAATGCAAGATTCTATTTTTTAAGATAAAATCTTGCATTTTGCATGTATAAATTCTTGTCGAAAGAATATATTGTCAGATTATCAACCTTCTATAGAAACTTATCCTGTTCTCTCGCTCATGAAGTTGTTCTGTCCCACGGGTGATCATTCTTTCTTAATTATTTTGAAACCAAGTTTCATGATAAGTTTTAATGTTTCTTGAGAAGTTTTACGATCATATTCTTTCTCCGTCTCAGTCAGTTCTTCGTATGGTACAAGACAAGGATGGTGTTTTTTTGTATCATCACGTTCTTCTCCATACGTCCAACCATCCTTTATGCGGTTTTCAGACCACACTTCATGCACATTCTTCGCTATTTCTTCAGCCAGTGAGGCCAATTCCTTTGGCAGTACCACATCCTTTGTATCTATAGGCAGTGGAATGTAATTGTTTTTGTTCATTGTTTTATGTTGTTTTGTTAGTTACTATATAGAGAGGGTATGAGTAGGTGAATTCTATCATATTCTATTCACAATTCTTCATAGACTTTTCTAATGATGGTTGAATATAGTGACAGCTTCTTTAGCTTCATGATGACCTTGCTTTATAGTCTTTAAGTATCATCATATTGTTTATTCAAAGTGCTGTGACATACCGCAACATTCTTTGAGATAGTGTCCTTCAATAATTATTATCAATACAAATTATCCTCGCAGGATTACCAACAATAGTTGCTCTTGCAGGAACATCATGCAGAACGACAGCACCACATCCTATCATTGCCCATTCACCAATAGTTATGCCACAGCGTATTACTGCACCGGCACCGATTGAGGCACCATTGCACACTCGTGTAGTTTTCAATTCCCAGTCATCTTTTTGTACCTGCAAACCATCAGAACGTCTTATTGCACGTGGGTACATATCATTGGTGAATGATACATTTGTTCCAACAAAAACTCCGTCTTCTAAGGTGACACCTTCGTAAATGGAGTTGTTGTTCTGAATCTTACAGTATTTGCCTATTGTTACTCCATTGTCGATATGCACATTGTGATGAATCTTGCAGTAATCACCAATAGTTACATTGTTTCCAATAGTACTATCAGCCTCTATTATCACACCTTTTCCTATAGTGACACCCTTACCAACATTCGCTATCAGACGTTCACCAAGTCTCTTGGCTATGTCGTATGACTCAGGTGTGAGAAGATTTGATATGAGAGTATGCAAATCATAGACGGGTGTAAAATGTATCTTTGATATTTCCAAATAACCGTCACTGGCTGCATCATGCATATTCTTCATCTGTTCATACAGCGATGGCTCGTCAGGAAGATGCAAAGCTGTGTATGATAGAATCTCTATCTCCAGACGTTCGCTTTTGATGATTCCAATCTCAAACACACCGTGATTCTCTTCACTTACAAGTTGGCGTTTTGCACCTACTTCTTCCTCAATAGCACGGAAAAGAATCTGGTTAATGTCAAGATGTACAGTTCCATCGCTTGATATGACTATGTGATTATTCTTGTCTTTAGCGGAGTCTTTTAGCAGGCTTACAGTTTCGTCGTATGAAAAATGCCACATATCGCCAGAAGATATTTTTTCAGATCTTTTTGTCCACATAAGGTTAGGGACACCTTTATGATATGCAGCTATGAAGCCACCTAAGCCAAGTGAGCAGAGGAATGGTGCCAAAGGCTTTATGTCTGCCACACTTTCAATAACAAATGGAGTGGCATCGATTGAACATAGGATGTGGTACATTTCTGTCATACACTTGAATGTAAAGTAGTCAGAATAGTACAACTGGACATCAATAAACGGATCCTCTACATTTGTTGTTCTTGTATCTGTTATTTCATAAACTCCAAGTTCTGTGCCGTTAAACATTGTCTTTTTATGTAATAGATCGTCAATGAAAGAACAGGCTACCATTTTTTGTACAAGTATGAGGAACGTGTCTATGTTCATACATTCAGGAGCAGGAAGTGTGATTGTGGCGTATTTGATATCCTTTGTGTTTGCAAGAAACCAATCATGCAACTTTTTCAATGGATAAATATCTTGATGTGTGTTAAGGAATGATCGTAACGCATTAATCAGTTCTTCATTGTCGGGTTTGCGTTCTGAAAGATGCCTTTCAACTTCAGGTATTTTGTTTTTGTCATCTTCATTCGCTTTCTTGAAGAAATGATTCTCCTCTAACTTCTTGTAGTATTCCTGTGGAACTTCCATAATCAACGATTTGTTGATGACTCTCAATTGCATGTTGTTGTTTGTCAGTACTTCATTCCTATCTGTGCCACACAATTTCATGTAGTTGCCGAAAGGAGTGTATCTGCGAAGTAATTTCTGGAGTGCGATGCGAATGAGAAAGATGTTTTGGTCATCAAAAACTGTAAAACCGTGTGATTTATTTGTCAAGGCTGATAACTGTGCTTTTTTCTTCTCGTCGTGTATAGCCTCTTGGATGTCTCTCTGATAAACCGCAGTTTCTTTTGTATCAAGCCATTGTATCTTTTCAACATATTTAGCAATCCTTGATGTTTTCAGATCTATAGGCTCGTGTGGATAGAACAAAATCCTTTTTCCTTTCTTTACGGCATGTCCCAATTCTTCATTTATTATGAAATCAGAATTCTCTACTTCCTTAGAATAAATTAGCAAGAAAAAGGCTGATGACTCTATTCCCTTATGGATTCTTCGTGTATAGTCCTTTCCTACATCCTCATGAAGCTCATCCATATCAAACCATGTGGATATGTTATGATTCCGGTCGTTCAACTCTGCGGCTAAGCGTGAGACAAATTGCACTTTATCACGTTTATAACTGATGAACACATCCCTTTTGCCATCAATGATTTCAAGTTCAATCTTTTTACCGTTAAACTTGAATGCTTGTTTATTTTCCATAATGATATATCTGATTTTGTTAGTAAATTACGTGAGTTCGACTTGGTAATCTTTTCTATAAGGTAATGGTATAAGCATCCTTGTCGATGTTATCTATTCCCTCACGGTTATCATCCGTCATCAGCTTGCGTAGTTTCAGCTCTTCCAAAACGAACGTTTTATATTATATTCATTCCAAATAATATGTTTTTCTATCTTCTTTAGAAAGCTTATATCCATTTAGTTTTTTCAAAGTTTCATCTATAAGATTCTGTTGGTCTGGAATGTGCAAGATACGGAGAATATCATTATTGGTTACAACAATGTGTTCGTTATCAAAACAGAATTGGACAGAGCTTGCATCAAATTCAAATTTAAAAATACTTATACATTGTCCATCCTCTGTATTCCATACACGAACGGAGAAATCTTTTGATGTTGTGACAATACGTTTGCCATTGGAGCTAAACATAGCAGATTGCACCCATGAAGTATGCCCATCAAGTGATTTTATGCATCTGCCACTATTTACATCCCAAATCCGCACAGTATTATCCCGCGATGAGGTAACAATATGTTTGCCATCGGGGCTGAAATTGGCGGAACATACTATGTCCGTATGCCCTTTAAATGTTTTTATGCAATTACCACTCTTTGCGTCCCATAGACATACCGTTTTATCTTCTGACGCAGTAACAATATATTCACCGTCCGGGCAGAACTGGGCTGCGGTGACAGAATGCGTGTGTCCATCCAAGGTTGCCACAATTCTCTCACTTTTTATATCCCAAACCAATGCGATATTGCCGGCTGTTTCATAAGGCCATCCAATAGCTGCAACTACACATTTACCGTCCGGACTAAAATGTAACGAATTGACTTTATTTGCATATCCTTTTAGGACGGCAATACATTTATGGCTATTGGCATCCAAAACACGGATAGTATGATCTCTTAATGCCATAGCAATAAACATTCCATTAGGACTATAATGTGCAACATCTACATCTTCCAATCCTTCGTTTAACGTTTTACTCCATTTTTTAGTCTCTATATCCCAAATTCTTGTGAGACCATAGGGTGGCACTATAATAATGGATTTGTTGTCAGGGCTCAAATGTATGGAATTAACCCAAAGCCCTTTTTCAAGACATATGTTAATATGTTCGTGAACTTCTGTACTATAAATCCCGATATTATTATCCGAACTCACTATTATGTGTTTGCCATCAGGATTATAAAAAGAATTATGAGGCAATCCTGTACATAAAGGAATAACCTGCATGCTTTTTCCGCTATTCGCATCCCATATCCGCACGGTGTTATCCCATGACGAGGAGATAACAAACTTACCGTCAAAACTATATTGTAGTGAACTGAGAAGCTTGGTTTGGCCATCAAGAATACTGATACATTCTCCATCATCTAAATTCAAGATTGCCGCTCTTTCACGATTATACCTAAAGGCAATGGTTTTCCTGTCTGGACTGAGCCGAATATATTTTGAAATAGTATAAGTTTCATCCTGCACCCAGTGGTACTCTCTTTTTCTTTTGTCAAGAAGGTAAGCCTTATATGCAGAAATTCGTGTTCCGCCCTTTAAGTCCCAAATACTTATAATGTTATCTCTTGTTGCAGTAACAATATGATTACCATCAGAATTGAAACAACAAAAAAAGACAATATCTGATACCTCTATGGAACAGATATATTTATTGTTGTCCATATCAATAACTGACACCTCGTTTTCTGCTGCGATTGCCATCTTTTTTTTATCTTGGGAAAACTGTATGTCGGAAACTTCTTCGTAAAATCCTTTTGTTCCATTCTCTAAATCCCATATTCCTACAGTATTATCCTGAGACCTTGTAATGATAACCTTACCATTTGGGCAAAATTGACAAGATAGCACGTCACTTTTATGTCCTTCGAGTACATTTATACATTCTCCATTCTTTGTATCCCATATGCGAATGGTTTTATCTTCTGATGTTGTGACGATACGTTCTCCATCCGGGCTGAACACCACAGAATGTATTATACCAGAATGTCCTTCAAGTGTTTTTATGATTTTCCCGGTTTCAACTTCCCAGATATCAACGACATAGGGCATTCCCAAAATAATAGAAGCTATGAATTTTCCGTCTGGACTGATTTGTATATCGCGTAAGTAAGTGTGTCTTGTAAGAACCCTTTCGAGTTGTTCGCTTTTTTTATTTAAAAATCGGAGGGCGTCGTATGCTTCATGTGTGAATGGTCTTTCTGGGGTGCTGATGTTCTTTGGATACACTTCTGACACTAAAGCCAAAGCTCTGAGGCATTCGTTCCCGATTCCGCCAGACGGGTCTCCCTCTTCCGCCAAAACAATAGCTTCTTTGGCAATATAGCGGGATTGAACAGCAAGCAATTTATCACGTTCTTCCTTAATCCGTTGTTTTTCCTTTTCTTCCATTATACAATATCGCTGCCATAAATCATCTATTTTTAGATCCAACATCTTTGCAATGATTTTCACAGATGCATAATCCCTACCAAGTTCATTAATATTGGCAGCTAAAAGCTCTGTTTTTTTCTTAAGAGCATCAGGAAAACATTCATTTTCAGAATTTGGCTCACCAGCTACAATAAACGGAAGTATCCTATTATTGTTTGAGATAGAGACTTTTGAGAAGAAATTAATTTCATCATTAACATATTTAGAAGTTCGTGAATTAGGAGAACATATCACTATCAAGAACTGTGAATTTTCCAAGGCATGGTGAATATTATCTGTTAAGACGCCTAATTCCAAATCAGTTTCATCTCTAAATATTGGTCTGACATATTCCGGCAAATCAGGTCTTTTTTCTTGTAAATAAACAGGAACTCTAAAAGACTCCAATTTTTCATGTAGCCATTTGGCGTGCTCTTTGTCCTTGTGACTATAGCTAATGAAAGCAAGATAAGTTTTTGTCATGTTTTATTTTAGATTGTGAACGATTTTATATAAACGTTTGAAGAATAAACATTTAACAAAGTATCTGAAAAGTAATGGTAACGACTTGGCAACCGTGCGATTTTCAGCGTTTTGCGGTGCTATGCTGTCAAATAACTCTTTCAGATACAAAAGTAATTAAATCCTTTGAGTAGCCAAAGAGTTTAACTACTTTTCATGTCACTCAATTGTTTTATATTTCTGGTTCTGGCTATTTGGCTTATCCGGAATAGTCATTTGAAGCCTTGTTCCGATAAACGAGCAATATATTTTTACGGCCCCATCTTCTATCGTTCACTCCAAGCATATCAGCTATTTCAACTACACTTTTGAGTTCTGCATATACAACGACCTATGGTCAGTCTCATACGCAGTCTTATAATGGAGCCGCAGCGTATGCAGCTCGACAACAAGCAAATGCAAATTATAGTGCTTATGCAAATAATCAGACGGAAATAAGAGAACAAATTAACGCATTATATATAAAAACAATACTATAAAGGATGGCGTAGAATATTCTAGTTTCTTCAATATTAAGTATAAAAAGATTGACCATCTTAAAGTAGAATTTAAAATAAATGGAATATCATTCCCTTTTATATATTAAATTGCGTTTTTGTCTGCATGAAAGTTGTTTATAATGAATAACTCTATAGAGAATATTATGGATATTGATGAAATTCTTCTAATTATCGATAAGGCGCGAACAGGTATAGTCCTTGCTATAAAGTGCCGTGATAGTCGTAAAAGAGACAAGCAAATCAAAGAAGCAAAATTAAAAGCACAGGAATTAATAGAGCCATTTGAGGCTGAAATTAAATATTTGTGCAATTTTGAAAACAATGGCATGGATGATTTGTTCTCATGGGGATTTATAGAAGATGACTTAGATAAAGTGTATAACATATTATCAGAGATTGATAAAAACAATAGAAACAGGCAATTAATCGACCAATGCTAAGCCTGATATGCAAAGGTTATAAATTCATGTTATAAGTATGAAATATACAAAAAAAATCAGAAAGTAGCTTGAATCAGAGAAGTGGATTCAAGCAGTTAGAAAGTTGTGGTTAATAGCTCAACTATTGACAAGTTTACTAACTTTAAATGAAGAGGCATTGAGATATTGGTAGCAACCGAACATTGCTAATGAGATTACTCTCAATCTTGCGCTTCCAGGGGCTTACGAAGATATAAAAGAATCGTAGGAATCCCCAGAAGGTAAACACTTGATTTAACCTTCTCAAAAAAGACTGGTAGTAGGTTCACAATCTGTTCGGAGATAAAGGTTAAATTCCTTTTGCCAGTCCTTTATTTTAACAGTATCCTATTATTTTTTTCCAAAAACACTTTATTGTTAGTCTGTTTGAAACTTATTATGAAAACAAACAAAACATTCCATTGAAAAATATCAGAAATCGTCTGCTCTTTTTTGTTATATCATTTGGTAAATAGAAAATAATAGATTACCTTTGCACTAACAAATCCCGCCCGCTTCCCGTAAGATTAGCGTACCCAGCGGGACATTTTTTATTTATGGGAGTTAGATATACACATCAAGCCATAACTACAGAGCAGCAAATTGACATTCTCAAAGAAAGAGGTTTGCTCATTAATGATGTTGAACAAGCTATTGAAGTTCTTGACACCATCAGTTATTTTCGTCTTGCTGGGTATTGGCGACACTTTGAAGCCAACCGCTTCACGCATCAATTCAGAGAGGGCAGTAGTTTTGCTGATATTATAGACCTTTATTCTTTTGACAAAGAACTCAGAGCTTTATTGTTTACCGCCATACAGACGATAGAAGTTTCCGTCCGCACAAAAATAATTAAACACTTTGCCCTCGAATTTGGAGCATTTTGGTTTATGGACGAAAACTATGCTACCAATGAGACTCGTTTTACTGCGAACTTGGCTGTCATCCGCAAGGAAGTATCTCGCTCTCACGATGATTTTATTACAGAGCATTTTCGCAAATATAGCGAACCGGACTTACCTCCTGTTTGGAAAACGTTGGAAGTTATCTCAATGGGGACACTTTCTAAACTCTATGCAAATTTCTCGGATCCGGCTGCAAAACATGCTGTGGCGAGAGAGTTCGGTTTGAATCATCACAAATTTTTGAGAAGTTGGCTGGAATGCCTTGCTGTGCTTCGTAATTGCTGTGCCCATCATTCAAGGCTGTCAAACCGTGTCTTTCCTGTAAAACCAATGATGCCTGAGCATATGCCTAACACTTGGATTACGGGGTTTACGTTTCGTGAGCAAACTCTTTATCCACAATTATGCTATGTCGTGTATTGGCTCAACTCTATCTCTCCTAATAACACCTTCGTAGTCAGTTTCAAACAACTTCTGGCAAATCACCCATCAGTAAGACCTCATTTGTTAGGATTTCCTTATAATTGGGAACAAGAGCCTTTGTGGAGGCCATGAATATCTGCTAAAAAAGGTGATCTGCGGAAACAAGGAAAAAATATATTAACTTTGCAGCGGTTTAGAAGATAAGCTAAAATAAATGTGGAATATCGAGGGCAAATTGTACCGAAAAAAGAAGAAACTGCCTATATTGACACTCTGCATGAGTTAAGAAACAATAAAAGCGTTAAATCTCCACCTTTTAGAATGTACCATTAAAAGTTACGACCATGCTTCTGACTTATTGCTTGCAAATTATTGATTAATAACTGGTTGTGAATACCGTTCTTGTGTCTGTGCAGAGACGACTGCAACAAAAACAGAAATGAGATGAAGTTTAATTCTATTGCTTTAATATCATGATTATTCTTTCATTGTCATAATTTGATCAATTCTTTTCTCTATAATTCTGTTCTTTTTGCCACATACTTAATGATGTTTCCACGACTTTATAGTCATGTCCTTGCGTCGAAGCACAAAGATTATTCCACGAGGTGAGGCACGAATGCTGCATCTTTATATCCCGTTGGTCTTTTTTCACATCTTTGTTGTAAGTGTATCCCAACATCTCGTGAGATGCGTTCCATCGCAAATGCTCCGTCTGAGCGACGGTATCCATGATTCTCTGCCACTCAACAGAAATGCCATACGTGTTATCAGCATGACGTTCGTGTTGGATTACCGTATTAGCGAAGTCTTGCAGAGTCTCTGCGTTGTTTCTGAGCGCTTTACGAATGAGACGCATCTTTGTGTGACGGTGCAAGGCGTTCTCCATGTCCTGGTGTTCCATGCGCCTTATCTCGTTGATGTTTCCAAAACCGTATGGCAGGCCTGTTCCAAGCTTATTTCTTCGCCTCTCTTTCCACTTCGTGCCCAAGTCTGATTCAGCTTCGTTGAAGCCCTCATAATTGTTGTAGTATCGATAAGACTCCTTGCATATACTGTCATCTATGATGTTATGCCATGTATATAAGTCCTTCATCTTGCCAAAGATATATATAGGATGCAGATTTTCTTTCAGCCCGAGGGATTTCACCACGCTTTCGTTATAATGTTTGGCAATCCTTTCCATATAGTGAAGAATCTCTTCATTATATGACCTCACAAATATACGGAACCGTTCCATGTCCGTCCCTTTGATGATAGCTGATTTTAATAGTCTCACAGCCAGCGTTATGCCATCCTCATCGTTCTTTGTTGAAATAACGATATAGTTCTCATGAGAGATGTTCTCTTCAACAAAATCAATGAACAACCGGTCATTGTAGTCGGCGTTATACAGATTGATTTTATGCCAAGAGTCACTGCCAAGCCTATTGTTAATTCCACTGACATCGGCTCCTTTGGATATGTTTCTGAAAGCCGGCGCTATTGTGTTCATGGCTTTGTCAAAAACATCGCAACGGAAACCGGACAAACAGGCAGCGTCTGTTCTGGTTTGGCTGTGCTGTACGAAAGAACCGTACTCATACAAGAAACGCACCGCATCGCGGCCGCATTGCCCCATGCCGATTACCATGGAGTGGAAGGGACTTGACACGGTAGCGTCTTTTTCCACATCCATGAAATCAACAGGTAGACACAAAGGTTCTTCATTGCCTTTAAGAGTCTCTACCGCCATATGGGCTGAGTCAACAATGTGAATCTCAAATTTGCCGGAATAGCGTGTGTTCTCCAATACCCTATTTACACTGTCATACCTTGCATGGCAGTGGATTGTTACATCGTGGTCATTGGCATATTCGTTGAGATCCTTGTCAAGGGACAAGTTTGTTGCAGCTTTGATATTACTTTCCTCATCATCTCCAAGCATCATGATATGCACATGCTTGTTGGTCTTGCCCAGCAGTCTTACGACAGATTTCAATCCAAGTTTGTAGCTGAGGATACTGATTTCACCGGATGTCTTTTCATCGTCGGTCAATTCACATTTTGAGAGTCGGGAAAATGCATTTGTCGAGAGACATCTTAGGTTCTTGAACTCCTTTAGCTCCTTATTCTTGGTAGAGAGAAAACTGAAAAGCCGGTCGAGACCCGTCCTGTTGACTGTCGAGTCTTCATCATCGGCAGTTTTGACAAAAAGTATTCTGTATGATTCTGGAGCGCTTCTCTTTATATCCTTTGCAAGAAAATAAGAGGAGCGGTTTATTCCCCAGAAAATATACAGATTATCCTTCTTCCCCGGAAGATGTGCGGTCAACCACAGATGTACACCTGCCACGATATTATACCCGAAGTGCTTGATGACGAACAGCATGCTTACCAACGCTGCCGCAAAATGCACTACAGAAAACCATGTCATGTAATACAGGCTATTATGGAAAACATCGTGAACAGCACTGATATCACTCTCTAAAATAAACATCCCAAAGGCATGTATCACAGACATCCACGCCACGGAGAACAGTTTGTCATAGTCACCTTGGTCGCCATATTCTATGAACATTCCCACGCTATAGACACAGAACCCCGCAATCCACACAAAGATAAAGATGGAGGTCAACCTGCTTTCAATCCATTTCCAAAATTTGTTCCATTTGTCGCTCTCTATCAAGTGCATTCCCACAGCAATGAGGAATGCGCCTGCCACGAATGCGCAGGCAACCCATAAAGAATCCTGAAGCAATTCCTTTACTCTTCCGGTTTCTGCCACATCCGCAGTCCCGTGAAGACTGACAGGATTATATCCCGTTGTATCGTGGCAAGAGGAAACGAATGCTGATATCGTTAACGCTTGAAGATAATGAAAAATGTGCTTAAACTTGTTCATTGCAGGTCGTTGTTTTGCTGACGTCTTTGACGGATTCCCCATTTGTATATGAAGACTTAAGGAATGTCCAACAATCATTCTGTATATCCTTATATTTCTCATCATTAGAACGCACCATCTCATAGCAGAAATTGATGAATTCCTTTCTGTCTTTGGCTTCAGATGATTCTTGTGGTTGTTTCTGGTGGTTATTTTGATTTCGTTCTTTTTCTGCTTTATGTTTTTCTTTTTCGTATTTTAAAGTCGCTTTATTGTTGTAATACCATATAGAAGAAATTAGAGTAATAACAGCTAATACTGTAATACAAATAATGAGGGTTATAGATACATCCTTGTCCCAAAAATCACAAGAAATCTCCTTTGTTGTTTTGTTAATTACTTTAACCATAACATTCAAACTATCGTTAGCAATTTTAATAGTGTCCATATTTTTATTTATTTGTTAAACTTTCGATTGTTTCTTTTCCCTTCTTTTGTATACATTGGCTAATGGGTTATAATGTGATATTTTATTTGTATCATTAGCATTAATATCCTAACGCCTTTCCATGATTTCGGATGAGCCGTTATCAGTTCATTTGTCTTCCTTCCTTCTTTCCCTTTCCTTGATGAATCCGTGGCGGTAGGCATAGAGCAGTTCTTTCAGGTCTTCAATCTGTGCACGCAGCTCATTGCCTCGGTCGGTGTCGAGAACTCTCATCCTGCGTGCCGACATCTCGACGATTTGGGTTGTGCTCTTGATGTCCGTTCCGCTCTTTATGGCATCGAGGGCATTTGTGAACGGTTCGTGCTGCACAAGCTGGAAACCGCGGCTATGGTACACGAGAGTATATCCTGCAATGCCTGTTTCCTTGTGGTAGGCCTTGCTGAACCCTCCGTCTATCACCATCAGCCTGCCGTTGGCCTTTATAGGTGTCTCGCCTTTTGAGGCATGCACGGGCACGTGGCCGTTGATGATGTGGCGGTTTGGACCTGTCACTCCGAATGAGTCAAGTATATAGTCGCATATCTTTTCATCGTTCCTTAGGTTGAAGTAGTTTCCCTTTATTTCCTTGTAAGTCTCTTTGTCGGAGAGGAAATAGCGTTCGAATGTGGCCATTTTCGACTTGTCGAACAGTGGGCTGTCCTTGCCGCACCACAGATAGTGGAAATAGTCTATGGCGTATTGCCGCTCTTCCGGGTCAGTGTCGGTGTTGAATGCCTCGCGTATGAGTATTCCGAGGTTGTGCATGAGTTCTCGTCCGGCATATTTCTGCCCGTTGTAAAGTTCCACTTCCTTCAGTGTGCCGTCTTCGTTCAGGGGTATTGAGGCATGGAACAGCAGGTTGTTGTTGTATATGGCATACAAGCATCCGTGGCTGAGAATCTTTCTTATGTGCTTATGCAGTTTCTCGCTTACTGTGAATGAATGCCTGAGGCGTTCCATCAGTGTCCGCTCTTCGTTTGTGAGTCGGTTGGGATTTGCCGGGTCTATTGTCGGGAAGTTGTTGCTTAGCATTTTATATTCCTTCCCGTCGATGGTCGCCGTGCCGCATTGGTAGTCGATGGTGTCGAGCATACATCTGTCAAGCATGTCCCAGTTGGGGTGACGTTTGAATATCTGTGCTTCCACCTTGAACTGTATGATGCTTATCGCCTTATGCATGAGTGTGATAAGCCTTATGGTCTTTTCATCGAGAGTACTGTTGGATGGAAGCTTTGGCTTAAACTCCTCGCAAGGGTCGTCACCGTATGTCTCCATGGCAAATGTTGCAAGCGGCACGAGGTTTATTCCGTATCCCTCCTCAAGTGTGGTCAGGTTTGCGTATCTTAGCGACAGTCTGAGGACGCTGCATATACAGGCCTCGTTGCCTGCGCATGCTCCCATCCACAGTATGTCGTGGTTGCCCCATTGTATATCCCAGCTGTGGTATCCTGTCATGAAGTCCATGATGATATGTGCTCCGGGCCCGCGGTCGTAGATGTCGCCCAAAAGGTGGAGCTGGTCTATAGCCAGACGCTGTATGACGTTGCATACGGCTGTTATGAAGTCGTCGGCACGTCCGGTGGATATTATCGTGTCGACAATCACCTTTACATACTCGGTCTTGTTGGTATCCTCGGTATGCTCATGTAGAAGTTCCTCGATGATGTAGCTGAAGTCCTGGGGAAGTGATTTCCTTACTTTTGAATGGGTATATTTGCTGCTCACATCCCGGCATATCCTTACAAGCTGGTGGATTGTTATATGATACCAGTCGATGATGTCCGGTTCCGAGGCTTTTATCAGTTCGAGTTTTTTCTCGGGATAGTATATGAGTGTGCACAATTCCCGTTTCTCGGATTCCCTTATACTGTTTCCGAAAAGTTCATTTACCTTTCTTTTTATGTTTCCCGATGCGTTTTTCAGGATATGTTGGAAAGCTTCATGCTCTCCGTGTATGTCGGCAAGGAAATGCTCTGTTCCTTTTGGCAGGTTAAGGATTGCCTCGAGGTTTATTATCTCTGTGCTGGCTTCCGCCACGTTGCAGAAAGAGTGTGACAGTAGGTTGAGATATCGCAGGTCGGCCTTGATGTTGTAATTGGTCTTATGTGATGTCATAATAGCTGTATGTATTTAAAGGTTATGTTTTTGTCTGCATTTTACGGCCGGCGCTATATTGCCAGTCGTCTGTTGATGATTTCGGTTATTGCTTTCGTTTGTCTGTTGTCTGCAGGCATTACCGGCATGTGTCCTTCCTTCAGTCCCGTCATATTGCCGAGCACCTGCATTATCGATGCAGTGAAATCCGTCATTTTCTGTTCTTTCAGCCTGTCTTTCAGTTTGTCTTCCTCAATATACCATGTATGCATGGCTTCCGACAGCGCTATGATGTTCTTTATCGCGAGTTTTTTTCTGCGTGCGAGTTTCCTGCAGTTTGTTATCATCTGTACTGCCGCATCGGTGCGTGTGCTGTCAGGCCCGATGCCTGTGTCTTCCGGCAATATCTCCGGTATGGGGTGGGGCATGTAGCATTCAATGTCTTCGGGATGTATTTCCGGCGGCATGAGCTGCAGCGTATCTATTCCTTGCTGTATGGTCCGGACTATATCTTCGTGGAATGCGTATATCATTATCTGTCTCCATTGTGAAAACGTTATTCTGCTTACAGCGGCAAGCTCATCGTTATCGAGCCATTGCCTGTTGTGTGTGATGCCGGCATGGATAATGGCTTTGAGGCATAGCCGGGTATCATCGGTGAAAAGTTCTGCCACATTGCTGTCCGCTATCTTCCTGTATATGCCCAGCATCTGTGCTGCCATGTTTTCCGGTGTCTGCATCTGTGTGATGAGACAGTTTCTTACTGTCTCTATTCTTTTATTGAGTCTCAGTTGCCTGAAACATTCTTCCTCCATCCGGCCCAGTACAATGACAGCGTACGCCTGTCTCACCGTCTTACGCTGGAACAACATTAGTTTCGGAAGTTTCTCTTTCCAATACCGCTGTTTGATGATCCATGGCTCCATTTGTCCGTGCGGTGTGACGACGGTTCTTATTCCGTTCTTTCGTGCCATGCGTGCGGCTGCCGCATATAGGTAGTTCCAGCATCCGTGTATGTGGATGATGTCCGGACAAAATCGTTTTATTTCTCTTTTGCATGAAGAAAGGTCTGTGGCGGACCGCATCTCCATGTCACCGGTGTTACGGCACACTGTCTGTATGAGTATGTTTACATAATCCGTAATCATACTGTCTGACTTTGAGTAGAGATGCAGAATCTTCATATTGTATTCTTTTATTTCCTTATGAAATCATATTTGTCCGACATTCTGTATGTTATGCTGAGGCGCAGGCGTCTCCACAGCATGCTCCAATAAAGGAAAGGAACGGCAAATGTATTGAAGTCCTCTCCCATTAGTCTGGCGGCCTTCTTTACAGATATCGTTCTGACGGCCGCAGCGAGCAGCAATGCTGATACGGCTGCCGATAGAACTATCCATTGCGATGTTGCAGCCGAAATAGCGGCTGCCGTCAGTTGCAGGATGGTGTTCGTGTGCAGCATTGCCGTGTCGGTGGCGGTCCTTAGCCTGTATGCCGTACACCGGCCTATATGTTTCATGGTGTGTATATGGAACAGCTGTGCGTTTATCCATTTCTTTCGGTAAGGCTCATCCTGTATTACGAGTGCTTCAGGATTGATGTCTGTACGTGTGTTGGTGGCTGTGGCATATTCGTTTACCATGTATTCGTATTCTCCGCGAAGGTATTTCAGATTCTTGAGAAATCCGTTGTGCCTGAAGAATACAGACTTTCTTATTGCTAGATTGTTTCCTGTGTAGCAGCATGCGTTACCGTTTTGAGTTGCTTTTATCTGGGAGAAAACCTCATACATCCGCATGAATCGCAGGCTGCTCTGCGTTTCATGTGTGTATACGGTATTTCCTAATATGATGTCAGCATCCTTGTCACAATGCTCTGCTATCGATTCAAGCCACATGTTTCCTGCAGGGCGGCAGTCTGCGTCGGTGAGTATAATCCATTCATGTTTTGCCGCCTTTATTCCCAAAGTGAGTGCAAGCTTGCGTCTGCTCAGGTAATGGCTTGATGCAGGGATGAAAGTCACATAAAGATTTGGGTATTCGGATTTAAGCTGTTTGAGAATGTCACCTGTGTCGTCTGTGGATGATTCGTCTACGACGATGACCTCAAATTCTCCATTGTACTGTTGCGAGAGTATAAGCGGAAGGTTTTTCCTTATTTCCGCACAGTTGTCATGTACGGACATCACGACAGAGAATCCCGGACGACAGACGGTATCTGTGTCTGTTTGTGGTTCCGACTTGCCTGTCAAGCCGGCTTTTGGCTTCTTTAAAAATACATTGAATAATCCGCTCGTTAATGCGAAAAGCAACAATATGCAACTTATTACTATTGTTGTATTGTCAATGGTCATATCGTGTATTATTTTGTTTTTTAGCTTAATGTGCCTTGTCTCATCCCGTCGCTTGTATAGCTCCTCGGCAATTTCCGGCAGTTGTATTGTGATGCCATAATCTCACCGTATGCGCCTGCGGAGCGTATTGCGAGCAGGTCGCCGCGCTTTGTCCTGTTCAATACTGTCTGTTTTGCAAATACGTCGCTTGATTCGCATATAGGCCCTACGATATCGTATTCTTCATGCGGCCCGTCGCTTGAGATGTTTTCAATCTTATGGTATGCCTGATATAGTGCCGGACGTATGAGATCTGTCATTCCCGCATCTACTATGGCAAATTGCTTTGTCGCTCCTTGTTTTATATATAGTGTTTTGGTGATAAGCGAACCGCATTGTGCGACAACGGAACGCCCCAACTCGAAATGTACATGCTGGCCGGGCCGGAGTTTTAGGTGTCTTTCGTATGTATTGAAGTAGGATTTGAAATCAGGTATGGCAACTCTGTCGGGGTGTTCGTAGTCTATGCCGAGTCCTCCGCCCACATTTATATTTTCTATACGGATATGGCGGTTTTCGAGTTCGTCCTGAATCTCGTTGATGCGGTTGCATAATGCGAGGAAGTCGGTCATGTCGAGAATCTGTGAACCAATATGAAAGTGAAGTCCGATGAATTTCACATTCTCCATTTTCGAAGCCTTGGCTATTATGTCTTTCATATCGCGCATGGCTATGCCGAATTTGTTTTCTGCAAGTCCGGTCGTTATATTGGCATGTGTGTGGGCTCCTACGTTGGGGTTAATTCTGAAAGCCACGTTTGCGGTCTTGCCTTTCGAGGCTGCCAGATTGTTGATGACTTCAAGTTCCGGAACGCTCTCTACGTTGAAGCAGAAGATATTTTTGTCCAAGGCGAGGTTTATTTCCCAGTCACTTTTACCGACACCGGCATATACTATGGATGACGGGGTGAATCCTGCCGCCAATGCAGCCTCTATCTCTCCTCCGCTGACACAGTCTGCACCGAGTCCGGCATTTTTTATTATGGTGAGTAATTGTGGATTTGCATTTGCTTTTACGGCATAATGAACGATAAAGTTTTCATGTCTGCCTGTTTCTGCTTTTATCGCTTCCAAAGTGTTGCGCAGCAAATCTGTGTCGTAATAATAAAACGGTGTCTGTATGTCCTTGAATCTTTCTGTAGGAAAAGTTCCTTTCATGTTGTTGTATGTGTGTTGTTGTGTATATGGCAGAAGTTTGCCTGTTGTGACTTATGCCGTTGCGTTTTTCTTATTGAAGCCGTCCGGACAGGAGTCTGGTCCGGACGGCTTTTTATTACTTGTTTCCAAACAGTGTGTCGCTTAGGCTTTGGAGTGCGCGTTTCTTGTCGCTTTCTTTCACGAGGAATGATATATTGTAGTTTGAGCCTCCGTATGAAATCATGCGCACGGGGATGTTTTTCATTGCTTCGGTAGCAAGCGTCTCAAAGCCGACATTACTCCAGTCGAGATCACCGACAACACAGATGATGCACATGTCGCGGTCTACGGTCACGGTACCGTATTTCTTAAGTTCGTCAACGATTTCGTTCAGGTGGGAGTCGTTGTCGATGCTCATCGACACTCCAACCTCTGATGTACATACCATGTCGATGGCCGTCTGATAACTTTCGAATATCTCAAATACCTTGCGCAGGAATCCTGTTGCCAAAAGCATTCGGCTGCTTTTTATCTTTATTGCAGTGATGTTGTCTTTTGCTGCCACGGCCTTTATCTTTCCCTGTTCGGTGTTGTTGTTTATCGTAGTTCCCTCTGCGTTCGGGTCCATCGTGTTCAGCAGGCGTACGGGAATACCAGCAAACTTGGCCGGCTGTATACATGTGGGGTGAAGAATCTTTGCTCCGAAATATGCCAGTTCGGCAGCTTCTTCAAACTGAAGCTGATGTACGGGACATGTCTTGTCTACGATGCGTGGGTCGTTATTGTGCATTCCGTCGATGTCTGTCCATATCTGGATTTCCTCGGCATTTATTGCCGCACCGATGAGAGAAGCGGTGTAGTCGCTTCCTCCACGTTGCAGGTTGTCAATCTCACCGTATGCGTTGCGGCAGATGAATCCTTGTGTGATGTATACTTGTGAACCTTCGTTTTTTTCAAGAATACTACAAAGCTTTTCCTTTATATAGGATGAATCCGGCTCGGAGTTCTTGTCGGTGCGCATGAAGTCAAGTGCGGAGAGCAGCGTTGTGCTGATGCCTTGCTCGTGCATGTAGTTCGCCACCATATTGGTGCTGATAATCTCTCCCTGAGCCACTATGTTTTTCTCTTCAAAGCTCGTGAACAGTTCTTTCGTGAATGAGCGCAGATAGTTGAATATGCCGGATATCAACTCTTTGGTCTTTGCACGCCATTCCTCTGTGGAATACAGTTCGTTTATGTGTTCGTTATATTTTCTTTCAAGGCTGTTTATCACCTCGTTGGCTCCGTCTGAGTTTTTCTTGTACAGATAGTTTGAAATCTCTACAAGCGAGTTTGTTGTGCCTGACATGGCAGACAGCACAATGAAAACGGGTTCATTGAACGATGTGACCAGTTTTACTACTTCCTTCATGCGTGCCGGTGTACCTACGGAGGTACCTCCAAATTTCATTACTTTCATATCTGTTATTGCTTTTGTTTTCTAATTTTCTTGTCTTGATTCAATGTATGGCTTAAATGTTGATTGGTCATGTGTCATGCTGTCTCGTCGTCATCGTATGCCAGCTGGATCTTGTTGAAGTCGTTTGTCACTTCTTCCAATTGGTTGTCTGCACACCTGTATACTATTCCCGGATATTTGTCGAGCAGCGGAATGTTGTGTGTGCTCATTATCACGGCTGTGCCGGTCTGTGATATTTGTCTTAGCAACTGTATTATGCTTGATGCCGTTTCGGGGTCGAGGTTTCCTGTCGGTTCGTCTGCCACGATAAGACGCGGCTTGTTCAATATGGCTCTTGCGATGGCTATACGTTGTTGTTCTCCTCCTGAGAGTTCATGCGGCATCTTGTCTTTTTTGTCAGACAGTCCTACGTCTGCAAGCACTTCATCTATGCGGTTGTTTATTTCTTTCTTATTTTTCCATCCTGTGGCCTTAAGCACGAATTTCAGATTCTTCTCAACTGTGCGGTCTGTAAGAAGCTGGAAGTCCTGAAAGACAATTCCCATCTGTCTGCGCAGTGCGGGAATATACTTGCGTTTCAGTCCTGTGATATTCATGTCCAATACCGTCGCAGAGTCGGCCTCGTCAATGTCAAGTTCAAAATATATTGTTTTCAAAAGTGAGCTTTTCCCTGAGCCCACACGTCCTATGATGTAGATAAACTCTCCCTCATCTACATGGAAATTCACATTCTTCAAGACTGGTTTATCGGAATGTTGGTATATGTTTACGTTTTTATAGTCTATCAGCATTTTTACTTGGTGTTTATTGTTGAGCCCCTGCGTTTTTATTTTTAGATTAGTGTTTTTGCCAGTTTGGAGAATGCCTGCTCTTCAGTTCCGCCGCCACATCCTCTATGCGCAAGCCTTTGCTTGTGAGGAGAACAATCAGATGATATAGCATATCGGATGCCTCGTAGATAAGGCGTTTGTCAGTGCCGTTAACTGCTTCTATAACAGTTTCAAGTGCTTCTTCGCCCACTTTCTGTGCCATACGGTTTAATCCGTCTTTAAAAAGTGAGGTGGTATAGCTTCCTTCTGGCATCTCTTCATGGCGTTTGTTTATGAAGTCCTGAAGTTCTGTCACGAACAGCAGAGGGTTTGTCTCGTTTTTCTCTCCCCAACAGGTATCTGTACCCTTATGGCATACAGGACCTTCGGGATTGGCTTTCACGAGCAGGGTGTCGTGATCACAATCTTCCTTTATTTCCACAAGATGCAGAAAGTTGCCTGATGTCTCGCCTTTTGTCCACAGGCATTGGCGGCTTCGGCTGAAGAATGTCACCTTACCTGTTTCTATGGTTTTGGTGTATGCTTCTTCATTCATGTATCCGAGCATGAGAACCTTGTTTGTCCTGTTGTCTTGTATTATTGCCGGAACGAGCCCGTTATTCTTTTTGAAATCTATGTTCATAATTATATTTGTGTCCAAGTTTTGAATAAACCATTTTATATATGGCTAATTGTCTTGCTTGTAAAAAACGTTATAATGATTGTCTTGTATTTTATATCCTTACATTCACACCGTTTTCTTTTAAATAGCCTTTTAGTTCGTTAATACCGATTTCCCCAAAGTGGAATACGCTTGCTGCGAGTGCCGCGTCAGCATGTCCTACAGTGAAAGCATCGAGGAAATGTTCCTTCTTTCCTGCGCCTCCACTTGCGATTATAGGTATTGATAGCGAATCGGCAAGTCTGGAAAGTGCGTCATTTGCATATCCGTTCTTCACTCCGTCGTTGTCCATGCTTGTGAACAGAATTTCTCCCGCTCCGCGGTCCTGCACTTCCTTTGCCCATTCAAACAGATTCAGTTCTGTTCTTTCCCGTCCGCCTTTAAGATAACAGTGCCATCCTTCATCGTCGTTTTTCGCGTCAATTGCACATACGCAGACCTGTGAACCGAAATGGGAGGTTATCTCATTGATCAGTTCCGGTCTTTTTATTGCGGCACTGTTTATGCTGACTTTGTCTGCCCCTGCCTGTAAAAGGCGCTCTACATCAGCCAGCTCGGTAATCCCGCCTCCAACGGTAAAGGGGATGTTTATTTCTTTTGCCACGCGGGTCACCATGTCTGTAAAAGTCTTTCGCCCGTCATAACTTGCGGTGATGTCAAGAAATACCAGTTCGTCGGCACCGGCCATACTGTAGGCTTTTCCAAGTTCAACGGGGTCGCCTGCGTTTCGGAGATTCACGAAGTTTACACCCTTTACGGTCTGTCCGTCCTTAACGTCAAGGCATGGTATTATGCGTTTTGCCAGTCCCATAGTTCTTTCATGTTTATTTTTCCCTCATAGATGGCCTTACCGAAGACTACGGCCGGTATTCCGTTATATTCAAGAGCCTTGATGTCTTCTATGGATGCCACTCCTCCGCTTGCTATGAGGTGAATATCAGGAAACTGTTCCAGTATCTCTTTATAGAGGTCAGTGGCCGGACCGGCCAGCATGCCGTCTTTGTCTATATCTGTACAGAGAAAGGTTTTCACACCGTTCTCGATGTAGAATTTCATGAATGGAAACAATGTTTGTGATGATGTGTCTTTCCATCCGTTTATAGAAATGTTTCTTCCCTTGACATCTGCTCCGATTATAATCTTGTCAGCTCCGTATTTGTTAATCCATTCGGTACATATTTGGGGGGCTGTCACGGCCACAGAACCTATTGTAACCATTGATGCTCCGTTTGCGAATGCCGTTTCTATGTCGTTATCGGTTTTTATACCTCCCCCGAAGTCTATTATAAGATTTGTTGCGGATGAAATGTCGTGCAATACATCAGCATTGACGATATGTTTTGATTTTGCACCGTCAAGGTCCACAACATGAAGACGTCTGAATCCCATGCATTCAAACTTTTTCGCCACTTCCGCAGGAGAGTCGCTGTAAACGGTCTTTGTATCGTAGTTGCCTTTGGCCAGTCTTACACACTTGCCGTTTATTATATCAATAGCAGGTATGAGTTCTATCATGTTGTTACGCTTGTTTTTTTATCCACCTATATGTTGATGAAGTTTTTGATTATTCTTTCTCCCGCATCACCGCTTTTTTCAGGATGAAACTGAGTTGAATAGAAATTATCCTTGTGCAGTGCCGCACTGAACGGTTGTATATAGTCGGAAACGGCAGCTGTGTACTGGCATAGCGGGACGTAGAAGCTATGTACAAAGTAAACAAATTCATTATCTGGTATTCCTTTGAACAGTTTGCTTTTCATGCCGTATATTCCGTTCCATCCCATTGCCGGCACTTTGTATTCGTGTGATGATGGTGTGAATCGTTTCACCTCTGTATCAAATACGCCAATGCAGTCTGTATCGCCTTCTTCCGAATGGCGGCAAAGCAACTGTTGTCCGATACAGATGCCGAGTACCGGTTGGTGAAGGTCTCGTATTACCTTGTCAAGATTTCTTTCTTTCAGGTATCTCATAGCCCCAGAAGCCTCTCCCTGACCGGGGAATATTATCTTGTCGGCACTTGACAGTTCTTCAATGTCGTCTGTAAGCACTGGATTTATTCCCAACCTGTTCAAGGCGTTCACCACTGAATATATGTTGCCTGCATTATATTTGACGATGGCTATTTTCATACCGTCACTTCTTGTTATTGTATTCTTCTGTCGGATCTCTCGTACACCACAATCTTTAGTTGAAGATAATGGTCTTGTTATGGTATGTGAGTATTTTTCTTTCTATATGTTTTGTCACGGCTCTCGACAGGACAATCTTTTCAAGGTCACGGCCTTTCCTGACAAGGCTCTCTGGAGTGTCCTTATGTGATATCCTTACAACATCCTGTTCGATTATCGGTCCTGCATCGAGCTCGGCTGTGACATAATGGCTTGTCGCACCGATGATTTTCACTCCTCGCTCCCATGCCTGGTGATAAGGGCGTGCTCCTATGAATGCTGGAAGGAAAGAGTGGTGGATGTTTATTATATGATTAGGATATGCCTTCACCATGTCGTCACTGATAATCTGCATGTAACGTGCAAGAACGATAAAGGTTATTCTTTCCTTTTTCAGCAGTTCCGCCTCAGCCTGTTCCACCTCATATTTGTTGGAGTGGTCTTTATTTATGGACCATACATAATAAGGTATGTTGAATTGTTCGGCTACGTATCTCAGATCTTCATGATTGCTTATGATGCATGGAATGTCTACTTCCCATTCTCCTGCCTTGTAGCGTGCGAGCAAATCGTAGAGGCAATGGCTCATCTTGCTTACGAATATAGCCATTCGGGGGCGTATGTCGTTGAAATACAGGCTGCATTCCATGTTATAACGCTGTGTGTACAGTGTCTTGATGTATTCAAGAATCTTGTCACGTGGGATTATGAATGTGGTCAGTTCCCATTCGATACGCATGAAAAACATTCCGTCCTGCTTATCCACATACTGGTCGAGATACAGTATGTTGCCTTGGTTATCGGTTATGAATTTTGTAAGTTCCGATATTATGCCCTTTTGATCCGGACAATGTAAAAGCAATGTAGCCGTTGGTTTCATCCGCTTTTTGTTTCTTTTTATATAACTGTTCTATAATAATCGGCAAAGTTACATAAAAATATTCAGATAGACAGATGTTATCAAAGAAATATCATAAAATCATAGTTGTCTGGGACTTGTTTTATGATATTCTTTAGATAAAAGCGATATTATTTTATTAATGTGTAATTCTATTCCTCACATTCCGCACTGCGAAGAATGACGCTTGTTGCTCCGATTGTGAATAGGGTTCCGTCTTCAATGACACGTTGTTCGCGGTCACCGAGAATCACGTTGTCCACAAACGTTCCCGTATAACTTGGGCCGTCCCGCAATACATATTTCAGCCTCCCGTGTTTGTCGCGGCTTACGGTTATGCTGCAATGGTTGATGTCGATGCTTGGGTCGTTTGTCTCTATCGGCGTGTTGGTCTTGCTGCCTTTCATGTATCGTCCGATAATGTTTACACCAAATTGAAGTGGAATTACCTGTTTGTAGTGAAAGACATTTTCAATGACAATGATGGAGCCGAACCCCTTCTCGTTGGCTTTCTCGTTAAGTTGCTCTTCTTTTTGCAGGGCTTTCAGTTTTGATACTCCTATTTTTATGCCGAATTGCTTGCCGCAGTTATGGCATTGAAATACGAGAGACTGTCCCTGTTCGTATCTTGTTTCATCGAATGTGATATAATTGTCACATTTGGGGCATCTTACTCTTTTCATTATTGAAGTATCTTCTTATCTGTTTTTATTGTATTTTGTATATCCATGACTGCTCGAAATATTTGTTGTCGCGTAGAGACCGTAACTCCGAGCTTGCCTCACTTTCGTCTGTATAATGTCCGTAAACTACTCTTATAATGTTGTTGTTTGTATGGACATAAGCCTGTTCGTATCCTTCATTGTGTAATTTCTTTACAAATGTTTCGGCATTAGCCTTGGCCACGCGACTTGCCATGACAATACAGTATACAGTTTCTTTCTTGCCTTTATCCTTTTTTGTCTCTTGTGCGGCAAAATTGTCTTCCTTATTCTCTTTGGCAGTCTCTTTGTTTGCGGCCTTGGCGTCTTTGTTGTTGGCTTCCGGCTTTTCCACGGTAGACGACACATCTGTCAGTTTTATGTCTCCGGTATGGCTGTCTTCCGGAATCATATTAAAAAACATGTTGCCGTGCAGATTGCCTGTCATCACATTGTCCTTTGTGCTGTTTGCTATGGGAGATGTGAACAGAAAGAAACATATTATGGCAGCAACGGCTGCTGCGGTATTACGTATCCATGATGTCTTTATGCGTATTACATCGTTTTCGTAATTTTTGTTTTCTTTTGTTTCAGTATAATTGTTTTCATCATCCCTGTGTATGACGCAATTGTCGAATAATACTTGGGCATCGGATTGGATATCCTTGCTGTCTTTTATGGATTTATTCGCACATGCATCCGCCGCCTCTTCTTTCCGTTTCATTTGGAAAGAACTTAGTCCGTAAAGTGCAGGTGTGAGTATTCCGGCCTCACATGGCTCGAATATGTATTTGCCGTTTTCGTCAATGGATAGGATACCAAGGTCATTAAGCTCATAGCTTCCCTCTGTATACAGCTCCTGTTTAAGCTCGTTGATTTCATTTTCTATCTTTCTTATTGCCTCGGGATAGCTGATGTCATACAGTTCCACATACGACTGAGCCAGAAGGGAGTCGTTCATGGTAAGCTGAGGGTTGAATCCTATAGTGCGTAACGGCGGCAGAAATGTGCCGTCGTTGAAATCATAGCGTGCGTCAACATGGTGGGCAACGAACCCGCCAAATCCCGGAACAATCACACAATCGTTGTCCAGCAGGAGTATTTCTATATGTCTGTCCAATTCAATCACGAGTGCAAAATTACCAAAAAATAGTGATATGCACAAATAAAAATAACCGCAATTTGAAAAAAAACTTTTGTATTCCGATTATATTTTATACTTTTGCAAAACGGAAAAACAAACAACAAAAAGGTATGAAATATATAGAAACCGACATTGCGGATGTATATGTCATTGAGCCGTTGGTGTTTAATGATGCCAGGGGATATTTCTATGAAGTATGGAAACAGTCGGACTTTGAAAAGAATGTCGGTAAGGTCGGATTTGTTCAGGATAATGAGTCTAAGTCGTCTTATGGAGTTTTGCGTGGCCTGCATTATCAGAAAGGTGAAATGTCTCAGGCCAAGCTTGTACGTGTGATAAAGGGTCGCGTGCTTGATGTTGCGGTGGATCTGCGTAAAAGCAGCAAAACGTTCGGCAGATATGTCATGGTTGAGCTGAGTGAGGAAAACAAACGGCAGCTTTTCATTCCGCGTGGCTTTGCCCATGGGTTTCTTGTGTTGAGCGATGAGGCTGTGTTTACATATAAGGTGGACAATATATATGCTCCGCATTGTGAGGCGAGTATCCGTTTTGACGATCCTGATATAAACATACAGTGGCCTATGGAACTGTCTGATGTGATTACGAGTGAAAAGGACCTTAAAGGACAGTCTTTCAAGGATGCGGATTATTTTGAATAAATATAACAAGGTATAGTATTTCATGAATATAGCAATAGTAGGTACGGGTTATGTGGGACTTGTTTCAGGGACATGCTTTGCGGAGACGGGCGTAAATGTCACTTGTGTTGATGTCGATGTTGATAAGATAGAGCGTCTGAGAAACGGTGATATTCCTATTTACGAGCCGGGGCTTGATGAAATGGTGCTTAAAAATGTCAAGGCCGGACGTTTGAAATTCTCTTCCGACCTTGCGTCCGTGCTCAATGAGCAGGAAATAGTGTTCTCTGCTGTTGGAACTCCTCCTGATGAGGATGGAAGTGCAGACTTGAAATATGTTCTTCAAGTGGCACGGACAATCGGAGAAAACATAAACCGTTATATGGTGGTTGTCACAAAGAGCACTGTGCCTGTGGGGACGGCGGCAAAGGTACGCAAGGTCATACAGGATGAAATAGACCGCCGCGGTGTAGATGTTAAGTTTGACGTGGCAAGCAATCCTGAATTTCTTAAGGAAGGAAACGCAATAAAAGACTTTCTTTCTCCTGACCGTGTTGTCGTAGGAGTGGAAAGCGAGCAGGCCAAGAAAATTCTTTCACGGTTGTACAAACCGTTTCTTATAAACAATTTCCGTGTCATATTTATGGATATTCCTTCTGCTGAGATGACCAAGTATGCGGCCAACTCGATGCTTGCCACGCGTATATCTTTCATGAATGATATAGCGAATTTGTGTGAGCTTGTCGGTGCGGATGTGGATATGGTGCGTGCCGGTATTGGTTCCGATACACGTATAGGACGGAAATTTCTGTATGCAGGCTGTGGCTATGGCGGAAGCTGTTTCCCAAAAGACGTGAAGGCTCTTATAAAGACTGCGGACGACAATGGCTATTCTTTGGAAGTGCTTAAGGCCGTCGAGAGAATAAATGAAAGGCAGAAAGGATTGCTTTTTGAAAAGTTGAAAAAGGCTTTTAATGACGGTTGTACGGAGCGAGGTAAGACCGATGGTGTCGCCCTTCACGGGAAGACGGTTGCCTTATGGGGGCTGTCATTCAAGCCGGAAACGGATGATATGCGTGAGAGCACGGCTCTTGTCATGATAAAGCTTCTTAAGGACGCCGGGTGTATTGTCAGGGCATACGACCCTATAGCCATGGACGAATGTAGGAGAAGAGTAGGGGATACGGTTATATATTGTCGTGACATGTATGATGCCGTGCTTGGAGCTGACGCGCTTATATTGCTTACGGAGTGGAAAGAGTTCCGTTTGCCCACATGGGGCGTCATAGCAAAGGCGATGAACAGACATCTGGTGCTTGACGGAAGAAATATATTTGATGCGGAGGAGCTTAAGGATGCCGGTTTTGAGTATCACTGCATCGGGAAATAATGTCGGTAAGGAATGGTAAAGAGTTCTATTTTATTATTGTTTTTCTGTATTGTCGTCATGGCTGTCTCCGGCTGTGCCGGCAAGAAAGACAGGGATGTCGTTATATCAGAAAATGCCGGAGCAAAGAAAATGTTGCAGGGGGTATGGCTTGACGCTGACAATGACGATGTGGTACTGAAGGTGGTCGGGGATACTATTCTATATTCCGATTCGACAAGTCTGCCGACTTTTTTTGCTGTTTATGGCGATACATTGGTGATGGAGTCCACACAGGCGCATTATCCTATCGTTAAACTGACAAATAATGTTTTTTGTTTCAAAAACAGAAACGGTGACGTGGTGAAATATGTCAAGAGTGACAATCCTGACGACAGTCTTATGTTTGCGTATGACAAGCATGAGGTACAGATTGTTACCGAGGTGCTCAAGAAAGATACGGTGGTAATGTATGGCGGTGAGCGTTATCACTGTTATATTGCAATTAATCCGACAAGATATAAGGTGTATAGTTCCTCATACAGTTCGGATGGTGTTGAGGTTGATAACGTTTACTATGATAATATAATCCATCTTAGCATATACAAGGGAACTTCGCAGCTGTTCTCACGTGACCTTACAAAGAAACTTTATTCGCGGTTTGTTCCTTCTGCGTTTCTCGAGCAAGCCGTATTCAGTAATATGGATTTTGAAAAAGTGGATGCGTCCGGCTTCCATTTTAATTCCACGATATGTATTCCAACAGGGGCAAGTTGCTATTTGCTTGACACAAAGGTGAGCTTCTCGGGAGATTTGAAGGCTGAATTGCTTGAGTATTAATAATTTTGATAGAGACAGCCATAGGAGGATACGGTTTCCGTTTCCAATCGAATTGTATTTAGTATTCCCATACTTTTTTTATTTCATTGCAACGTATATGTTCGTGGATGTTGTGTCCTGCGGATTCATTTCCATGACATTGTGGGGCCGGATCGGCCGGATTACATGTGTAATCTGGTCTGATATGTAATAAAAAATCGCAATGTTTTTCTATGAGGGTCTTGTGTATTTCTGTTAAGATGGTAACAGGTTGATATTCAGTGTGTTGACGGCAAATAAAAAGTGTGCCAAAATGAATGGCCTGTTCATCGACAGAGAATAGGCTATTCACGCTTGATGAACATGCCATTCATCGACGATGAACATGCTGTTTATTGAAAGAGAATTTTATCTATATATCAAGATGTAAATAGATTTCAAAAAAAATACGTAGCCGGCTTTTTTTAGTTTTTTTAATTCTCCTGTAACGGTGAATCTCTTAAATACCCGTTACAGGCATGGAGGTGTCTTTTCTTTCCAAGCATCTATAAGCTTTCTTGCGATGGACATTTTCTCAGGTATCCGGGGGAGGTTTTCCCTGTTGAACCATGCTCCTGCTGACAATTCCGACTCCTGAAGCCTTATCTCCCCGTTTTCATACTCCGCATTGAATCCAATCATAAGGCCGCACGGGTATGGCCACGGCTGGCTGCCGAAGTATTGTATGTTTGTTATGCTGATGCCGGTTTCCTCCATTACCTCTCTTTTTACCGCTTCTTCAAGTGTTTCCCCTGTTTCTACGAATCCTGCGACTAATCCGAAGAAATCGCTTTTGAAATTTCTTGCATGTACGAGCAGTATCTCGTCAGTCCTTGTCTTTCTTACCAATACAATTACGGCCGTTGCCAGTTGCGGCCATATTTCTTTACCGCATTTTGTGCATATCTTGCTTATTTCGGTCTGCATGCTCATCGGTGCACCGCATGAGCCGCAATATTTTGTCGAACTGTCCCAGTAGATAAGCTCGCTGCATTTTCCTGCCTCAAGATACATCTCATGGTCAAGTTTATAGTAACTCTGGCGTAACGGGCACATCTCATATCCTTTATTGTCTGTAACGGGCATGTCGGTTTTGTAGGTTCTGACTTCTGTTCCGTTGATACCTGTCACTTTCAGTATGTTTGTATCGTTACTGACTATTGTCGGCGGCTCGTCCGTAAATGGGACAGTGTAGCTGCCGTCAGGTCTTTTTTCAATAAGTATCTCACCGTTGCAGAATACAAAATAGTAATTTTTCATGTTTCATTGTCTTTTTATCTCTATCTATCTGTAAAGCTGTGGCGTTATTCCTTGAAAATCAGCTTTCTGTCACGTTCTATGGCTTTTGCAGCCCATGTTTCCGGTACGAATTTCCAGTTGTTGTTCGGTTTCGGTGATATGACTTTCATTTCACTGATAGCCTTTGTGAGGTAGAAACGCTGGTCTCCGGTACTTTCGTATATTATTCTTGTCTTTAGTGAGTCCTTGTCTATTCCGGCCCCGTTGGTGAGCAGTTCGCCTCCTCCGTTTGCCCGATAGCTGTTCGTGACTACTTTATACCACTTTTTCTCGTCAAATTTCCGGCCGTTGCTCATCCTTTTTATTGTCACCCTGCTACCGGCCGGTCTGGTGACGTCCACCTCATAGTCTATTCCGGCCGCACTGTCGAAATTGAATGTAAGGTTTTTGAAGCCAAACCTTTGGTTGTCATTGGTTTTCTTTTTGTCAAGCAGCATTATGTGGTCGTTTTCAGACGACATTGTGTTCACCCATTGTCCGTAGCTCATTTCAAGATGTTTCCTTATTTCGCTGCCTGTCATTTTCAGCACACATATCTGATTCTCATATTTATATAATTTGAACATGTCGCTCATTTTCAGTTCACCCCTGTTGACGGTAATGTCAAACGACAGCGGTGCGCACAGAGATATGTCGGCTTCTGTAATTTTCAATTGCAGATTGTGTATGAGGTCTGTGAACGCCGATGAACCGAAGAAGCAGTCGCGTGTTGTGATATCTTGGGTTATGTATCCTATCGGTTTGTTTACAAATTCGGTAATCTTTTCATACTGTTTACTGAATGTTTCGAGAAATCCCGCGTCCGGCTTCTCGTTGCGGATATCCACAATATCCCCGTCTATATGGCAGACGGTTTTCTTGCCTCCTTTGTTTTCAACTGTTATTCTCAGTTCTGCCACAGCCATGGCATTGTTTGCCGGATTGAGGCATAGGGTGCTGTCTCCTGAAATGTTTCCGACCCATTCTTTTCGTATGGTATGGTCATGGCCATATAGTATCGCATCGAATCCCGGTAGATTGCGTGCCACTTTTTCTGCCTCGTCTTCCGTATAGTCCCTGGTTTTTATACCTCCGTCCCATCCGCTGTGGAACAATCCGATTACGATGTCCGGCTTTTCTTTTTCCATCACGTGGTTAAGCCAATATTCTGCTGTCTCGTACAGTTTCTCAAACCTCAGTCCGCTCCACAGGCTTTCGTTAAGCCAATGAGGTATGGCCGGGGTTATAAGTCCGATAACGGCCGTGCGTATGCCGTTACGGTCTATGATGGTATATGGCTTAAGATAAGGCTTTCCCGTGGCGGTTTCTATGATGTTGGCTCCGAGAACCGGACAACCCAGTTCGTTTATCCATTTATCATATACGGCATGTCCTGTTTCAATGTCATGGTTTCCCATTGCCACGGCATCGTATCCTATATAGTTTATGGCATCGGCCGCAATGTTTCTTTCTCCGGTGGCCATGTAGTTGTAAAAATAACAAGTCGGTTGTCCTTGCAGGAAATCACCGTTGTCGAGAAGTATCACTCCTTCAGGACTTTCTTTCCTTGCTTTTTTAATGTATGATGCCACTCTTGCAAGTGAGCCGTTTGTTTCTTTCCGCTCGATGAAGTCGTATGGGAAAATACATCCATGTACATCAGATGTCTGTATTATCCTTATCTCCGTGCTTTCGTTCATGTTATTGTTGTTGCCGTTTACAGTTGTTTGTGCATTTGTGGCATTTATATTAATGTATAGCAGGCTTCCTGCTAATAATACGGTTTTGTTCATGCTTTTTTGAATATTTTCGCAAAGGTATATAAAAAGCATGAGTTTTTACACCGGCATAATAAAGAAATCATTTTTCTTTAGAGGAAATTTACATGAAAATCTTGAGATTTCCACACCGGCAGTATAAAGAAATGCTTTTTTATTTTGCCGTGAACAATATTACCGTTGTATGCCGTTTTGAATCTGTACTTGTTTTTTACAGGTATATATTCTTTATTGTTGTGTCAGAAATAAACAATCGGCACGTTTTTTGCATTGTATGAAACGCCGGCACGAATTGATAATTGTTGTGTGCGGCTGTTTTTAAGTTTATACATTGGAATAAATAAAGGAGGATTCTTTTTATATGGCATTCATCGACTATTACAAGATTTTAGGAGTAAGCAAGGATATACCCCAAAAAGATGTGAAGAAGGCTTATCTTAAGAGAGCCAAGCAATTCCATCCGGACCTTCATCCGGACGACCCGAAGGCTAAGGCAAAGTTTCAGGCTCTTGCCGAGGCATACGATGTTATCGGTGATCCGGATAAACGCAAGAAATATGACCAATATGGGGAGCAGTGGAAAAATGCTGATGCTTTTGGAGGAGGCGGTGCGTACAGTGGAGGCCACACACCGTTCGAAGGTTTTGATTTTTCCGGATTTGGAGGCAACGGAGGCGGTTTCAGTTCCTTTTTCGACAGCCTTTTCGGTGGTGGGGCAGATAGGGGCCGCTCTCATTTCGGTGCCGGTTTTAACAGCGGGCATGGCATGGAAACAGGAGATATGAATGCGGAAGTAAGCATCGACCTGTATACGGCCATGCTTGGTGGAGAAGTGCTCGTGCAACTTGGCAACGGAACAAAGGTGAAACTGAAGGTCAAACCAGAGACTCAGAATGGCACAAAGGTGCGTCTCCGTGGTAAGGGGCATAGTCGCAGAGACGGTACTTCCGGAGATTTGATTCTCACTTTTACCGTGAAACTGCCTGTAGGACTTTCAGAGCGTCAGCGTCGGCTGTTGCGTGAGATGCAGTCTGCCGGATGATATTATATCAGTATTTTACAGACAAACGTTATCCGTATACTTGATTTTATGTTAGGGTACGGATAACATTTTTTTTGTTTATAATTTGTAAAAATCTTATTGTAAGTTTCATATTCTCAATTAGAATAGATAACTTTGTGCGATTTTAGTTTTGACGTATGACGCTTATAATAGTAGCAATGTTGCTTGCCGGCTATCTCCTTATAGCCACATCACATCTTACCAATGTAAACAAGGCTGCCATCGCAATGTTTGTAGGTACGGTAGGATGGGTGCTGTATATATGTTACGGCACCGATTTTGTCATGAGCCAGTATCCTCGTGAGTATTCCGATTTTCTTCTTGGTTCCGGTGCTCCGGCTTCAGCGGTCAAGACTTTCATTTACGAGAATCTTTTCCTGAAATATGTCGGCAAGGCAGCTGCCGTGGTAATGTTCATATTGGCCACGATGACGATAGTGGAGATTCTTGACAACAACGGATGTTTTGATTTCATTGGCGAATGGGTCCGTACGCGTAGCGGTAAACGTCTGCTTTGGACAATAACCGCAATAGCGTTTATCATATCTGCAAACCTTGACACGCTTACAACTTCCACAATGATGCTTATGATAATGCACGGTATTGTTCAGGGAAGAAGGCAGAGAATGGTCATCGGCAGTGCCATTGTGCTGGCTGCCAACGCAGGCGGATGCTTTACCGTTATCGGTGATCCGGCAGGATTGATATTATGGGGGGGCGAGCTTGTGACGGCAACAAATTTCTCGGCGTGGCTTGCATTGCCTGCCATTGTGGCATGGGTGGTGCCGACGTTTATGCTTGGCCGTGCCTTGCCTGACAGGCTGGATGTAGACTGGCAGGCCGCACCGTATCGCGGAGACGACACAAACCTTAACCGTTGGCAGCGTGTGGTGATGCTAATTGTCGGTATAGGCGGGTTATGGTTTATACCAACTTTTCATAATATAACCAAGCTGAGCCCGTTCCTTGGCGCATTGTGTGTCCTGTCCGTGCTTTGGGGAATAAATGAGATATTCAACAGGAAACTGATGAATGCCGAACAGATGATATTGCGGCGCACGCCAAGAGTTCTTCAATATGGAAGTATTCAGCTGATGCTTTTTGTTATGGGAGTCATGCTGGCTTTGGGAGCGGTAAAGGAAACAGGTGTCCTTGCCGATTTTTCGGAATGGGTGGATTATAATGTTCATAATATCTGGATAACCGGATTTGCGGCAGGGATCTTGAGCGGGTGTGTCGACTCGTTTGCAATAGCCATGACTTCCTTGTCCATGTATCCCGTTGTCGAACCCGATATTCTCGGCAGATGGATGGATGCCGACTATATGGCGAACTTTGTTCAAAACGGAATTTATTGGAAGATAATCGCTTTCACCACCGCTACGGGAGGGTGTCTGCTCGGATTCACTAATGCCAGCGTGCTTGCAATGATGAAAATGGAACGTATGCATATAGGATGGTATTTGAAAAACTGTACTCCTAAGGTTCTTATGGGATGGATTATAGGTTTGATTGTATTGTGGGGGGAAAGCCTGTTTTTCGGATGATATGAAGAAACGGAATAGTGAATGAATCACAAGGTGATAAAATTTTGGTGGGTAAAGTTCAGTGATAATAGGTTTAGTAAATAAAGTAATAAGATTATGGCAAAGATTAAGACGATAGGGATTCTTACTTCAGGAGGCGATGCACCGGGTATGAATGCGGCCATACGTGCTGTGACACGTTCCGGTATATGTAACGGTTTTGAGGTGAAAGGCATATACCGCGGTTTTGACGGTTTGATAAATAATGAGATACGGCCCTTTACGACAGAGAATGTCAGCGGGATAATAATGCAGGGCGGGACAATACTGAAATCAGCAAGAAGCAAAGGCTTTATGACTCCGGAAGGGCGTCAGAAAGCTTATGAGAACCTTCGGAATGAGGGTATTGGCGCACTTGTTGTCATCGGTGGCAACGGTTCTCTGTCGGGTGCGAGAATATTTGCAGAGGAGTTTGATTTCTGTTGTGTCGGACTGCCGGGAACCATTGATAACGACTTGTATGGCACGGATTCCACAATAGGCTATGACACTACGATGAACACTATAGTGGAGTGTGTGGACCGCATACGTGATACGGCCCAAAGCCATGAGCGTATATTCTTTGTTGAAGTCATGGGACGTGATGCTGGCTTCCTTGCCCAGAACAGCGCTATTGCAAGCGGTGCCGAGGCTGCCATAATACCGGAAGACTCGACAGATGTCGACCAGCTTGCACGGTTTATGGAGCGTGGAATACGAAAGTCAAAGAAAAGCTGCATTGTAATAGTGTCGGAAAGTCCCAAGTGCGGAGCTCTATATTATGCCGAACGTGTGCGCAAGGAGTTTCCGAATTATGACGTGCGTGTGTCCATACTTGGACATTTGCAGCGCGGCGGCAGGCCAACGGCTCATGACAGAATACTGGCAAGCCGCACGGGAGTGGGAGCTGTGGAAGCTATAATGCAGGGACAGAGAAATATCATGGTGGGAATAAGAAACAATGAGATTGTGTATGTCCCGTTCTCTGATGCCATACGCACAGACAAACCGCTTGACATGAAACTTATAAAAGTCCTTGACGAACTTAGCATATAATTGCGGGCGGGGGCTCTGATAAGACAAGATGCAATTTAAAGCAGTCCTAAATCTCTCCAAATATGGCGTAAAAGCAATAAAAAGGCAAAAAGATGATTTTCTTTATAGGAAAATTATTAACTTTGCAGAAGTGTTCCGCAGAATATGTATTTTGACTTAAAGCGAGGCGACTGTCACAGGCCTCTTTTATATAAGGCATACACATAAGATATAATATAAAATAACTAAAATATAAGACTATGTCACAAATAAATGGACACATTTCTCAGATTATAGGTCCTGTAATTGATGTCTATTTCGACACCAAAGGCATGGACGCGGAGAAAGTGTTGCCGAAGATTCATGACGCCCTGAAGATTACACGTCCGGACGGACGCGAACTCATCGTAGAGGTTCAGCAACATATCGGTGAGGATACGGTTCGCTGTGTTGCTATGGACAATACCGACGGCCTGCAGCGTGGATTGGAAGTGCGGCAGACCGGCTCGCCTATCGTTATGCCTGCCGGTGAACAGATTAAAGGACGTATGATGAACGTTATCGGACAGCCGATTGACGGAATGGAGGCCCTTGATATGAAAGGTGCCTATCCTATTCATCGCGAAGCTCCGAAATTCGAGGACCTTTCCACACACAAAGAGATGCTCGCCACGGGTATAAAGGTCATCGACTTGCTCGAGCCTTATATGAAAGGCGGTAAGATAGGACTTTTCGGAGGTGCCGGTGTGGGTAAGACCGTGCTAATCATGGAACTTATCAATAACATAGCAAAAGGGCATAACGGATACTCTGTGTTTGCTGGAGTCGGAGAGCGTACGCGCGAGGGAAATGACCTTATACGCGATATGATAGAATCCGGAGTTATACGATATGGCGATAAATTCAGAAAGGCCATGGACGAAGGTAAGTGGGATTTGTCGCTGGTAGATCCGGAAGAACTCCGCAAGTCGCAGGCTACGCTTGTTTACGGACAGATGAACGAGCCGCCCGGTGCGCGCGCTTCGGTTGCATTGTCTGGCCTTACCGTGGCAGAGGAATTCCGCGATCATGGAGGTAAGGATGGTGAGGCTGCGGACATTATGTTCTTCATCGACAATATTTTTCGTTTTACACAGGCAGGCTCTGAGGTTTCCGCTCTTTTGGGACGTATGCCTTCAGCTGTGGGATATCAGCCGACACTGGCAAGTGAGATGGGAGCCATGCAGGAGCGTATTACATCAACAAAGAAGGGATCCATAACTTCTGTACAGGCTGTATATGTACCGGCCGATGACCTTACAGACCCGGCTCCGGCAACCACCTTTACACATCTTGACGCAACAACAGAGCTGAGCCGAAAGATTACCGAGCTTGGTATCTATCCCGCAGTTGATCCGTTGGGTTCTACGTCACGTATTCTTGACCCGCTTATCGTTGGTAAGGAGCATTATGAATGCGCACAGAGAGTGAAGCAGATATTGCAGCGTTATAAAGAGCTTCAGGACATCATAGCAATTCTTGGTATGGATGAACTGTCTGATGAGGATAAACTTACCGTAAACCGTGCACGACGCGTCCAGAGATTCCTTTCTCAGCCGTTCGCGGTGGCAGAACAGTTTACAGGTGTACCAGGTGTGATGGTGCCGATAGAAGACACAATAAAGGGATTCAACATGATTCTTGACGGTGAGGTTGATAATCTGCCGGAACAGGCATTCCTGAACGTAGGTACTATCGAGGATGCCATTGCCAAAGGTAAAAAGCTTATCGAGGAGGCAAAGGGATAGTTTCTGTTAATTTTGAGTTTATGAGTTTGAAGTTGATAATAGTATCTCCAGAGCGTGTGGAGTTCAACGGAGAGGTGGAGAGCGTAACGGTTCCCGGTATTATGGGAGAATTTCAGGTTCTTCCTAATCATGCTCCGTTGATTTCTTCTCTGGAAAACGGACGCGTGGTGTATAAGGATGCATTAGGAATGCATGGCCTTTCCATTGCAGGAGGGTTCATTGAAGTGCAGAAAAACACTGTTAGTGTTTGTGTGGAGCTTCCGTGACGCAGCAGGATAAACAGACTTTTTGCAATTATGGCAGATATCAAAAAACTGAGCATACGTTATATTATGCAAGGGCTGTGTCTTGTATGTATCGTGGCGGCTGGAGTATATTTGGTGATGCTTGTCATGGGCGTTTCACGCGATATTACTCCGATTATAGTTGGAGCGGCATTCGCTGTCGTTATCGAATGTGCCGATGCGCTTATATGGCGTAAGGTTGCGGAAAATGCCGCTGACAGCCTTCCTACTTTCTATACGGCTGTCTCGGGATTCAGAATGCTGTTGGCTATAGCTACGATGTTCGTGTATTATCTTGTTGCAGGCAGCGGACACATATTGAAGTTTATTCTTGTGTTCTTTGCTTTCTATGAGGCAATCCTCTTTCATCATTCGTATTTTTTTTCGAAAGTGTCCAACTCTCTTGATAAACTCAAAAAGTAATAACGCATCATTAATAAAACAGATGAAACAAATAAGAACAATACTTTTCCTGATTGCTATGGCTCTGTTGCCTTTGAATATTTGCGCGGCCGACAACGGAGGAGAAGAGCGTTTGAATATACCGGAAATCGTTCTGGAACATTTGGCAGACTCATACGAGTGGCATGTGGCCTCATACGAAGGCAGGCACTTCAGTATACCGTTGCCTATAATTGTACGCAGTGAGGAAACAGGCGAATGGTCTTTCTGTACGGCACACACTTTACCGGATAAGTTCTTCTTTGATAAAGCGCATCATGGCAAGATTTATGAGCGTCTTTCCGACGGAACTGCGGTAAGGCCGATAGATTTGAGTATAACAAAGACCGTTGCACAGATATGGATTGTAGTTATTGTTCTTATATGCGTGTTCTTATCATGTGCGCGTTGGTATAAGAACCGTGACGAGAAGAGCGATGCTCCGAAAGGATTTGTCGGAGCTGTGGAGATGCTGGTGATGACGATATATGATGATTTGATAAAACCGTCAGTGGGAGACAGGCATTACAGGAAATTTGCGCCTTATCTTCTAACGGTGTTCTTTTTCATATTCACAACGAATATCATAGGCCTTATTCCGGTCTTTCCTGGAGGTGCAAATGTTACAGGCAATATAAATGTGACTCTTTTCCTTGCAGTATGCACGATGTTGGCAATTAACGTATTCGGAAACAAGGAATACTGGAAAGAGATATTCTGGCCTGACGTTCCGTTGTTTCTTAAAGCCTATCCCGCACCGGTGATGCCGCTTATAGAATTGTTCGGTGTTTTTACAAAGCCTTTTGCGCTTATGATCCGTCTTTTTGCCAACATGATGGCGGGGCATGCTGTCATATTGAGTTTCACGTGTGTTATTTTCCTCGGATGGTCGATGGGCGTTGGCTATGGAATAGGTCTGAATGTTTTCAGTGCTGTCATGTTGCTTTTCATGAATTGTCTTGAGGTCTTGGTGGCATTTGTTCAGGCGTATGTGTTTACGATGTTGAGCGCAGTGTTTATCGGTCTCTCACATCCTGAGCATCATGCTCATGAGGAGAATGTATGACGCATATTTAAAATCTGTTTTTACAGTTTTTCTTTCTTTCATTTCATGCATAGTGTGCATGTGGTAGGGAAGAGATCAATTAATAGAGAATAAAGTAGAAAACAATAAAATTAATAACAATTTAAAATTTATAGAGTTATGATTATTTCAACACTTTTGGCTGCTGAAGGTCTGGCACAGCTGGGCTGCGGTCTTGGAGCAGGTATTGCAACTATTGGAGCAGGTTTGGGTATAGGTAAGATTGGCGGTAGTGCAATGGACGCCATTGCCCGTCAGCCGGAGGCTACAGGTAAAATCCAGACAAACATGATTCTTACATCGGCTTTTGTTGAGGGATGTGCCCTCTTTGCCATTGCTGCATGTGCGTTCCTTATCAAATAATGTTGTAAGGAAAGAATACATTAGATAGATTTAAACAAGCTAAGTATAAAAATGGAACTAAATTTGCCATCAATACTGACACCGGACCTCGGATTGTTGTTCTGGATGTTATTAGCGTTTTTGGTGGTATTCTTCGTTCTTGCCAAATTCGGTTTTCCTGCCATCATAGGCATGGTTGAGAACCGTAAGAAATATATAGACGAAAGCCTCAGAAAGGCTCATGAGGCGTCGCAACGCCTTGAGAATATACAGAAAGAGGGTGAGACCATTTTGCAGGAAGCTCGTCAGAAGCAGATGCTACTGCTCAAGGAGGCTGCCGATACACGTGATGCAATAATTGCGAAGGCGCAGGATAAGGCACGCGAGGAAGGCATTCGTATGATAGCAGAAGCCAAGGCTGAGATAGAGAATGAGAAAAAGGCTGCTATCAGTGATATACGTGCACAGGTGGCGGAACTTTCGGTAAGGGTGGCGGAAAAGATACTCCGGAAGGAGCTGTCATCGGATTACGGGCAGATGGATACAATAAACCGGCTGTTGGATGAGGTTGCCGGTGATGATAAAAAGAATTAGTTATGGATATAGGGGTAATATCGGTAAGGTATGCACGTGCGTTGCTTAAGGCGGCAACAGATGCAAGGCTTGAAGATAAGGTGTATCAGGAAATGCAGACTCTTGCAAAGAGCTACATGGACGTTACGGCCCTGAGGCTTACGGTAGACAATCCCATGCTTTTAAAAGACAAGAAGAAGGAGCTGCTCGTCACGGCATGTGGCGGTGAAGTGTCTGTTCTTGTTGATTCTTTTTTGGCATTGGTTCTTGAGGAGGACCGTGAGAATATGTTGCAGTTCATGGCTAATTCATATATCACTCTTTATAGGCAACAGAAGAATATTATCAGAGGAAAACTGACCACTGCCGTGGCTGTATCTCCAGAGATGGAGCAAAAGATGCGCATGATGGTGGAAAGTAAGACAAAGGGCACTGTGGAGTTTGAGACAGAAGTCAATCCGGACATAATAGGAGGGTTTGTGCTTGAATATGATACGTACAGGCTTGATGCCAGTGTGCAGAGCCAGTTGCGTGGAATGCTTTCACAGTTAAGTAAATAGCAGGGCATGTTTATAAAAGGTGTTATGATATTTACATGCAGTATGCTTAAATAATTAAAAAATAAAAATCATGTCAGATAAAATAAAACCGAGTGAAGTGTCGCAAGTGCTTCTTGAAAAACTTCAGGGTTTGAACAACGACCAGCGGTTTGATGAGGTTGGTACTGTGCTTGAGGTCAGCGATGGTGTAGCCCGTATTTACGGTTTGCGTAATGCCGAGGCCAATGAGTTGCTTGAGTTTGAGAACGGTACCATGGCAATCGTCATGAATCTTGAGGAGGACAACGTGGGTTGTGTGCTTCTTGGATCTACGGAAGGCATCAAGGAGGGCATGGTGGTTAAGCGTACCAAGCGTATCGCGTCAATCATGGTCAACGATAATATGCTTGGCCGTGTGATAAACCCGCTTGGTCAGGCAATTGACGGAAAGGGAGATATTGACCTTACGGGTGCATTTGAAATGCCTCTCGACCGTAAGGCTCCCGGAGTTATATACCGTCAGCCTGTCAAGGAGCCTCTTCAGACAGGATTGAAGTCTGTTGACTCAATGATTCCTATCGGTCGGGGGCAGCGTGAGCTCATTATCGGCGACCGTCAGACCGGAAAGACAGCAATTGCTGTTGATACCATTATCAACCAGAAGAGTTTTTATGAGGCCGGCAAGCCTGTCTATTGTATATATGTTGCAATAGGTCAGAAAGCTTCTACTGTTGCGGCTCTTGTCGAGAACCTTAAGCAACGTGGTGCGATGCCTTATACAATCATCGTTTCCGCCACGGCTGCCGATCCTGCTGCCATGCAGTATTATGCACCGTTTGCCGGTGCTGCCATCGGAGAGTATTTCCGCGACCGCGGCTATTCGGCTTTGGTTGTATACGATGACCTGTCGAAGCAGGCTGTTGCCTATCGTGAGGTGTCGTTGATTTTGCGTCGTCCTTCCGGACGTGAGGCTTATCCGGGTGATGTGTTCTATCTTCACAGCCGTCTTTTGGAGCGTGCAGCACGCATCAATGACCAGCAGGAGGTGGCGGAACAGATGAACGATCTTCCGGAATGTATGAAGGGACATGTCAGGGGCGGTGGCTCTTTGACAGCTCTTCCAGTTATTGAAACCCAGGCCGGTGACGTTTCCGCCTATATACCAACGAATGTGATTTCAATTACAGACGGTCAGATTTATCTTGAGAGTGACTTGTTTAACCAAGGCTTCCGTCCGGCTGTGAATGTCGGTATTTCCGTTAGCCGTGTGGGAGGTTCAGCCCAGATCAAGTCTATGAAGAAGGTTGCTGGTACGTTGAAGATTGATATGGCGCAATACCGTGAACTGGAGGCTTTCTCTAAATTCTCAAGTGATATGGATGCTGTTACAGCCATGACAATCGACCGTGGCCGGAAGAACAATCAGCTGCTTATTCAGCCCCAGTACAGTCCGATGCCTGTCGGTGAGCAGATTGCTATAATATATTGCGGAACCCATGGACTAATGCATGAGGTGCCTGTGGAGAAAGTACGTGATTGTCAGGATGCTTTCCTTGACAAACTCCGTACATCGTATCCTGAAGTTATAGAAACACTTGCTGCCGGCAAGATAGACGATACTGTCACGTCTGTTATCGAGAAGACGATGGCTGATATTTCCGGACAGTATAAAAACTGATAGTGTATGCCGTCGCTCAAAGAGATAAAGACCAGGATTTCTTCTGTCAATTCAACGCGTAAGATAACGAGCGCAATGAAGATGGTCGCATCATCAAAATTGCATCATGCCCAAGTTATGATTGAGAATATGCTTCCGTACGAGCGTATGTTGGAGCATATCCTGAAATCATTTCTCGCCTCAGAGGCGGATGCTTCAAACGTGTTCACCATTGAGCGTCCGGTCAGGCGTGTTGCGTTGGTGGTATATTCGTCCAACAGCAGTCTTTGCGGAGGTTTTAATGCTAATATAATAAAATCGATGTTGCATGTTGCCGACGAGTACGCAGAACTTGGACATGACAATATTGTAATATATCCCATAGGCCGTAAGGCTGCCGAGAAGGCTTTGAAGCTGGGGTATGATGTTGCCGGTGATTTCACGGATTTGGCAGACAAACCCAATGTAAGGCAGTGTATTGATATAGCCCGCGAACTTGGAAAGAAGTTTCTGGATGGTGAGATTGATAAGGTTGAGATGATATATCATCATTTCAAAAGTGCCGGTTCTCAGATACTGACAAGGAAGAGATTTCTCCCTATAGATCTTACGTCCGAACTGCATTCGGACCATGAACGTGACCTTTCGATAAATATTGTGACGCGTGAGACTCAGGAATATCTTCGTAAGCGTGAGTCGGCTAATAAGGTGAAAAGGGAGGAAGCCATGCCTCTTAATGATAATTTCATTGTAGAGCCAGATATGAAAACCGTGCTCTCAACTCTTATACCGAAGATGGCTCATCTTATGTTATATACAGCTCTTCTTGACAGTATAGCATCGGAACATGCCGCACGTATGGTTGCCATGCAGACCGCAACAGATAATGCGGATGAGATTCTCAGAGATTTGAATTTGCAGTATAACAAGAGCCGTCAGCAGGCCATTACGAGTGAATTGCTTGATATTGTCGGTGGTTCCGTAAACAGGTGAGGTATTTTAATATACATTTTTGTGTCTTTATATAGAAGCGGGTGCGGTTCACATTGAACCGCACCCGCTTTTTGTATTTGAATGTTTTTTCCCTGTTGTTGTTCCTGATTTTCAGAATCTGTAGTGCTATGGATGCCGTGGTGTATCGGTATTATTGGTATTTGTGTTCATTTCAAGGTAAAAATCCATTTCTTCTATTCCCTTTTTTGTGCAGAAACCTCGAAATGAGACAAAAATCAAGTTGAAAAACAGTTCTTCCATTGTATACTTCTTGTATAGGTTTTCCATTACGATACTTTTGCTTAATATCTCATGTGAGTTTACAAGCAAGTTGTAGTTTACGTCAGCCCTGAAATATCCTTCATTTATTCCACGGTTAAGGAATTTCAGGAAGTGGCGTTTTTTCTCGGCTGCATCCTCTTCAAAAAAAGCGGTTATCTTTGGATATTTTACGATGTCAAGATAAAACTGCGGGTTGACAACCTTGCATTCCTCAATTTTCTGCTTGTACATGCGCAGGAGTATATCCATTGCGCTGTTGCATTCTTTTATGAGTTCTTTTGTCTTTATTTCCCTTTTCTTCTTGTACATTTTAGCACATTCAAACAGCAGTTCTTCCTTGTTGTCGCAGGTCTCGTATAATGTTCGTTTCGATATGCCAAGCTTGTTGGCGATATCATCCATTTTTACTGCCTTTATTCCCATGTTTATGAATAATTCCATGGCCGTAACAAGTATTTCTTCTTTTAATGACTGTCTGTATGTTGTTTGAATATTCATCATTCTTGCAAAATGGAATCAAATGCATTTGCAAAGTTACTAAAATATTCAAAAAAAATAGATTATTAGAGTATATTTTATTAACTTTGCGATGTAAAAAGATGTTTTCAGTTACATTTTTCATCTATGAAATATAATAATAAATGGCATCAAATGAATTAATGTGAATGACATTTGTAATTAAATTATAATATTATGGTTAAAATCTCAAAGGAGGCTGCGCTTGAATATCACGAGAGTGGCAGGCCCGGAAAAATCGAAGTAAAACCGACAAAACCTTATCGTACCCAAACAGATTTAAGTTTGGCATATTCGCCCGGCGTGGCTTTTCCTTGTCTTGAAATACAGGCAAATCCCAATGATGCGTATAAGTATACAGATAAAGGCAATCTTGTGGCTGTAATAAGCAACGGAACTGCCGTACTTGGGCTTGGAGATATCGGTGCGCTAAGCGGAAAGCCTGTAATGGAAGGTAAGGGGCTTCTTTTTAAGATATATGGCGGAATAGATGTGTTTGATATCGAAGTGGCGGAGAAAGATCCGGAAAAGTTCTGTGAGGCAGTTGAAAGGATAGCACCGACATTCGGAGGAATAAACCTTGAAGATATAAAGGCACCGGAATGTTTCTATATAGAAGAACGTCTGAAGAAAAGCCTTGACATACCGGTGATGCATGATGATCAGCACGGTACGGCTATAATTTCCGCAGCGGGACTGAAAAATGCGCTTGAGGTGAACGGAAAGAATATTTCCGATGTGAAGATTGTTGTTAACGGAGCCGGTGCGGCTGCAATATCCTGCACAAAGTTGTATGAGGCTCTTGGAGCACGCCGTGAGAATATTGTCATGCTTGACTCTAAGGGAGTCATTACGAGTGACCGTCCGAATCTTACAGAACAGAAAAAGTATTTTGCCACAGACCGTCGTGATATCCATACTCTTGAAGAGGCTGTAAAGGGAGCGGATGTGTTTGTAGGCCTTTCCAAAGGTAATGTCCTTACTCAGGACATGGTACGTTCCATGGCAGATCAGCCTATTGTTTTTGCTTTGGCAAATCCGGTGCCGGAAATAAGTTACGAGGATGCCATTGCAAGTCGTCCTGATGTACTTATGTCGACAGGACGTTCGGACTATCCGAATCAGATAAACAATGTCATAGGATTCCCGTATATTTTCCGTGGCGCGCTTGATGTGCACGCAACGGCTATAAATGAGGAAATGAAGCTGGCCGCAGTGCACGCCATTGCCGATTTGGCAAAACAGCCGGTGCCAGATATTGTTAATGACGTGTATCAGGTGAATAATCTTACTTTCGGTCCGCTCTACTTCATACCGAAACCGGTGGATCCACGTCTTATAACAGAAGTTTCCGCTGCTGTGGCAAAAGCTGCGATTGACAGTGGGGTGGCCCGCTGTAACATAACAGACTGGAATGAATACAAGAATCATCTCCGTGAGATGCTGGGGCAGGAAACGAAGCTCACGCAAAAGCTTTACGACACGGCCCGCCGCCATCCGCAACGCGTTGTTTTTGCGGAGGGCATACACCCGACGATGCTGAAGGCCGCCGTACAGGCGAAGGCTGAAGGTATATGCCATCCTATTCTTCTTGGTAATGACGAGCGTATAGAGAAGCTGGCAAATGAGTTGGACCTTAAGCTTGACGGCATAGAGATTGTGAACCTGCGTCACGACAATCAGGCGGAGAGACGGGAGCATTATGCCGGTATTCTTGCAAAGAAGCGTCAGCGTCAGGGCTATACGGTAGAAGAGGCGAATGATAAGATGTTTGAGCGCAACTATTTCGGAATGATGATGGTTGAGACAGGTGAGGCCGATGCGTTCATAACCGGTCTGTACACTAAATATTCGAATACTATAAAGGTGGCCAAGGAGGTTATAGGAATACGTCCGGAGTATAATCACTTCGGTACGATGCATATTCTTAATTCCAAGAAAGGCACATTCTATCTTTCCGATACATTGATAAACCGTCATCCAGACAAGGACGGACTTGTGGATATTGCAAAACTGAGTGCGATGACAGTAAGATTCTTTAATGACACTCCTAATATTGCCATGCTGAGTTATAGTAATTTCGGTACTGATGAGGGAGGAAGCCCGTGTGAGGTTCACAAGGCTGTTGAGGAAATGCAGAACACATATCCAGACCTTGCGATAGACGGTGAGATGCAGGTTAATTTCGCACTTGACAGGAAACTGCGTGATTCGAAGTATCCTTTCTCACGTCTTAACGGTAAGGATGTAAACACTTTGGTGTTTCCAAACCTGAGCAGTGCAAACGGTGCATATAAACTTTTGCAGGCTATCGAGCCAGATATAGAAATAATAGGTCCGATACAGATGGGACTCAACAAGCCTATCCATTTCACAGACTTTGAAAGTTCCGTACGTGACATTGTGAATGTTACGGCCGTAGCGGTTATCGACGCATACGTGGATAAAGTAAAGAAGAAATGTAAGTCAATAGGGTAATTCTAAGGAATATTCATGAAAACAGACCTCCGGGAAAGAACCATTCTTGAATGAAATTTCTTTCCCGGAGGTCTGTTTTTATTCTGTCTTTATGATGTTTTCCTATACATTCTGCATGTTGGCTGAATTATAGGCGAGTTCTTGTATGTCTTTTTTCGTGAAGATGTTTCTGCTTATGAATCATTGATGTTGGTCTCTCAGCAAGTCGTTTACAGTCTTCACAGGGTTGAATGTTCCGAGCGGAACCTCCACGAACACGGTGTTCCAATTGCTCATTGCACCGTTCCAAAGTCCTGGCAGTTCAAGTGCTTTCAACTCTTTTCCGTTTTTGCTTTTGCTGCTGATAAAGCCTGTGGTTTTGTCGACAAACTGCGTAAGGTCGAAGCTGTTGCCTTTATAGTCTTTAACGGCACATACGAGGTCGACCGGATTGAAGTGTGTTCCGTTCCTGAACATTTCCATGTATTCCGTGTTGTCTGTGTCTATCTGGCTGCTTTCCAGAATCTGCAGGCTCACTGTTCCGTCAGCGTTATATGTGAGGAACGGGCCTCCTCCCGGCTCGCCTACATTCTTAACCACACCGCAAACCCTCATCGGTCGGTTAAGCTTGTTGCGGAGGTATATTACGAGTTCTGCATCCTCAAGATGCTTGATATCCTCTTTTCTGCAGCACAGGTCATTCTGTACGAATCTGATGATGTCCTCAAGCTGTTCGTGGCTGTAGCTGCCTGTGTCGAGAAGCCGCAGATATCCGAATGCCTTTTCCTGAAGCGATACAAGTATTCCGGCAATAACCTGTTTGTATTCTACTGTTTCCGCCTTCAGACGGTCAGGCACGACATTGTCTATATTCTTTATGAATATCACATCAGCATCAATCTCATTGAGGTTTTCTATCAATGCCCCGTGACCTCCCGGACGGAACAGGAGGCTGCCGTCTTCGTTTCTGAACGGTGTGTTGTCAGTATTTGCGGCGATTGTGTCGGTGCATGACTTTTGCTCAGAGAAAGATATATTGTATTCTATTCCGTGTCTTGCGGCAAAAATACCGGCCTTTTCCTCTACTTTTTTCTTGAATAATCCGATATGCTCGTGGCTTACCGTGAAATGGATGTTTGCCTGTTTGTTGCTTGCCGCATACAATGCTCCTTCCACAAGATGCTCCTCCATAGGTGTGCGTGCTCCGTCTTCATATTTGTGGAACAGCAGCAATCCTTTCGGCAGCTGTCCGTAGTTCATCCCCTCCGCATTCAGCATGTTTGCCGCCACGGCCTTATAGTTGCCCTCTGCAATGAGCGTGTCGATGTCTTTTCCGTTGTTTTCCTTACATACCCCGTTCAATGCCTCATAGAAAGCAAAGCTGTGTATGTTGTTGAAATACTTCTTTTCAAAATCTGTTTCCGGTGTGTCGTAACCGGCAGATATGAATGCGAACATATCCTTGAACATACGGCTTGCCGCACCTGATGCCGGCACGAACTTGACGATTTTCCTGCCTTCGGCCTTATATGCGTTCCATTTTTCTTCAAACGCCTTGCGTTCCTCTTCCGCCGGTGCGGTGATACCGTGGCCGATAGTTGCCGCGGCTTCAAGTTTCAAAAATGGAAAGCCTGTTTTAAACTGTTCCAACTGGTTGTTGATCTGCTTTTCTGTAATGCCTTTAAGGGCGATTTGTTTAAGGTCTTCTTGTGATAACATAAATTGTGGTTTTTTGTATTATATGTTACAAAAATACTAACTTTTTCTTTAATTATACAGTAGTTCGGATAAAAATTGTACCTTTGCAATGATAAATTAACAAAACATGCACTATATGAACGGCAAATTTGAGTTTAGTACGGAGGAGAGAGACGAGACTTTGAATATTCTGAACAAGTTGAAATCCGAGATAGGGCATCTTCTTGTGCCCGGTGATGAGGAAAAACTTCATGAGATAATAATGCGTTCCCTTTGTCAGAACGAGCTGTCGCGTAATTCATTCGGGCATAATCCTATCTTGCTTTGTTTCCAAACCGCCCTCATTGCTGTAGAGGAGATAGGTCTTAGGCGTGATGCCGTGATAGCCATACTGCTTAATCCCGGTGTTCAGGGCGGATTTCTTTCTTTGGACGATGTCCGTGGCATGTTTGGAGACTCTGTGGCAGGTATTCTTCACGGTCTTAAGCGTATAGCCGAGCTTTATTCAAAGAATCCAGTTGTGGAGAGTGAGAATTTCCGCAATCTTCTGTTATCGTTTGCCGAGGACATGCGTGTGATACTTATAATGATAGCCGACAGGGTGAATCTGATGCGTCAGATACGCGATGCGGAAAACGGCGGTGTGAAGCGTAACGTTTCCGAGGAGGCCGCTTATTTGTATGCTCCGCTTGCCCATAAGCTGGGTTTATATAAGTTGAAAAGCGAACTTGAGGATTTGTCATTGAAATATCTTGAGCATGATGCATATTATCTTATTAAGGACAAGCTTAATGCCACAAAGAAATCGCGTGATGCGTACATTGCAGGTTTCATCGGTCCTATAGAAGAAAAGCTGACGGCTGCAGGACTGAAGTTTCACATGAAGGGCCGCACGAAGAGCATCCATTCCATCTGGCAGAAGATGAAGAAGCAGAAGTGTGGTTTTGAGGGCATATACGATCTTTTTGCGATACGTATAATTCTTGACTCGCCTGTGGAAAAGGAGAAGATGCAGTGTTGGCAGGCATATTCCATAGTGACGGATATGTATATGCCAAATCCGAAGCGTCTGCGTGACTGGCTGTCGGTGCCGAAGTCTAACGGGTATGAAAGTCTGCATATAACTGTGCTTGGTCCGGACAACAAGTGGGTGGAGGTACAGATACGTACCGATCGTATGGACGAGATTGCCGAGAAGGGTGTGGCTGCCCACTGGCGTTATAAGGGTGTGAAGAGTGAGACGGGGCTTGACGAATGGCTTGCCAACATCCGCAGCATCCTTGAGCACAACGGAGACAATCTTCAGGTGATGGACCAGTTTAAGATGGACCTGTATGAGGATGAGGTATATGTATTCTCGCCCAAGGGAGACCTTTTTAAGTTTCCTAAGGGAGCCACCGTCCTTGATTTCGCTTATCACATCCATTCAAAAGTCGGAAACTCATGCACCGGAGCACGGATCAGCGGTAAGATTGTGTCCTTGCGTGAACAGCTGCGGAGCGGCGACCAGGTGGAGATTGTCACGTCTGCGGTTCAGAAGCCTAAGCAGGAGTGGCTCAATATTGTGAAAACCTCACGTGCAAAGTCAAAGATACGTCTCGCGCTGAAGGAAACCCAAGTGAAGGAGGGCCTTTTTGCAAAGGAAATGATAGAGCGTAAGTTCCGCAACAGGAAGATAGAGCTTGACGAGAGTGCCATGACAAGGATGGTGAAGAAACTCGGATTCAGGGAAACAAGCGAATTCTACAGACATGTATCGGACGGCACTCTTGATATAAACACGGTGGTCGACAAGTATCTTGAGATACTGCAACGTGACAGCAACCAGGGCGATGTGCCTGTTAGTGCAGACGGATACACACTGCAGAACGAAGTCCTGCCCCAGGGCATGGATGATGTGCTTGTGATAGACCGCAACCTTAAAGGGATTGACTATCAGCTTGCACGCTGCTGTCAGCCTATATATGGCGATTCCATTTTCGGTTTTGTCACTGTTAGCGGAGGTATAAAGGTTCACCGTGAGGACTGCCCGAATGCGGCGGAGTTGCGTAAACGTTTCGGCTACCGTATTGTGAGGGCAAAGTGGAGCGGCAAGGGCTCGTCGCTTTATTCGATAACGTTGCGTGTGGTGGGAAATGATGATATCGGCATAGTTAACAACCTGACCAGCATAATAAGCAAGGACGAGAAACTCACATTGCGCAGCATAAGTATCGACAGCGATGACGGGCTTTTCCGTGGCAATCTCGTTGTGATGCTTGACGACACTTCCCGTCTTGAGAATCTTCTGAAGAAACTTCGTATGGTGAAAGGAGTAAAACTTGTGGAGAGGATATAGAAAACAGACTTTTATGGCTGGAGACAACGTGGTTATATCCTTTAAATGTAATAAAAATTCTTATATGCTTTTTGTGCCGGTTTTGCCTCGTTGGTAAGACTTCGTAAATCGTTGGTATATAAGGTGTTAGAGATAATCAAAAAGTGTGCCAAAATGAATGGCCTATTCATGCTTGATGAATAGGCCATTCACGCTTGATGAATAGGCTGTTCATTGAGCATGAACAGGCCATTCATCAGAAGAGAATTTTACATCCGTGAAAAATGTAAATAGATTTCGAAATTTTCATGTATGTTGGTGCTTTTGAATAAATTAACATTTGTATCTGTTCTGTAGTGCCACCGTTATTAGAACATGATGGTGAGTCCGGCCATGACAATGCTTACCATTGACATAAGTTTGATGAGAATGTTCAGCGACGGGCCAGAGGTGTCTTTAAACGGGTCGCCCACGGTATCGCCGACTATAGTGGCTTTGTGGCATTTGCTTCCCTTGCCTCCGAAGTTTCCTTCCTCAACCATTTTCTTGGCATTGTCCCATGCTCCTCCGGAGTTTGCCATGAACACGGCGAGAGTGAATCCGGATGTGAGTCCTCCTACCAGCAGGCCCATAACTCCCGCCACACCGAGAAGCATGCCGACGGCTATAGGTATGATTATTGCGAGCAGACTCGGGAAAATCATTTCACGCTGGGCCGAGCGTGTGCTTATTTCCACACAGCGGCCGTAATCAGGAGTACCCTTGCCTTCAAGTATTCCTGCAATCTCACGGAATTGCCGTCTTACTTCTTCCACCATGCTTTGGGCCGCACGTCCGACAGCTCCCATCGTCAGACCGCAGAACAGGAAGGCCGCCATGCCTCCGATAAATGCACCGATGAGCACTTTGGGATTCATCAGTGTTACCTGATAGAAGTTCATGAAGTCCGTTATGTCGGCAGTGGCCGGATTGAATATCTCTCCGGCCTGGTTGATATATGTCTGTCCTTCGTCTACGGCACGTATCATTGCTATTTTTATCTCTTCAACGTATGAGGCGAGCAGTGCCAGGGCCGTTAGCGCCGCACTGCCTATTGCGAATCCCTTGCCTGTGGCCGCGGTAGTGTTGCCGAGAGCATCGAGAGCGTCGGTGCGTTTGCGTATTTCTTCACCAAGCTCGCTCATTTCCGCGTTGCCTCCGGCATTGTCGGCGATAGGTCCGTAAGCATCGGTGGCAAGTGTGATGCCGAGTGTCGACAGCATGCCTACTGCGGCTATGCCTATGCCGTATAATCCCATGGATATGCTTTTGGCATTCATGCTCAGGTCGAAGTGATTGGCGCACATGTAGCTGAGGAGTATGGCAGCAGAAATTGTCACCACCGGTATCATGGTGGAAATCATGCCTGTTCCTATGCCTTTTATGATAACTGTTGCCGGACCTGTCTGTGACGATGCTGCAATGTCCTGTGTAGGCTTGTAGCTCTGGCTGGTATAGTATTCCGTGCCTTGTCCTATTATGACTCCGGCCACAAGGCCTGTAAGTACGGAGAATGACAGGCCGATCCAGTTTTCTATTTCGAGCAGATAAAGAATGGCAAACGATGCGACGGCTATCAGCACGGCAGACACGTTTGTGCCGAATCCGAGCGAGCGTAGAAGGTCGCGCATTGTGGCGTCCTCTTTTGTCCTGACGAGGAAAATTCCTATGACAGACAGGAAAATTCCAACAGCCGCGATAATCATCGGTGCAATCACGGCTCTCATCTGCATGTCGCCGTGCATTGCAAATGCCGTTGCGCCGAGTGCGGCTGTGCTGAGGATGCTTCCGCAATAGCTTTCGTAGAGGTCTGCTCCCATTCCTGCGACGTCGCCCACGTTGTCGCCCACGTTGTCTGCAATGGTGGCGGGATTGCGCGGGTCGTCTTCCGGGATGTCTGCCTCAACTTTTCCAACGAGGTCTGCACCGACGTCGGCAGCCTTGGTGTAGATACCTCCGCCTACACGTGCAAAGAGAGCCTGGGTGGATGCTCCCATTCCGAAGGTAAGCATGGTCGTAGTGATTGTGACAAGAGCCATTTGGCTGCCGTTATAGAAAAATCCGAGAATGATGAACCACAGGGCGATGTCGAGCAGTCCGAGACCTACAACCACGAGGCCCATCACGGCTCCGCTTCTGAACGCCACCTTAAGTCCCCGGTTAAGCCCTTGGCGTGCGGCATTGGCTGTACGTGCCGATGCGAAAGTTGCTGTTTTCATACCGAAGAAGCCGGCAAGTGCGGAGAAGAGTCCTCCGGTGAGGAATGCGAACGGAACCCAAGGGTTCTGAATTTTCAGTACGTATGCCATAAAGGCAAATATAACGGCAATGACTATGAATACGCATCCTACAACCTTATACTGTTGTTTCAGATACGCCATTGCGCCTTTGCGCACGTGGAGTGCGATTTTTCTCATTTGTTCCGTACCCTCTTCTTCGCTCATCATCTGGCGGAAAAAGAAGTACGCCATAGCCAGGGCTATAACGGAGGCTACGGGTACAAGCCAAAAGGCAAAAGGAATGTTCATAACTTTAGATAAATTAATTGATGATTAAAGATTGTTAATGTGTACAGTATAAAAAGAAAGGAGCCGGCCGGCTCGTATTACAGCCAGACAACTCCTTTTATTTTGTTTTTATTGCTATTCTTCTATATAGTCGGCAAGCCCTTCCGCTTCCTCGTCCGGATCACTGCTTATGCTGAAAGTGGTGCGGTAGTTTTCTTCCGTTATGTCGTCATCGTTGAATTCTGTCGGTTCTTCAGGCTCGATGTCGTCTTCATCGGGCTTGTTGTATGTATCTTCCGGCAATTCGTCTTCCTCCTCTTCTTCTTCGGATGGGGCGGGTGACGATGCAAACTTCATCTTCGGCTTTTCCATCTCAGGTTTTGCCTTTGCGAATATGGCTTCTACCCATGTTCCTTTTGCCACTTCAAGCACTTCATATCCGTCGGCGATTTTCCTCTCGTACATTCCTCCGGGCTTATGCAGACGGTCTTTGGGAAGTGTTGTGGTGGATATGTCGAATCCTCTTTCAATGATGTCTCGTATGCTTTGTGACAGAGATTCCCATCCTCCTCCGAAATTCCTGTCGAGAACTTCTATGAGTTTTGCCGCCGTGATGTGGTGGATGTTCTCATACGTGAGATCGTTCACACGCATTATCGCTTTCTTTTTTATGGCAAGTTCTATTTTAGAGTTTTCTCCGAGACGGATCTGTGATATTGTGTATCCGAGTTTTTCATATTTAGATTTCATTGCCGGTGATTCATCCTTGAGCTCTTCAACGATAAATGCGCTTTTTATCATGTCAATGTAATGGCGGGCATTGTCTTTTATGTCAATATCTTTGTCCGCTCCCTCCCACATACGGAAAATGTCGTTCTCTTGCACGTCCCATACGTTGTTTTTCGTAAGGGTTTTAAGGGTAAGTGTCTTTTTTTCTGTTTGTTGATTCATGTCGTGATTGATATTCTCTTTAAAATTTGCTGCAAAAGTAAATACATTATTTCTACTAAGCAAACTTTTATTGTATTTATTTGGTTAATTTCTTAAAAATGCGTTTCCTTAATCGGATTTTTGCACTACCTTTGCTATTGATTATGGCACAACCGTTAGCAGAGAGAATGAGGCCTTCGGGCCTTGATGATTATATAGGCCAGAGGCACCTTGTGGGGCAGGGGGCAATCTTGCGTAAGATGATTGATTCGGGGCGTATTTCATCTTTCATATTATGGGGACCTCCCGGGGTGGGGAAAACCACCCTTGCACAGATAATAGCCCACAGGCTGGAGACACCGTTCTATACATTGAGTGCGGTCACCAGCGGTGTGAAGGATGTGAGAGAAGTGATAGACAAGGCTTCTAAAGGACGTTTTTTCACAGAGGCTTCACCGATTCTTTTTATTGACGAGATACATCGCTTCAGCAAGTCGCAACAGGATTCTTTGCTCGGAGCTGTGGAAAAAGGCGTGGTTACGCTTATCGGGGCCACTACGGAAAATCCTTCGTTTGAGGTTATCCGTCCGTTGCTCTCAAGGTGCCAGCTTTACGTATTGAAGCCATTGGGGCGCGATGATCTCGACGGGCTGTTGCGGCGCGCTGTTGCGGAGGATATATATCTTAAAGAACGTAATATCGAGCTGAGGGAGACCGGTGCCCTGATAAGATATAGCGGGGGTGATGCCCGTAAACTGCTTAACCTTCTTGAGCTTGTTGTCGAGTCTTCACCTGAGGAAGATGTCGTTGTCACAGACGATGCGGTGATAAAACGCCTTGAGCAGAATCCCCTCGCTTATGATAAGGACGGTGAGATGCATTATGATATTGTGTCTGCTTTTATAAAGAGCATACGCGGAAGCGATCCTGATGCGGCTCTTTACTGGCTTGCGCGCATGATAGAGGGCGGTGAGGATCCTAAGTTCATTGCCAGGCGTCTTGTCATAAGTGCGTCTGAGGATATCGGTCTTGCCAATCCCAACGCCCTTTTGCTGGCCAATGCCGCCTTTGACGCAGTGAGTAAGATAGGATGGCCGGAAGGACGTATCGCCTTGGCCGAGGCAACGGTTTATCTTGCGGCAAGCCCCAAAAGTAATTCCGCATATCTTGGTATAGACAAGGCAATACAACTGGTGAGGCGCACAGGAAACCAACCGGTACCGTTGCATTTACGCAACGCACCGACGGAACTCATGGCAGAGCTTGGATACAGTGACGGATATAAATATCCTCATAATTATGCCGGTCATTTCACGGAACAGCAGTATTTGCCGGATGCGTTGCGTAATGAACGTATATGGCTGGGGCAGCACAGTCCGGCCGAGCAGAAGTTATATAATAATATGGTGGATTGCTGGGGAGACCGCTACAGGCAGGAATGATTTCTTTTATATTACTTTGTCCGCAACGGATAAGTGAAAAACGGTGAATGCCTGTTTTTTGTTTGACAATGTTAATAATATGTAGATAAATTATGAAGATAGTAGTTTTAGATGGATACGGGTTGAATCCCGGTGACCTTTCATGGGATGCGCTCGGAGCGTTGGGAGAACTTACCGTTTATCCCCGTACGTCAGGGAGCGATATTCTGAAGAGAAGTGCTGAAGCGGAGATGCTGCTTACGAATAAGGTGGTGATAGATGAATCCGTGATTGCCGGTCTGCCGAAGTTGAGATATATAGGTGTGCTGGCTACAGGATATAACGTGGTGGATCTGAATGCTGCCGCATCACGCGGAATTGTCGTGACAAATATTCCCGCGTACAGTACAGACAGTGTGGTTCAGCTTACTTTCGCACATCTGTTCAATATAACCAACCGCATCGGACACTATGCCGTGGAGAACAGGAACAGGCGTTGGAGCCACAGCGAGGATTTCTGTTATTGGGACACTCCTTTGAATGAGGTGGCCGGCAAGACGATGGGAATCATCGGACTCGGTAATATCGGCCGGAAGGTTGCATGCATAGCCCGTGCGTTCGGGATGGATGTGTTTGCATATACAAGCAAGAACTCCGCAGATTTGCCGGATGGAATACAAAAGACGACTCTTGACGGGCTGTTTGCGGTGAGTGACGTGCTTAGCCTGCACTGTCCTCTTACGGAAAATACCCGTGAGATTATAAATGCCGCGACATTGGCAAAGATGAAGCGTGGAGCCATACTGATAAATACCGGTCGCGGACCGTTGGTGAACGAGCAGGCCGTGGCCGATGCGCTTGCCGAAGGACAGCTTGGGGCCTATGGTGCCGATGTGATGTGTCAGGAACCGCCGGCGGAAGACAATCCGTTGTTCAGCGCACCTAACGCCTATATCACTCCCCATGTGGCATGGGCTACGTTTGAGGCGCGTGCAAGACTGATGGATATTGCCGTTGAGAATGTCAGGGCTTTTATAGACGGAGAGCCCGTGAATGTGGTTAATTAGTTATGGCAGAGGAAATAAGCGTCAGTACCGTTCAGCAGGTAATCGAGTTTTTGGGTACGTTTGCTTTTGCCATATCCGGTATACGTCATGCGGCGGCAAAGCATTTTGACTGGTTTGGAGGCTATGTTTGTGGAATTGCCGTTGCCATCGGTGGTGGAACCATACGTGATGTGATGCTCGGTGCCATTCCTTTTTGGATGACGACACCTGTATATATGATATGTACGGCCATGGCATTGCTTGTGGTTATTGTGTTTTCAAAGTATATGGAGAGGCTCAGCAATACGTGGTTCGTGTTTGATACGCTGGGATTGGCCCTATTTACCATTGCCGGAATCCAGAAAAGCCTTGATTACAGCCAGCCGTTTTGGGTGGCTATAACAATGGGGTGTATCACCGGTGCGGCAGGAGGAGTCATACGTGACATTCTGCTGAATAATGAGCCGGTAATATTCCGTAAGGAAATCTATGCAATGGCATGTTTCCTGGGAGGCTCGGTGTATTGGCTGTTGGCATATCTTTCAATGCCGGTGGAGATAACCGTTATAGTCAGCTTCACGGTGACATGTCTTATACGTTTCCTTGCAGTGAAATATCATCTTTCGCTGCCGGTTCTTAAAGGTATAGACAATGACGATTCCAAATAGCGTCGTTTGTGTTTGATTATTATTGATATATGGAAAGAGGTGTCGCTCCGTTGATTCATGGCATACGAAAAACGACACCTCTTTCCATATATATGTTTCTTCTGGGTGTCACTTGTTGTCTATATACTACAACTGTTTGAAAGAGAGCGGCATAAGGTTTTTAATACCTTCTATGATATATATGTTCTTTCTTCCGTGCAGGAGTATTCTCAGTTCCTGTCCGAATCTGATTTCAGTCTCTATCATTGCCTGCCGGCATGTACCGCATGGCGATATGGGGTTTTCAAGCAGTTCTCCGTCTGTGCCGCGTGCTGCTATGGCTATTGTCCTGACCGGAACATCCGGGTATCGTGAGCCGGCTGCGAACAGTGCGCTGCGTTCCGCGCATACAGTGACAGAGAATGCTACGTTTTCCTGGTTGCATCCTGTTATTATTTCACCGTTGTCCAGCAAAAGTGCCGAGCCGACGTTGAAATGTGAGTATACGGAATATGAATGTGATGTCATTTCCACAGCCATATCCACGAGTTTCCTGTCATCAGCCGGCAGCTCATCATAGCTGCATATTTCTATTGCTGATTCTAATATCTTTCTTTCCATAATATCTTTTTGGGTACAAACATACAAAAAAAGTATTTATCATCATGTTTGCTGTTGTTAAATAAATAAAAACTATATATATAGTAGATATTTAATTGTTACCTTTGCAGAAGACAAGCCTTAATCCGGCAATATCCTGACAGGTCTTATTGTTGTCGGCTTGTATTATTTTTGTAATCCGTAAATAAAAGTTTTCATTAATGAAAAGAGTCTTCTCTGTTTTGATGGTTCTGATTGCGTGGGTAGCTGTTGCCGATGCCCAGATGAAATGGAATCAAGCTTATCAGCAGTATATTGACCAATACAAGGATATAGCAATAGAACAGATGATGAAATACCGTATTCCGGCAAGTATCACTCTTGCGCAAGGCGTTTTTGAATCCGGAGCGGGTAAGAGTATGCTTACAAGAAAAGGAAACAATCATTTTGGAATAAAGTGTCATGGGTGGGGAGGACGTTCCGTGTATTACGATGACGACCGTCCTAATGAGTGTTTCAGGGCTTACGATAATGCCTATGAGAGCTATGAGGATCATTCTAAGTTTCTTGTGAGCGGACAACGTTACAGGAATCTTTTCAAGTTGCGTACGACCGACTATAAGGGATGGGCAAGAGGATTGAAGGCGGCCGGATATGCCACCAATCCTCAATATGCATCGAAACTTATAGGGATTATCGAGCTTTATAATCTGCAGCAGTATGACAGGGCAACCGGATATGACCATTTTCATGTGCGTCATACAAAGGACCGTTCCGTGAACGGTTATTTGCATCCGATATATAATTTCAATGATAATTATTATATAAAGGTGCGCAGGGGAGATACTTTCCGAAGCATATCAAAAGAAGTTGGTATATCATACAGGAAGCTTGCCAAGTATAACGAAAGGCCTAAGACAGATATTCTTTATGAGGGGGAAGTCGTTTATCTTAAAAAGAAGCGGAAGCGCGCTCCGAAGAAGTATAAAGGATATTTGCACGTTGTAAAGCCCGGGGACTCCATGTATAGTATATCCCAGACTTATGGCATACAGCTGAAGTACCTGTATAGGATGAACCGCCTCAGTCCTTACTATGAAATAAAGGTTGGTGACAGGTTGAAAGTGAGATGATGCGGGGAGTTAGGGATTGGAGTGTCAGTCCTTTTCAAGTCGGCTGAGCCTTCTTTTTGCCTCGTATGCATCGGGATACAGCTTGAGTGCCTTACGGTAATTGGCTTTTGCCGCTTCATCCATGTGTTCGTTCTCACATTCCTGTCCTAATATGAGGTATTCTGCAGCAAGCTCTTTCAGATAGCTTTCTTTACGGTTTATTTCGGATTTCAATGAATCTATTTCGTTCTGCAGCCTGTTTATCACTCCTAATTTCATGCGTATTAGCCGTTTGGCAGCCGGTTGTTCTATGACGTATTTGCTGTGTATGGCTTTGAAGAAACTGTTGATGAATCCATCGAAATCCTTGTTGTCGAAAGCCTTTACCGCATCATAATATTCCTGGTCTGCCTTGCTGCGGTGGATCGCTTCTTTTATAATTTGCCTGTTGTTATACATGGCTGCGAATCTTACAACCTTGCTTCTTATGAAAATGTCTCGTTCCCTCACCGGTGCGTTGAGGCTTATTCCTTCTAATGACGTGCAGCGGCTGAGTGCCACGTATGTCTGTCCTCCTGCGAAAGCCCCTCCGGACAAGTCGATGTTTACTTTCCTGAATGTCAGTCCCTGGCTTTTATGTACGGTTATAGCCCAGGCAAGCCGAATTGGAAACTGACAGTAAATACCTAATTGTTCCTCTTCTATTTTCTGTTCTTTCTCATTGAATGTATATTTGAGATTTTCCCATATCTCACGTTCCACATCATATTCGTTGCCGTCTTCCGTGATGACGGTAATTATTCCGGCACTCTCGTCTATATTGCTTATTACTCCCAGTGTTCCGTTTACCCATCGTTTGTCCTTGTCATTCTTTACGAATATCACCTGAGCTCCAAGTTTCACGTTAAGTTCCATAGGAGAGGGGAGAGACGTTAGCGGGAAATCGTTTTTTATCACACCGTGGAATACTGTTTCTTTGCCGTCCAGCTCCGATAGCTTTTGGCTATTGATATGGTCTACAGTATCCCTGCGTGATGCAAGTGTTATTGCCAGGTCGTTGTCTTTGGCCTGAAAAACGGTGCCTACACGTGAGTTGAGTATCTTCAGGTCATTAGATGTCTGTGAGTTTATGCGTATGCGGTCAAGTATTCCGATGAATTGCCGGTCATTCTGCCTGTATACCTTCTGCAGTTCAATACTGACCAACTGCATTTCCTGAAAGACTTTTGCAGAGAAGAAGTAGGCTGACGCATAGAATGGCTGAAGTAATTTGCGGTCATCTTCCTTGACTACAGGCTCAAGTTGATACACGTCTCCGACAAACAGGATTTGCTTGCCGCCAAACGGCACTCGCATGTTATGGCAGTATATCCTTAGGACTTTGTCTATAAAGTCTATTATATCTGCTCTTACCATGCTTATCTCATCAATGATTATGAGTTCTGTTTTTTTCAGAATCTTAATATGCTCACCGGTGTATTTTAGTGTCTTGCGTATGTTGCGTGGCGAGTATCTGCTGTCATTTGGGAGCAGAGGATGGAACGGAAGTCTGAAGAAACTGTGGAGTGTTGAGCCGCCTGCATTGATTGCAGCGATGCCAGTAGGTGCTAAAACCACATGTGCTTTTTTTACATTTTTCGCAACATACCGTAGAAATGTGGATTTACCCGTACCGGCCTTTCCTGTGAGGAAAAGCGAGTTACGGGTAAATTCAATGATATTAAGAGCTTCCTGCCACTCTTTATTATCTGTGTCTAACTCCATCTATTATAGATAAATGTCTTCTTCTTGCGGCTTTAAGGATACTTTTTTTCCTGAAGCGTCGTCGGATGTCGAGGATGGTGTCTTTTCAGCCGGTGATGCAGGATTGTCTTCGCCTTGATTTGTCCGGTTTCCGTTATTTTCATTGTATTCGAGCATGATATCATTTCCGTCTTCTGACATTATGCTGTCACCGGCTGTGGAGTCTTCCTCTTCCTTTACATGGTAATAGCTTGAACAGTTGTATGCGGCATATTCAATCTCACCTTTTGGTGGAGCAGGGTATTTGCCATGATATTTCTCCATTGATTTATCAGACAATACTGATTCTAAGAAATAGCCGCATATTGGCAGTGCGGTACGGCTGCCCTGACCGAGAGCTCCGGTGCGGAAGTGGATACATCTGTATTCTCCTCCAACCCACGCGCCGACCACAAGCTTGGGGCTTACTCCCACAAACCAGGCATCGGAATGATTGTTTGACGTACCGGTTTTTCCTCCGAAATCAGTGTCTTTGCCGAATTTTCCTACGTATCTCCATAAGCTTTGGCTTGTGCCGCCCGGTTCGAGTATGCCGCCTTTCAGCAGTTGCTGCATGAGATATGCGCTTCTGTATGATATCACTTGCTTGCTCTCGGCAGTTGCCGTATAGATCTCTTCTCCGTTACGGTCGAGGATGCGTGTGACAAGTATAGGGCTGTTGTGCTTTCCGTCATTGGCAACTGTCGAATATGAGTTTACAAGTTCAAGAAGATTCACGTCACTTGAGCCAAGTGCAAGTGACGGAGTGGGATCAAGTTCGCTTTTGATACCCATGGCGTGGGCCGTTCTTACGACATTTTCTATTCCGGTTTCTTGTCCCAGTTTCACTGCTACGGAATTGATACTTTGTGCGAACGCTGCTTTAAGAGGCATGGAGTCACCTGTGAAATATCCGTTTGCGTTCGATGGCATCCATGCGACATCCGTCTTTTTCTTTTTGTCATATACCATCATTCTGATAAATTCATCACGGCGTTTGTCACATGGTGTAAGACCCTTGTTCATTGCTTCTGTGTATACAAACAGCTTAAAGGTTGAGCCTGGTTGTCGCATGGCCGTAACTTTATCGTACTTCCAAGAATCGAAGTCAACGTCGCCTACCCATGCTTTCACATGGCCGGTGTTCGGTTCCATGGCGACAAATCCGCAATGCATAAACCGGACCATATATCTGATAGAGTCCATTGTACTCATCTCCAACTCGATACTTCCTTTATTATAATCAAAGACCTTGACTTTGTGAGGTTTGTTAAGATAGTATTCTATGGAGTCTGTATTATTGTCGTAACGCTGTTGCAGATATTTATAGAAAGGCTGTCTCTGTGCGATTCCTTCTATGAATCCCGGTATCTCCTGATGTCTTTCGTCTTGCCATGGATTCGTTTTTCCCCAATGACCGTTGAATTTGTCCTGTACCGTTTTCATTTGTTTGCGTGCGGCCTCTTCCGCATATTTCTGCATACGGGTGTCAATGGTAGTATAGATTTTCAGACCGCTTGAGTACAGGTCATAACCGTTTTCTTCACACCAGTCTTTCAGATAATCGGCTACGGCCTCACGGAAATATGTTGCCTGACCGTCATAGTTGCTTTCTACGCTGTAGTCAAGTTTTATAGGTTTTTGTCTTAACGTGTCGAATGCGACTTTATCCAAATCGCCTTTTTCCAACATGTTGTTAAGTACTGTGTTTCGGCGGCGCAGGCTGTTTTCCGGATTTATGCGTGGATTGTAATATGTTGTCGCCTTAAGCATGCCGACAAGTATTGCCGCCTGGTCTGTTGTGAGTTCTTTTGGAGTTGTTCCGAAATAAGTCTTGCATGCTGTTTTAATGCCAAAGGCGTTTGAACCGAAGTCGACGGTGTTGGCATACATCGTGAGGATTTCTTTCTTATTGAAGAAATATTCTATCTTCACCGCAGTAATCCATTCCTTTGTTTTCATTATAAGCATCTTCACTCCAGGAATCTTACCAAGAAGACCGGTGGAATACTGTGTACGTGCTCTGAAAATATTTTTCACAAGTTGTTGCGTGATTGTAGACGCTCCACGGGCATTGTGATGAATGATGTAGTCCTTTCCGGCTGCAAATATACCTTGTACATCAACTCCGATGTGGTCATAGAAACGCTCGTCCTCAGTATCGATAAGCGCTTTCCAAAATACAGGATTCACATCCTCGTATTTGACGGGTGTGCGGTTTTCATTGAAGAATTTTCCAATTAGGATACCGTCTGCGCTGTATATCTCAGAAGCTTGGTTGGTTACAGGGTTTTTGATGGTTTTTATTCCCGGAGACTTTCCGAACAGCCACAGGAAGTTAATGTCTACAGCTCCAAGATATAATATGAATAAAATGATGAAAGAAATAAATCCTGATAGGATTTTTATATACCATGGTCTGCCTTTATAAAGCCCTTTGTACCATGACCAGAGCCCTTTGACTTTTTGTAGGAAGAAATGAAAAAAGTTCCCCATGCCTTTTCTTGTTTTTGCTGTTTCGTTGTTCATGACAAAGATATATAATTCAAGATATCGTCTTTATTATCAGGATTGAACCAATGCATATTTTGGTCTCTTTTATACCATGTCAACTGTTTTCTTGCATATCTTCGCGTATTTCCTTTTATGCGTTCTATCGCTTCATTTAATGAATACGTTCCGTCAAAATATGCAAACATTTCCTTGTAGCCGACAGTGTTCAGGGCATTGGTGTCACGATATTCTGTCAATTGACGCGCTTCATGTTCAAGCCCCTCGGCAATCATTGAATCTACCCGGTTGTTTATTCGTCTGTAAAGTTCCTCGCGTTCACGGTTTAAACCTATTTTTATAACTTTGAACGGTCTTTGTCTTTTCTCGTTTTTTCGGAAAGATGTGTATGTCTTGCCTGTTTGTATGCATATTTCCAATCCGTGTATTACCCTGCGTGTATTGTTTTTATCAACAAAGTCATAATATTCCGGGTCAAGGCTCTTCAGTTCTTCGAGAATAGGGCTAAGCCCTTCTCTTTCAAATTTCTCCTTTATCATGTCCCTGACATCATTTCTTATTGTAGGAATATCATCGATGCCGTTGCATACGGCATCAATGTACATCATGCTGCCACCGGTAAGAAGCAAAACGGGTCTTTCTATTCCTTTTTTCTCCTGAGCAAGGAAAAGCCTGTTTGTAAGGTCCAGAACGTCTTGCTCATACATTGATGCATTATAGTAGTCATTTAGTCCCAGTGTCCCTACAAAATAGTGCTTTATTCTTTTCTGCTGTTCCTCGGTTGGTGCTGCAGTGCCTATCTTTAAGTTGCGGTAAATTTGTCGGGAATCTGCGTTTATTATCGGAATATTATATCTTTCGGCAATTTCCAGGCAGAGGTCTGTCTTGCCTACAGCAGTAGGACCGGTGATTACGATAAGCACTCTTTCTGCCATGTTTATTTGTTTTGCTGTCCGTATGGTTCTTTATCGGATAACACCACGTTTGGACTTTTCAAAGAAAGAACATATATATTCCACTTCTTTTGAATCAGGATATTTGGTTCTTGCCTCCTTCAGTCCTTCTTTCAGTATTCCGCTTGCATAAATGATTCTGTAGGCGTTGTGTATAATATCTATTGTCTCATTGCTGAAACCACGGCGGCGCAGACCCACAAGGTTGAGGCCGCAATACCGTGTAGGTTCCTTGCCTGCGGTTATATATGGAGGGATGTCAAGGCTGAAACGGCATCCGCCCTGAATCATTACGTATCCGCCTATGTTGCAGAATTGGTGGCATAATACGCTTCCGCTGATGATGGCGCAATCGTCGATGGTCACTTCCCCTGCAAGTTTTGTCGAATTGCCGATTATAAGACCGTTGCCTAATACGCAGTCGTGGGCAACGTGCATGTTCTCCATAAGCAGACAATTGCTTCCGACTTTTGTCGTCCCTTTGCTGGCGGTACCCCTGCTTATTGTAACATTTTCGCGTATGCTGTTGTTGTTGCCTATTTCACACAGAGTATCCTCACCGTTATATTTCAAGTCCTGTGGCTTGGTACTTATACTTGCTCCTGGAAAAAATTCATTATTGTCTCCAATACGTGCACCTGTGTGTATTGTGACACTGTTCATCAGATTGTTATTGTTTCCTATAACAACATTACGATCTATGAAGCAGAACGGGCCTATAATGTTGTTATTGCCTAATTTTGCTTCGGGGTGGACAAATGCCATTGGGCTTATTTGGTTCATATTATGTAATGAAATTAAGTTTCTTGTTATTATTTATATTTATAGAGACTCTTTTTTTGTTGGAGTCTCTATAAATACTTGTCTTTCTTATTTGTTCTTTACTATCTGTGCTGTGAATGTTGCTTCCGACACAATATGGTCTCCAACGAATACATATCCTTTCATTGATGATATGCCATGGCGCAAAGGAGCCAATAAGTCAACTTTGAACAGCAGCGTGTCTCCCGGTACTACTTTCTGGCGGAATTTGACATCGTCTATCCGCATGAAATAGGTAGACCATTTCTCCGGTTCTTCGACAGTGTTAAGTACAAGCAGTCCGCCACATTGTGCCATGGCCTCTATTTGAAGGACGCCAGGCATTACAGGTTCTTGCGGGAAATGTCCTTGGAAGAAAGGTTCGTTGCTTGTTACATTCTTCACACCTACAATACTTGTCGCCCCAAGTGATATTACCTTGTCGACCAATTGCATGGGATAGCGGTGCGGAAGCAGCTCGCGTATGCGTTTCACGTCCATTATGGGTTCGTCGTTCGGGTCATATATAGGTGCTTGTATTTCATGTTTGCGTATTTCCTTACGCATCTGGCGTGCAAACTTATTGTTTATTGTATGGCCTGGACGTGTCGCTATTATGCGGCCTTTGATAGGCTTTCCTATAAGGGCCATGTCACCTATTATATCGAGAAGTTTATGGCGTGTGCATTCATTTTCCCAGACAAGCGGTTTATGCTGTATGTATCCCAATTTTGTCGCATCCCTGTGGGCGACTTTCAGCATATCTGCCAATTTATCCAACTGCTCCTGGGAAATTTCATTCTCATACATGACAATTGCATTGTCAAGGTCTCCGCCTTTGATAAGATTAGCCTTTAGCAGCGGGGCAATGTCGCGTACGAAGACAAATGTACGTGCCGGTGCTATTTCCGAGGAAAAGTTTTTTATATTGTCAAGTGTGGCAAACTGGCTGTTTATGAACTTGGAATTGAATGAGCACATTGCTGTCAGACTGAATTCCTCATCTGGAAGAAGTGTTATGCAAGAGCCTGTTTCTTCGTCTTTTACCTCTATTTTTTTTCTTATGACATACCAGTCTTTGGGAGCGTTCTGCTCTTCAATGCCTATCTCATTTATTTTCTCGACATATTTGATTGCGCTACCGTCCAAGATAGGAAACTCCGGGCCGTTCACCTGTATCATACAGTTGTCGATACCTAAGGCGTAAAGTGCTGCAAGTCCGTGCTCGACAGTAGATACTCTTACTTCACCTTTCCCAAGAACGGTACCGCGTTGGGTATCAATGACATTTTCTGCGATAGCGTCAATTATCGGCATTCCGTCAAGGTCTATGCGCTGTATTTTGTATCCGGTATTTTCTGCAGAAGGATTAAATGTCACTGTAAGACTGAGGCCGGTATGCAAACCCTTTCCACAGAGTGAGAAACTGCCTTTCAGAGTTGTCTGTTTCATCATAAATGTTATTTCTTGGTTTTAAGTTCTTTTATTTCTTTTTGTAGTTCGTCTATCTGCTTGTAAAGCTCAGGTAATTTACGGAATATGGCCTGTGATTTGAAATATGCTTTAGGTTCCATGGGTGGTGTGCCTATAAGTGTCTGATTTCCTTTTATATTACCAGGCACACCGCTTTGCGCGCCCAAGAAAGTCTTGTCTCCGATATGGATGTGACCGGCAAGTCCGACCTGTCCGCCAAACATACACCATGATCCCACTTTAGTGCTTCCGGCTATGCCCACTTGTGCTGACATTACTGTATTTTCTCCTATTTCGACATTGTGTGCAACTTGAATCAGGTTGTCGAGTTTGACACCTTTACGTATGATTGTACTTCCCATTGTCGAGCGGTCTATACATGTGTTTGCACCGATTTCTACATTGTCTTCTATGGTTACAATACCGATCTGCGGAATCTTGTCGTAGCCTTCTGCATTCGGTGCGAATCCGAATCCGTCGGCTCCGATTACTGTTCCGGCATGTATTGTGACTCTGTTTCCGATACGGCAGCTTTCATATATGGTCACATTGGGATATAAGAGACAGTTCTCGCCTATGGAGACGTTATCACCGATTACGGTATGTGGATATATCTGTGAGCCATTGCCGATTACGGCATTGTCGCCTATGCATGCGAAAGCGCCTATATATACATTCTCTGCAATTTTTGCAGAATCGGAAATATATGCGGTAGGGTGTATTCCTGTTTTTTTCGGTTTTATAGATTCGTATAACTGAAGTAGTTTAGCTACGCTTTCATATGCGTTTTCGACACGGATAAGAGTTGGCTTTACCGGTTTTTCTAATTTTAAATCGTTATTTATCAAAACAATAGATGATTCAGTCTCATATATGTATTGAGTGTATTTAGGATTTGAGAGAAATGATATGGCACCGTGTGCCCCCTCTTCGATTTTAGCAAAGGTATTGACAGTGGCGTTATTATCACCTTCCACTTTACCGCCGATAAAATCAGCAATTTGTTTAGCTGTAAATTCCATTCTTTGTTGCTTTGTTCATTTAATTTTGCAAATATAGCAATTTTTTTTATAAGGCACAATGAAAATGTTTTTTTTCGTATTTAATTCTGTTAATAGTGTTTGTTTATACTTTTGATTAGTGCTTTGTCGTATGGATATGCGGTTACTGGAAAATTAATGAAAATGGTGTAGGAGGTATGATATTGAATGAAGAAATGAAAACGACAATAATCTTTTTATGAATAAAGCCGCGTCAGAACTGATGTCAGACAGTTTTCCTGATGCGGCTTTGTTCATTATAAGTATATTCCGGAATCCGTTACGGAACTTGTGTGGTGGTGCTATATGTTTATTTTGTTCAGTTCGGCAGCCATTTCTGCTTGTAATGCTTTCGCGTTTTTTGCGGCAGCTTCTGCGAAGTCATTTCCTTTTGATGCATAGATGATTCCGCGTGATGAATTGACCAACAGCCCACAGTCTTTAGTCATTCCGTACTTACATACTTCCTGAAGGCTTCCTCCCTGTGCTCCGACTCCTGGTACTAAAAGGAAATGGTTTGGAGCGACATTACGTATGTCTTTGAACATCTCTCCCTGAGTCGCGCCTACAACATACATCATATTTTCCTGATTACCCCACTGTTGTGACTTCAATATTACTTTTTCAAACAAGCGTTGTCCGGTGTTGTCTTCTGTAAGCTGGAAGTCATGGCTTCCCTTATTGCTTGTAAGGGCAAGCAGTATGACCCATTTGCCGTCATACCCGAGAAAAGGCGTTACGCTGTCTTCACCCATATATGGAGCCACTGTAATTGCATCAAGAGCATATTCCTCAAAGAAAGTGCGTGCATACATTGCTGATGTATTTCCGATGTCTCCGCGTTTTGCATCTGCTATTATGAAATGCATTGGATAATTGTCATTGAGATATTGTATCGTTTTCTCAAATGAAATCATACCTTTTATTCCTGCCGCTTCATAGAAGGCGAGATTGGGCTTGTATGATACGCAGTAAGATGCCGTGGCATCTATGATGGCTTTGTTGAAAGCGAATATTGGATCATCTTCTTTTAAAAGATGTTCGGGAATTTTCCTGATGTCTGTATCCAAACCGATACAAAGGAAAGATTGTTTTTCCTTTATTTGGTTTATCAAATCCTGTCTTGTCATTGTCTTGTAAGATAATTTTATATGTTTTACAGCTCGTTTTCTTTCATTCTCTCCGTATTTTCGGCCACAGTGAGTGCGTCAATCACTCCCTGTATGTCACCGGAAAGGAATCCTTGCAGGTCGTGTGTAGTATAGCCTATGCGGTGGTCGGTCACACGTCCCTGAGGAAAGTTATATGTGCGTATTTTTGCGCTTCTGTCTCCTGTTGATACAAGGGTTTTCCTTCGGCTTGCAATGTCGTCGATATATTTCTGGTGCTCTTTGTCGTAAATAAACGTATATAGGCGTGAAAGGGCACGCTCCTTGTTTTTAGGCTGGTCGCGTGTTTCGGTACATTCTATCAGAATTTCCTCCGTCTCACCGGTATTCGGGTTTTTCCACATATAACGCAGACGTACTCCGGATTCGACTTTGTTTACATTCTGTCCTCCGGCGCCTGAACTGCGGAAGGTATCCCATTTTATTTCCCCCTCGTTGACATGGACTTCAAACTTGTCTGCTTCAGGCAGCACGGCCACTGTCGCTGCAGATGTATGCATGCGTCCTTGTGTTTCTGTGGCTGGTACACGTTGTACTCGGTGAACGCCTGACTCATATTTTAAAATACCGTAAACATCAGATCCGCTTATGGCAAAGTCTATTTCCTTAAAGCCTCCTACGGCACCTTCGCTTACGCTGGTTATTGACAGTTGCCAACCTTTTGAGTCACAGAAGTTCTTGTACATCTTAAATAAGTCACCGGCAAACAACGCAGCCTCGTCGCCACCTGTTCCGGCGCGTATTTCCATCTGAACGTTTTTGGCATCTTCCGGGTCTTTGGGTATGAGTGCTATTTTTATCTCCTCTTCCAGTTGCGGCTGGAGCTTTTCGTTTTCGGAAAGTTCCTCGCGTGCCATTTCCTTCATCTCCGCATCATCTTCATTTGCGAGAATGTCCTTGGCTTCCCTTATACTGTTCAGGCAGGCGATATACCGTTTTCGGGCATCCATTATTTCACCGAGGTCTTTATATTCCTTGGTCAGTTTTACAAAACGTTGCTGGTCTGCAATCACGTTAGGGTCGGTAATAAGTGTGGATACTTCCTCAAATCGTGCCTCCAGGCCGTCAAGTTTCTGTAATATGTTGTTATTTTCCATTATTTGTTGTTATCTGTTTTAAATATAACCGCCTCGTCGCAGTCTTGCATATCACCGTTATTTGGTGTCCTGCATGTTTTTATGGCATTGTTTTGATGATGTTCCGCATGTGTGTCACCTGTAGCCGTTATATAAGCTGTTTCATGTGTCTGATTTTTGCGGAAATATCCTGGAGATATTGTTGTTTAATACTCAAATTCTCCAAATTCGGATTTGATAAGAAGGCTCTTTTCCCCATTCTCTATATGACCGATTACCTGTGCGTCAATATTGAAACTCTTGCTGATTTCAATAATCTGTGCGGCCGCTTCTTCATTGACATATATTTCCATGCGGTGTCCCATGTTGAATACTTGATACATTTCGCGCCAGTCTGTGTGTGAGCAGTCGTGGATGGCGCGGAATAGCGGTGGAACGGGGAACATATTATCTTTTATTACCCGGCAATTATCGCTGACGAAATGGAGAACCTTTGTCTGTGCGCCTCCCGTGCAATGCACCATTCCGTGAATCTCAGGACGCAGTTTGTCGAGTATCTTTTTTATTACCGGTGCGTACGTCCTGGTTGGCGAGAGAACAAGTTTTCCCGCGTTTACAGGCGCGCCCTCAACGCTGTCTGTGAGTTTATAGTCTCCGCTGTATACAAGTTCTTCCGGGACGGCATGGTCATAGCTTTCCGGATATTTGCCGGCAAGATACTTTGCGAATACGTCATGGCGTGCGCTTGTGAGTCCGTTGCTACCCATGCCTCCGTTATATTCGTCTTCGTATGTGGCCTGTCCTGATGAGGAAAGTCCTATGATGACATCTCCCGGGCGTATGTTCGCGTTGTTTATCACATCGGAACGCTTCATTCTGCATGTTACTGTAGAGTCGACAATTATTGTACGTACGAGGTCGCCTACGTCTGCTGTCTCTCCTCCTGTGGCGAATATTCCTATGCCCATTTCCCTCATTCGTGCAAGCAGCTCATCCGTTCCGTTTATTATTGCGGATATGACTTCTCCCGGTACAAGCATTTTGTTTCTTCCTATAGTGCTTGATACCAGAATGTTGTCTACAGCTCCGACACAGAGAAGGTCATCGGTGTTCATTATGAGTGCATCCTGTGCGATTCCTTTCCATATACTCAGGTCGCCTGTCTCTTTCCAATACATGTATGCAAGAGAGGATTTCGTTCCGGCTCCGTCGGCATGCATGATATTGCAATATTCCGGGTCGCCTCCCAAAATGTCAGGGATGATTTTACAGAATGCCTGCGGGTATAGTCCCTTGTCGATGTTTTTAATGGCGTTATGAACGTCTTCCTTTGCTGCGCTCACTCCACGCATCATATAACGATTGCTGTTGTCCATATATTATATTTGTTTTATTTGTCTTTCCCGTTCCAGAATTCCCAGCTTGCAAATGCTTGCAGGAGCAGCATCTCGAGACCGTTTTTAACGTTTGCCCCGTATCTTTCTCCTTTCTCCATGAATAGTGTCTTGTCTGGATTATAAATGAGGTCATATAAGATGTTGTGGCTGTCCATTGCCGAATATGGCAGTTGCGGGCATTCGTCAACATTCGGATACATGCCGCATGGGGTACAGTTTATGACTACGTTGTATTCTTTAATTATTTCAGGTGTTATGGCATTGTATTTTATAGTGCCGGGGCGTTCAAAGCGGCTGACAAATACAGTTTCTATGCCGAGTGATTTCAATCCGAAGCAGATGGCCTTTGACGAGCCTCCTGTGCCAAGTATAAGAGCCTTTTTGTGATGTTTTTCCAGCATAGGCTCAATGCTTTGTGTGAAACCTATGACATCAGAGTTATATCCCTTCAATATGGTATTCTTTCCCTCGTGGATAATCTTGATTACATTCACGGCGCCTATGGCTCTTGCTTCCGGACTTATCGAGTCAAGGTATGGAATCACTTTTTCCTTATATGGAATAGTGACGTTGAGGCCTTTTAGGTTGGGATTGGAATCTATAATTTCATGTAGGAGATTTATTGTCGGAATCTCAAAGTTCTCATATATGGCATCAATTCCTTCGTCTGCAAATTTCTGATTGAAATAGCTTATTGAGAAAGAATGTCCCAGCGGATAGCCAATCAAGCCGTATTTGTCCATAGTTTGTTATGTATTAAGTGTCTTGTATTACTTTTATTTACCCTTTTCCGCCCAGTACATCGTGCAAATTCCCAATGTGAGTCTTTTGAACGATGTATTCACAAATCCGGCTTTTTTTAGTATGCCCATCATTGTCTCACCTTGCGGAAAGGCTTCAATTGTGGCTGAAAGGTAGGTGTATGCGCTGTTATCCTTCGATATAAGCTTTCCTATGAAAGGAAGGACTATTCTTGAATATATCCTGAACAGTTGTCTCATAGGAAATCTTACCGGTTCCGTAAGTTCAAGCACACAAAGATGACCGCCTGGTTTGAGTATGCGGCACATCTCTTTCAGTCCTTTGTCAAGGTCTGGAAAGTTCCGTATTCCGAATGTTGCCGTCACTGCATCGAATGTTTCTTCCGGGAAGCTGAGGTTCATGCAGTCTTCACGTACAAATTTTATTCTGTCGTCAAGTTTTTCCCTTGTTGCTTTTTCTGCTCCGAACCGCATCATTCCTTCCGATATGTCCGAGCCTGTCACCTTTGCGCAGGGCAGGCTCTTTGCCGCCATTATGGCGAAGTCTCCGGTACCGGTCGCCACATCAAGAATGCTTTTCGGATCTGCCGTCGCAAGTTTTTTTATCGCCTTTCGTCTCCATCCTTTGTCGATGTTCCATGACAGCCAATGGTTCAGCTTGTCGTAAGATGGCGCGATGTTGTCAAACATCTTTTCCACTTGTCGTCCCTTGCCTTCATGATGGTTGTAAGGCTTTATTTTTTCCTGCTCGTACATTCTTTCTCTAATAATCCCGGAATGCTACGGTAAGAGCATCCCGAGATATTCTATATCCATTATTTATGCTCTTGTGCTGAGATATGTCTCGACATTCTTCTCTATGCGTCCGGCAATGTCGCTGTTTTCGCCTGCCTTGTCGAACTTCTCTCCGGTGATGTGCTCATACAGTTCTATATAGCGTTCGCTGACGCTTTCTGCATATTCATCGGTTATTTCCGGCATTGTCTGTCCGGGCTCGTTCATAAATTCATGCTCAATGAGCCATTGGCGTACAAACTCTTTTGAAAGCTGGCGCTGTGGTTCGCCCTTCTCCAGTTTCTCTTCATATCCTTCTGCGTAGAAATAGCGGCTTGAGTCTGGGGTATGTATCTCGTCTATGAGGAAAATCTTACCGTCCCTCTTTCCAAATTCATATTTTGTGTCGACAAGTATAAGTCCTTGTCTTGCGGCTATTTCCTGTCCTCTGTTAAATAGTTTTCTTGTGTAGTCCTCCATTATGGCATAATCTTCGGCAGAAACGATGCCTTGATTTATTATTTCTTCACGCGATATATTCATGTCGTGTCCTTCGTCTGCCTTTGTTGTAGGAGTTATTATCGGTTCGGGAAAACGCTCGTTTTCCTTCATGCCTTCAGGAAGTTTTACACCGCAAATCTCGCGGCATCCGTTTTTGTATTCTCTCCATGCCGAGCCGGTGAGTATGGAGCGTATAATCATCTCTACCCGGAATCCCTCGCATTTAAGGCCTACTGTCACCATCGGGTCCGGAGTGGCAAGCTTCCAGTTCGGGCAGATGTCTGCCGTCGCATCCAGGAACTTCGCTGCAATCTGGTTCAGCACCTGTCCCTTAAACGGAATACCTTTCGGCAGAATAACGTCGAAAGCTGAGATTCTGTCGGTTGCTACCATGACCATCAGGTCGTCATTGATGTTGTAAACGTCGCGTACCTTACCGTGATAGACATCTTTCTGTCCTGTAAAGTTGAAATCTGTTCTTGTTAATGCTTTCATTGTTATATATGTTTTATTTGGATTTTTGTATTACCGATGTGTCATTTTATTTGTCAGACATATTGGCGTCTGTCTCCTCTTTCAGTTTATCGTGCTTTTGATATGCTTTTACAATGCGTGTCACAAGTTTGTGGCGTACGATATCCTTTTGGTCAAGTTCGACAATGCCTATGCCCTCAATGCCTTGTAGCACTTCCAGTGCGTCTTTGAGTCCACTTTTCTGTTTTGGAGGAAGGTCTATCTGTGTCATGTCACCGGTTATAATCATCTTTGAGTTCCATCCCATTCTTGTAAGGAACATTCTGAGTTGCGCAGGTGTGGTGTTTTGTGCTTCGTCGAGAATGATAGCCGCATCGCTGAGGGTGCGTCCGCGCATGAATGCAAGGGGAGCAATCTGTATAATCTTTTTTTCCGTCATTTCCTGCAGTTTTACTGCCGGAATCATATCTTCGAGAGAATCGTACAGAGGCTGTAAATACGGGTCGATTTTTTCTTTCATGTCACCGGGAAGAAACCCGAGTTTCTCTCCTGCTTCCACAGCCGGTCTGCTCAGTATGATTTTCTTTATCTGTTTTTCTTTCAACGCCTTGACAGCCAGCGCAATCGCAAGGTATGTCTTTCCCGTTCCGGCCGGCCCTACGGCGAAAACCATGTCGTAGCTGTTGAAGGCGTTTATAAAATCCTGTTGTTTCTCGCTTTTAGCCTTTACCGGGCGTCCGTTCACATTGTAGACCAGAACGCCTTCCGGTATGTCTTCAACACCCTTGTGCCCTTTTACAATGTTGAGAATATCCTCGGCATTTAAGGAGTTGAACTTCAATACATGCCGGCGCATCGTTTCTATATTATCCTCAAAGGCGCACATCTGTTCCTCATTGCCTAAAACCCTTATGACATTGTCGCGGGCAACGATGCGTAATTTAGGATAAAGAGACTTTATCATCTGAAGGTGTGCGTTACCTGCCCCATAAAGCATTACAGGAGCAATGTCTTCCAATACAATATGTTTCTCTATCAATTCAGCTAAATTGTTATATTTGTAATCAAGATGCAAAATTACAGAAAACTTTTCAATAATAGATTAAAAAAAGGCGTCTTTTTTATTATGCTTGTCCGTTGCTCGGAAAATATTCGTAAGTTTGCATTTTGAAATGATATACAATGGCCGGATACAGCCGTTGCGGCATGATGTTCCGTGAAAGGTGTTCTTGTCGGTTGGGTGCCGGAGTTGCTGTATAAAGTCTTGTTTTTGTTTCTTATGCATGACAGGATAATTCAAAAACGGAGTTTAAAATATAACAAACTAAAATTTTAAGATAATACATGACAGATTTCAAGGATTTGGCGCTTTTGCGTCGCAGTCATCGTAAGTACGCATCCGAAGAAGTGGATGCGGAAGATTTGAAACTTATTCTCAGGGCCGCCTTATTGTCACCTACATCCAAGGCGCAGCGTGCCTGGCAGTTTATAGTTGTAGATGACAAGACGGATATAGAGAAACTCTCGGATGCAAAGGATGCCGGGTCGCACTTTCTTAAAGACGCCCCTCTTGCCATTGTGGTTCTGGGCAATGCGGCATTGAACGACTGCTGGATTGAAGACGGTGCCATTGCCGCGGTGTCGATGCAGTATCAGGCGGAAGAGTTGGGGTATGGCACCTGCTGGATACAGATTCGCGGACGCGTGCTTGGCGAGACATCGTCGGAAGACGTCGTGCGTGGTATTCTTGGCATACCTGACGACATGAATGTATTGTGTGTGTTGGCATTGGGCCGTAAGGGCGGGGCGCGCAAGCCTCAGGATGAGGATAATCTGAAATGGGAGAATGTGCATATAAATAAATGGTAGGCTTATGAAAATTGTATTGATAGGTGCCGGAAAACTTGCCATGAATGTGGGCCGGGCTTTGCTTGGGGCCGGACATGATATAGTTCAGGTTTACAGCCGCACAATGGAATCGGCCCTACGGGTGGCGGCCGTTGCCGGCGGAGCTCCCACTACCGATATATCTTCTTTAAGCACGAATGCGGATGTGTACATCGTTGCCCTGAAAGATTCTGTACTTGCGGATATCATTCCTTTGGCGTGTCGTGGGCGTGAACGGAAGATCTTCCTGCATACGGCGGGAAGTGTCCCTATGGACATATTCAAAGGCATGGCACTTCATTATGGCGTGTTTTATCCCATGCAGACATTTTCTCTTGAGCGTGAGGCTGATTTCAGCCGCATACCGTTCTTTATAGAGGGCAACGATGAGCTGACACGCAATGCGGCGACCGAACTGGCGTCATCTTTGTCAGAGAAGGTTGTGATGCTTTCTTCCGAACAGCGCAAGCATCTGCATCTTGCGGCTGTATTCGCTTCAAATTTTGTAAACCACTGCTATACAATAGCTTCGGATATTCTTGCAAGACAGGGGGTGCCTTTCGATGTGATGCTTTCACTTATCGACGAGACAGCGGGGAAAGTACACGACATGTCTCCTGCCGATGCCCAGACAGGCCCTGCTGTGAGGTATGACGAGAATGTGATGCGCAGTCATGGTCTGATGCTTCGTGACAATCCGCTTTTTAAGGATATCTACGACAGGATGAGCCTGAGCATACACAAGAGAAGTATAAAGAAGAAATAATGTTTTTTGAATTTCATATATGATAAATTACAATCTGGCAAAAATACGTGCGATTGTTTTTGATGTGGACGGTGTGCTGAGCAGACAGACCATAAGCCTGCATCCCGATGGGGAACCCATGCGCACGGTGAACATAAAGGACGGGTATGCAATACAGCTTGCCATGAAGATGGGGCTCCATATCGCCATCCTCACTGGCGGAACAACACGCAGCGTGCGTTTAAGATATGAGAATCTTGGAGTGAAGGATGTGTTTATGGGATGTGCAGTGAAGATTGTCAAGTATAATGAGTTTATTGCGGCTAACGGGTATTCCGGAGACGAGGTGATGTACATGGGTGACGACATTCCCGATTATGAAGTGATGCGTGCGTGCGGATGCCCGGTATGTCCGGCCGATGCATGTTCAGATATAAAGGATGCGAGCATATATGTGAGCCATCTGAATGGCGGTGACGGGTGCGCTCGTGATGTCATAGAACAGGTGTTGCGTGCCCAGGGCAAATGGTTAAGTTCGGAAAAGGCTTTCGGGTGGTGATACGTTTTTCAGCCTTATATACATTATTATATATGTATATAAGGATTATATATTATTAATTATAACATCATGCTTGATGATCTAAAAAGCAAGAAGATAATACTTGCGAGTAATTCTCCGCGTAGGAGAGAACTGTTGGGAGGACTTGGCATTGAATTTGAGGTGCGTGTCCTTCCTGATATTGACGAGGCTTATCCCGACAATCTTCCAGCATCGGAAGTGGCATTGTACATTGCCCGTGAGAAAGCCGTGGCATATAAAGGAACAATGTCTGCCGGTGAAATCGTTATCACAGCCGACACGGTTGTGATACATGGAGACAGGGTATTGGGAAAACCTGTGGATGATGCGGAGGCTGTTGCGATGCTTTCAGAACTTCGCGGCTGCACCCATCAGGTCATAACAGGAGTGTGTATAACAGGAATTGACAGACAGACGGCTTTTTCCGTAACTACAGATGTGACGTTCCGTGATATATCGGATGAGGAAATTTCATATTATGTGAATAACTATCACCCGTTGGATAAGGCCGGGGCTTACGGCATACAGGAATGGATTGGATATATTGGTGTGACAAAGCTTGAAGGGAGTTATTATAATGTGATGGGGTTGCCTGTTCAGCGTATATATAATGAACTTAAGAGATTTTAATTTGGACTAAATGGAAATATACAGGTTTAAAATGAGAAAAACGTGTATAAATGGAATTTAAAACCACTATTCAGGTGTGTAAAATAGGATTAAACAATTGAAAAGTTGGATTAAATGGAGATATTTTGGCTTAAAATGCAAAAATCGCATAAAAAAGTATCGAAAAGTTTTGGCGGTTGAAATATATTTCATACCTTTGCATCGGACAACTAGTAATTTTAATCTATATTTATCATTTTCCTTCTAGGAACTTGTCTGTGAAGATAGGTTCCTATTCTTTTTTATATAAAACAGTGTCGTTTTTATATCAGATTGTTTATGGTTTAAGAAAAACAATGGGTCAGTCCGACAATTGGCTGACACGTAAATCCGCTGTCTCAGAATCATTTGGCTTAACGAAATCTTCCTTTTGTTTTTTCATCCACAATGTAGGGACGTGCCTTTGGCACGTGTCAGGTGTGGAAACATCCTCCAATAAAATAAAGATATGAATTATCCACATCGCAGACTCTGGATGTTACTCTATATCTTCCTTTCCTCCCCTTTGTTGAGTCGGGGGCTTCTTCTTCTCCGGATATGAGGCGTCGCTTTGCGATGTATATGGTGTTTATAATGAATAGGGTGTGTGGTTGTTTGCCGCCTGACACGTGCCAAAGGCACGTCCCTACTGGAGGATGAGCCCCCTCTTTTCCCTCCTCAAAGGAGAAGGAGCCATTTCCCTTTGGGGAGAGAAAGGATAGGCTTCTTCTGGCTCATCAAGGTAGGCCACGATCTTCATACGGAATGGAAAATATTGAATTTATAAATTATGTGCTGTTAATTTATCAAAAAAGCCGCTGTGTTCTTAAAATTTTGAAATATATTTACATGCTCAATGGATGTAAAATCCTCTTCCGATGAATGGCATGTTCATGCTCAATGAATGGCATATTCATCGGCCGTGAATGGCATGTTTATCAAGCGTGAACATGCCATTCATTTTGGCATACTTTTTGTCTGTGTCTAACGTGTTGTATGTCAATTGGTTACGAATTTTGGAAAATCTATAAAAAGCAATAAAACCATCTGCGTGATTTTTTATTACACATTAAGGCTTTTAATGCGGATTGTCTTAACAAATATTTAGAATAAAGGTTAAGAATAATTGGAGATAAATTCATGAATCAACCGGTAAAGCAATGCCGATTAATCCGGATCACCGATTATACAACATGACATATATGAACCCTTAGGTTTGTCGGGTGAGCCAAAACAATCCGCAAGGTAATGAAAAGATATCTTGCGTATTGTTTTATATATGGCAGGGCAGTTATAGATACCGGTCTATCTCTTTCTTTATTTTGTCTGTACCGGGATAACCGGTCTGCCTGTAAGTAACCTTTCCTGAGCGGTTGAGAATTATGTATGTAGGCACACCTGTGATTTTAAAACGCTTGCCGATAATGTCTTTTTGTGCGGCGTTTAGGCGGTAATGCTCGCCGGGGATATCGGAAATCATATATTTCCACAAGCTTTCCTGCGATGATTCACTCGATATATAGACGAACACCACATCCTTGCTGTCATATTCTTTTTTCATTGGTGCCATTTTCTCATGGGCTATACGGCACGGGCCGCACCATGTTTCCCATACGTCAATGATGACAATCTTGCCACTGTATCGAGCGGCTATGCTGTCGAATGTCAGACTGTCTGTCACGGCTGGAGTCTCGCGTATGTGGTAGCCTTTCTTTTTTCTCTTTTCCTCAAATGATTTTAACAGGTTGTTGTTTGCCAGTTCTATCATCATCCTGTGTGCCTCTGGCAATGCTGCCATACGGGATTTTTGCTCATCGTCCAGGGGTTTAAAGTCGCTTGTTATGCTGAAATACAGTTTTTTTGCATCTGTATTGATGAAATAGGGACCACTTTTGGTGCCGAGCAGCGATGTTGCTTCTGTATTATGTATTTTTCCGAAAATTTCGTATAGTGAAAGAGGCGTGAGGGTAGAGTTTAGCTGTGGCACAATCTCGCGTGGAATGAAATCTGCCGGTAAAGTCTTTTCCAAAGAGTCTGCGTATGTGTCAAGCTGTTTGTCTGTGATTTTTTCTGCATCGAGCATTTCATACGCGAGTTTCCGGTGAATGTCATTCAAGGCATCAATTATCTTAAGATCTGTTTCGAGGGAAATTAGTTCGCTTGTGGCCCGGCTTATAGGCAGATGCTGAATGTTGTTTTTTACCTCGTCTCTCGCTTTCATTAATAGAGACTTGTATTTCGTGGGTGTCATTCCGACCTTTAGTTCCGGTTTTGCTTTTGAGTGCATTGCATCATAATACTGTGCCAGTTCCTGTGCAACTGTTGCCAACGGGCCTTTTACATATAGCGGCAGGCCGTATGGTTTGTCGTCTTTGTGGTACTGGGATGCCCTGCGGCTATACTCGCGAGTGTTTATGCATACTTCTGTTGTCTTTCCAGGTTCTACGAACACTTTTACTCCTTTGGCTATTAGCGGCAGGTAAAGGTTTAAGGCAGTAGTCCCGACAACGGGTATTGAGAAATGAAAAGTTCCATCGGGATTTATGGCAATCTGTTCCGGCATTCGGTTTACGGTAGTGTATGCTCCGAATTTGTTGTGTCTCAGAATCCGTTTGGAGTGCCTGGGGCAGAAATCGAGTAAAAGGCCTTTCACGGTGGCAGTCCCGAATGTTACCGCTGGTGTGGGCAGAGCGTTTTTCTTGTCAACTTTGTGTATTGCCACGCCTTCCGGTAGCCTTGGTGCTTTATTCTTCTTATGGCAATCTGTACTTATATTGCAGATACTGTATCCGTCTTCGTCTTCTTCGCTGAAACATACAGTTTGTGCTTTGGGGTCTATAGGGTCGAAGATAAGCTTGAACACGGTCTCACCGCTTTCCGGCATATATAATTTTTTACCGGGTATGATACCATCTCCGGCACGCAATGCATATTTGCGTCCGTTGTTGTCTATAAGTACTGATTCCTTGGAAATTCTTATCCAGTATTTTGGTCTGTATCTGGCATACATGTGTAACACAGTTGCTGTATCGCTCATTACAATACGGCTTATTTCTATCACGTCTGTGTTTTTGGCCGTGAATGCCGGACGTTCAATCACTTTATCTATTGCATGAGCCATGTCGGAACATGTCGGCGAGGCGGTGAGCAGTGTCAGGGCTGCACCGATTAGTATGTTTTTGTTCATCGGGTTTATGGATGTTCTTATATGAATAAAACGCATTGCGTGCTGTTATATTGCCTGTTGGTGGCTTTTTGTAGTAGTTTTTTTGGGGGGGTAAAGAACTAAGTCTTTCGCTGTATTGCCAGCCGTGCAATTTGCAGCTCAGTCCCAAGGTAGAGCCTGTTGTTTGGGTCAAAAGGGCTTCAATTTACCCTATGATTGAAGATATTCTTCCAAAAGGATTGGCTTTCTCAATTTTTATCCGTACCTTTACCAATCCTGTTTGGGATTCGCCTAATTTTATTGCAACACTAAGTTGGGTGAGTCTTCAGACATGGAAAAATCCAAAGCAAGGAAAAACGTCTTTGGCACGTATGGAAAGTTTCAATTTATAGTGTTGTGGGGATTATATATAATATTTTACATCTAATGAAAAAAACATTTTTAACTATTGCTGCTGCGATGATGATGCTGGCATGTACACAGACAGATCGGAAGAATCCGTTTCTCGAGGAGTGGACCACCCCCGAAGGTGTTCCCCCGTTTGAACAAATTCAGGTGACAGACTATCTTCCTGCTTTTGAAGAAGGTATAAAACAACAAAAGGCTGAAATCAAAGCTATCGTTGACAATCCGGAAGCTCCGACTTTTGAAAACACTCTGGCTGCGATGGACGCCTCGGGCAAGCTGCTTGACAAGGTTTCAATGGTGTTCTTCAACATCACCGAAAGCGATGGCAGTGATGAGCTTGATAAGGTAATGGAGACTGTGCTGCCTTTGGTGAGCGAGCACAATGACAACATCTATATGGATGCCAAGCTGTTTGAACGTGTGAAGGCCGTTTACGATGCAAAGGACGGAAAGGGCTATACCGCCGAACAGCTCATGTTGCTCGACCGCGTATATAAGACATTCGTGCGCAACGGTATTGCTCTGCCTGCCGACAAACAGGCTCGTTTGCGCGAAATCAATTCAAAGCTTTCTGTGTTGCAGCAGCAGTTCGGTAAGAATCTGTTGGCGGAAACAAACGCATATAAGCTCGTGCTCGAAAAAGAAGAAGATCTCGCCGGTTTGCCTGAAAGTGTACGCGCTGCGGCTGCCGAGTTGGCAAAGGCCAATGGTATGGAAGGCAAGTGGGTTATCGGTTTGCAGAATCCAAGCCGCATCCCGTTCTTGCAGAACAGCGACCGCCGCGATCTTCGCGAGCAGGTTTACAAGGCATACATCAGCCGCGGAAACAACGGCAATGAAAACGACAACAAGAAAATTGTTCTCAACATCGTAAAGCTGAGAATAGAGAAGGCCAATCTGCTTGGTTTTGAAACTCCTGCCGATTTTATCCTCGACGATACAATGGCTAAGAAGTCTGATGTGGTGAACAGTTTCCTGTTGGGCATCTTTAACGCCGGAAATAAAAAGGCTAAAAAGGAACTTGCAGAAATGCAGGCTATCGCCGACCGCGAAGGTAAGGGCGTGAAAATCGAGCCGTGGGACTGGGATTATTATGCACAGAAACTCCGTAAGGAGAAGTATGCCATGAATGAAGATGAAATCAAGCCTTATTTCAAGATGGAGAATGTTCGCGCCGGTGCGTTTGCCGTTGCCCACAAACTGTATGGCTTGAATTTTGAAAAGCTCGAAGGCATGCCGCTCTTTAACCCCGAGGCAGAATGTTTCCGTGTTACAGACGCCGACAGTTCTTTGATAGGTATTTTCTATACTGATTACTATCCCCGTGCCTCAAAGCGCGGTGGAGCATGGATGACAAACTTCCGTGAGCAGAGCATTGACAAGGACGGAAATGATGTGCGCCCGGTGGTAATCAACATCGCTAACTTTACGAAACCTACCGCTACAGAGCCGTCGCTCTTGACGATAGATGAGGTGCAGACTTTGTTCCACGAGTTTGGACATGGATTGCACGGACTGTTGGCAAAGGCAAATTATAAGACTGTCAGCGGAACAAATGTGGCGCGCGACTTCGTTGAATTGCCGTCGCAGATAATGGAAAACTGGGCCGTTGAGCCGGAAGTGCTTGCTATGTACGCAAAACATTACAAGACGGGTGAGGTGATTCCTACGGAATTGATAGAGAAAATCCAAGCTACATCTACTTTCAATCAAGGTTTCATGACCACCGAGCTTGCGGCTGCCGCTATCCTTGATATGAATTGGCATGACCTTAAGAGTGCGGACGGCATCGACCCTGTGGCATTCGAGAAGACCATGATGGATAAGATAGGATTGATACCGGAAATAGCTCCGCGCTATCGCACAACCTACTTCAACCACATCTGGTCTGGTGGCTACAGTGCAGGATACTACAGCTATCTTTGGGCAGAAGTGTTGGATAAGGATGCTTTCCAGGCTTTCAAGACTACCGGTCTTTTCAACCCGACAACGGCCCGTGCATTCCGCACATTGTTGGAAAAGGGTGGCACAGAGGAGCCTATGGTGCTTTATCGCACGTTCCGTGGTGCAGAGCCGAATCCGGAAGCCATGCTTGTTGGTCGCGGATTGAAGTAAGAGAGGATAAACAGCCAATGTATTTATAAAATAAGAAGCGTAACGAATAGACCGCAATGGTGTTCGCTACGCTTTTTTTAGGGGCTTTTAGGATATGATTTTATCAGTATATTTGCAGTATCATTATAAATAAGTAAACAATGAAGGTTTTATCAGGAAGACGGTTGTTGTCGGCTGGCATTTATGGCAGATGATAAGCTCTCTTGCATGCGCGCAAACGCAACAGTGGATAAGACATGGCTTGAGCACGGTGTATATAGAGATGGTTGCAGTGCGTGAATGTGCATGCGAAGTTCAGTGTTTATTGCTAATGGCGACTATGTGTCCTTTACAGGAAAAGGTACGGGGCACTGGCGATAGAGGCGACACTTACAACCGTGAGCCGGATAAGGTGGTGTGGAAGTGTACGACATGCAGCGACAGCGGAAAATGTATGTTCTGTAGAGGATTAGACCGCATAAGATAAGGATGTAGGAACCGGAAGAGAAGCCGGTTTTATTCTTCTATATGTGAAAGAGAGTTTGCAAACGATGAGAAGAAATTGGTCATGGTCTCCGAAGGGTAGAAACGGAACAGTTTTCCGCTATGGCGTATATGCCACATCATCGCACCGGAATTGCTGTTGCTTATGAAAATGTTCTTGCCCTGCGAGAAATGCCAGTCAACAGACTGTGTTCCCCTCATAAGCAATATGTTGTCGAGCATGTTGTCAATGCTGTTGTCCTTTTTATGGTGTATGAACGGAATCTCGTCTTCGGTAAACATTAAAAGTTCTATGAGCAAATGTCCTTCAAGTGATGCCATTTGCCCGAGAGACAGACTGGAAATCCATTTGTCTAATTTTACATAATCCACCTTGTCGCCGACTTTTCTGAGAAACATTCCAAGATCGGCAATCTGTTTAAGACTTGCCCCGTTGCTTAATATATAACGTGCCGTGCGCACAAGCATGAGAAGAAGATTGAGGGTGGGAGGAGGTACTTCGGTTTTCACACCGTTTAGTCTCACGTATGCGGAGTCGCAGCATCTTATCTCGGAGTTGATAATCTGCTGAAGCTTTCTGTTCAACATAGGGTTGGTGAGCCGTTGCATATATTTCTTGTGGTCTATTAATATGCCGTCGTAAATGTATTTAAGGCTGTGTTTCGTGCTTTCGTCTATATTCATGCCTTTGTTCTTTGCCCAAACGGCAGCCTTTTTCGCCTGTGGCATATAAGGGAAATATATATCAGTGTCTGATGACTGGCGGTGAAGCGGATTGTCGTATATGGAGGCGAACGGTATTCCTTTGAGCAGTATCGGACGGAACTGTTCTTTATTCATTTCGTCAACAAGCGCGGCCACGGTGGCGGTGGCGTGTATGTTGTGTTGTTCAATGTCTGATACGTGTTTTTCCCATTTGGATCTTAAACAGTCGGAAAAGTTTATGAAAAACTCGTTCTTCCGTTTCCATATACCGTCATAGACCAATGCCGACACACCATGAGCCACTGATATTCCGTATAGACAGTTCCATTTCCATTCAGACATGGGTTCTATCTTCGAGTTGTCACCGAATGTGCCGCTTCTCAGCAAGCGGAAAAGGTTTCTTTGAATGATGTCCATATTGATTTATTTACGGTGTGAAACAAACGCTCTTAATTCCTGAGACCGGTCTTAACTGAATTTTTTCGGATACCTGAATATGATTGCAATAACAGTCATTGCTCCGATGGTAAATGGATAATAAAGGTATGGCACGATGCTTACTGGTGATATTCCGACCAGTCCGGCGGCCATAAGCAGTTGCGCTCCGTATGGTATGACACCCTGTATGCAGCATGACATGGTGTCAAGTATGGATGCACATTTGCGGCTGTCTAATTTGAATCTGTCGCCTATTTGTCTGGCAATGCCTCCGATGGTTATTATGGCAACGGTGTTGTTTGCGGTGCAGATGTTCACTACAGACACGAGTGCAGCGATGCTCAGTTCCGCCTCACGCTTGCTCTTTATCTTGCGTGTCATACCGCTGATGATGTAGTCGATTCCTCCGTTTGCCTTAATAAGTTCGAGCATTCCGCTTGCCATCATCGTGATGACGATGAGTTCGCCCATTCCGCTGATTCCGTTGCCCATCGCATTGAGCCATCCCCAGAAATCAAAAGCACCGCAGAACATTCCGATGATTCCTGAAAGAAGTATTCCCACAGTAAGTATTACCGTTACATTTATACCGGAAACGGCTGTCGCCAATACGATGAGGTATGGTATGATTTTGATATATTCCACATCCGGAATACCGGCAGGCGCGGTCATGTCGCGGCCGTTTATGATATAGATTATGAGTATTATCACAACTGCCGGAAATGCAATGTGGGAGTTTACATAAAACTTGTCGCTCTGTCTGCATCCCTGTGTGGATGTTGCGGCAATGGTTGTGTCGGAGATGAACGAGAGATTGTCGCCGAAGAGTGAGCCTCCGACCACCACTGCTGTCAGAAGCGGGACGGAGCTTCCGGTTGAATGTGCTATCCCCGCCGCTATAGGAGCCAGGGCAATGATTGTTCCAACGCTTGTTCCTACACTTATTGACACGAAGCAGGCGGCAATAAACAGACCGGGAAGAAGCATGCTTGCCGGCAACATGCTGAGTGTGAGGTTTACTGTCGCGTCGATGCTTCCCGTCATCTTTGCCGTGTTGGCAAAGGCACCTGCCAACACGAATATCCATATCATGAGCATTATCTTGGAAGCGCCTGCGCCACGGCTGAATATGTCTATACGTTTAGTCAGCGGAACATTTCCGCTGACTATTACCGCAAATATGGATGAAGTCATAAAGGCAACGGTTATAGGCACTTTATAGAAGTCGCCTGCGATTATCGAAGTCACAAGATAAAATGTGACAAAGATTATCAACGGACTTAAAGCCAACAGGCCTTTTTTATGATTCATCGCTATTCTTTATATTATTGTGTTATAATGTAACTCCGTTTTTGAAGATAGAAATCTCACGGTATCCGTTTTCTTCGTTCCTTGCCGGTTCTCCGCTTGCCACCGCAATGATCTTATCGATAAACTCAGGCACAAGTTCATTCATCGTCTTGTTCTCAATGAGCTGTCCCGCGTTGAAGTCAATCCAATTCGGCTTGCGTGCGGCAAGGGTGGGATTTGTGGAAATCTTCATTGTAGGTACGAAAGTGCCGAACGGGGTTCCGCGCCCTGTGGTGAACAACACGATCTGGCATCCTGCTGATGCAAGGGCTGTTGCGGCCACGAGGTCGTTGCCCGGAGCGGAAAGCAGGTTGAGCCCGTTTGTCTCGAGACGGTCGCCATATTCAAGAACACCGCTTACTGCGGCACGGCCGCATTTTTGTGTGCATCCGAGAGCCTTGTCCTCAAGGGTAGAGATACCTCCGGCTTTGTTGCCCGGTGAAGGATTTTCACCGACCGGTTCGCCATGGCTAAGGAAATATTCCTTGAAATTGTTTATCATGCTTACAGTCTTGTTGTAGAGTGTCTCGTTCACACATCTGTTCATCAGTATTGTCTCCGCTCCGAACATTTCAGGGACTTCCGTCAATATTGATGTGCCGCCTTGGGCTACAAGCCAGTCTGAGAACTCACCGACAAGAGGATTGGCTGTGATGCCGCTGAACCCGTCGCTTCCGCCACATTTCAAACCGACGCGCAATTTGCTTACGGGAACTTCCGTGCGTTCGTCTTTTCCTGCCTGTTCGTATAGACTGCGCAATATTTCCATGCCGGCCTCAACCTCATCGCCATCCACTTTTTGTGTGACGAGGAATTTTATGCGGTCATGGTCATAATCACCAAGAAGCTTCTCGAACTCGTCGGGCTGGTTGTTCTCACATCCGAGACCTAACACCAACACACCTCCGGCGTTGGGATGGAGCGTAATGTCGCGGAGAACCTTACGTGTGTTCTCATGGTCGCCGCTGAGCTGTGAGCATCCGAAATTATGGTGCCATGCCCAGATGCTGTCTACGTTTTCGCAACCTGTCTCCTTGCGCAACTGTTCGGCAAGACGCTCTGCAATACCGTTTACGCATCCCACGGTAGGTACTATCCATATTTCGTTGCGCGTGCCAACCTCTCCGTTCTTACGTGCATATCCTTTGAAAGTGCGGTTCTCAAACGGTATGCCGAGTTTGCTCTCCACAGGATTGTATGAGTATTCCAATGTTCCGGAAAGGTTGGTTTTCAGGTTGTTCTCATTGACCCATTCGCCTGCCTTCAAATCCTTGCATGCATGTCCTATAGGATAGCCGTATTTTATGATGTCGTTGCCTTGCGGGGTGTCTGCAATCAGTATTTTATGGCCATCCGGTGTGTCTTGGCTTACTGTGATTTCTTTACCGTCTACTTCAATAACCGTACCTTTTGAAATCGGTTGCAGGCATACTACAACAGAGTCTGCGGGATTAATCTTGATGAATGTCTGTTCCATATAAATTTGTTTTTTAGGTAATATGTTTTTTTATTATCATACAGTTTGTGACACGCGGTGCTATAATTGTGCCCGTCTATAGAATTGGATGTTTTCTTGTGTGAGAAACTCTATAGGCATATAATTTACCGTGTTTACTTTCATTTTCAGCACAATGGATTCAAACAGCGTCTCGATACATGAATATCCTTGCATGTATGCGTGTTGTGCTATGAGGAACGATATGGTGCCGTTTTTAACGCATTCTGCATTTTTCCTGACCATGTCATATCCCATGATCTTCACGTTGTTTATATTCTTTTTCTGAAAATATTCGCCTAAGATGTAGGCATGGGAGTTGAATGTTATGCAATTGCTTACATCCTTATGTGTGCTGAAAAAGGAATCAAGGATATTTTCGTATTCCGAAGGGTCTGTATCCAAGGGCAGGTCCACTTCCGATATTCTGATGTTTGGAAAAAAGTTGCTCATATAATTCAAAAAGCCTTTTTCGCGGTCTTCCTGCTGTTTGCTTGCCACATTCCCGTTTTTCATTTGTTTCATTATCGTAACCTCCTTGTCTTTTCCGGCGATAAGCATGAGCATTCTTCCTGCAAAATAGCCGCTTCTGAAAGAATCCTGTCCGTAGAAAGACAAAGGATTGAGGTCCGGAATATATGAGTCTAATAGAATAAATGGAATGTTTTTCTCATGCAACTTATCTGTGAATGCCTTTGTTATATCATGTTCGGAGGGAACAATAATGACTCCGTCCGGTTTTTCCTCAAGACATTTTTTTGTCATGTCTGTGAAAGTGTTCTGATGGAAGCGTCTGTAATACATCATAGTGACCTTAATATGGAAGTCGCTTCTTCTTTCGCATGCGGCCATGGCCCCTTCCTCGATCTCCTCCCAATATGTTTCCGACTCATGTCTTGGTATCAGACAAATAAAGTTGTATTTTTTGTTGTGTGCCAATGCACTTGCGTACATATTGGGCTTGTAGTTTATCTCCTTGAGTGTCTTTTCAACTTTTGCTCTTGACTCCTTTGAAACATTCGGACGATTATGCAGTACTCTGTCTACTGTTCCTATTGAAACTCCGGAAAGCCTTGCAATATCCTTGATTCTGATTTTATCTGTGGTCATGTGCGTATCCGATAACTAAGTTCGTACCCGTGTTTTTGTATTTCTTTCCGTAAAAAACAATGGTATTTATCAATGCAAAAATACCAATAAAAATTGAATTGTGCCAATACACGACAGAAAAAAATATCAAAAGCAGAAAAAAAAGTATTTTTGTTTCGCCAATTCGGAAATTAGTATTATTTTTGCCAGCGTAAATGAATACTTTTATCATGAAATCATGTTTACATAATAGTCGTAGGGCATCAATTGTTGATGTTGTCGGTGACAAAAGTTTGGATATTGTGATGAAAGATATTAGAGATATTATAAGGAAAAACAAACTTAAAAATAACTTAATTTATTAATTTAATAAAAATAAAATGGCAAAAGTTGTGACTTTGGGAGAGATTATGCTCCGTCTGTCTTCTCCTGGACAGAAAAGATTTGTTCAAAGTGAGTTTTTTGATGTTGTATATGGTGGCGGTGAGGCAAATGTTGCCGTAAGCTGCTCCAACTATGGTCATGATGCTTACTTTGTGTCAAAGTTGCCTAAACATGAGATTGGTCAGTGTGCGGTAAATTCCTTACGCAAATATGGCGTGCATACGGATTTCATTGCCCGCGGCGGTGACCGTGTGGGTATTTATTATCTTGAAACAGGTGCTTCAATGCGTCCTTCGAAGGTGATTTACGACCGTGCAGGCAGTTCTATTGCGGAAGCTACCCCCGAAGACTTTGATTTTGATAAGATTATGGAAGGTGCCGACTGGTTCCATTGGAGCGGCATCACTCCTGCCATAAGCGACAAGGCTGCCGAACTGACAAGGCTTGCCTGTGAGGCTGCGAAACGTCATGGCGTGACTGTTTCCGTAGATCTTAACTTCCGTAAGAAGCTTTGGACTTCTGAAAAGGCACAGAGCATAATGAAGCCTCTGATGAAATATGTTGATGTTTGCATTGGTAACGAAGAGGACGCACAGCTTTGTCTCGGATTCAAGCCTGAGGCTGATGTTGAAGGCGGTAAGACCGATGCGGAAGGTTATTATGGCATTTTCCAGGGCATGATGAAGGAATTCGGATTTAAATATGTCGTATCTACATTGCGCGAGTCTTTCTCGGCTACACATAATGGCTGGAAAGCCCTTATATATAATGGTAAGGAGTTCTACCAGAGCAAGCGTTACGATATCATGCCTATCATTGACCGTGTAGGCGGAGGTGATTCTTTCTCAGGCGGTTTGATTCATGGCCTGCTTACATACCCGGATAATCAGGGTGCCGCTCTTGAGTTTGCTGTTGCCGCATCGGCATTGAAGCATACCGTTCCCGGTGACTTCAATCTTGTAAGCAAAGAAGAGGTGGAAAGCCTTGCAGGAGGTGACGCTTCCGGTCGTGTACAGCGTTAATGTATTTCATTAATATATTTAAAGAATATTGTCAATGGCTAAATTTGATAAGATAGCAGTCCTGGCCAAAATAGGTCAGACAGGTATGGTTCCTGTATTCTATCATAAGGATGCGGAAACTGCAAAGAAAGTTGTAAAGGCTTGTTATGATGGCGGTGTACGCGCGTTTGAGTTTACAAACCGCGGTGACTTCGCACATGAAGTGTTTGCTGAAGTTGTTAAGTTTGCGGCAAAGGAATGTCCTGAACTGGCCATGGGTGTCGGCTCTGTTGTTGATCCTGCGACCGCCGCTCTTTATATTCAGCTTGGGGCATGTTTCATAGTAGGTCCGTTGTTTAATCCAGAGGTTTCAAAGATTTGCAACCGTCGTCTTGTCGCTTATACGCCTGGTTGCGGAAGCGTTTCTGAAATCGGGGCGGCACAGGAGACAGGATGCGACCTTTGCAAGGTGTTTCCGGGTGACGTGTTGGGGCCGAACCTCGTGAAGGGGCTTATGGCTCCTATGCCATGGTCTAAGCTCATGGTTACAGGCGGTGTTTCTCCGGACGAGGAAAATCTTAAGTCTTGGATTAAAGCCGGTGTTTATTGTGTCGGAATGGGGTCAAAACTGTTCCCGAAAGATGTTATCGCCGCAGAAAACTGGCAGGCTATTACAGACAAATGTGCAGAGGCTCTTGGATATATTGCTAAGGCACGCGCTTAAAATAAAGATGACAAAAGGTTTCACATGGCTTATATGCCTGTGGAGCCTTTTTCTTATATCAGCCTGCTCACATTCGGATAGGCATACTGTGAACAGGTTGAATGATATTTCCTATGCCTGTCATTACCGTAATCTTGATTCTACATATCATTATGCCCGTCAGGCATATATTAATTCCGGAAATTATGATGCCGGAAAGGCTGAGGCGTATAATAATTATGCTTTTGTCAGCATTGCCCGTATGGATTATGACATGGCCATGAAACAGCTTGACACGGTGGCTCTTTTTACTGATAATCAGATAGAGTTGCTGGTGGCGGATGTCTTGCAGATGAGATTGTGCCAGCGCATGTCGCGTAATAAGGAGTTTTATGATTATCGTGAGCGTGCGAGGAAAAGGATTGAGCGTATTAATGAAGAGAGAGACAGACTTGACGACCGTACATTGTCGCGCTTAATTTATGCGGAGAGTGAGTATGCCATAGTGAGTTCCACATATTTCCATTATATCGGTTTGCCAAGAAAGTCGGCGGATGCCTTGGCTGAAATAGATGCCGATGGGGAAATAAGACGTGATACGGCTCAGTTTCTAAATTATTTATATAATGTAGGTGCGGGCGGAATCATTTCCGGTGAGTCTGCCATGGATATAAATCAAAGAGAGATTGAGTATTTGGTTCAGTGTTTTGTATTGGCAAGGAATTGCGGGATGCATTATTTTGTTGCGAATGCACTTTCTGCAATGTCAGAGCATTTGATAATTAAAAATATAGGTGGCGCACTGATAGATGATAACAGAGCCTTGTTTAATTATATGTATCCGAAGGATTTGTCGGAAGACACGCTTGCTTATAGATTTGCCGAGAGGGCGTTGGATATATTCAAGGCTTATGGCGATGTTTATCAGATTTCCGGAGCATATCGGACTCTTGCATCGTGCTGTCATGCAACAGGAAATGACAAAGAAGCTCTTTCACATCTTGAGAAGGCTTTGAACGAACCGAAGATAAAGCAGGCCCCGGATCTTATCGCGAGCATAAGCGAGCAGTTGAGCGTTGTCTATTCTGCTATAAATAATAAGGCATCAAGTGACTATTACCGGAATGTTTATCTTGACTTGCAGGAGCAGACACGTCAGGATAAATATCTGGAGGCAAGGGCCGGCATGTACAATGCGATGTCTGTGCAGTTGAATATAATGATAGCGGCTGTTCTTTCTGCAATTGTATTGCTCGTATTTCTGCTGTGGCGTTTCAGTAGCTTATATAGAAAACGGAGGCGTAGCGAAACTCTTGATTATCTTCTTGACCCGTTGCGTCAATGGGAACAGGACAATCAAAAGAATGTGGAGAGACTTTCTGATGAGTATGAGTGTCTGATGGAACAATGTGCAATAAGCAATGCGCATATAAAAGAGGAGAAGAGGAGAGGGCTTGAGAACAGGGCAAAGGTTTCATTGGTGCTGAGTATAACACCGTTTATAGACCGTATAATAAATGAGGCGGACAAACTTACGAGACGTGACGAGAGTCATGATATGCAGATGTCACGGTATGCCTATATCTGTGAGCTCGCAGAAAAGATTGCTGAGTATAATGACGTGCTGACGCATTGGATACAAATGCGTAAAGGTATATTGAGCATACATATAGAAAGTTTCCGGTTGAGTGAGCTGTTTGGTATTGTGGCAAAAAGCAAAACGGCATTCGCCATGAATGGGATAGAGCTTGATGTGAGGAATGACGGGGCGGATATACCGGTGAAAGCCGATAAGATACTTACTCTGTTTATGATAAACACCTTGACAGACAATGCTCGGAAAGCAACACGGAAAGGAGGAACGGTTAGTGTTTATGCGGTGGTTGGGACGGGATATGTGGAAGTGTCGGTTGCTGACACGGGTAAAGGACTTTCACATGAGGAAATAAAGCTTATCTTTAATCGTAAGACATATAGCGGAGGGCATGGTTTCGGACTTATGAACTGTCAAGGGATAATTGAGAAGTATCGTAAGTTGAGCACCATTTTCTCTGTATGTTCTATATCTGCAGAGAGTAAACAGGGTGAGGGCAGCAGATTCTTCTTCCGCCTTCCAAAAGGAATTATGAATACAGTATCATTCATAATTGTATTTTTTTCGGCCTTGTTTCCCGGTCCGGCAAAATCTCAGGAGGTTGTTTCTAAGGATTTTTCCGAAATGTCTCCGGTGCCGTATAATATCGTTATGGCTCATGCGTTTGCCGATAGCGCATATTATTCGAATATACGGGGTACTTATAGTCAGACGATTACATTTGCGGATTCTTGCCGTAAATATCTTAATGCCTATTACCTTGAACATAATCCAGGCGGAAAATATAAGATGCAGAGACAAGGTAATGTTTCCTTGCTTGCTCCTGAAATAAAATGGTATCGTGACAGTTTGAAAACCAGCTATAAGACAATCCTGCTTATAAGAAATGAAAGTGCGGTTGCTGCTTTGGCATTGCACAAGTGGGATTTATATATATATAATAATAAGGTGTATACACAACTGTTCAAGGAGATGTCTGCAGACAATAAGCTGGCTGATTATTGTAGGATGATGAGCATGTCTCAAACAAACAAGACCATAGCCGTCACATTACTCATACTGATTCTTGTTTCAATACTTCCTGCTTATTATTTTTTATATTATCGTCACAGGCTTTATTACAAGTTTTGTGTTGAACAGGTAAAGAATATCAATAACTTGTTGGTGAGCAGTGCATTACCGGAAGACAAGTTGAAGGAGATAGAGTCGTATAATCTGAGAAGTTATCCGGAGAATCTTAGAAATATTGTTTTGCAGATAAAATCATCGTTGAATAAAGCTGTAGATATGAGTTACGACAAGAAAATGCGTATAGAGCTTGCCGGTGATGAATTGAGCAGAACAGAATATGAGATCAGTAATCTGTATGTAAGCAATTCAATACTTGATAATTGTCTTTCAACGTTGAAGCATGAGACAATGTATTATCCAAGCAGATTGATACGGTTGGCCGGTGGAAAAGAAAGAGACAGCGGTAATATAAAAGAGCTTGCCGATTATTATCACGAACTGTATACGTTACTTTCAATGCAGGCTATGCGTCAGGTGCAGAATATGAAAATAGATGTCGTCCCTGTCGGTCTGAAAGACATTCTTCCGAAATACGTGGCGTATGAGGGTAATGACATTATATTGTTGGGTAACAGAGAACTTCTGATATATCTTTTTGAACTTCTGTTCAGTTTGTCAGGACATAAGGATACGGCAGCAGAGGCATCTGATGGGGTTGGATACTTTACGGAATACATGTCTGTTGGAAATATCGGGAATGACTATGCCAGAATAAGTATCACAATGCCTTCCTTGAATTTTCCAGTGAAGGATGTGGCGGATTTGTTCACTCCGTCAAAGAGCCGTATTAAGTATTTGCTTTGCAGGCAAATAGTTCGCGATCATTCCGAGATAACCAATCGACGCGGTTGTGGTATTTCCGCAAGGAGTGATGAGGGAGTGGTTGTGGTTGATGTGGTGTTGCCGAAAAAATAAGCATAATAAAGAATTTGAAGTATTATATTAACAGGAACAATGGAAAAGTTTAGAGTCATAATAGTGGAAGATGTTCCTTTGGAGCTAAAGGGAACTGAAGGAATAATACGTAATGACATACCGGAAGCGGATATAATCGGTACGGCAGATGACGAAGCGTCATATTGGAAACTGATGCGCAAGGGCATACCGGATCTTGTCCTTTTGGATTTGGGATTAGGAGGCTCAACGACTGTAGGTGTGGAGATATGCCGTCAGACAAAGCGTGAGCATCCTTCGGTAAAAGTCCTGATATTTACCGGTGAGATTCTAAATGAGAAGTTATGGGTTGATGTTCTTGATGCCGGTGCGGATGGAATAATATTGAAAACAGGCGAGTTATTGACCAGGATTGATGTTTGCAGCGTGATGGAAGGCAAACGTTTTGTATTTAATCAGCCTATAATAGAGAGAATTGTCGGATGTTTCAAGCATTATGTCGGTAATCAGATTATGCGGCAGGAAGCTTTTGTCAATTATGAGATAGATGAATATGACGAGCGTTTCCTGCGTCATCTTGCTTTGGGATATACAAAAGAGCAGATAACAAACTTACGCGGTATGCCTTTTGGGGTTAAAAGTCTTGAAAAGCGTCAGAATGAATTGGTGCAGAAGCTTTTTCCTGATAGTAACGGGCGGGTGGGAATCAATGCCACACGTCTGGTAGTCAGGGCTTTGGAACTTCATATACTTGATATTGAAAATCTTGTTGCAGATGAGGAATAGGAGTAAAGTTTATGATTTTATAATAAAGGGTTTGCTTGTTTCCAATGCTGTTTTATTTGTCGGGGCATGGCTGTTTGCAGCAGGATTTCCTGATATGGGAATACGTTCTTTATTAAGTGCAGAGGGAATAAGGTGGGTGTTCTCGAATTTTATATCCTCGTTGCAGACTCCGTTGCTGATATATATTATTCTTGTTTTTATGGCTTACGGATGTGTTAGGGAAAGCGGAATACTGTCACTTGCGCATTTCTTTAAAGGTGTTGCCTACAGACAGCGGCTCGCTTTATGGTTTACGTTGGCTGTCGTTGTATTGTATATAGGTATGATAGTATTTCTTACATGTATTCCCCATGCCTTGCTTCTTAGTGTTACAGGGGAGTTATGGCCTTCGCCATTCAGTGCGGCATTAGTACCTGTCATATCTGTCGGAGTAATGTTCGTTACTGTTGTATACGGAGGCGTCTCTGGTTCTTTCCATTCTTTCTCGGATGTTATTATTGCTGTTTGTTCAGGTATCTCCTCTGCTTCTCCTGTTATTTTCCTTTATATTCTTGCAATGCAATTCTGTTCCTGTGTCTTGTATGTTGCGGGGGCTGATTTTCGTGATATCTTGTTCTCTATTTGAATACTATATGTCGCTGATGTCCACATAACCATGCATTACGGCATATATAGTAAGTGCAGATACGCTTTTTATCTGCAGTTTATCCATGATGTTTTTTCTATGGCTTATAACGGTGGTAATGGCAATATTAAGTATGTCGGCGATTTCCTTGTTTATATACCCCTTGACAATAAGGGTCATCACCTCTGTCTCACGGTTGGTAAGTGGATTTGCCGCCGCCTGATTCATGGATGGGGCAGGGAGATTTCTTCCGTTTTTATGTGCGTGCTGTTCTAATATTAGCAGTTGTTTTATAAGTTGTTTTTCCGGTTGGTTCACACAGATGGAATGAAATCCGGATGGGCAATTGGATATTTTGTTCTGTGATGTGTTATCGGCTATGGAGTGGGACAGGACAATGGTTTTATTTCGTATCCGGCAAAAATAGTCCATATTGCTTAGCATAACCTCTGTAGATACAAAGTAGTGGTTTATTTCATCATCGATACATGCTTGTATCATATCTTCTACAGACATGAATGTGTATACATTTGCCATAGGGATAATACTCTGAAGAATATTTTTCAGCCCAATGGCGGCAAGTGTGTTGCGGTCTATTATGACAAGCATATTTCTCGTTAATTCAACGGATTATAAAAAATAAGTGGGAGAGGAGGAATTACCATTAAAACAGAAATGACGGAGAAAGTATGTCTCCGTCATTTCTGTTTTGGCAATACATACTTAGTTATGACAGGAAGCCAAGCAGTGCACCTGCCGCAACGGCCGAGCCTATCACACCCGCAACGTTCGGACCCATGGCATGCATGAGCAGGAAGTTGTGACGGTCGTATTCTAATCCTAAGTTGTGACTGATACGTGCGCTCATGGGTACTGCAGACACACCTGCATTTCCTATCAGCGGATTTAGTTTCTTTCCTGTGGGCAAGAAGATATTCATCAGTTTTACAAAAAGAACACCGCTTGCCGTTGCTACGATGAACGCACATGCTCCGATTACAAATATAAACAATGTGTTCAATGTAAGGAACTCGCTTGCCTGTGTGGAGCATCCCACTGTCAGACCGAGAAGCATGACGATGATATCGTTTAGCGCAGAGCCTGCGGTCTTGGCCAGACGTGTTGTCTTACCGCTTTCTTTGAGCAGATTACCGAAAAACAGCATACCTAAAAGCGGCAGACCGGAGGGTACAATGAACGTTGTAAGCAACAATCCTATAATTGGGAACAGTATTTTCTCTGTCTGGCTTACCTGACGTGCCGGTTTCATCTTGATAACACGCTCTTTCTTTGTTGTGAGCAGACGCATCAATGGCGGCTGGAGCAGTGGTACAAGTGCCATGTAAGAGTAAGCGCATACTGCAATGGCTCCCATAAGATTGGGGCATAGTTTTGATGAAAGGAATATTGCTGTAGGACCGTCCGCACCACCGATAATGGCAATACCGGCAGCTTGGTTAGGCTCAAATCCCAATGCCAATGCCACCATGTAGGCACCGAATATACCGAACTGTGCCGCAGCACCTATCAGTACGAGTTTCGGATTGGCTATAAGGGCGGAAAAGTCGGTCATTGCTCCAATACCGAGGAACACCAAAGGCGGATACCAGCCCTGACGTACACCTTGATAGAATATGTTAAGTACGGAGTTGTCTTCATAAAGTCCGATTTCCAGACCGGCATCTGCGCGGAACGGAATGTTTCCAAGAATAATTCCAAGACCTATCGGAATGAGAAGGAGCGGTTCGAAATCTTTCTTTATTGCAAGATAAATAAGAATCGCACCGACAACAATCATTATCATATTGCCTGCTGTGGCATTGGCAAATCCTGTATAGGTGAGGAATTCGTTGAAATTCTCTATAATAAAATTTGTGAAACCCATAATCTTTCTTTAAGCTATTGTGAGTAATACAGCGCCTTCGAGCACTGAGTCACCTTGGTTAACCAATATGGATGTTACCGTTCCTGCATATTCGGCCTCTATGTTATTCTGCATCTTCATGGCTTCAAGTACAAGTATCGTATCACCTACATTGACCTTGTCTCCAATCTTGACATTCAATGATACTACCGTTCCGGGCAACGGTGCTTTTATTGGTGTTCCGTTGCTGCCTGATGTAGTGCTGGTCTGGTGTTGAGGAGTTGGAGTTGCTGTCTGGGTATTTGATACTGTTGCAACAGGTTTGGGAGGTGTTATTGTTTTCTTAATCTGTGCAGCATTTATGGGTTCTTTCAACTCAACTTCAAATTTGATACCGTTTACACTCACTTTTGCAAGATTTCCTTCTACTTCTTCTATTTCTACGTCGTAGTCAACGCCCTGTACTTTATATTGATACTTGTTCATATTGTTTTTGTTTAGATATTGTTATAAATAAGTTATTATTCATGGAATTGTGTCATCTGGATATACTCTACATTCCAATCTGTATTTTTAGGCTTGATTGTTATAACACCGCTTTCCACATCATGTATATCTTCCATGTATTGTTTCAATGCCATGGATATTACGGCAATATATAATTCTTTGTCTATACCTTTTGTGGATAATCCGTCTTGTAGGATGACATTGGTCATGTGTCCTATTTCCGCTGTCTTCTTTGCCATGCCGACACCTGCTCTAAGTGGTTGTATTTCCGCCACTTTCTTTACCATTGTCCTGTTACGCATTATAAGTCCGAATACGGTAAAGAATGCAAAGAGCAATGCAAGGCAAAAGAAAACAATACCCATTGAAAGAACGGCTATACCATAGCCATGAGGGTCGTCACGTTTTATTTTTGCAATTTTGCTTTCTTTTATATGTATATTGTTTGAGATACCCGGAGTCACGTTTTTTGCTTCTGTTCTTTTCCATATATAGTTGTCGCCATCCTTCACTCTTGCAAATGATTCATTGGCGGCAAGCGGCGGAACTGTTACAGAGTCTATAAGGTTCACGGCATTTCCATTATACAGTGCAATCCATGTAGGCTCTGTTGGGTCAATTTTCACTGTAAGGTGCATCGAGCCTTGGGCAGGGTTGCTGTTACAGAAAAAGACAATGTTTTGTTGTCCCCCCATAATTGTACGTTTCTCACCATTTGGAATGATGCTCATTCTGCTGATACGTTCCGGCACACTCATCTTTTTATCAAGAACAGAACGGTCTGTCGTGAGGAACATCCCACGGATGTTATAAGTGGAAAATGAGATATTGGTAATCTCAATCCATGCCTCATGTTGTCCGTATTCGTCTTGAATACTTGAAGTGTTGCAGGTCATTACTTCATTGAGCTTAATGCTGTTCTCTAATTGTGCAACCATAGGAACTGCACCAAAAGTCAGCATTGCACCAAGCAATAATCCGAATTTCTTCATTGTTTTTTTGTTAATTTGTAATTCTATAAAATATAATGTTCTTCAAATAAATTCAGTCTTAACCGCAACACAGAAGTATGATGAGCTGGGCTGTAAGTATTCTAAGGAACATGCTTAACGGATATACAGTGGAGTACCCTACGGCTGGTGCTTCCTTTGAACATTGTTGGTTGGCGTATGCTAATGCAGGGGGATCTGTATATGTACCGGCAAGCATACCCATGATAGTATAGTAATTGAATTTATATTTCATTCTGGCAATTGTACCGATAATTAAAATAGGTATGATTGTGATAAGGAATCCTGTCCCTACAAATTTCAAGCCATCACCTTGTACAACCGTTTCCCAAAATCCTGCACCGGCTTTTATTCCGACACTGGCAAGGAAAAGCACCAGCCCGATTTCTCTAAGCATAAGGTTTGCGCTCGTTGTAGTATATGTAACCAGGTGGACCTTGTAGCCGAACCTGCCGATAAGGATGGCTATGATTAAGGGACCTCCGGCAATTCCGAGTTTCATCGGAACAGGCATTCCCGGAACGGCAAATGGCAAGCTGCCGAACAATATACCGACAAAGATGCCGATAAATATTGTTGCTATGTTTGGGGCGTCGAGTCTTTTCACGGAGTTTCCAAGAACTCCGGCCACATGGTTTACATTATTCTCTTTACCTACAACCATTACTTTGTCGCCTACTTGCAATGCAAGGCTGGGACTAGCGAATAAGTCCATACCCTGACGTGTCACACGTGTGACATTCACTCTGTGTACGGACGAGAAGTGCATCTGTCCGAGTGTTTTTCCGTTTATTGAAGGGCGTGTGATGAGGATACGCCTTGAAACCATCGGCTCATCTTGCTCTTCCCATGCAACCTCGACTTCCGGACCTATAAATGCAATGATAGCTTCCGCGTCAGCTTCTGTGCATACAATGAAGAGCAAATCGCCTAAGTTCAGTATTGTATCCTTGTTCGGTATTGTGACATGGCCGTCATGCAGTAGACGTGTACATACAAAGTCCCTGTTGAGAAAATCGTGTATTTGCATGATTGTACGTCCGGCAAGATAAGAGTTTGTCACTTTCAGATGCATATTATGAGGCTTAAGGTGTGTATTGTCTCCTGCCTCTTCTTCAAGTTTCTTGTCCTCCTCATTGAATTTCACGCGACATATATAACTTACAATGATCGTCGCGCCTATGATGCCTACTACGCCAAGAGGGTAAGCACATGCATATCCGGACGCTATTTGCGGCAAGTCACCCTCTGTGAATACACTTGTCAAAGCCTCATTGGCAGCACCAAGTCCGGGAGTGTTTGTTACCGCTCCATATAAAGTTCCTACCATCATGGGTAGGTTGAATTTGTTACTGGTATCGAAAAAGATGTAATAACATGCGAACATTACTGCGATATTCAGCATGATGGTTGCAGTAGAAAGAAGATTCAGCGTTACACCTCCTTTTCGGAAACTTTCAAAGAATCCCGGGCCAACCTGAAGTCCTATCATGAATACGAATAGAATAAGTCCGAAATCCTGAATGAAAGTGAGAATGTTTGTCGGTCCCGTGAATCCCACATGTCCTGCCACAATGCCGGCAAACAGGACAAACGTGACACCTAATGCAATTCCCTTGAATTTGATTTTACCTAAAAGTACGCCGACGGCAATCACAATAGCATACAGCATGGCTATGTGAGCTATGGAATCCGTGGTCGTGAACAGTTTAATAAGCCAATCCATAATAATTAATTATACATTTTTATGGAGTGCAAAATTAGACAAAATATTGCTCATTAGGGAATTTTTGTGCAGATATTTTTGGATAAATGAATTGTTTTTGAATTTTTCACAATTAGGTTATAAAAAGATTAAAACTTTCTCGCATAATATGTTTTTTTCATTTACCTTTGCACGGTGAATATATATGCTGTTTATATCTCTTTATATCAGCTGTATTGCATATTGCAGGGCATTTTTGCTTTTGTATGAAAACAGGTCTAAGTATATTAACGAATATATCATTTTTTAATAAAAGGAAACTATGTCAAACAACAGAGAGAAACTCTTTACCGAGTTCAGCGCTCCGTCAACTCAAGAGTGGTTAGACAAGATTCAGGTGGATCTTAAAGGTGCTGATTTCAACAAAAAGTTGGTATGGAGAACTAACGAAGGTTTTAACGTACAGCCTTTCTATCGTAGAGAAGATGTTCTGAAACTGAAAACCCCGGATGCGCTTCCTGGAGAGTTCCCGTTTGTGCGTGGAAACAAGAAAAGCGATAACACGTGGTATGTGCGTCAGAATTTGGTAGTGGATAATCCGTCTGAGGCAAACGCGAAAGCTCTTGATATCCTTAATAAGGGTGTCGATTCGCTTGGATTCCGTTTTCCGGGCGATATGGTAAGTGTAGAGACGGTAGAGACACTGCTCAAAGATATCCGATGTGATATTGTGGAGGTTAGTTTCCGCACATGTCCTTGTCATGCTTTGGAGCTGGCTGATATTCTTACCTCTTATTTCGAAAAGCAGGGTTATGATAAGGAAAAAATTGTCGGCGGATTAGGCTTTGACCCTATTGAGAAAATGCTCATGAAGGGTAAGGATACTGCCAAGATGTTGGCAAATGCTCCTGTTCTTGTTGAGAAGCTCAAGGACTATCCTAATTTCCGTTGTATAATGGTTCATTCTGATGCTCTGAATAATTCAGGCGCTTATATTGTTCAGGAATTGGGATATGCTCTTGCGTGGGGTAATGAATATCTGCATCAGCTTGTAGAGGCAGGCGTTGATACCGATCTTGCTGCAAGAAGCATAAAGTTCTATATGGGTATAAGCGAGAACTATTTCATGGAGATTGCCAAGTTCCGTGCTGCCCGTTTGCTTTGGGCGGAAATCGTTAAGCAGTATGGTCCCAAATGCGATTGTGCATGCAAGATGATTGTAAACGCCCAGACAACAACATATAACCAGACAATGTTTGACAGCTACGTAAACTTGTTGCGTACTCAAACAGAGACAATGAGTGCGGCATTGGCAGGTGTACATTCTATAGTTGTTACTCCGTTTGATGCTGTGTATGAGACACCGATGGAATTCTCAGAGCGTATAGCCCGTAACCAGCAGTTGCTGCTTAAGGAAGAGAGTCATTTCGACAAGGTTGTCGATCCGTCTGCCGGTTCTTACTTCATCGAAGAGCTTACTCATTCACTTGCCGATGCGGCATGGAAACTGTTCCTTAAGATAGAGAACGAGGGCGGATTCCTTGAGGCTGTAAAGGCCGGGACAGTGCAGGATGATATAAACAGCACAAACGACAAACGTCATGCCGATGCGGCAAAACGTAAGGAATTTATTCTTGGAACAAACCAGTTCCCCAACTTTACGGAAATCTCTGACGGTAAAGAGCCTGTGGGTTGTTCTTGTTCTTGCAACCACCACCACGAGGCGGCATTCAAGACAATTCAAACAACACGTCTTGCTGCTGATTTCGAGGCATTGCGTCTGCAGACAGAGAAGAGCGGCAAGACACCTGTGGCATTTATGCTGACAATAGGAAATCTTGCATGGCGTCAGGCACGTGCGCAGTTCTCTTCAAACTTCCTTGCATGTGCGGGTTACAGGATAATTGATAATCTTGGATTTGAGACAGTAGAAGAAGGTGTTGACGCGGCATTGAAGGCCGGTGCAGATGTTGTCGTGCTATGTTCAAGCGACGATGAGTATGCGGAGTACGCTGTTCCTGCATTCAAGTATCTTGACGGCAGGGCGTTGTTTATCGTTGCAGGTGCTCCTGCCTGTATGGAAGAGCTTAAGGCTGCCGGTATCGAGAACTTCGTGCATGTCAAGTGCAATGTTCTGGAAACACTGAAAGAGTATAATGCAAAGTTAGGAATTTAAGGCGTAGATAAAATTTACGTTTAAAAGTAATAAGGTTTATGAGAAAGAATTTTAATGAAATAGATATCTATGCCGGTATAAAGGCTGCTGATGGTGCAGACTGGCAGAAGGCTAACGGTATTGCTCCTAACTGGAAGACCCCGGAGCATATTGAGGTAAAGCCTGTTTATACAAAGGAGGATCTCGAGGGTATGGAGCACCTTGACTATACAGCCGGTATTCCTCCGTTCCTTCGTGGCCCGTATTCAATGATGTATCCTTTCCGTCCGTGGACCATACGTCAGTATGCCGGATTCTCCACTGCCGAGGAAAGTAATGCGTTTTATCGCCGTAATCTCGCATCAGGACAGAAAGGTCTTTCTGTTGCATTCGACCTGCCTACTCACCGCGGTTATGACCCAGACAATGAGCGTGTGGTGGGTGATGTAGGAAAAGCAGGTGTGTCTATATGTAATGAGGAGAACATGAAGGTGCTTTTCGATGGTATTCCTCTGAACAAGATGTCTGTGTCTATGACAATGAATGGCGCTGTTTTGCCTATTCTTGCCTTCTATATTGTGGCAGGACTGGAACAGGGAGCCAAGTTGGAGGAGATGGCAGGTACAATCCAGAATGACATCCTCAAGGAGTTCATGGTACGTAATACTTATATATATCCGCCAGCATTCTCAATGAAGATTATTGCTGATATATTTGAGTATACCTCACAGAACATGCCGAAGTTCAACTCAATCTCAATTTCCGGCTATCACATGCAGGAAGCGGGCGCTACAGCCGATATTGAGTTGGCATATACGCTTGCCGACGGTATGGACTATATACGTGCAGGTGTTAATGCAGGTATTGACATTGATGCATTTGCTCCACGTCTGTCTTTCTTCTGGGCTATTGGTGTTAACCATTTTATGGAAATAGCAAAGATGCGTGCCGGCCGTCTGTTGTGGGCAAAGATTGTGAAGAGTTTCGGTGCCAAGAATCCTAAGTCATTGGCATTGCGTACACACTCCCAGACTTCAGGTTGGTCACTCACAGAGCAGGATCCGTTCAATAACGTTGGCCGTACATGCATCGAGGCTATGGCAGCCGTTCTTGGCCATACACAGTCATTGCATACAAATGCTCTTGACGAGGCTATTGCCTTGCCAACGGATTTCTCTGCCCGTATTGCCCGTAATACTCAGATTTATATCCAGAATGAGACAAAGGTATGCAAGCATATCGATCCATGGGCAGGCTCTTATTATGTTGAGACTCTTACTAACGAACTGGTTCATAAGGCATGGGAGCATATTCAGGAAATCGAGAAGCTTGGCGGTATGGCCAAGGCTATTGAAACCGGAGTTCCTAAGATGCGCATCGAAGAGGCTGCCGCACGTACTCAAGCCCGTATAGACAGTGGTATACAGACAATCGTAGGTACCAACAAGTATCGCCTTGAGCATGAGGATCCTATCGATATTCTTGAAGTAGACAACACTGCGGTGCGCAAGCAACAGGAGGAAAGCCTGGCCAAGGTCCGCGGTTCACGTGACGAAGAGGCTTGCCGCAAGGCATTGTATGCTTTGACAGAATGTGTGCGTACGGGTGAGGGTAACCTTTTGGCACATGCCATTGAGTGTGCCAAGTTGCGTTGTACACTTGGTGAGATAAGTGATGCCTGCGAGGAAATCGTCGGCCGTTATAAAGCAGTAATCAGAACAATATCAGGCGTGTATTCATCAGAAAGCAAAAACGATAAAGACTTCGAGCTGGCATGTCAGCTTACAGAAGAGTTTGCAAAGAAAGAAGGCCGTCGTCCGCGTATCTTTGTTGCAAAGATGGGTCAGGACGGACATGACCGCGGTGCCAAGGTGGTTGCTACAGGTTATGCTGACTGTGGCTTTGACGTAGATATGGGACCGTTGTTCCAGACTCCGGCAGAGGCAGCGCGTGAGGCAGTTGAGAACGATGTACACGTTGTGGGCGTATCTTCCTTGGCTGCAGGTCATAAGACGCTTGTTCCGCAGCTCATTGAAGAATTGAAGAAGGCCGGCCGTGAGGATATCATGGTGATTGCCGGTGGTGTCATCCCTGCTCAGGATTACGACTTCCTGTATCAGGCAGGTGTTGCCGCTATCTTCGGCCCGGGTACCTCTGTGGCTAAGGCTGCTGTTGAGATGATGAATATTCTTCTTGATAAAGAGTAATGATGTGATATAAAGTTTATTGGTATAAAAACAGGAAAGACATGTTCTTTTATATGAACGGTCTTTCCTGTTTTTTTATGGTTAAGGTTGAATGGTAATATGAAAGGAAAATAAAGGTTATTGTTATTCGGCAGCGATTGTCGCAAAAGGTACTACCGGAAGTCCTTTCCCGTTTGTGAGGTTCGGCTCAGCAGTTTCATGCCATCCCATACGTACATATTTCGGATTAGGAACGAACTTGCTATATACTTTTACAGATGAATTGCTGTCTATGTCGGCCACGGCCGGATGGTAGACTCCGTTCTTTCCGGCCACTTCAAACCACCTCAGACGCATGTTGTCGTTTGTTGTCAGTCCTCCGGTCGTATGCGAGAAACTTACGATAAGTTTATTTCCTTCTCTTACCGCTTTTTCTGCTCTCGGACCAGAGTATTCAATGTTTTTGTGTCCGTATGTTTTTGCCAGTGCCACATCTGCAAGGCGTTGTCCTACAGTCCATTTATACGAAGGATGTATGTCGTTGATGTCGTCTACGAGATCTGTTATCGACACATATTCAGTATGAGGAATTATGGATGTCGCCTTTTTCTGTTCCTCTCTGAAAAGCGGCAGACTTTCGGCTGTTTGCGGTGTTCCGTTCCTGTGGAGCCGGTTTGAATAGATGTGTGGGGCAAGTAGTACGGAATAGAACGGCATTTCGCTGTTCATGAAATCCTTTCTCCATCTGTCCACCATCAGTTTGTATTTGGCTGCATACCTTTCGTCTCCGATTCCGCAGTTGTTTTCGCCTTGATACCACAGACATCCCCTTACAGCGAAAGGAATCAACGGAGATATGAATATCCGGTATCTTTCTCCGGCTCCACTACCGTCAATCCGTCCTTTCTTTTTTATCTCTTCAGAAAAATCCGGTGAGTTGAAATATTCTTCTTCGGGTGTCCATGTCTCAATTCTTGTTCCACCTAATGCTGCCGTGATAATGCCGACCGGCACTTTCAGACTGTCTTGAAGTGATTTTATAAAGTAATAGCCGACGGCAGACACGTTGGGCAGGCTTTCTCCGCTTGCCTCAGCCCATGTCCTTTGTTTTTTTGCTGACGATACATATACTCTGATCATGTTATTTGCCGGCTTTGCCATTTCCTCTATTGCAAGGTCCTTTCCTTTTTTAGGTGCAACGAAAGCCTTGTGCCTTCTCATCGAATATTCCATGTTTGATTGTCCTGAGGCAATCCATACTTCGCCTACAACAATATTGGTGTATGTCAGGTTTTCCTTTTTGCCTTTAATTCTCATTGTCTTTGGAGTGGCGTCGGCTCTCATTGGTTTTAGCTTTATGCTCCATGTGCTGTCCTTTGCTGTTTTTGTGCATATCTTTTGACCGTTGAAAGTGACGGTTATTCGTTCTCCTGGTGTGGCATGTCCCCATATCGGCACATTCATGTTTTGCTGTAGCACCATGTCGGATGATATTATTTTCGGTGTTCTCAGTTGACCATACGAATATGTCATGCCCGTTGCCGACAATAAAAATACTGCGATAAAATTCTTAAAATCTCTCATTGTCTCAAATGTTTTTAATTGATGTAGTAGCTTTCTTAAGTGTTTATTGATATAGATGCGGTTACTTTTCCAAGTAATGCCGCAGGGTGATTATCGGATGATAGAGAATCATTCTTGGGCCGCACCATCGCATGACGGTTCTCATGAGGGTACGCTTTTCTTTTGAGTAGCAGTGTATGGGGCACTTCCTGCACGAAGTCTTTTGCTCACCGAAACGGCAGCCGGCGAGCCGTTGTCTGGCATATTCGAGCAGCAAGGCATATTCTTCTGGCAGAGTGTCGGTGTTGAGTTTGTGGTGACAGTATAGTCTTATCATCAGTTCGATGATATGTTGTTCTTTTTCTATGCGTGTCATGATGATTTGGGGTAGGGCGTATGTCGTTATCCGAATAAGGCTCTGAGAGCCTCTTCCACTTTGCGTACGGGAATAAGTTCGATGTTGTATTTTTTCCTGTTGAGGCTCTGGAGGTTATACTTTGGTATAATCATGTGTGTGAATCCGAGTTTCTCGGCCTCGGCAACGCGTTGCTCGATACGGTTTACCGGCCTTACCTCCCCGCTGAGGCCCACCTCTCCGGCCATACACCATCCTGCCTCGATTGCCGTGTCGACATTGCTTGACAATACCGCTGCTATTACGCTAAGGTCCATGGCAAGGTCTGTAACCCTCAGTCCTCCGGCAATGTTTATGAACACGTCCTTTTGTATGAGCTTGAATCCCACACGCTTCTCAAGCACGGCAAGCAGCATGTTCAGCCTGCGCTGGTCGAATCCTGTCGCGCTGCGTTGCGGGGTGCCGTAGGCTGCGCTTGACACAAGAGCCTGTGTTTCCACGAGAAACGGCCTCACACCCTCGACCGCAGAGCTTATGGCGATGCCGCTGAGACCCTCGTGTTCCTGACTGAGCAGCAGTTCGGAAGGGTTGCTGACCTGTCTGAGTCCGGATTGCTGCATTTCGTAAATACCCAGTTCCGAGGTGCTTCCAAACCTGTTTTTCATGCTCCGCAAAATTCGGTACATATAATGCTGGTCACCCTCAAACTGTATCACCGTATCTACGATATGCTCGAGAATCTTCGGGCCGGCTATTGTTCCCTCCTTATTAATATGTCCTATAAGTATTACCGGTATCCCGCTTGTCTTTGCAAACCTCAGAAGGGCAGAGGCGCATTCCCTTACCTGGGTGACGCTGCCGGGGCTTGTCTCCACGCTTTCGGTGGATATGGTCTGTATGGAGTCTATGATAATAATATCCGGTTTCACATCTTTTATATGTGTGAAGATATTATCGAGAGATGTCTCGCACAATATGCGTATGTTGTCATTGTCGTTCTGCTTTATACGTTCGGCACGCATTTTCAGTTGGTGGGCGCTCTCCTCACCGCTGACATACAGTATTGTACGTTCAGGCATGTTCAGTATTGTCTGTAGCGTGAGCGTGCTTTTTCCTATGCCCGGCTCACCTCCAAGCAGAACGATGGAGCCAGGCACGAGACCTCCGCCCAAAACCCTGTTCAGTTCGTTGTCGTGCATGTCGATGCGCGGTTCGTTCTTTGCGCTTATCTCGCGTAGAGACAACGGGCGGTTGCCGTGTCCTGAGGCTGTTCTCACGCTTGTGGCGGCAGAACGTGCCGCATGTGTGCCGGTGTCAGAGGATATCTTTATCTCCTTGAAAGTGTTCCACTGTCCGCAGTTTGGACATTTACCGATCCATTTTGCCGATTCCTGTCCGCAATAATCACACACGTATGCTGTTTTATCTTTTGCCATTGCTGTTTTTTTGTATTGTATATTACAAAAGTACAGATATTTTTCGTGATTACGAAATATTTTATTAATTTTGCAGCGTGATAAAGGCTAATATCGCACATTAATAATAGCTTGAAAGGCGACTTGTGTAATGATTACGCTTGCCGCCTTTCTAAATTTCAACAAGAGAGCATTTACACGGATGAGAAATCTTTTTTATATTTTCATTGTCATTGTGTTTTTTTCCGCCTGCGGCGATTCTTATCAGGAGAAAAAAAGACTGTCCAGGCAAGAACGTTTGAAACTTATGAAAGAGGATTCCGCCGCGATGAAAATAGCCGTAACTCCCACCTTCGACTGTCTTCCTCTGTTTGTAGCAAAGAGCAGCGGACTCTTTGAACGTCTTGGAGCCGATATACGTCTTAAGCATTATAACGCGCAGATGGACTGCGATACGGAACTTGAGAAGGGACGTGTGGAAGGTGCCGTGACAGACCTTGTAAGGGGCGAATGGATGAAGATACATGGCACGTCTCTTGTTTATGTAACCTCCACAAATGCCTGTTGGCAGATTATTTCCAACTTCAATTCAAGAATCAGGCGATTGAAGCAACTTGATGATAAGATGGTGGCAATGGCGCGTCATGCCGCCACTGACTTTATGGCATGGTATGCCGTCGACAGTGCCGGCCTGAAGCCGGAAAGGGTGTTCCGTATACAGATTAATGATGTCGGGTTGCGGCTGAAGATGCTTGTCAACAACGAAATGGATGCGGCCGTGCTTCCTGAGCCTCAGGCCTCTGTGGCACGTATGCATCGGCATGGTGTGCTGGCGGATACGCGTAAGCTCGGATTCTCCTTCGGGGTGATAGCCTTCAGGTCCGGTGTGTTTGATAATGACCGCAGGAAGAAGCAGAAGGATGTGTTTGTCAGAGCATACAATATGGCTGTAGATTCAATCAACGGCAAGGGAATAGGACATTATAAGGCTTTGATACACAAATACTGTAATGTAGACGAGTCTGTTGTAGGGAAAATCCCCGAAGATATAAAGTTCAGACATATATCAGAACCGCGCACGGAGGACATCGCCCGTGCTTCCGCGTGGATAAAAGAAAACTATAAAGATTAATTCCCATTCCTTATTATGAGTGCAGAATATGATTTCTCCGGACTATTGGAGATGACACATGGCGGAAATCTGGCAGGAGTTATCCATGAGCTGGAGAATATGAGTCTTGCCTATCCCGAGCTTGGCATAGATAATAGCCTGCGTCCTTTGCGTGAAGAATATTATCTGATGCTCGAATATTGGAGCCGCGGATATAAGGATGATGATTCCGGCAGACGTTTGGAAAGTCTCATTTCGCGCTTCTATACCATGCTGCTTGACCTTTCAGGAAGCTTTATGATAAGAAAATCTTCTTTCCTCACCACTATGAGCAAGAGACTGAGGAGCGGTGCTCGCGACTGGTCGGCCGATTCTTTGAGGGTGATGATGGAAGATTATGTGTCAGACATGGCGTTGCTCGAGCTTGAGCCGGCTCATGTGCGCGAGGAGAGGATGCATGCCGTAATGCAGAGCCATTATCAGGCCATGGACGATCTTTTCTGTTATGTATACACCTCCGGACAATGGACGCCGCATACTGCAGAGGCGTATACCGCCATGTTGCTTTCACCTACTGTAGACAGTGCTGACCAGCAGCTTGTGGTATCGGCTGTCACACTTGCCTGTATGAGGGTGTTTGACGTAAAGAAGGTTATTCTTCTCACAGAAGTCTATCGTCGCAGCACCGATGAGTATGTGCGTCAGCGTGCACTGGTGGGGTGGGCGTTGTGTTGCGGAGGATGTCGCGGCGCAATGTCTGTATATCCCGATGCTCTTGGCTCAATGAGGTCCATAATGGGGGAAAGCGGTGTGGCTGACGAGCTTGTGGATTTGCAGAAACAGCTGATATATACTTTTAATGCCGATAAAGATGCAAGGACAATCAACGAGGAAATAATGCCTGGTCTGTTGAAGAACAGCGACATGAGCATTACACTTGGCGGAATAAAGGAGAATGACGCTGATCCGCTTGCCGATATATTGAATCCGAATCAGGGTGAGGGAAAGATCGAACAGCTTGAGGCTCAGATAAACCGTATGAAGGATATGGAGAAAGCCGGCTCAGATATTTATTTCGGAGGATTCTCACAGATGAAGCGTTTTCCGTTTTTCTCGAGAATGAGCAACTGGCTTATGCCTTTCAACTTAGGGCATCCCGACCTGTGGCAGTACCGTTCTGCCTTGAAGGGCAATTCCGCATTTTTGGATAATATCCTTAAAGCCAATGTATTTTGCAACAGCGACAGGTATTCGTTTGCCATTGTTGTCACCCAGATGATGGACCGCATACCTGAGAATATGCGTGAGATGCTCAACAGACCGGAAGCATTAGGCATGGCTTTGGGAATGCCGGGAGCCACAGATGGTCTCGATACCGAATCACCGATACGTATAAGGAGGTTATATCTTCAGGACCTTATGCGTTTCTTCCGTTTGTATTCAAACAGAAGCGAGTTGCCGGATAACCCGTTTAATGTTAAAGATGAGCAGCTTACCGAGAAGCATGTGTTTCTCGCATCTCCGGTTTTTGACTGTGAGGCTGTCAGAAGACGTTTTGTAGAGGTTTGCACGTTTCTGTCGCGTTTTTCCGGCACTTTTAATGTTGCGGAGAAGATGCTTTTAGGCATTGGTGTCAGCGATAGAGATTTTGACTATAACATGCTTTTGGCCGGAATGTATCTGAGGGAGAGCGTCAATACCGCGTCAGCGTATATGAACGGCAGCGCCTTGGAATATTATGCCAATGTGCTTGATTCCAATCCTGATGACGCAAGGGCCTTGTACGGATACGGAAAGTGTTGTCTTAAACTTGAATTGTACGACAAGGCGGTTCCTGTTTATTCCAGGCTTATGGAGATGTATCCCGATAATGCCAAATATACGCTGTGTTATTGCATGTGCATGGTGAAGCTTGGCAATTATGATGAGGCCCGTCCGTTGCTTTTCCGTATAGACTATGAGCATCCCGGCAACGCCCTTATAAAGGAAACGCTTGCTGTGACCCTTATCGGGCAGGGTGAATATGGCAGTGCCAAATCCATTCTTGCGGAGCTTATACAGTCGTCAACGGCCACTGCGGCCCACTATCGCGGATATGCCTATTGTCTGTGGGCGGAAGGCGACATAGTGGCGGCGGCCGGTAATTTTGTGAAATGCATAGAGTCGGAAAACAGAGGCAAGTCTCGGGAAAGTCTTCTGGTTGATATATATTCGGGTGTGAAGGACGCGGATTTTTCCGTGATGTTTTCCAAAGATATTTCAGATGAGGATATAAGGATGATGTGCGAGTATGTTTATCGCCTCATCGTGTCCGGAGAGTGAGTTCTTATCGGGCATATATGAATGCTGTTAGATGCCTGATGTTAAAATGAAATGTTAATTTACTGAAAAATATCCGGTTGCCGTAATTTTTTTGAAATCTATTTACATTTTTGGTGAATGTAAAATTCTCTTCCGATGAACATGCTATTCATGCTCAATGAATGGCATGTTCATCGACAGTGAATGGCCTGTTCATCAAGCGTGAATAGGCCTTTCATTTTGGCATACTTTTTGATTGTGGTTAATATGCTGTATATCAGATGATTATGGTTTTAAAAAACATGAAGCACCCTCAATGAAAACGTCTTATGAATTTTTGTTACATATCGAACCGGGTTAGCATACATATTTTGCCTGGTACTGCATTTTTTATGCCTTTGTCCGTGTGTTGTTGCCATATTATGTAGAACCGGTTGCCAAGAGAAACCGGTTATGTGTGAGACAAGTGAGGTCTTCCGGTAACCGGAAATCACTTTTTATAGTTTCTTATATATAAGGTCTATTCCGTTATATTTCCTTTCCGTAGGATTGTTCCAATGTTCCATAATGCCGAGAGGCCGTGTGAGCACGGTTCCGTTTTTGTCCGGGCAATATGTTGTTCCGCTTGGCGGATTTGGAATAGTAGCTGCTTCGCGCAGGTATTCGTCGCAAAAGTTGAAGCTGCCGAACTTCGGCCATTCCCCTACGAGCATGTCAAGTCCTACGGCATCGCATGCCACTCCGTCTTGAGATACGATAATCGAGCAACACCATTCGTTGTTGAACGGAGGTTTCTGCCATTTGGGAGACGGCTTGCCGTTGACATCGCGTGAACCGTAAGTGCCGTCAATGAGAAACAGCATGCATTTTCCGCCTAAGTCTTTATGTCCCATGAAGTCTACAAATGTCTTGTAACCGGGTTTCCCATGTTTCTTGTCTGCGCTGAAGTTGTTGTGTCCGTTGCGCCTCCATATAAGGTTTATGTCCGTTGCTCCATACCAGTTCTTGGCTGTGAGCGTTATCCCTGGGCCTTTATGAGTCTTTAGGAGTGCGCTGTTTATCAGGTAGTCGGCGTCTACGATACATTTTGCTATACCTCTTGCCAGTTTCCCGTTGTCAGCGGAGTATTTTATCTGTTCCTCATAGTATTCGCATTTCAGTCTTCCGTCGCCTCCTATATTGTCGATGAATATTATTCCGGGAAATTCTCTGTGACATTTGTTGTATATGCTGTCTGTGATAGCCCTGCTCGGCTCACATATTATAATATCGCCCTGTTGAATGCCTCCGTCGTATACAAGGCTTCTTACGAGTGCCAGAGTTACAAATGGGGAGGAGTTGAGTTCGATAGTGTCGCGGTGTGTCAATGCGTTGTTCATGTTAAGTTTTATGGCTATTTTCTCGCCTTTGCGGTATGCACGGCGGCCTCGGTTATGGGTTGAGTTGAAATCCTTGAAAAGCGCTTTCCAGGCTTTTGCCGGTTTCTTCTCTCCTGTCAGTTCTGTTATTGCATTGCGTATCATGTCGTCGGCTTTCTTCTGACAGTTCCATCTGTCTTCCACCCATAATCCTGAGTCGCCGTCCCATTTCGCCACTCCGGGGTTATGTATCCATACGACCCTACCAGGGGTTATGCCTATGCCTTTCCCCAACGGCTCGTTAGGGCCTACGAACATTTTTGGCTGTGAGCACAGTATTTGCGGGAAATACAGAATTAAAACTGTCAATGTGATGATCAACGATATTGTCCTTTTCATGTCTTTTGTTGTTTTAGTGGTGCAAAAATACGCATAAATACCGACTTATCATTTATCACAGCCCTATATTTTAATGTTTTATTTGATATTATTAGTGGGTATCATTGGGGTTGTCCGTACTGTTGCCTGCCATGATGGCTGTGAATGACGGTCGTATTTTTTGTCTGTGAGTCAAAAAACTTGCGGAAATCATCTGCAATACAGAATAATTCAGTAATTTTGTCTTCGGTTAACATGGCGTTATTGTCTGTAATACTTTTATCCGGCACTATAAAGTTACAACGATTCTCGCTATTCGCCGAGTTTACATTCAATTATAATTCATAGAACTCACGTTATTTTTAAATACTGTTGTCATAATGAATGATATTGTTTATCTCCTGATTGCGGCTTTGGCTCCAGCAGTGTTGCTTGCATGGTATATTTACAGGCAGGACAGTCTGCAGGCAGAGCCTGTCGGCTGGTTACTGAAGGCCGTCGGTATGGGAGTTTGCTCCGCTTTGCTGACATTGGTGATTGTTCCGTTGTATTCATCCACACATGGAAGTGTGTTTTCCATGACCGATGCATTTATCGTGGCTTTTATTGATGCCGCCCTGCCGGAAGAAGGATTCAAGCTTCTGATGCTGTGGCTGTTGTTGAGACGGAATCCTTATTTTGACGAGCATTTGGACGGAATCGTGTATGCCGTATGTGTAGGCATGGGTTTTGCCGGATTTGAAAATATTATTTATCTTATTGGCAACTATGACGATTGGGTAGGGGTAGGCATTGTCCGGGCGTTGTTCTCTGTTCCGGCACATTTCTTCTTTGCTGTGCTTATGGGCTATTTTTATTCATTGGCATATTTTCAGGAAGAAAACAAAGTGCGGAATGTTGTTCTTATGTTTGTGGCTCCGGTTGTTGCCCACGGATTGTTTGATGCGTGTCTTTTCATGTTGAGTGTCATGCCGGGTGTTGCGGTATTGTTTGCAGTGTTGTTTCTTATCGGTTTCAACAGATTGAAAAAGCGTTGCACCGAACTGATACGGATACAAAAGGAAAAAGATATACGTGAGGGTATGATATGCGGGAATGATGATATGGGCGTGTAGGCTTGTCTTGGTTGAGTTTTTGATGTCTTGCGTTTCACGGTTGCAGACTAAAATAAGGGAAATGACTTGCCGGAGTATGTTAAAAAAGTCCAATTACAGGGCTTTGATGAGAAAATAGGATTACATTTTATGCTTTTTTAGTATTAAATAATTTGTTTATTATAATTATTTTGTAAATTTGTAATGGGAGTGTGATTGGAATTCGCGTCGGATCGGATATTCATCAAACAATCGTCCCACGCTTCTTATTATTATATATTACGAACTAACCGCCAGGCTGAGGACGGGCATGGCATTGATTTTTAATTTTATGAACCATTCCGAATCGTTTAAACGAAATGTTGCCATAGTGGCAGCCGTTGTTTCCGCGCTTGCAGTTTCCGTGTATTATCTGCCGTTCGTCTCAGTCATGAATATTTGGGGAGTGGAATTTGAATTGTCAGTCTTTAAGATGTTTGACAACGGCACCGGAAAAGTTCTCTCAGTTTTAGGAACAGTAGTGTTGCTTGTAAATACTGTTGTACAGACTTCCAAGCCAAAAGCGTGGCTTGTTTTTGTCTGCGCTTTGTTGACAGTGCTTCCTGTATTAATGGTAAACGATGATAACATGTTTATTAGAGTACATTGTTACGTCGGATACTATCTTGCCATTTTTGTCACTATAGCCTTGTTCGTATGCTGGCTTATTGAGTATGTCATATATATCCGTCACATGAAGCATGCCGGAATAATGGCAATCGTGGGAGCGGCTTTTGTCATATTGGGAATTGTGGGCGTTTATATTTACAGACCGCTCACAATACTATATCTCGTTATCTTTGAGCCGTTGGGATTTTGTATGTTGTTTACCGCACTATTGGGTAAGATATTTTCGAAGAAAGGTGGTTCTCCCGAGGTTGAGGATACTGTTTCGGACACAGAGGCAATCACCGTACAAACAGCCTCCGCTCCGGAACATGAAGAAGATGCGCCTGAAAAAGACAATTCGTGGAAGAGATGGCTCATATTTGGCGGAATAGCCATTTCCGTTGCGGTTGCTGTTATTTTGTTAATGAAGTTTTACGTAGGTGACACTGAAAGTAAGCCGTATATCGTCAATTCCCCCGAGGCTGTGATTTATGATTCCACCGACGGGTTTGTCGGACGTGACTCTGTAAAGACAATATCCAAAGATGACTATGTATCTGTAGTGGAGATTGACGCTGACAGTGTTTGGGCGAAGGTGAGATATTATAAGCCGCTGGAAACAAACAGCGTTTTCTATGGATATGTCCGTCTGGAGAATCTTATCACCCTTGAGGAATATAACAAACGGCGTGAAGGCATTTCAACTGAAACCAGCGGTACGGATGAGCCTTTGGTTACTTCAGCAACAGATGAAGAGCCGGAAGCGATGCCTGAGACTTATGACTCTCAGGATGATGTGGTAGAAGACGAGCCGGCAGGAGAGGAATACACTCATAGTTACAAAGGCACAGTCGACGATAAATATGCCATCGAAATGACGCTTACATCGGATGGTGGCGCTTATTATACAGGTGAATACTTCTATACCAAGAATAAAACTCCGATACAGTTGCGCGGCCAGCTCACTGATGACATCAAGCATCTCGTGCTTGAAGAATATGAGGGCATGAATATGATCGGAAAGTTCGAGGGAACGCTATCCGACAACGGATATTCCGGAACATGGACAAGTGCCGACGGCAACACATCCTATCCTTTCAGTGTCACAGTAAAATGAAGTTAGATATGAAAAGAACACTCATGGTTATTTCTGCCGTTCTTGCGACGGCCGTTGCCGCGTCAGCGCAAGTTAAGATTCCCTTCGATGTACCGTTGCCGACATGGAAAATGCTTGTAACCGCAAAGCATGAGGACAATCCTCCGATAGTCAACCGGAAGCCAAACGCCTCGTCGGAGAACCTCGTGAGGTATTGCGGTGGGGAGGACTGTAGTTATAGATGGATGGCCCCGTCTATGTTTCTGAAAGACGGTGAGGAGAAAGTGACAATCGGCACGTATGACGTGATCCCCGTGAAATCGCAGGGTAATGGTTGGGTGAACATTGAGTATGTTACTGACGAAGGCGATTTCTCAGGTTGGTCTCCGGCTTACGGCCTCCGCAGTGTCGAGACTTTCAAGCTGACTAAAAGCGATATTGCTGAATCCGTATCAATGATTGCCTGGGAGGCCGGTGGGGAGCTTTATGTCGTCTTCGACGGTGGTGGTGTTCCCGGATATAATACATTCTATGTAGGCAAATTAAAAGACGGATATGTCGTGTGTCCGTTCTATTGTGTCCTTGAGATAGATTATGGCTCCAAACATCCCGGTATTCTGAATGGTTTCTTGGGTGACAATCCGGACGGGCTTTCCAAGTTCACATACCGTGATGTGGAATATATTTTGGGTCATGCCCAAAAGAGCAATACATGTCCGTTCGTTGTGTTTGGCTATAAGAACACCGAAGGGGAAAAACAGGAAGGCAGTGTCTGCACGTATATGGTCTCAAATCGGAATGACGGTCAGGAGATCAAACCGTCGGAAGATAATGCCGTATACACAGAAGTGGAGACTCCGGCCACCTATGCCGGTGGATTAGCCGCCATGTTCACCCAAATTGCAAGAAATCAAAGATATCCTCTTGCTGCTCAGGAAATGGGTGTGCAGGGGAAAGTGATAGTGAGCTTTGTTATCGAAAAGGACGGAAGAATAGGAGAGACGAAAGTCGTTAAATCCGTGGATCCGGATCTTGACAGAGAGGCTGTCAGGGTGGTGAAGACTTTGTCCGGTTTCAGTCCTGGCAAAATAGGAGGAAAGGTAGTAAGGACAAAAATGAGTATCCCCATTACATTTAAACTGAAATAATCATGAAAATAATGAAATCATTTGCAATCGCCGCGATATCGCTTTTGCTTGCGGCTTGTGGCGGCAACAAAAGCAGCAATTCGCAGCAACAGGAAGAGCCGGAAAAGAGCCGGACTCCTGAGGTATATACTCCTATTGGATTGTATTTTATGAATCCGGCATCCGTCTTGCCGTCTCCTCCGGGAGGTGAGGACGACTGTGGTTATCTACCGGATTTCATCACATATCCCGATGATCTCACGAAATGCGGTCTGCGGGGACCGGTAAAGGAAATTGTCTTCGGTGTCAGCACAATAAAGTGGACTATCCGGTTTAATATGGATGGAAATATGACCAACTATCAGTTCCGCATGGACAGCCGGGGAGAGTATGGCAACGGGTTTAAAATGGAATATGACGCCGCCGGTCTTCTGACAATGCTCGGTCGCGATTTCCGCCGCCGGTCGGCAAACAGTCACAGATATATCTATACCAATGGAAAACTGACGCGCCGCGAATATGGCCGTGGCTACCGTGAATATATCTGGAAAGATGGCAAAGATGGAGTGAGGATTCCTCAAAAGTCTGTAACAAACGGTCTGAAACCTTTTATCGATATGGTGTATACTCAGAATGACGATGGTTTTGTTCAACTCTCGGACATGTCGTATGAAAGACCGAGTCTTCCCGGTGCGCTTACAGCCAAGGAATGCACATCACATTTCGAGTACGGGGCTGACGGCAGGCTTGTAAAAGTGCTTGCACATATCAGTGGAAGCAGCAACTCCAAATATCGCACTATGTTTGCCGAATGCACTTATGAATATAATGAAAAGGGAGATGTGGCAGTGGAGACAATATGCCTCTATGACAACGACACCCCGGAGCGCCATCAACTCTATTCCGTAACTCAAAAATATACTTACACCTACGACGGACATAACAACTGGACCCGTGTGCAGCTTGAAAGTTCGAACCCCGAGCGAGGCAGCATCCCTTATCTTGACAGAATAATCACATATTATTCGGAGGAGGAATTGCAACGGCAGAAACTCGCCGAGAAAGAATTTGCAGAGAAACCTTTCATCGGGGAATGGAACATAGAGGATACAGAGGAGTTTGAGGATCCGGAAGGCAACAAAGAAACCGTCCAAAAGAGCAGTACGCTTGTAATAAATTTCTATAATAAGTTCATCCCCGTCGGTTGCGAGAACGAGCAGTGGGGACTGTTTATAAACCGTTCTCTACCATCAATGGGCATGGAGCGGTTCGGCGCGTTCGACATAATGGATGCGAAAGTGAAAGGGAATCAGGCTCTGATACGGATGAAGGGAGTAAACTCCGGTGACACTTATTCCGCCGTACTGATATTCAATCCTACGGATAAATCCATTAAAGTACAGGATATCAAGTTCATAGAAGAGGCTCCGGCCCATTCCGGTGAGGAATCGGATTTCGAATATGATGATTTGGAGCCTCTGGAGGGCATCTACGGTTTTTCCAAGCGTAACACCGATGGCAGGTAATCTAAAGATATAATGTTTTTTATTATGGTGAAAATAGTTTGTCAATCCGGTGTCCGTCTTATATGCTTTGTGTTAGGAGTATCAATAGCTCTTGCAACCGTAGCGGATGACCGTGCCCTGTTTTATCTCAAAGGACCTGTTAAGACTGCTATTTTTGACACCGTCCTCTCTTTTCAGTCGTTCCCTGCAAATGAGTCCGTGACCCGTTCCTTTTCCGAAGACGGCACATTGTTGCCGAATGATGATCTTGGGGATATGACAGTAGTTCGGGAATCCGATTCTGTCACTTTCAAATATGTGTCATGGAAGGGCAACCACAGAGAAACATTTCTACTGACCTCCGATGGGCGGCTGAAAGGATTCAAGGGGACTGATGAAATGGGAGATTTTCAGTATTTTATCTCAGGAGAGAACGGTGATATAACACTTGAAACTATCACAGTGACGTCACCAGCAGGAACAAAGACTTATTCCGTCGGGGCTTATAAAGTGCTCGAACGTGACAAGTATGGAAACTGGACTCGACGCAAGGCGGTTATAAACAAGTCTTATGTAAGAGAAGAAACCTGCAGAATCACCTATTACGAGTAGAGTTTTCATTGGCTGCATTGGGTGCAAAAGCAAATGTTCGGTTGATATTTTATTGTCAGGCATAGACTTGAAGGATATTTATTCGTTTACAAAAGAAAAAATGGATATGGCGGGACCGATAAACAAACATGGATTCTGTAACTTTTTATTTTAGGAGAAAACAATGGCTTGTACAATAGATTTTATTGATTTTGTATGTAATACGCTTAGGCCGTTTGGAGAAGTAAGGAGCCGCAAAATGATGGGCGACTACGTTATCTATGTCAATGAAAAATGCGTGATTACGGCGTGCGACAATATTGCTTATGTAAAGAAGTTACCTTGCATTGCCGGACTTATGGCTGATGCGGAGACCGGACAACCATATCCGGGAGCAAAAGAAGCTTATATCCTTGATTTTTCAGACATGTCCAAGGTTGGCAAGGTAATAGAGCTTCTTTGGAACGACTTGCCGTTTCCAAAATCACGAAAGAACAGATAAGCGTATCTATAGCGGTGTGATGATGCGAAAGACTTTATGAGAATTGTCATAATGCCATACTTGCGGTTTTCCTGACAGAATACTGATATTTGCCCCGATAAAGAAATATTTTTATCCTGTCGCATTGGAATATCGCGGATTTTCCGTATATTTGCTTTGTTATAAAGACAGTATTATGGAGACAGATTATATAATAAGGCTTTTCGTGGCCGTCATGCTTGGCGGTGTTATTGGCTTGGAACGTGAATTCAGGGCAAAGGAAGCAGGAGCCCGTACCCATATCCTTGTAGCACTGGGGAGCTGTCTGTTTATGATAGTTTCTCAGTTTGGGTTTGCCGGTATTCTTGAATACAATAATGTGTCACTTGACCCTTCGCGAATAGCCTCACAAGTGGTTACGGGTATAGGTTTCATTGGGGCCGGGACAATAATTTTTCAGAAAAGGGTTGTGAGAGGACTTACAACCGCTGCCGGCCTGTGGGTGACCTCTGCCATTGGACTGACATGCGGTTCCGGGATGTATGTCCTTGCCTTTGCATCCGCGGTATTGGTGCTTTTATGTCTTGAAGTGTTATATTTCATGTTAAGAAGGATTGGCTCGCGCGGCATATCCGTGATTTTCAAGACAAAGGAAAAGCAACTGATATATGATGTCCTTGACAGGATGAGGGAGGAAAAGGTTGATATCGACAATTATAATATGAAGCAGAGCTGTACTGAATCAGGCATTGTCTATATCATATCAATGGATATGAAGGTAAAGAGACTTCATTATGAAGACAGTATACTTCGGTTTATGAAAGAATTTGATGGTGTGGAGATTGAGAGCATTGATTAGGATGCAAAGTGTGTTTTTACTGTGATTTTTATTGCTGCCGGATTATTGTTGCCGCGTTAAAGTATGTGATGAAATTTGATTTATATAGTAAAAAGTTGTAATTTTGCGGCCGAATTTTAATTTATGGCAAGGTTATGAATAAAGTAAAGGCTGCGCTTTTCGATCTTGACGGTGTCGTGTTCGACACAGAGCCGCAATATACGGAGTTTTGGGGCAGACAGTGTCGGGAGTTTCATCCGGAACAGCCGGGTTTGGAACATAGAATTAAAGGACAGACACTTACACAGATTTACGATAAATATTTTTCGGAAGAGCTGGAGTGTCAGAGACCGTTGGTGACTTCAAGGCTCAATGATTTTGAACAGAATATGACTTTTACGTATGTCGGCGGCTTTCTTGATTTTATAAAGAACTTGCGGGCAAGTGATATAAAGACGGCTGTCGTCACAAGTTCGAATCTTGTGAAAATGCAAGCCGTTTATAAAAGTCATCCGGAATTTATCGGACTTTTTGATGAGATTCTTACTTCGGAAGACTTTGAAAAGAGCAAGCCGGATCCGGATTGTTATCTTAAGGCTGCAAAGCGTTTCGGGCTTACTTCCGCGGATTGCATGGTGTTTGAGGACAGTTATAACGGTCTGAGGTCGGGCCGGGCGGCCGGAATGACGGTCGTGGGACTTGCCACGACCAATGCAAAAGACGATATTTGTGAGCTTTGCGACACGGTTATATATGATTATTGTGATTTCAGGATAGAAAACTATTAAAACATATTTGAAAAACAATGGCAGGATATTTAGTTAGTGATAACAGGAAAGTTACCACGCACCGTTTTATGGAGATGAAGGCGAAGGGCGAGAAAATCTCAATGCTTACATCTTATGATTATACAATGGCAGGGATAGTGGACAGAGCAGGTGTCGACGGTATATTGGTCGGTGATTCAGCATCTAATGTGATGGCCGGTAACAGCACGACATTGCCTATTACAGTAGACCAGATGATATACCATGCGAAGTCGGTGGTAAGGGCAGTCAAACGCGCGCTTGTGGTGTGCGACATGCCTTTCGGAAGCTATCAGGCCGGTGTCGCCGATGGTGTGAAGAATGCCATCAGGATAATGAAAGAGAGCGGATGCGATGCCTTGAAGCTTGAGGGCGGTGTGGAGATAATAGAGACCATAAAGCATATTCTTGATGCCGGAATACCTGTTATGGGGCATCTTGGGCTGACACCGCAAAGTATAAATAAATTCGGTACTTATGCCGTAAGGGCAAAAGAAGATGCCGAGGCTGAAAAGCTTATTTCCGACGCAAAGGCGCTTGCTGAGGTTGGATGTTTCGGAATCGTTCTGGAAAAGGTTCCGGCCGTATTGGCAAAAAAAGTGTCTGAGGCCGTGAATGTTCCTACCATAGGAATAGGGGCGGGCAACGGTACTGACGGGCAGATTCTTGTTGTTACGGATATGCTTGGAATGACTCAGGGATTCAGTCCGAGATTCCTGCGCCGCTATGCAGACCTCAATGCCGTCATGACAGACGCCATCGGACGCTATGTCAGTGATGTGAAGAGTTCGGATTTCCCAAACGAGGCTGAATCATATTGATAGCATAAATTTAATTTGAATATTTGAAAGAAAAGAACATGGAGGCTCAAAGTTCTATTGCTCATATCAGACTATGGCATAGGGATTTCTGGTTTATGGTTATAGCAAATTATCTGATGACGTCATCGGTGTACATGCTTTTGCCGATATTGCCGCTATGGTTGAAAAATGTAAATGGATTCGGTAATCTTGAAACAGGAGCGGCTATGGGCGTCTTTGGGTTAGGACTTGTGTGTTTCGGGCCGCTGTGTTCTTTTCTTATACAAAAATACAGACGTAACATAGTGTGTGTATGTGCTGTGTTTTTTATGGCGCTCTCCGTGTTCGCTATCCATCTTGTGGAGAATATGGAAGCTTTTTCTGTGACATTTGAATTTGTTTTATGTCAGCGTTTTTTGCTTGGAGCGGCATTCGGACTTGCCCAAATGGTGCTTATAAGCACGTTGATTATCGATACATGTGAATCCTGTCAGCGTACGGAGGCTAATTATGGCGCGGCATGGTTTTCACGCTTTGCCATGTCGCTTGGCCCGCTTACAGGGATCGTTTGCTGCAGTTTGTTTGATTTTGACGTAATGCTTTGGGTGGCTGTCGGCTCGTCACTGCTTGCAATCTTTATGATTGTGACGGTGAGATTTCCTTTCAGGGCACCGGCAGACAATATTCCCCTGTTCAGTCTCGACCGCTTCTTCCTTTTACGCGGATTTCCGTTGTTCATTAATCTTTTTCTTTTGACGGCAGTTGTAGGAATCATGTTTTCTTGCAGTCTTACCGAGATTTCATATACTGCGATGATGGGGGGATTCCTGTTGTCGTTGGTTGCAAGGCGTTTTGTTTTTCAAAATGCAGAATTGAAGAGTGAGGCGGTCTGTGGAATGATTCTTGTAGTTGCCTCATACTGGGTGTTATTGTCACCGTTGGAAGTAGCTGAATATATATCACCGTTCTTGTTTGGTACAGGTTTGGGAATACTCGGCTCATGTTTCCTGTTGCTGTTTGTAAAACTCAGTAATCATTGTCAGCGTGGAACGTCTCAAAGCACATTCATGATAGCCTGGGAGGGTGGAGTGGCATTCGGGTTGTTTATAGGACATTCTCTTTTGTCTGAAAATAAGGTTCTGTTGGCTGTCTCAGGAATAGGGATAACGGTTGTGGCAATGCTGGTGTATATTCTGTTTACTCATAAATGGTTTACTCTAAATAAGAACCGATAAGTGGATATAAAACAAGAAGATATGATACTTATAGCTGACAGCGGGAGTACAAAGACCGATTGGTGTCTGGTCGGTGGCAATGGCGTATTGAAAACAATAGCCACACAGGGTATAAATCCTGTTGTTCAGGATTATGATTGTATTGTCAGGATTTTTAATGAGGAATTGTCGCGGAACGTTTGTGGTGTGGAAATAACGGAAATACATTTTTACGGAAGCGGTTGCCGTGAGGATATGATATTGCCGATGAAATCCATTATTCAGAAAACCTTTCCTCGTGCCGGTGTCGTGAAGGTCTACAGTGATTTGCTTGGCGCTGCAAGAGCATTGTGCGGTTGTGAGGAGGGAATAGCGTCAATACTTGGAACCGGGTCTAACTCGTGTCTTTTTGATGGTCAGCGGATAGTAAAGAATGTTCCTCCGTTAGGATATGTTCTTGGCGATGAGGGCAGTGGGGCAGTCATGGGAAAACTGTTTGTGAATGCCTTGTTTAAAGGGATTGTTCCTGAAGACGTAAAACGTGCTTTCCTGAAAGACACGGGGATCGGATTGTCCGATATAATCGAGAATGTGTACAGGCGGCCTATGGCAAATCGATTTCTCGCTTCATTGACACCGTTTATAGGCAACTATAAAAATGTGGCTGAAGTGAGAAATGTTATTATTGGAAATTTCAGGATGTTTTTCCGGAATAATGTTGCGGCATATTCACGTGCGGATTTGAAAATAGGTGCGGTAGGAAGTATTGCATATTATTTTCATGAGGAATTAAAAGAGGCTGCCGCTCTTGAGGGTTTCTGTATGGGAAGGATTATGCGCAGTCCGATGGAAGGATTGGTGCGATTTCATACGGAAAACATGCAATCTTAACAATATTTCAATTTGTATGTTTTAAGTTTACATTTTTTTTTGTACCTTTGCACACGCTTAAAAGCATACAAATTTGTAATATTTTATATATTTTTATGTACTTTACTTTATTTATTACCGTTATCTTGACGGCTATCGTATTGGTAGTGGGCGCTTATGTTGTGGCCAAGCTTATCGGACCGCGCTCATACAATCCGGTAAAGGGTGAGCCGTTTGAGTGTGGTATTCCCACAAGGGGGTCTTCGTGGATTCCTCTTCATGTGGGCTACTATCTCTTCGCCATTCTTTTCCTGATGTTTGACATTGAGACAGTGTTCCTCTATCCGTGGGCAGTGGTAGTAAAGCAGTTTGGAGTGATGGCTCTCTGTAGCATCGGCTTCTTCCTGTTGGTTCTTGTATTTGGGCTGGCTTATGCCTGGCGGAAAGGAGCGTTGGAATGGAAGTAAGAAAACCGGTTATTAAAAGTATTCCTTACAATGAATTCAAGGACAATGCTGCATTAGAGCAAATTGTTGACGAACTCCATGAAGGAGGTGTCAATGTCGTTGTCGGTTCATTGGATCAGGCAATCAACTGGGGCCGTTCAAATTCTCTGTGGTCGCTGACATTTGCCACAAGTTGTTGTGGAATAGAGTTTATGGCAGTGGGATGCGCACGTTATGACTTTGCCCGTTTCGGATTTGAGGTTACGCGTAATTCCCCGCGTCAGGCCGATTTGATAATGTGTGCCGGTACTATTACCAATAAGATGGCTCCGGTATTCAAGCGCCTTTATGATGAGATGGCTGAGCCTAAGTATGTTATCGCTGTGGGCGGATGTGCAATTTCAGGAGGTCCGTTTAAGAGCAGCTACAACGTTGTATGCGGTATCGACAAGATTGTGCCGGTGGATGTGTTTATCCCAGGATGTCCTCCGCGTCCGGAGGCAATCATGTATGGTATGATGCAGTTGCAGCGCAAAGTGAAGGTCGAGAAATTCTTCGGAGGCGTGAATCATAAGCAGAACGCAGAGGAACGCGCAGAGGCTATGAAACCAATCGTTGTAACAAACGTTCCTGAGGATTTTGATCCTAAAAAAGGTTTAACAGAATAATTTGATAAGGTAAAAGAAGACATGAAACTGAATAATATAGTATTCGATAAAAGCAGTTTTGCCGCAGAGATGGCAAAACTGAAAAATGCCGGGAATTTTGATTACCTTGTTACAATTGTTGGAGAAGACTTCGGAGAGGAAGGACTTGGATGTATATATATACTGGAGAATACGGATACAAACGAGAGGGTGTCTGTGAAAATGATTGCCGAGAAGATAGGGGAAGATCATGTTATTCCGACAGTTTATAATCTTTGGAAAAGCGCAGACTTGCTCGAACGTGAGGTTTATGACTTTTTCGGCATCAAATTCCTCGGTCATCCTGATATGCGACGTCTGTATTTGAGAAGCGATTTCAACGGTTATCCTTTCCGTAAGGATTTCGATGCGGATCCAAAGAAAAATCCGTTGTTGCTGACAGATGAGCCTCAGAGTGATTATACCGTTGAATATAATCTGGATTCCGAGGGCAGGCTAACTTCAACTCCTCACCGTTTGTTTGATGATGATGATTTTGTGGTGAATATAGGTCCTCAACACCCTTCAACACACGGTGTGCTCCGTCTGCAGACAATACTTAACGGTGAGACCGTGAAGAAGATTTACCCTCATTTCGGTTATATTCATCGTGGAATAGAGAAAATGTGCGAGAGCTACACCTATCCCCAGACGCTTGCCCTTACCGACCGTATGGACTATCTGAGTGCGATGATGAACCGTCATGCTCTTTGCGGGGTTATCGAAGAGGCTATGGGTATAGAGCTTTCTGACCGTATCCTGTATATCCGTACTATTATGGATGAGCTTCAGCGTCTTGATTCCCACCTTCTTTATATCGGATGTTGTGCTCAGGACCTTGGCGCCCTTACGGCATTCCTTTATTCTATGCGTGACCGTGAGCATGTGCTCAACTGTATGGAGGAAACCACCGGTGGACGTCTGATACAGAACTATTATAGAATAGGAGGTTTGCAGGATGATATCGATGTTAATTTCGTGGCAAATGTAAAGGCACTATGTAATTATATCAAGCCATATTTCCAGGAGTATATGGACGTATTCGGAAACAATGTCATCATGCAGAAACGCTTCATGAATGTAGGATTCCTGTCAAAGGAAGACGCTGTAAGTTATGGCGTGACCGGTGCTTCAGGACGTACTTCCGGCTGGCATAATGATATCCGTAAGAATCATCCTTATGCCCTGTATGATAAAGTGGAATTTGATGAGATTACAAATGAGATGTGCGATTCATACGGACGTTATCTCATACGTATAGAGGAGATGAAACAGAGTGTTCGTATAATAGAGCAGCTCATTGACAATATACCTGCCGGTGACTTCTATATAAAGCAGAAGCCTATAATAAAAGTTCCAGAGGGACAATGGTACTTCTCTTGTGAAGGTAGCCGTGGCGAGATTGGAGTCTATCTTGATTCAAAGGGTGACAAGAGTCCTTATCGTCTGAAGTTCCGTCCTATGGGATTGAATCACGTTGCTGCCATGGACCAGATGATGCGTGGACAAAAGGTTGCGGATATCATCACGGCCGGTGCGGCTCTTGACTTTGTTATTCCGGATATCGACAGATAATTAGAAACTGAAATAAAAGATTTAAAATGTTTGATTTTAATATAGTTACAACATGGATCGACATGTTCCTGCGCCAGACACTTGGCTTAGGCGATTTTCTGTCGATTCTTATCGAGTGTATACTGGTGGGCGTCGGCATTCTTGTAGGCTACGCCATGCTGGCTATCGTCTTGATATTTATGGAACGTAAGGTTTGTGCATATTTCCAATGCCGTCTCGGTCCGATGCGTGTCGGTCCCTGGGGAGTGTTCCAGGTATTTGCAGACGTGTTGAAGATGCTCATAAAAGAGATTTTCTTCGTAGATAAGGCAGACAAGCTTCTTTATCTTGTTGCTCCGTTCCTTGTAATTGTTGCGTCTGTAGGTACATTCTCTTTCCTTCCCTGGAATAATGGAGCTGTCGTACTTGACTTTAATGTCGGTATATTCCTTCTTACCGCTGTTTCAAGTATCGGTGTTGTCGGTATTTTTATGGCAGGATGGGGAAGTAACAATAAATATGGTGTCGTTTCCGCTATGCGCGGTGCCGTACAGCTTATCTCTTATGAGATGTCGCTTGGCCTCTGCCTTATCACGGCTGTGATTCTTACAGGTACGATGCAGGTATCTGGTATTGTGGAGGCACAGACCGGTCCTTGGAACTGGCTTATTTTCAGAGGACATATTCCGGCCGTAATAGCTTTTGTCGTATTCCTTGTTGCCGGTAATGCGGAGGCAAACCGTGGTCCGTTCGACTTGGCTGAGGCAGAGAGTGAGCTTACAGCCGGTTATCACACAGAATACAGCGGTATGGGATTCGGTTTTTATTACCTTGCCGAGTATCTTAATCTGTTTGTTATCTCAGGTATTGCCACAACAGTCTTCCTTGGAGGTTGGGCTCCTGTAAACATTGGTATCGACGCTTTTGACTCGGTAATGAATTATATTCCCGGTATCGTTTGGTTCTTGGGTAAGGCTTTTGCCGTGGTATGGTTGCTGATGTGGGTGCGTTGGACATTCCCGCGTTTGCGTATTGACCAGATTCTGACGCTTGAGTGGAAGTATCTTATGCCGTTGTGTCTGTTGAATCTGGTACTTATGACAATAATTGTTGCCTTTGGATGGCACTTCTAATTAAGCAATAAAAATGGAAGAAAATAATAAATCATATTTTGGTGAGGTTTTCCATGCTGTGAAGTCACTTGCCACAGGTTTGAAGATAACTCTTAAGGAGTACTTCACGCCTAAGAGCACGGAGCAGTATCCCGAGAACCGTAAGACCACGTTACATGTCTCAAAGCGTCATCGTGGACGTCTTGTGATGCTTAGAGATGAAAATGATGCAGTTAAATGTGTTGGCTGTACAATGTGTGAGAAAGTATGTCCCAACGGTACTATCAAGATACAGACAGAGATGGTTACGACAGAGGACGGAAAGAAGAAGAGAAAGCTTGTTGATTATCAGTACGACCTTGGAGACTGTATGTTTTGTCAGCTTTGCGTGAATGCCTGTAATTTTGATGCCATTGAGTTTACCAATGACTTTGAAAACAGTACATTTGACCGCAATTCACTTGTTCTTCATCTGGATAAGGAGCATTATGAGAGTTCTTTGCCAAATATCCTTGACGGTGGCGCTCCGCTGACAATCGGAAAGTTTAATACTAAAACTAAATAAGGAGGAAGTATAAGATATGGCTAATTTAGTAATGTTTTGCATTTTGGCATTCATCATTCTTGGTTCTGCTGTGATGTGCGTGACAACAAAGAAAATAATGCGGGCCGCAACATTCTTGCTGTTCGTTCTCTTTGGGGTGGCAGGTCTTTACTTCCTGCTTGACTATACATATTTGGCTGCCGCACAGATCAGTATCTATGCCGGTGGTATAACGATGATGTATATCTTTGCAATACAGCTTGTAGGGAAACGTACTCTTCAGGGTATGGTTGAGAGGTTAAGAGGATGTCGCATTATTGGCGGTATGATCGTATCGGTAATAGGTCTTGCGACTGTTGTCCTCGTTTTCCTTAAGAACAGTTTTATAACATCATCTGCCTTGACGGATGGCGAAGAGGTTCCGATGGATGTCATCGGTAACGCGTTACTCGGTTCTGACAAATACCAGTACGTGCTTCCGTTCGAGTTTATTTCCGTATTCCTTCTTGCATGTATCATTGGAGGAATTATTGTTGCACGTAAAGAAAAGGAGACGAAGTAATATGGTACCAGTAGAGTTTTATTTTGTTCTTAGCGCGTTGCTGTTTTTCATAGGTGTGTTCGGTTTTGTCACACGCCGCAATCTTATAGCAATGCTCATTTCCATAGAACTTGTATTAAACGCGGTTGACATCAACTTTGCCGCTTTTAACCGTATGCTGTTCCCTGACGGACAGTTGGAGGGCTTCTTCATGTCTTTGTTCTCAATAGGCGTGAGCGCAGCGGAAAGTGCCGTAGCTATTGCTATTATTATTAATGTTTACCGTAATTTCCACAGTGATCAGGTGAACAGTATTGAAAACATGAAATATTAATTGAGTTATGGAATATAGTTATGTATTTTTGATACTTCTTCTGCCTTTCCTTTCTTTTATAGTGTTGGGACTTGCGGGTATGAAGATGCCGCACAAGACAGCTGGCCTTATCGGTACCCTATCGTTGGGTATCGTGACAGCCCTTTCTTATTATACCGCTTTCTGCTATTTTACGGCAGAGCGTGGTGTTGACGGCACATTTGCAACGATGGTGCCCTACAATTTCACATGGTTGCCTTTGGGGGTTCTGAATTTTGATCTCGGTATAATGCTTGATCCTATATCGGTGATGATGCTTATCGTTATCTCTACTGTCAGCCTGATGGTTCATATATATTCTTTTGGATATATGCACGGTGAGAAAGGATTCCAGCGTTATTATGCTTATCTGAGCCTTTTCACAATGTCAATGCTTGGCTTGGTTGTGGCGACAAATATTTTCCAGATGTATCTTTTCTGGGAACTTGTAGGTGTGAGTTCATATTTGCTCATCGGTTTTTACTATCCTTTGCATGCGGCTGTGGCTGCTTCAAAGAAAGCGTTTATTGTAACACGTTTTGCTGATATGTTCTTCCTTATAGGTATCCTTATATTTGGATTCTATACCGGTTCGTTCAGTTTTTCTTTTGCAGGCAATGTGGTAATGGGCGATGGTGCCACACCGTTTATTCCTGTTGATGTTGTAAGAGCCGTGGCAGCCGGTGGGTTTATTATCCCGACAGCTCTTGTTCTTATGTTCATCGGTGGTGCCGGTAAGAGTGCCATGTTCCCGTTGCATATATGGCTTCCGGATGCCATGGAAGGTCCGACTCCTGTAAGTGCACTTATCCATGCCGCCACAATGGTTGTTGCTGGTGTGTTCCAGATTGCGCGTCTTTTCCCGTTGTGGATCGAGTATGCTCCTGGGCAGATGAGTATTGTTGTATATGTAGGTGTGTTTACTGCATTCTATGCAGCAGCGGTGGCATGTGCACAGAGCGATATAAAGCGTGTGCTTGCTTTCTCGACAATTTCTCAGATCGCGTTTATGATGGTTGCGCTTGGAGTATGTCTGCCTGGTCACGACGGTGCCGTGCTTGACAATCATGCCCAGCTTGGTTATATGGCGTCAATGTTCCATTTGTTCACACACGCCATGTTCAAGGCTTGTCTGTTTCTTGGTGCCGGATGTATCATACATGCTGTTCATTCAAATGAGATGTCAACGATGGGTGGTCTTCGCAAATACATGCCAATAACCCACATAACATTCCTCATTTCATGTATTGCAATTTCCGGTATACCTCCGTTCTCCGGTTTCTTCTCAAAGGATGAAATTATCACGGCATGTTTTGCATATAGTCCTGTCGTGGGTTGGATAATGACAGCCATTGCCGCAATGACCGCATTCTATATGTTCCGTCTTTATTATGGCATATTCTGGGGTACGGAGAACAAAGAGCTTCATGAGCATCATACTCCGCACGAGGCGCCTCTTACCATGACCATTCCGCTTATCATACTTTCTGTAATCACACTGACCTGCGGTTGGATAGTGAATTTCGGTTCGTTTGTAAGTGCAAGCGGTCTTGATTATGAGATACATCTCGATAAACAGATCGCAATAACGTCTACTGTCATAGCACTTATCAGTATAGCCCTTGCCACCTATATATATAAAGGTGAGAAGCAGCCGATAGCTGATATTCTTTACAAGCGTTTCCCAAAACTTCACCGTGCCGCATATAAGCGTTTCTACATGGATGAGGTCTGGATGTTTATCACTCATAAGGTTATTTTCCGTCTTGTGTCTACTCCTATTGCATGGTTTGACCGTCATGTTGTTGACGGTACGTTTGATTTCATCGCATGGGGCAGTAATGCCGCCGGTGAGACGATTCGTCCGTGGCAAAGCGGTGATGTCCGTCAGTATGCAGTATGGTTCCTCACAGGAACAGTGGCATTAACATTAGTATTACTTTGCTTATTATAATAGAAATGAATATATTGAGTTTATTCGTATTGATACCTGTAGTGATGCTGCTTGGTCTTTGGATAGCACGCAATCTCAATCAGGTTCGCGGAGTGATGGTGATTGGTTCTTCCTTTTTGCTTGCTCTCTCTGTGTATTTGACAGTCGCCTTCATACAGGCACGTCAGAATGGCGATACTTCAGCCATGCTTTTCACCTATAGTACTCCTTGGTTCAAGCCTCTAAATATCGCCTATTCAACTGGTGTTGACGGAATCTCGGTTGTGATGCTGCTTCTTTCAAGTATCATTGTCTTTACCGGAACTTTCGCATCATGGCAGCTTAAACCGATGACTAAGGAATACTTCCTTTGGTTCACTTTGTTGTCGACAGGTGTTTACGGATTCTTTATCTGCACAGACCTGTTTACTATGTTCATGTTCTACGAGGTTGCCCTTATTCCAATGTATCTTCTTATCGGAGTTTGGGGCAGCGGTCAGAAAGAATATGCCGCAATGAAGCTGACCCTGATGCTTATGGGTGGCTCGGCCCTTCTTATCATAGGTATATTGGGAATTTATTATTTCAGTGGAGCGACGACCATGAATATTACCGAGATTGCGGCAATGCACAATATTCCGGTTGATATACAGAAAGTGTTCTTCCCGTTCATTTTCATCGGTTTCGGTGTTCTTGGTGCCCTGTTCCCATTCCATACATGGTCACCTGACGGTCACGCTTCTGCTCCTACAGCCGTTTCTATGCTTCACGCAGGTGTGTTGATGAAGCTTGGAGGTTACGGATGTTTCCGCATTGCAATGTACCTTTTGCCGGAAGCGGCACATGAGCTTTCATGGATATTCCTTATCCTTACTACAATCTCGGTTGTTTACGGTGCCCTTTCCGCATGTGTGCAGACAGACCTTAAATATATAAATGCCTATTCTTCAGTGTCGCACTGCGGTCTGGTGTTGTTTGCTTTGCTGATGATGACAAAGACAGCGTGCACCGGAGCAATCCTTCAGATGCTTTCACATGGTCTGATGACAGCTTTGTTCTTTGCTCTCATAGGTATGATTTACGGTCGTACACATACGCGTGATATCCGCAAGCTTGGCGGTTTGATGAAAATAATGCCGTTTCTCTCTGTAGGTTATGTCATTGCCGGTCTTGCCAACCTCGGTCTTCCCGGTTTCTCAGGTTTCATTGCCGAGATGACAATCTTTGTTGGCTCGTTTGAGAATAATGATGTATTTCACCGCACATGCACCATCATCGCATGTACATCTATTGTAGTGACAGCCGTTTATATTCTCCGCGTTGTCGGTAAGATTCTTTTCGAGAAGGTTGCCGACCCTCATTACGAGCAGCTCACTGATGCCACATGGGACGAGCGTTTCTCTGTATGCTGTCTTATCTTCTGTGTGGCAGGTTTGGGTATGGCTCCGCTGTGGGTAAGCAATGTAATCAACGGAGGTGTAAGCTCAGTATTAAGTGTAATTAACTTCTAAAATCAGTCAGGTATAAAATGGATTACAGTCAGTTTTTTAGTATGATTCCTGAAGCTACCCTAATGGTGGCTCTGGTAATAGTTTTTCTTGCCGACCTTATTTTGAAAGGTGAGAATAAACATTCTGCATTGAGCCTGCTGACAGGAGTTCTTCTTGTTTCCCAGCTTGCTGTTTGCTTCATGCAGACACCGGCAGAGGCATTCAGCGGACTTTATGTCTCTACAGCTGCGACAAATATAATGAAAGCGATTCTTACAGGCGGTTCACTGATTGTTGTAATCATGGCGCAGTCATGGTTGCAGCGTGCCGATGTGGCAGATAAGGAGGGGGAATTCTATGAGCTTCTCATTTCCACTTTGCTCGGTATGTATATGATGATGTCTTCCGGCCACTTCCTCATGTTCTTCCTCGGTCTTGAGATGGCTTCCGTTCCAATGGCATGTATGGTTGCCCTTGATAAGTGCCGTAAGGAATCGGCTGAGGCTGCCGCGAAATTTATCATCACAGCTACATTCTCAAGCGGTGTGATGCTTTACGGTATCTCTTTCATTTATGCAATGACAGGTACGCTTTATTTTGATGATGTGGTAAACTACATTGATGCGACTCCTATGACAATCATGGGTCTTGTGTTCTTCTTCAGTGGTCTTGGTTTCAAGATTTCCCTTGTTCCGTTCCACTTCTGGACAGCTGATACATATCAGGGTGCTCCCACGGCTGTTACCGGTTATATGAGTGTAGTTTCAAAGGGTGCCGCAGCATTCACTCTGATGGCGATTCTCATGAAGGTTTTTGCTCCTATAGCTGAATACTATGAGTATCTTCTCTACATTGTGATTGTGCTCAGCATCACAGTAGCCAATCTGTTTGCCCTCCGTCAGAATGAGCTTAAGCGATTCATGGCTTTCAGTTCGATCTCACAAGCCGGATATATAATGCTTGCCGCAGTGGGCAGCAACGGTATGGCACTTTCTTCATTGATTTACTATGTTCTTGTATATGTGGTTGCAAACATGGCAGTGTTCACCGTAATCAATGTCGTAGAGACACGCGGTAAGGGAAATACCAGAATGAGTTGTTATGACGGATTTTATCAGACAAATCCGAAATTGTCGTTCCTGATGACACTTGCTCTGTTCTCACTTGCCGGTATACCTCCGTTTGCCGGTATGTTCAGCAAGTTCTTCGTGTTTATGGCAGCAGCACAGAATGGCTCGTTCCTTGCATATTTTGTTCTTTTCATAGCATTGATAAATACGGTGGCCAGTCTTTACTACTATCTGCTTATCGTTAAGGCTATGTATATAAAGAGCAACGACAATCCGTTGCCGGAGTTCCGTAGTGATTGCAACACTAAACTTGCGCTTGGTCTCTGCACGGCAGGTATCGTTGCGTTTGGTGTTTGCAGTTGTGTTTACGATTGGATTGCGGCAGCTTGTATTTGACAGTCGGAATTTGATTATAGGCAGAGACGGATGCGGATTCATACCGTGTCCGTCTTTGTTTTTATACTAACCATTTTTTTGCGGCAAACGTTTTGAGATTCATTTCCATTCCACATCTGATTTCCGTCAGTCCTCTTGTGCCCGTATGCCTGTGTATGGCTGCAGGTATGGTTGTGTCGCCTTATGTGTGTGATTTCATCGGGATTATGCCTTTGGCGTTTCTGCTTTCATGGGTTGTGCTTGTCGGCTTGTTCCTTAACAATTATAAGACTTCGCAAACATTGTATATCTTTATTGCTTATGTATTGTCTGGAATCATACTTCATGGAATTGCTGTGAGACGCACAACAGTGAGGTTGACCGGTGAGGCGGAAACCTACAGTGCTGTGGTTTATTCACGGCCTGCATTTGGAAGCAGGAATATCAGCTTTGATATCATTGTACAGACAGGAACGTTGGAGGGAAAGAAAGTAAGGGTTTTTATTCCGGAAAAATGTCTTTCCGATACTGAAAGCAAGAAAATAACCGGTGGAACTCTAAAGATAGGTGACGGTGTGGAGCTCACTTCCATGTTCAGGGTTCCATGCTCGTCGAGTAATTCAAAATTTGATTATGCCGCTTATTTGCGCGGTCGTAATATTGTGGCCGTGACTTATGTTACTCCTGAAAATATAAAGCGTCTTGAAACGTATATAGATAATATTTCATTTCTTGATGAGATGATGTTGTATTTCGGTCATTGGCGTCAGGAATTATTTGAAGCTTATTCCGATAATGACATTTCCGGCCAGGAAGGAGCCGTTGTCATGGCAATGACTTTAGGCGACAAGTCTTTTTTGTCGTCAGACACGAAAGATGTATATTCCGTTTCGGGAGCTTCACATGTGCTGGCTCTTTCCGGATTGCATTTGGGAATTATATATGCATTGTTTTCGTTTCTGTTTTTCAGGAAAAACAGACTGTATGAGATATTGTCGGTCTGTTTCATTTGGGGGTATGTTTTTCTTGTAGGTTTTTCTCCTTCTGTTGTACGTGCGGCTATAATGATAAGTATATGTTCCTTGGGAGTGGTTGCCGGCCGTGAATCTATGTCACTCAACAGTCTTGCCTTTGCCGCATTGATAATGCTGGTTGTCAATCCCTTGAATATAGGCGATGCCGGTTTCCAACTTTCATTTATGGCAGTAGGATTTATCATTACTTTCGGGAGGCAGGCTATTGAATGGTTCACTCCGAAGTTTAGAATGCAGCATCGTCTCTTTGTGTCTGTTTGGTCGTTTGCCGTAATCACCGTTGCGGCCCAATTGGCTACGGCTCCGTTGGTCGCGTATTATTTCGGTGGCATACCGCTGTACTTTATGCTCACAAATATTGTTGCAATACCGTTTGCGTCAATTATTCTGTATCTTTCTGCCGGATTTCTTATCATTCCTTTTGCCCGTCATATCTTTGCAGCGGCAATCATGTATGTGGCAACTTTGATGAATGAAATATTGGGTACAATAGCTTCATTTCCGTGTTCGTATATACCGGTAGGGGATATCTCGGTTCTACAGACGGTTCTCGTTTATATAATTATTGTCTGTTTTCTTGTTGCAGTGGATATTATGGCGAGAAAATTTATATGTACGGATGTACCTTAAGCACATGTCAAGATAAAAACAGTCATGAAAATATATTTATGCCGCTTGACACATCGCAAAGCGATGTCCGTACATATAGTATAAGCTGTATTGTGCGTAGATATTTCTTACGGAGTCCATACGGCGGCTTTGCCTCCTGATACAAAGAAGAGTCCGTTTCCTTCGTTGTCTATAGTGACCTCTTCCGTCCGGTTGCCTGTGATTTCATGCCAAACTTCTCCGGCATGCTGTATTCCCACGTTCATTTGTTTCTCACCGTCCTCACCGTTTGATATTAGCAGCGCGAGACCGGATCCCGGAATCTTCTCCACTCCCTGGCGTGTGAATCCTATTGTACATGGATGGTCAAAATAATCAGTCTGTATTCCATGGGCACATCTCTGTCGTACGTCCAGCAGTTTTTCGATTATATCCTTATGTGGAGATACGTTACCTTCTGTTCCGTAGTAATCACCGTAGAATATACACGGATATCCTTTTTCCATAAGCAGAATCAGGGCGTATGCCGACGGTTTGAACCAGTCTTCAATGTAAGACTCGAGCGAACTGCCTTGTTGTGAGTCATGATTATCCACGAATGTCACCGCCAATTCAGGATGGCGTGACACAAGCGTATTGTCGAGAATTGTGCGCAAGTCGTAGTCACAACTGTTTTTTGACGCCTTATGCATATTATAATGCAGGCATACGTCAAAGAGGTCTATTCCGTATTCAACGTTGGCAAGATATCCTTCCATAGTCTCTATGTCTTCTATCCAGTATTCTCCCACGGCATAGAATCCGGCTCCGCATTCCGCCCTGACGGCCTCGAGAAATTGTTTTGTGAACTTGTCATTCATGTGTTTTATGGCATCAAGGCGCATACCGTCTATTTTTGTTTCCTTTGTTACCCATATTCCCCAGTGTTTCAAGTCTGCAATCACATCTGGGTGGTCAAGGTCTATATCAGAGAACATAAGATAATCGTAATTTCCGTTCTCATTGTCTACACCTACACTCCATGCTTTTCCTTCACTTACAATCTGGTAAATTCCGGTTTTTTTGTCCCGTTCATTATAATCGGTACCAGAGAAGTGAAACCAATGCCATTTAAAGTCGGAGTATTTTTCGCCTCGTCCGGGAAAGTCGAATCCCGTCCAACATTCTATTTCATACGGTTCGCAGAGCGGTTGGTCGCGGTCATCCGGATCCACAAGCCGTGCCATGCATGTCTCTATATGGTCGGCTCCGGCTTTATGGTTCATTACGGCGTCAAGGTATACACAGATGTCACACGCATGTAACGCTTCAATCATTTCAATAAGTTCCTGCTTTGTGCCGTATTTTGTTCGCACAGCTCCTTTTTGGTCAAACTCTCCAAGGTCATAAAGGTCGTATGTGCCGTATCCGACGTCTTCAGTTCCGCATCCTTTATATGCCGGCGGTATCCATACGGCTGTTACTCCTATGTCATGAAGATGTTGCGCATCCTCTTTCAACTGTTTCCACAAACTGCCGTCATCCGGCAGATTCCATTCAAAATACTGCATCATTACTCCGTTTTTCATATTTTACTCTTTTTTATTTGTTATATATACCGTTATAAACATCTGTGGAAAGGTGATGTATACAGTCCGTTCCACTCGGCAAATATATTTGAAAACACGGGTATTATGATAAAACAGTCCTGTAAAAAAGCGTAACAGATGTTTTGTTTAATCTATTTTTGTATGAAAAAACAATTCAACCACTGTTTTTCATATATAAAAAGACAAGTTAACGGTATGTGATTGTATTTCAACCGTTAACTTGTCCTTTTTTATATATTGCATATACAACCTATTTATACTCTTCCTTTTTGTTATTATACCATTCTTTGACGATATAGAACGCTTTTTTCTTTTCACCTTTTTCTGTATACAGGCCTTTACGGTTGAAGAAGTCCTGTGTGTCGTCCAGCGGTCTGCGCGGTGAGCGGAAATCAGCCAATACCCATGGTGATGTTCCGGCCAATCCGTCTATACTTTCTATCATCTTGAGGTTTATCTTATATAGATTCTCCTGAAATTCTTCTGTCCACCGTTCTTCCGCCGTACCATGTCTTCCATAAACAGCACCGCCTCCAAACTCACTTATAATAACAGGTTTGTCGTAAGGTATTTCCCATTTCATCTTGTGTGCGTCATTTACGTTTCTATACCAGCCTACATATTGGTTGAAACTGATTATATCTACATATTTGTGCATTTCATCGTTAAGTATGTTTACGTAGTTTGAAGCGGAGAGTACCTCCATTGCCATGCTGATCATGCGTGTAGAGTCTTTCTGCCTGGCAGTTTCGGCCAGTTTGCCAAGGAATTTGTTTCGTGCCTCTGTCTTTGCCGTTTCGTTGGCTATAGACCATATAATCACAGCAGCTCTGTTCTTATCGCGTGAGATCATGTCGTCCAGCTGCTTTTCCGCATTCTTGTAAGTTTCGTTGTTTGTCCACGAGATGTTCCAATACAGCGGTATTTCCGACCATACCATAAGTCCCATACGTTCAGCTTCCCTTACTGCCTGTTCATTATGTGGATAGTGTGCCAGTCTTACGTAGTTGCATCCTAATTCTTTTGCCCATCCGAATATTACTTTTGCATCTTCTTCACCACATGCACGTCCTTTTCCGAAAGGTTTCTCTTCGTGTACGCAAATTCCACGCAGGAATACCGGTTTCCCGTTTAATAAAATCTGCTTGCCTTTTGTCTCAATCGTCCTGAATCCTATCTCCTCGTTTATTGTTTCATCGTCTTTTGCCAGCTTTACATTGTAGAGTTTAGGCTTTTCCGGTGACCAAAGTTCCGGTTTTGCCTTAAGCTCAAAATGGGCCTTGCCATTGGAATCGGTAATTACAGTTCTTTTAATTTTAAGTTCGGGAATATCCAGCTGTATTTTTTCGTTGGCGACAGTGGTATTAAGCTTTACCCATCCTTTTATCAGATTCTTGTTCCCTTTCGCAAGTTGTATGCTGTAGTCTTCTATATATATGTTGTTTACAGTTACCAGAAAAACGTCTCTGGTTATTCCTCCATAGTTCCACCAGTCGAAAACCTGTGTAGGCACTCCGTCTTTATGTCTTTTATTGTCAACCTTGACTATTACGTTGTTTTTTCCGTTGTGCAGCATTTCTGTGACATCATAGGCGAAAGGTGTAAACCCGCCGACGTGCCTGCCTGCCTCTTTGCCGTTTACATATACCACAGCTTCATAGTTTACGGCTCCGAAGTAGAGTAATTCCTTTTTCCCCTCTTTCTTGGTATAGTCAAACTCTTTTCTGAACCACACTGTACCTTCATAGAACATCAGTCTTTCGTCTTTTGTGTTCCAGTCTGATGGAATTTCCATTACCGGGGCCTTATCAAAATCATACTCTATGAGATCTGTTGGTTTCCTTGCCTTTCTGTTTTCAAAGAATCCGTGTGATGTTTTCCTCATTTGGTTATTATAGTACCCCATTTCCTGAACATCTATTATGTAGTTCCATTTTCCGTTTAAGGAAATGTTTTCCCTTGAAAATACATTTATAGGGGTTTTTGCTTCCTTTGCTACGGAATAGACGGCAGTCAAAGGCAAAACAATGTTTAGTAGAATTCGTTTAAATGTCATAATATGAAATTTGATGAGTTATTTGATTTAAAATAATGGATGTTGTATGCTGTGCGGATAGTTTCTTTATTTCCGCTTTCAGTCCCTGTATATTCGCGATAGGATTTTGTTTATAAGTTTGTTGGAGCATCTGAACCATCTGTATGTTCCGGTTGGCTTTCCTCCGAACTTAAGTATGAACTCACGGAAATTATTGCGTCTGAAAGGCAACCCCACATTCATGAAAACTATATGTCGGCAATTTTTGTTTGAGGCATACCTTATCGCGTGCCATACGGTAATGATGTCTGGGTGGAGCAGTGCGAAACTCTTGCGTAGGAATGCGGAGTACCACATATAGGCGTTTCCACCGTAGAACACGCATGCACAGCAGCCTATTGTCTTGCTTTTGTATTTTGTTATAAATATTTTTGCATTTTCGCATCGCTGCAATCCACGGAAGAAAGAAATGTCAGGCACATAGCGTCTCGGTTTCATGCGGCTGTGGTTTCGCAGAAGTTTATAGAATGCATCTATGTCGCTGTCGCTTCTCGCTTCTTCGGTAAGAATTCCTCTGTTGTAGGATTTCTCTATACGTTTTTTCATTTTTTCCGAAAGGCGGTCTTCGGGTGACATGCTGTGCAGCGAGTTACGTACGCTCATCCAGTGTATCGGGAAATAGCCGGCATTGCGGAACTGTTTATATCCGAACATTTTTTTTGACATGTTGCAAAACTCTATATAGGCTACAAATGAGTTGAGTTTGCATGTAAGTGCGGAAAGCATCTTTCCGAAAATCTCGTTTTCAGATGTGGTGTCCTTGCCGTAGCCGTTGTTGGGACCGCATCCTAATACCATACAGTGATAATATATGAATGGAGGTATCCATGTTCTCCTGCGGCAGATGTTTGCAAGAAGATGTCCTGCCACATTGCCGGCCTCATCGAATGCCACCGCCATGTACGGGCGCATTCCCGGAGTGCTTTCGTACAGGGCGAACATCGTTTTGCTCTGGAAAAGATTACTGTTGCAGATTTCCGGCAAATCCCTGCTTTTGGTGAATATGTTTATCTTTGTCTGCATGGGTTATTTCTTTTTCCTTTTTCTTTTCAGACTGAACAGGTCGTTTATGCTGTTGAAATCCTTTTTCATTACGACACCGATACCCTGTGTGTTGAGGCTTGACTTTGTGAAATACCTGTCGTTTGTTTTGTTGTATACCTTTAATGCCAGGTTTCCGTTAGGCAACAGCAGGTAGCAGACATCGAAGTCGCCTACGAAACTGCTGTTTGCCGTGGTTGAATTGTCGCGGTAGCCGAACTGTCCGTTTATGAGCAGCCTGTTGTTCAGAAGCCGTCCGCTAAGGAGTCCTTCGTATTCGGCATTGTTCCATCCGTCATCACCGGTAGAGATATTTGCGCCGAAGTTCCAGTTGTTGCTTTTTATGACTGTGTTGAGCACATTGTTGATTTGGCCTGACAATGTTCCTGATAGGAGGCTTTGCATTGCAAGTGAAGTCTGACTCTGCTTGTCTTCCTGCGCTGTGGCATTGTTGTTTCCCTGAGGATAGAACCGTCCGATACCGAGAAGGTATATTACCTGTTGGTTCATTTCATCCTCGCTGTTTATGAGGTTACGTATCATTTGTTTTTCGTCTGTGCTTACTGTTGGTAGGTCGAGGTCGAAGCTTACCACAGGTTTCACAGGCTGGCCTCCGATGTTCATCAGACAGTTCACACGTGTGGAGTTGTTTGAGAAGCTGTTGCCCATGTTGAGGTCGGACAGATATACTCCGTTCACTGTATGTACGGCCTGAAGGTTAAGTTCTGCATCGTAAGGATTTCCTTGGAAAACAATAGTTCCACCGTTGTTGAAGACAAAGTTTTTCTTGATGATGTCCTGTATGGTTATTCCGTATGTGCCGCTGGTCACGGTATATGTTCCGAACATCGAGAATGTTCCTTTATTGTAGTATGACGCACTCAGTGCTCCGTTTCCGTTGAGTGTGATATAGTCGTTTGTACGTGAGTCCATCAGCAACTTTATTGTCAGATCTGGGGTGCAGTCTATACGGAAGTTTATCTTAAGGTCAGAATCAAAATCCACAGGCATGAATATGTTGTGTCTTGACAGGCTGTCGTTTTGTGAGGCCTGCACTGTGCTGTTGTTCTCTTGTTCTGCATGAGAGATATTCCATTGAGTCTCTTCGTATTTGGGTGTGATGTCGTTCCATTGTATGAATTCCTGGTCGCTGATGTAGTCGGTTATTGAGGCATTGTATACAAATGTAGAATTCTCTTCCGGTGTTATTCTTACCTTCATGTTCAGTTCTCCGCTACGTCCTTTGAGGCTGACGTCTCCCGAACCGAATATTGTTCCATAGAAAGTGTTTCCTCCGAAGTTATTGAAATTATAAACAAGCAGTTTGTCTGCCTCGATATCGATGTCGTACGACAGTCGTGAAAGGTTTCTGTGATGTATGCCTCCGCTTACATATCCTACATTATTATATATATCATATATCGGGGCATGTTTCAGAATAATGTCATTTGGGACTAATCTGACGGTGTCGTCTCGCAGGTAATACTTGCAGTTTAGGGCTTTGAGTGTCGTCTCTCCGTTGACTACCAGTTGTCCTGTCAGGTTTATTCCGTTGAGCGGTCCTGCAAGGGTCACTTTCCCTTTGGCCTGTCCGCTTACATTCTCCATGAAATTGTTTGTGAACGAATTCAAGAACTCTATATGTGTTCCTTCCGCATTTATTCCGAGGTCAATATAGTTGCGTTCCGGAGATACATATCCGTCGATAAACGTCATGGCGTCAGGACCGTCGTTTGTGATGGCGTTGATGTCTATCTGTTTTTTATCCTTGTTCCATTTTACTCCGGCGTTTAGTATGCCCATGCGTCCTTGCTCGAATTTGAAGTTGTCAATTGTCAGTATTGCATTTGCATCCATGTTTCCGAGCATGGCCGAGACGTATGCGCGTCCGCTGGCTTCTCCGCTGAATTCTACTGAATGGAAGTTTATAAGGTCGAGCATATAGCCGACGTCTATGCCTTTCAGGTCGGCGATGATGGAGTCGCCGGGATTGTCTGATGCCGTTCCGTTTACTATTATATGCTGGTTGTCGTGTTTTATTGTGAAGTTCTCTATGTCTATATGTCCTTTCCTGTATGTTATGTCGGACGGACACACTTCCCATACGGCATTGTTGACATTTATATGCGATGGTTTCACGTTTATTCTTGCTGTCTGTCGTCTGTTGTCGTCAAGGAAGAACTGCGACATCAGGTTTATCTCTCCGCTTTGTTTCTTTCCGTTCTTGTCTTTGTCTGATGTCTGTTTGTTCCAGTTTACGGATGTAAACAGTTTGTTGTCTGTCGCATATCCCGATAGTCTCAGATCCATCATGTCGCTGTTGTCCATTGTCTTTGTCGTGCTTGCTGAATAATATATCGAGCTTTCGTTAGACGTGATGTTTATCGTTCCGTCTGTATATTGTTTTTCGTTGATACGGATGTCAGGGGCGTTGCAGTATAGAATCATTTTCCTGGTAGCGTCGTTCACGAGTCCCTTTATTCTTGCCGGTTTGTTTATCTTGATATTCATTCCTGCAAGTTTTCTTATCGGTTCCGTGTTGAGTATCACGGCATCTATTTTGAATGCGTTTCTTGCCTTTGGGTCTGTCGGTGGAAGTCCCGGAATGGTGGGCAGCTTGTTGCTTATGAAATTGATGATGCTTTTTCCTATCGTTGAATAATCGAAATAGCCGATAAGCTTTGCATTACAGAAGTCACTGCTTATGTCGAGGTAATGCTGGCTTTCTTTGTATCCCGATGATATGTCAATCTGTCCGATGACATATTTGTCATCGTTTTCGTCCATGGTAAAGTTTCCTATTGTAAGCGTTCCCACCGCGTCATGGATGCTGCTTGCCTTAAAGTCTGCGTTCAGATTGGCGGAGAAAAGGGTATTCCCCCATTTTCCCGATATGTTTGTCGTTGCAAAGTTGGCATTCTCCAGTCTGGCATTCAGTTTTATTTGTTTCTGCGTGCCTTTTTTCCCTGATGAGGCGATTTCTCCTTTGGCAGTGAACGTTATGTTTGGGTCGTTTATGGAAATGTCTCCTGTAATGTCAGACGGATTATAGTTTCCGTTGAATGCTATGTTACTGTATGTATACTCGTTATAGTCAAAGTGTGTTACCGTTCCTTCTGCCTTTATTGTTTTTCCGTTCAAATTTCCGCTTGCATTGATAACGGCAGAAAGGTTTCCAAGTTTGCTGTTGTCTGTCAATGCCTGCAGGTTGATGTCGTCTACTGTAACATTTCCTTTGAAATTATTGTCTGAAAACATTGACGCGTCAATGGATGCGTTGCCTATGTCGGTCATGATATTCGCATTTGCATTTATTCTGTCTCCAGATGTTCCATTTGCGGCGGCGGTCATGTTGACGTTTCCAAGTTTATTCAGTGTCTTTACTATATCCGGGGCCAGCCCTTGGGCCTTTTCCGTTATGTGGCCGATAAATTTCTCATTTATGTTAAGCATTGGAATATTGGCCTTCCATGCAAAGGCTTTGCCGTTTTTACTTATTCTTCCACTGGCCTTCATTTGCATTTTACGGTTACTCCACAAATTCAGCCGTGATATTTCTATCTCTTTGTCTGTTCCGTGTGCGTAGGCCTCGACAAGGAACCGGCTGTCTATCCCTGTAAGCTGTTTTGCGAATGGCGCTAAGTCGGCCGGAGTGATTGTGGAATTTTGCATTGATGCTTCAAACCGCAGTGTTCCGGGAATGATGCCCTTGTCATTCTTTTTATAGGCGGCGGTGATGTTGCTGATGTTTATTTCTGTATCGGATAAGTTCAGACAGAGGTTTTCCAACCTGGCTCGTGTTTGTCCGGCAACGAGCGAAAACGACAATTTCCTTACCTTTAGTCCTGATTGTTCCTCTGCAGACAGTTTTTTTACCGTAAGATTAACAGAATCGTCCTTAAGTGCTTTCAGTGTGATGTTCGCGCTTATTTCAGACAAGTTGATATGATGGGGTGAGAATTTTCCGTTCACCGGTGCAATGTCGTGCCTGTTATATGCAACGCTTCCGTGCCTTATGATAAGGGAATTTATTTTCAGATTGAGTTGTGATTTGCTTTCTGGGTTCTTTGATGAAAGCGAGTCAATCACAAACATGTAGTTTGGGGCTTCTTTTGCCGATGTTTTATAGAGATTGACCTTTGTTGAAAATATCTGTGCCGAATTTACGGTTATCTTTCCGTTGGCAAGGTCCGCCAGGCTTATTTTTGCCGAAAGGCGTGCGGCCTTCAGCATTTCCTTGTTTTTCCGGTCGTAGATTATCACATCGTCGATGATAATCCTATTCAGAAGTCCGAGGTCTATTCTGCCTATAATGACCTTTGTCCCTAATTTCTCCGCAATTTCAGAGGAAATGGCTGTCCCTAACGACTGCTGTATGGCCGGAATATGGAGTAGTATCATTATAATTGCATACAGACCTATTACAGTCCATATTAGTCCGCTGATTAAATGTCTTATTACTTTCAAAACCGTGTAACAATTATTTTGAGAACTGTGTATAAAAGATGCCCTGTCTTTATATTTTAGCGCAAAATTACTGAAATTCCGTGAAAATTCCGAATGAAACTTAAGAAAAGTGGCGGTAAAACTCTATTGAAGGATGTAATGTGATGGTGGAATATACTGTTTTGTATGCTTGGTAAAACCATGGTTGTGTGTCTTATATGTAATAAAAATTCATAATGTTTCCCGGTGATGTTTTCCTGTTGATTGCGTATTTTGTAATATATTGATATACAGGGTGTTAACTATTGGCAGAAGTTCGCCGAAAATGAATAGCCTGTTCTCGTTTGATGAATAGGCTATTCACGGTCGATGAACATGCCATTCATCAAGCATGAACATGCTATTCACCGGAAGAGGATTTTACATATAGTGTGATATGTAAATAGATTTCAAAAAAATGCGAAGTACAGGATTTTTTTGTATTGTAGAATCGGCAAAGTTGAATTTATTTGGCTTATAAATCATGTTTTTGAAAAAATATTTTGTTTATACATCATAATTGTTATTTTTTTCGTATTTTTGCATGCTGTAAGCATGTATGTTGATATTCTTTTCACTTATCTGTGTTGATTTATATATAGTAGTTTCAGGCGTGTGACATTTCGGTATTTTATTTTGATATGGCAGGTGAAAGGTTGTGTGATGCTTTATTGAGAAGATAATTTTTATGTAACTATTCAAATTCGTGTCAAATAATTCGTTTATGGCAAAAGTTTTTAATTTGCGCAGAGGTCTTGACATTAATCTTAAAGGCAAAGCGGAGAGAAAGCTTATAGGACTGAAACCGAACGGACATTATATGTTGCGTCCGGCGGATTTTCATGGCATTACTCCGAAACCCGTCGTTAAGGAAGGTGACAGGGTGAAGGCCGGTGACGCGCTGTTTGTAAACAAGGACTGTCCGGATGTGAAGTTCTCGTCTCCGGTTAGCGGTGTGGTGGCATCCGTGCTGCGTGGTGAAAGAAGGAAGCTGCTTGGAGTGAAAGTCGATGCCGACAATGTGCAGGAGAGCGTTTCTTTCGGTGTGAAGGATGTTGCCGCGCTCACGGCCGGTGAAGTCAGGACATCGTTGCTTGAAGCAGGTATCTTCGGGTATATCAACCAGTTGCCTTATGCCGTGTCGGCCGATCCGTCGTCAGAGCCTAAGGCAATTTTTGTATCCGCGCTTCGCGACAAGCCTCTTGCGGCTGATTTCGAGTATGAGCTTGAGGGACAGGAAAAGGACTTCCAGACAGGGCTTACCGCCCTTTCCAGAATTGCCAGGACCTTTCTCGGCATCGGTGGAAAGCAGACGGCATCGGCGCTTACATGTGCAAAGGATGTGGAGATAAATGTGTTTAACGGTCCGTGTCCGGCCGGTAACGTCGGTGTTCAAGTCAACCACATTTCTCCAGTGAATAAGGGAGAGACAGTGTGGACCGTGGAACCGACGGTGGTACTGTTTATCGGCCGTCTGTTCAATACCGGACATGTGGACCTCCACCGCAGGGTGGCCTTTGCCGGTTCGGAGGTGAGGAAGCCTGCATACGTGGATATGCTTGTCGGACAAGAGCTTGCAACATTACTCTGCAACAGTATCAGTGACGAATCCAAGGTGAGAATAATAGACGGTAATGTGCTTACCGGTGTTCCTACGGACAAGAACGGTTATCTTGGCGCTCATACATCGGAGATAACGGTAATTCCGGAAGGCGACAATGCCGATGAGTTTGCAGGATGGATAATGCCGCGTTTCAGACAGTTTTCCATGAGCCGTACGTATTTCTCATGGCTGATGCCGAAGAGAGAATATGTGCTTGACGCACGTGTGAAGGGAGGTAGCCGTCATATAATAATGAGCGGTGAATACGACAAGGTGATACCGATGGATATTTATGCCGAGTATCTCATAAAGGCAATCATTGCCGGAGACATCGACAGGATGGAACAGTTGGGTATCTACGAGGTGGCGCCGGAGGACTTTGCATTGGCAGAGTTTGTCGACAGTTCGAAGCTTGAGCTTCAGAGAATAGTCCGCGAAGGCCTTGACATGCTTAGAAAGGAAAACGGCTGAAACGGATTATTTTAAAGTGAGTCAACAATTTTATTCGGTTGATGTATAAACAATGAAGTAAAGAGATGAGTATATTGAGAAATTATCTTAATAAGATAAAGCCCCATTTTGATGACGGGGGAAGGCTGCATGCTTTCAGAAGTGTGTATGACGGAATGGAAACATTCCTTTATGTGCCGAACAATACGTCAGTAAGCGGAGTGAACATACATGATTCAATAGATTCCAAAAGGATAATGAGTTTTGTGGTGATTGCTCTTTTACCGGCACTACTGTTCGGTATGTATAATATTGGATATCAGAATTATATGGCTGCCGGTGAAATGGAAACTGTATCGTTCGTGAGCGTGTTCGCTTATGGTTTCCTGGCCGTACTGCCAAAGATTCTGGTAAGCTATATAGTGGGGCTTGGCATCGAGTTTGCGTGGGCACAGTGGAAAGGCGAAGAGATACAGGAGGGGTTCCTCGTGTCCGGAATATTGATTCCTCTTGTTGTTCCTGTGGGATGTCCGCTTTGGATGCTTGCGGTTGCGGTTGCATTTAGTGTCGTGTTTGCCAAGGAGATTTTCGGAGGTACCGGCATGAATATATTTAATGTCGCCCTCGTTGCCCGTGCGTTTCTGTTCTTTTCTTATCCGTCAATGATGAGCGGTGATGCTATATGGGTGGCTGACGATAAGATTCTGGGTCTTGGAAACGCGTTGCCCGATACCTTTACGTGCGCCACACCGCTTGCCCAGGCGGCTCAGGGAACGGAAATTCCATATTCGATGTCTGATATGGTGCTCGGTTTCATACCGGGAAGTATCGGTGAGACCAGTGTCATAGCCATTGTTATCGGTGCATTTATATTGCTTGTCACCGGTGTGGCAAGTTGGAAAACCATGCTCAGCGTGTTTGTAGGCGGTGCTGCCACCGCATTTGTTTTTGAATCGGCAGGAGCTTCCGCTATACATTGGTATGAGCATCTTGTGCTTGGAGGTTTTGCTTTCGGTGCGGTGTTTATGGCTACTGATCCTGTTACCAGTGCACGTACGGAGAAAGGCAAATATGTGTTCGGTCTCCTTATAGGTTTTATGGCTATACTCATACGTGTTCTTAATCCAGGTTATCCTGAAGGCATGATGCTTGCAATCCTGTTTGCAAATATGTTTGCCCCGCTGATAGACTATTGTGTGGTGCAGGCCAATATCTCGAAGAGAATGAAACGTTTAACCCGTTGAAAACACCTGATAGTTATGACAGAAGAGAAAAAGAGTGGTTTGAACACCAATTCAAATCCATACATTATTATATATAGTTCAATATTGGTGATTGTTGTGGCTTTCCTTTTGGCTTTCGTCTCACGTTCGCTTAAGCCGGTTCAGGATATTAATGTCGCCTTGGACAAGAAGAAGCAGATATTGGCATCGTTGAATATCCGCGGCCTTGATGATGCGGCATCGGCAGAGAAATACTCACAGGTTGTTGTGGCAGACATGATCATAGACGAGCATGGCGACACGCTGGCTTCCGGAAGCAAAGGCGGTGAGAAGGATGCCTTCGTGCTCAACAGTGCGTCATATAAGGCAGGTAAGCTGGCGCTGTTTGTATGCAATGTTGACGGACAGACCAAATATGTCGTTCCTGTCTACGGTATGGGACTCTGGGGAGCGATATGGGGATATATCGCCATAGACAGCGATAAATCAACGGTTTACGGAGCTTACTTCAACCATGACAGCGAGACCGCCGGACTTGGTGCAGAGATAAAAGACAGTAAGGCGTGGCAGGACCAGTTTATAGGAAAGAAGATTTTTTCCGCCGGTTCTGACGATGTGGCGTTGAAGGTATTGAAGAAAAGCGATGTGAAGGATCCCGTTACCCAGTGCGATGGAGTTACAGGAGCAACACTTACATGTAATGGTGTGAGTGCGATGCTGGAGGAGGGATTGTCTAAGTATAAGGTGTTTTTATTAAGATAAACTGCAGGCCTGATGCGGAAGCGTAATTGTTTCGGTTATGCTGAGGCGGGGCGTTTATTCAAAATGAAGTTTAAAATATAAAGAAAAAGAATATGGGCAAGATATTTTCAAAAGAGAATAAAGAGGTGTTTGTAAAGCCTCTCAGTCTTGACAATCCTGTATTGGTGCAAGTTCTTGGAATATGTTCGGCTCTTGCTGTCACATCACAGCTTAAGCCGGCCATAGTGATGGGGCTTGCCGTGACAGTTATTACCGGATTTTCAAACGTCATCATATCCGTGATACGCAAGACCATACCGACGCGTATAAGAATCATTGTTCAGCTTGTTGTTGTGGCGGCTCTTGTAACAGTCGTCAGTCAGGTGTTGAAGGCGTTTGCATACGATGTGAGTGTTCAGCTGTCTGTCTATGTAGGACTGATTATAACCAACTGCATCCTTATGGGCCGCCTTGAGGCCTTTGCCATGATAAACAAGCCTTTGCCGAGCCTTATAGACGGCATAAGCAATGGTCTTGGATATGCCGCCATACTTGTGATGGTAGGATTTTTCAGGGAATTTTTCGGACGCGGAACCGTTCTCGGCATTCAGGTGATTCCTCAAAGCGTGTATGACGCAGGATATGTCAATAACGGTTTGATGACCATGCCTGCCATGGCTCTGATACTTGTCGGTTGTATAATATGGATTCACAGGGCTTATTTTTATAAGGAGGATTAATTTATGGAGCATATTATAAGTTTGTTTTTCAGGTCCATCTTTGTGGACAACATGATATTTGCGTTTTTTCTCGGAATGTGCTCATATCTTGCGGTGTCGAAGAATGTGAAGACATCGCTTGGCTTGGGTATTGCCGTTACGTTTGTGTTGCTTGTCACTGTGCCGGTGGACTATATCCTTCAGACCATGGTTCTTGGTCCGGATTGTATCATCAGGGGTGTTGACCTTTCGTATCTTAGTTTCATACTGTTTATTGCTGTCATTGCAGGTATTGTCCAGCTTGTGGAAATGATAGTTGAGAGATTCTCTCCGTCGCTTTATGCCGCGCTCGGTATCTTTCTTCCGCTTATTGCGGTAAACTGTGCCATTATGGGTGCGTCGCTTTTCATGCAGCAGCGTATCGGCCTTGACCCGGCCAACAGCCAGTATATAGGCAATATATGGGATGCCTTGGTATATGCCGCAGGTAGCGGAATAGGATGGACGCTTGCCATTGTGTCGATGGGGGCCATCCGTGAGAAGATGCAGTATAGCGATGTGCCTAAGCCGCTTCAGGGCTTGGGTATTACTTTTATCACTGTCGGCCTTATGGCTATGGCAATGATGTGTTTTTCCGGTTTAAACATTTAATTTCTTATGGGACAGTTTATATTAGCAAGTATACTTGTGTTTCTTGTCACTATATTGTTGCTGGTGATTATCTTGCTTATGGCGAAGAAATATCTTACTCCTGGCGGCAATGTGACAATAACCATCAACGGCGACAAGAAGTTATCCGTGCCGCAGGGGGCAAGCCTTATGTCTACCCTGACAGACAATGGAATATATCTTCCTTCCGCATGTGGCGGAAAATCATCATGCGGACAGTGTAAGGTGCAGGTGCTTGAAGGCGGAGGCGAAATCCTTGACTCGGAAAAGCCTCATTTCACACGCAGGCAAATCAAGGACCATTGGCGTTTGGGGTGCCAGTGTAAGGTTAACGGAGACATGGGCATAAAGCTGCCGGAAAGCGTCATGGGAGTGAAAGAGTGGGAGTGTACTGTCATCTCGAATAAGAATGTGTCGAGCTTTATCAAGGAGTTTATCGTCCAGCTTCCTCCGGGAGAACACATGGATTTCGTTCCCGGCTCATACGCTCAGATAAACATTCCGGCTTATGACTGTATCGACTATGACAAGGATTTCGACAAGGCGGATATCGGTGAGAGATATGTCTCGACATGGGAACATTTCAATATATTCTCGTTGAAAGCACATAATCCTGTAGATACGGTGCGTGCTTATTCCATGGCAAACTATCCCGCTGAGGGTGACCGTATAATGTTGACGGTGAGAATTGCCACCACTCCGTTCAAGCCACGTCCTGAAGTAGGTTTCATGGATGTGCCTACAGGTATCGCATCGTCATATATTTTCTCGAGAAAACCAGGCGATAAGGTGATAATGAGCGGTCCTTACGGAGATTTCCATCCCATATTTGACTCTAAGAAGGAGATGATATGGGTTGGTGGAGGCGCCGGTATGGCTCCGTTGCGTGCACAGATTATGCACATGACGAAAACTCTCCACACCCGAGACCGTGAAATGCATTACTTCTATGGTGCACGTTCGCTCAGTGAGGTGTTTTATCTTAACGATTTTCTTGAGCTTGAAAAGGAATATTCAAATTTCCATTTCCATCTTGCTCTTGACAGGCCGGATCCGGAAGCTGATGCGGCAGGAGTAAAATATACCGCCGGCTTTGTACATCAGGTTATGCTCGACACATATCTGAAAGACCATGAGGCACCGGAAGATATAGAATACTATATGTGCGGTCCTGGTCCTATGTCGAAGGCGGTTGTGAATATGCTTGACAGTCTCGGGGTGGAACCTTCTTCCATCATGTACGATAACTTCGGGGGATAGGTTTATTATTTCCGTATATAAAGCTATAAGGTCGCTGAAAACTTTCAGCGGCCTTATAGCTTTAATATGGCATGGCGGATTGTTGTAAGCGAATACGGTTGCCTGTCGTATAAAGTGTTCATAATAAAAACAGTGATGAAACACTTGTCAAGTCTGTCGCTTCTTATATTATCTTCTTCTGAATTCGGAACAGGTGATGGCTGTTGCAATGGCTACGTTCAGGCTCTCTGCTGTGTCACCGCTGTTGAAATGAGGTATTAACAGGTGTCTGTTTACGAATCGTCTTACATTATAAGAAATTCCATTTCCTTCATTGCCCATGATAATGATGCCGTTGCCGGTCAGTTCCTGCCTGTATATGTCGGAGCCGTCGAGAAGTGTTCCATATATAGGAATTGACGGACTCAGTGAACATAGGAAAGATACGAGGTCGGTATATTGGATGCAGACATGTGCAAGGCTTCCCATTGTGGCCTGCACCACTTTGGGGTTATAGGCATCGGCGGTATCATTGCTGCATATTATATTGTCTATGCCAAACCAGTCTGCAATTCGTATTATCGTGCCGAGATTTCCCGGATCCTGCACACCGTCAAGAACAAGTACGAGATTTTCTGACATGTTGCATGGCGGAATGATATTGTTGCTTTCATACAGGTTTTCTTTGGGAATCCGGAATGTTGCAAGTACCTGTTGTGGATGTTGCAGGAAACTTATCTTTCTGAGTTCTTCGTCTGTAACTTCTATGATGTCACTTTCCGTTGAATGACTGTTATCATTATTCTCCAGCCATTCTTTTGTTGCTATGATTGTTTGCGGAGCATATTTTTTGAACATCTCACTTATGATTTTCGGGCCTTCGGCAACAAATAGTCTGTTTTTTTTGCGGCCTTTTTTATGTTCAAGTGATTTTACTGTCTTTATGAGGTTCTTACTGAGCATAGATGTAAACTAATGTGTACTTTAGTATAAAAAAATAAAGAAACTTGCGGCAAAGTTACAAATAATGTTTTAACTTTGCAATCCAAAATATGAAATTAATGTGCAATATCCATACGGTCTTGGTCAGGCATTTTTGTATGATGTCAATATATTTTGTATTGGCATTGTTGTTGACGGCATGCTCTACCACAAAATTTGTGCCGGACGGAAGCTATTTGCTGAATAAGGTTGATGTGGAAGTGGAAGGCCGGTATCCCGATATAAACATTGGACAGATGAAGTCATATTTGCGCCAGCACGCAAATTCAAGATGGTTTTCCACACTTAAAATACCTCTTGCCACTTATTCTCTTTCCGGGCGGGATACGGCTAAATGGATTAACAGGACACTCCGCTCCATAGGTGAGGCTCCGGTACTGTATGATTCTGTGCATGCGGCCATGTCTTGTGATGATTTGAGACGGGAGTTGCAGAATGAGGGATATCTTTCTGCATCGGTGGATGTCGGAACAGAGATAAAGGGCAAGAAAATAAATATATATTACAGGCTCCGTCCGGGTTCTGCCTATTATACAGGCAAGGTCCGGTATGTCATTGCAGATAAGGAAATAGGAAGGCTTCTTGAAGAAAATGATGTCCTTGCCCGCAGGCTTAAAAGTGGACGAAAGTTTAATGTGCTGGAACTGGATAATGAGAGAAAAAGAATTACGGGATTTCTTGTAAACAACGGTTATTATAAATTCAACAAGGAATTTATATCGTTTGTTGCGGATACGGTTGCCGGAAGGAAACAGGTGGATGTGACACTGTTGCTGCATAAGTTCCGTACAAATAGTGTTAAGGATTCTGTTCATCCGCGGTTTATAGTCAGGAATATAAAGTTTCATAGCAATGATGCGGCGGATTCAGTCATAAAACTCCGCCATAGTGTTCTCGAAGCCAATAATTTTGTGACGCCCGGAAAATACTATTCTGCATTGGACCTTAGAAAGACATACAGCCACTTCGGACGCCTGCAGGCGGTGAAGTATACAAACGTGTCTTTCACGGAACTTATAGGCAACCGGTATATAAACAGTATGGAGGAAAATGTGCCTCACATGCTTGACTGTAATATATATATAAATACCAATAAGCCGGGTTCGATAAGTTTCCAGCCGGAAGGAACGAATACGGCGGGAGATCTTGGTGCGGCCGCATCTTTGACTTACCAGAACAGAAACCTTTTTCATGGTTCAGAACTGCTTAGCATAGAGTTTCGTGGAGCATACGAGGCGATAAAGGGGCTGGAGGGATATGCAAATGATAATTTTGAAGAATTCAGCGTGGAGACATCGCTGATGTTTCCGCGGTTTATTGCTCCGTTTCTTTCCCGTGGCTTTAAACGGAGAAATCTTGCCACATCGGAAGTGTCTGTGATGTATGACCTCCAGAACAGGCCGGAGTATCACAGGCGCGTTCTGTCACTGGCATGGCGTTATAAGTGGAATGATGCCAATCATCATGACAGGTATAATGTCGATTTGCTGGCCATCAATTATGTTTCCATGCCTTGGATTTCTGATAAGTTTAAAAAGGATTATCTTGAGGATGAGACAAACTATAATGCAATCCTCAGATATAATTATGAGGATTTGCTTATAATGAAGACCGGTTTCGGTTTTTCATACAATAACGGGCGTTATGCAATAAAGACAAACATGGAGACTGCCGGCAATATTTTAGGATTGGCCGCACGAATGTTCAATGCTCCTAAGAACAGTCTCGGACAGCGTGAGACTTTCCTCGTGGCTTTTGCGCAATATGTGAAAGGGGATGTCGACTTTACACGCAATATTGTGTTTGATTATAACAACTCACTTGTATTCCATTTCGGTTTTGGAATAGCATGGCCGTATGGCAACAGCAATATCCTTCCTTTCGAGAAAAGATATTTTTCCGGAGGCGCCAACAGTGTGAGAGGTTGGGGGGTAAGGTCGTTGGGGCCTGGCAAATTCCGTGGTACGGACGGCAATATCGACTTCATTAATCAGACTGGAGACTTAAAGATTGACGTCAATCTGGAGTACCGTGCACATTTGTTCTGGAAGTTTAACGGTGCTTTGTTTATAGATGCAGGAAACATCTGGACACTTAGAGACTATCCTGACCAGCCGGGTGGAAGGTTTAAGTTTACGTCTTTCTATAATCAGATAGCTGTTGCGTATGGTCTCGGCATGCGCCTTAACTTTGACTTTTTTATCCTTCGTTTTGATATGGGAATGAAGGCGGTTGATCCGGCCTATACGACAAAGAAAGAGCATTATCCTATAGTGAATCCGAAGCTCAGCCGCGATTTTGCTTTCCACTTTGCCGTGGGGTTGCCGTTCTGACGGTGCGGTTTATCTGTAGGGTGTCAGATTCCGGTTGTTTAGTTCTGCAAGCCATGAATCACCGTGTTTACGGAAAGACAAAACGAATGTGGCTTTGTCCGTTATATGTCCTGGGCGTCCGATAGTATCTAACTCCATAAAATCGGATACCTCTATTTCCGCTGTTCCTGTGGTCTTGTCTTTACTGACAACAATGTTTCTTATACTGACAGACGCCCCTTTTTCTTGTGAGCGCAGTATTTCAATGTCATTTTCATGGATATTTGATGCGGTAAAGAGTATATGCTTTTTGCTTTCTTGAGTGCAAAGTGTTGAGGCTTTATGTAAGTCGTAGTTAAAATATGCTGTTGCAAAGTCTGAAACTGCGGATTCTAATTGTTCTTCGTCACTGCTTTTGCTGCAGCAGGCTAATATAGCTGCAAGGCATATAAATATGAACGGTCTTGTTCTTCTCATCGTTGTTTGCTTTATGTATATCTTATATTTTATACAAAGGTAATGCATATTATTAATAAAAGTGAATTTAGACATTATTTTTTTCAACTCAATGACTGTCATTCGGATTTATTATGTAACTTTGAAAAATAGGATATACAGATATATGATATGTAATTATATCTGTTGCGACATGTAATTAAAAACAATATTATGAAAGTAAAGAATCTTATATTTGATTTCGGCAAAGTGCTTGTGGATTATGATGTTATGTCGGTGATGCATACATTCTTCGGTGATAATAAAGAAGAGGAGGAAGCATTCAGCCAAACATTCATGTGTAAGAAATTCACAGATGAGTGTGATCTTGAGGAAATACCTTTTGAGCAAATAATAAGAAAGGCACAGCAGGAGCATCCGCGTTTCAGCGATGCGCTTCAATATTTTTATGACCATTATCTTGATTTTGTCATTGGAGAGATGCCGGGGATGAAGCCGTTGCTGGTGAAACTGAAGGAAAAAGGCTTCAAGCTTTATGGACTCACAAACTGGTGCAGTGAAGTGCATAAGGTTATGAAGAAGTATGATATATTTGATTTGCTTGACGGGTATGTTATTTCTTCTGAAGTGCATCTGTTGAAACCGAATCCCGCTATTTACAGGTATCTTTGCAACCGTTACGGTCTGAAGCCGGAGGAATGTCTTTTTGTTGACGATAACTATGCGAATGTATATGCGGCTAAAGATGTGGGAATGTATGCTGTGGCTTTTGTTGGTCCTGAGATTTATGAGATAGCGGTGAAAAATATATGTTTCAATGACAGAACTTGAAAAATGCATGGCGGGTGAAGTTTACGACTGTCATGATGAGGCGTTTCTTCAAATGAAGGCTGCAGCCGCCAAATGGGTGCAAAAATACAATTCTCTTCCATACGAGGAGCGGGCCGAGAGATATACAATGATAAAGGATTTTTTCGGTCGGGTTGGAAAAAACTGTTCTGTCGGTGATGGTTTCATCTGTGATTTTGGATGTAATATATATCTTGGAGACAATGTGTCTGTAAATTATCGTTGTACATTTATAGACTGTAATAATATAATAATAGGAAACAATGTGTTGATAGCTTCCGGTGTACAGATAAACACGGCCTCACATCCTACAGCATGGACCGACAGACGTAATGACGAGTTTGAGAAGAATCCGGGAGCTTATTTCTGTAAGACATTTGCAAAACCTGTGACTATAGGTGATTGTTGCTGGATTGGTGCAGGTGTCATAATCATTGGTGGAGTGTCTTTGGGAAAAAATGTCACTGTGGCGGCTGGAGCCGTTGTTACACAGTCCTTTCCTGATAATTGTCTGATTGGAGGAGTGCCGGCCAAAGTCATAAGGTATTTTAAATGACGGATTATGATGGAGTGCCGGTTAGTGTTGTTTATTCTTATATTGTTTGAGACTATTGTGTCCTGCGACAGTAAACAGCGTGAAGTCGGGAATGGTTGTGACGTATGGGTTGATTCTGTTTCGGGACTATTGCGTTCGGGAGATATATGTATGCGTCGCGGAACGGGAATCGCAAGTCATGTTGTCGTGCATTGCGGCGGAAAGTCTGAGGACTTCTCACATTGTGGCATTGTGGTGAAAGAAGCCGATGGCAATATTTATGTATGTCATGCTGTGCCGGATGAAGGTGAATCACCAGATGACAGTGACCGTGTGAGACTTGTTCCCATAAGTGATTTTTATGGAAAAGGCAAAGCTGTCAGGGGTGCGGTGTTCAGAGTTGCATGTTCTGACAGTATAGCCGGAGCAGCCGCATTGGCAGCAAAAGAAAAATGGCGTCTTAATGTTGCCTTCGACCACGCCTATAAATGGGATGACACGACACGGCTATATTGTACTCAGCTTGTGGCGATGGCTTATATGCGCTATGGAGTTGATTTGGTTGAGACGAGATGCAGATCGTTGAATGTTCCCGGTTTTTGTGGCGACTATGTTTTTCCGTCTGATATCGTGAGAAGCCGTTTGGTAGAAATGATGGCTGAGTATTGAGAGAATTATAAATAAAATACTTACAAATTTAAAAACAAAGAATTATGAAAAGAACTTTTGAAAATTTATTGTCGCTGGCTGTATTAATGTTGGTTATGGTTGCATGCGGAGCGTCCACAAGTTCGCCTAAGGGTGCGTTTGAATATTATGCAGAAGCATTTGTGAATGGTGATTATGAAACTTATGTTTCAGGGCTGGTTAATGAAAAAGGAGAGGCGATTGCCGATAAGGAGAAAGAGACTCTTAAATCTATATTGAAGGAAAAACAGGAAAAGAAAGAAGAAAAAATAAGGGAGATGAAAGTTTTGAATGAGACTGTCAGTGAGGATAAAAAAACAGCTGTTATTGATTATACTTTGATAATGGAAGACGGTACGGAAAATGAAGGTCAAAAGGCTACCATGGTAAAAGTAGGCAATGAATGGAAAATGGTTCTGGGAAGTAAGTGACGTGTTTTTATTGTCCGATCAGACCCAATATAGAGAAAGGGCCTTTTCAGCCATGCCGGCTGAAAAGGCCCTTTCTCTATATTGAAGTGTTGTTATACTTCTTCGCTCCAATCCATCTTGCTCATACGGACATAACTTTGATAACGTTTCTTAGCCATGTCTTCGCACGCCTTGAACAGGTCGGCTGCTTCGTTCGGATACTGTTTCATAACAGAAAGGAAGCGAACCTCACCCTTCAGATAATCTTGGAAGTTCTCCCATGCCGGAGCCTTGGAATCAAGCGAGAACGGATTCTTGCCTTCCTCTTCAAGAGCCGGGTTAAAGCGCCACAGATGCCAGTAACCGCAAGCTACGGCCGCAGCCTCTTCTGCCTGTGCCTTACCCATACCTTTCTTAAGGCCATGGTTGATACAAGGTGCGTATGCAATTATGATTGACGGACCCGGATAGGCCTCTGCTTCGCGGATGGCTTTCAGACACTGGCTTTGGTCTGCACCCATTGCAATCTGTGCTACATATACATAGCCGTATGTCGTGGCAATCATACCGAGATCCTTCTTGCGTACGCGCTTACCTGAAGCAGCGAACTTGGCTATGGCACCAAGAGGAGTGGCCTTTGAAGACTGACCGCCTGTGTTAGAATAAACCTCTGTGTCAAGAACCAGAATGTTTACATCCTCGCCTGATGCGATAACGTGGTCAAGACCACCGTAACCGATGTCGTAGGAAGCACCGTCACCACCGATAATCCACTGTGAGCGCTTAACAAGATAGTGGGCAAGTTCCTTCAGTTTTGCACATGCTGCACAACCGTTTTCCGCACCGGCCTCAATCATCGGCTTGAGCTTTTCTGCGGCAGCCTTGCTTGCGTCAGCATCATTCATGCCGTCAAGCCATTCCTGAGCGGCAGCCTTGAATTCAGCAGGAGTCTCTTCTGCTGCGATAGCACCGTTGAGGATTTCTGCAATGCGTGCGCGCATCTTCTTATTTGCCAATGTCATACCGAGACCAAACTCACAGAAGTCTTCAAACAGAGAGTTTGCCCATGCAGGACCCTGACCCTTGTCGTTTGTTGTATAAGGAGTTGAAGGAATTGAACCTGAGTAGATTGATGAACAGCCAGTTGCGTTGGCAACAATCTCACGGTCACCGAAGAGCTGTGAAATCAATTTAACGTAAGGTGTCTCACCGCAACCGGAGCATGCTCCTGAGAATTCAAACAGAGGTGTGGCGAACTGAGAGTTCTTCGGGCTCTGCTTGATGTCGATGAGATTCTGCTTGGTTTTAACGTTCTTAACGCAGTATTCCCAGTTTGCTGCCTCATCAAGCTCGCCTTCCAGCGGAACCATCTGAAGAGCCTTGCCGCCTGCCTTTGGATTACCGGGACAAACATCAACACAGTTGCCACAGCCAAGACAGTCCATAACACCTACCTGCATACGGAACTTCATACCCTTAAGCGCTGCCGGAGCCTTTATTTCAAGTGCTGTCGCATTCAGGCCGGCTGCTTCATTCTCGTCCATAACGAACGGACGGATGCAGGCATGAGGACAAACATAGGCACATTTGTTACACTGGATACAGTTTTCCGGTGTCCATGTCGGAACGAATGCCGCCACACCGCGCTTCTCGTATGCTGCTGTGCCCTGGGGCCATGTTCCGTCTTCGATGCCTTTGAATGCCGACACAGGAAGAAGGTCACCGTTTTGTGCATTGATAGGACGTACAACTTCATTGATGAATGCAGGATCGTTATTTTCGTTAGCTGCATCAGCCGGCAGGTTTGACCATGCCGCATCAACGGCAAGTTCTTTGTATTCGCCACCGCGGTCAACGGCTGCATAGTTCTTATCAACGACATCCTGACCCTTTTTGCCATAAGACTTGACGATGAACTTCTTCATCTGTTCAACGGCCAGGTCTACAGGTATCACGCCTGTAATGCGGAAGAATGCACTCTGAAGAATAGTGTTTGTGCGGTTGCCCAAACCGATTTCCTGTGCAATCTTTGTTGCGTTGATATAGTATACCTTTATATTGTTGTCTGCAAAATACTTCTTAACCTTATTGGGCAGGTTTGCAACCAATGTGTCGCCTTCCCAAATTGTGTTCAACAGGAAAGTTCCGTTCTTGCGTAATCCGCGTGTAACATCGTACATGTGCAGGTAAGCCTGAACGTGGCATGCGACGAAGTTAGGGGTGTTTACCAAATAGGTAGAGCGGATAGGAGTGTCACCAAAACGAAGGTGAGAGCATGTGAAACCGCCTGACTTCTTTGAGTCGTAAGAGAAGTAAGCCTGACAGTGCTTGTCTGTGTTGTCGCCAATAATCTTTACAGAGTTCTTGTTTGCGCCTACCGTACCGTCTGCACCGAGTCCGTAGAACTTGGCTTCGAACATACCTTCACCCCCGAGTGCGATTTCCTCTTTCTTGGGAAGTGATGTGAATGTAACATCATCTACTATACCGATAGTAAAGTGGTTTTTCGGTTCGTTGAGCGCAAGGTTTTCGTATACGGAAAGAATCTGTGCGGGAGTCGTGTCGTTAGAACCGAGACCATAGCGTCCGCCGACAATGAGAGGTGCGTTTTCAATGCCATAGAATGCCTCCTTGACGTCAAGATACAGAGGCTCGCCGTTTGCACCCGGCTCTTTTGTCCTGTCAAGAACAGCAATGCGTGTTGTTGTCTTTGGAACAGCGGCAAGCAGGTGCTTGACAGAGAACGGACGATAGAGGTGTACAGACACCAAACCTACTTTCTCGCCTTTTGCTGTCAGGTAGTCGATAGCCTCGCGTGCAGCCTCGCTGGCTGAACCCATAAGGATGATTACGCGGTCGGCATCCTCAGCGCCATAGTAGTTGAACAGTCCGTACTTACGGCCGGTAATCTCTGAAATCTTGTTCATGTATTCCTCCACGATAGCAGGAACTGTTTCGTAGAATGAATTGCAAGATTCACGGTGTGTGAAGAATGTGTCGGGATTTTCAGCCATACCGCGTGCAACAGGCTTCTCCGGTGTGAGGGCACGGTTGCGGAATTCAGACAGAGCTTCCTGGTCTACCAGTGGAGCGAGATCGTCGTTCTCTAACATTTCAATCTTCTGGATTTCATGCGATGTGCGGAAACCGTCAAAGAAGTTGAGGAAAGGAACGCGGCTCTTTATTGTTGCAAGATGTGCAACACCGGCAAGATCCATTACTTCCTGTACGGAGCCTTCTGCCAACATGGCAAATCCGGTCTGGCGGCATGACATGACATCCTGGTGGTCACCGAAGATACAAAGTGAGTGAGAAGCCAGTGTACGTGCTGAAACGTGGAATACGCAAGGCAGGAACTCACCGGCAATCTTATACATATTGGGTATCATGAGCAAAAGGCCCTGTGATGCTGTATAAGTTGAAGTCAGGGCACCAGCCTGTAAAGAACCGTGAACTGCACCTGCAGCACCGCCTTCAGACTGCATTTCCTGTACGAGAACGGTCTCGCCGAAAATGTTTTTACGTCCCTGCGCTGCCCATTCGTCTACATATTCTGCCATTGTAGACGACGGCGTGATAGGGTAGATGGCAGCCACTTCCGAGAACATATAAGAGATATGCGCTGCGGCCTGATTACCATCACAAGTGATAAACTTTTTTTCTTTAGCCATTTTTTGATATAAATTTAATGAATGAACTTATGTTTTTATGTAATCTAAGTTTCTGTTCTTATGCTTGACAGATGTCAGTACAGAAATCCGAACAGCCAAAGGGGGATGTGTCCCCCTTTGCTTATTTCGGTATTGTACTCTATAAATAATGTATCGGCAGAACACCGTGTCTTTCCCGGAGCCTGTGAGTCGATAATCTTGAATTTCATATTGTTGTCCACGGTATAAAAGTTTTCTTTGGCACTTTGGTTTACCGTGTGGTCTTTCCACATTGAGTTTACAAAGAATGTCTCCATCGTATCCTGCGTGTTTACTATGATTGGATATATTGCATAAATAAGATTGGAATTATGCAGCATTACCTTTGTAGGTTTTTTGGGAAAATCGTTGCCTGTGGGATAAATCAGATTTATTAACCTTGCGTCGGCAAGATATTTTATATAATTCATCACTGTCGCGCGGCTTGTCTCTATTTCATTTGCAATATTGCTGATATTTGGGGCGCAAGGACCTTCCACTGCGAGCTGATAGAACAGTTTCTTTATTTTTGTCAGGTATTTGAGTTCGATTTGCTTAATCAGTAGAATGTCGACCTCTGTCATCATGTTCATTGTTTTCAGGAGGTTTTCCGAATAATTCCTGTTTTCCTGATAGAAAGGATAAAAACCATGATGGAGATACTCTTGGAAATATTTGGCCGGGGATACTTTCGGAAGCACAGTCTTGATGATGCGGTTGTAATCTTTAAGAATCTCGTCAAGTGAATAGGGTTTGAAATTGTTTCCTGTTTGCAGATTGATGAATTCCCTGAACGAAAAGCCTCTGAGGTTATAGCTCTTTACTATTCCGTTGAGTTCTGGATTCTCTTCCTTCAGTCTCATTACGCTTGAACCGGTAAATACAATTTTCAGTCCCGGATATTCATCGTAGCATTTTCTTAAATCCGTGCTCCAATTGGGTTGTTTGAAGACTTGGTCTATCAGCAGAACTTTTCCGCCTTTATGATAAAATTCTCCGGCAAAGTCCGCAATGCCTCTTGCCTGAAAATAGAAGTTGTTCATATTTACATAGAGGCATTTCCTGTCGTCGTGATTGAAATTTTCCTTTGCGTATTGCAACAGAAACGTGGTTTTCCCGACACCTCTGGTTCCCTTGATGCCAATCATGCGGTCGTTCCAGTCTATCTCATCCATAAGGATGCGACGAACCGGTGCATTTGTGTGTTCAACCAGATAGCTGTGTGTTCTGAAGAAAGCCTCCATTATTGCCTTTTTCTTAGTTATTAGCTGCAAAGTTAGCAATTTCTTTGTAATTTGCAAACTCTGTATTGCAAAATATCAAAAAAAGTTAGTAATTTTGTAGCCAAACAAAGATTTCTGCATAATAACAATGATATTGCATATTTTTAATCCTGAGCACGATTTGGCCTTGGCCGGAAACAGAAACGGATTCACTGCTCCTCATGCCGCGCGTGCCCTGCGTTCTGATTTAGGGTATATTCCGGCCTTATGGGCTTCTCCCGGTGATTTCATACTGGTTGAAAACAAGGAATATGCGGATAAGGCGTTCAGAAAGCTAAATGCAAAATTAGGATATATAGGAAAAAGTGCGGAACGGAATTTTGTAAACTTTATAGAAGCGGATGAGTTATGCCGTTGCGATATTGAAGGCATAGATCCATGGGGGTGGGACACGGCATTATGCAATATGCTTTTGCGCAAAGGAATAGACAGGAAGTGGCTTCCCGGCCTTGAGATTCTTAGTTCCATCCGCATGCTTTCCCACCGTTCCGCTTCTGCAGGGATTTTGTCTGGATTGACGGATATTTACGGTACGATAGGAAAGTCTTCCGTTTGTGTTTCGGAAAAGGATATTGCCGGAAAGGTGGCGGAATATGGCCGGGCTGTCATAAAGGCTCCATGGAGCTGCAGCGGCCGTGGTGTACGTTTTGTCGACCGGCAGAGCTTTCCTGTTCTTTCTGGATGGATAAGGAATACTTTGAAAAAGCAGGATGCACTTATGGTAGAGCCTTATTATAGAAAGGTGAAAGATTTTGGCATGGAGTTTTTTTCTTATGGCGACGGAAGGGTCGGGTATTGCGGACTTTCTTTGTTTTGTGCGTCCAACGGTGCATATACAGGAAGCCTGCTCGCCACGGAGAATGTAAAGCTTGAGGTGTTGAAACGTTATATATCCGTTGACTTGCTTGATTCTGTCAGAAGGCGTATTTGTGAATTGCTCGGCAGACAGCTCGCCGGCTGTTATAGAGGTCCTTTGGGAATAGATATGATGGTGGTGAACAACGAAGCCGACGGCGGCTTTCTGCTTCATCCGTGCGTTGAAATCAATCTCCGCCGTACTATGGGACATGTTGCCCTGTCGCTGTCTCCGGATGATGATGACATCAGAAAAATAATGAGAATTACTATCCAAGATAATTACAGACTGAAAATTAACAATTTAACTACAAAAAAATTATGAAAAGACAATTTATTCTTTTGTGTGCGGCCATTCCCATGATGGCATGGGGGCAGTATCGCTCAAGTGTGTGGTGTCCGGATAATGGAGACGGCACTTACACCAATCCTGTGATTAATGCCGACTATAGCGATCCCGATGTTTGTGTCGGTGCGTCAGGAACAGACTTTTATCTTACTGCGAGTTCGTTCAATTGTGTTCCTGGGCTTCCTATTCTTCACTCGAAGGATCTTGTCAATTGGAAAATAATAGGTCATGCCCTGAAAGAGCTTACTCCGCACGAGGAGTTTGACAAAGCCTCGCATGGTAATGGTGTGTGGGCTCCGAGTATCCGCTATCATAACGGTGAGTATTACATTTACTGGGGTGATCCTGATTACGGTATATATATGGTGAAGACCAAAGACCCTGCCGGTGAATGGGATAAGCCTGTGCTTGTCGTTGCCGGTCAGGGCATGATAGACTCCACACCGCTTTGGGATGATGACGGCCGTTGCTATCTTGTGAACGGATGGGCGGGAAGCCGTTCCGGTATGAAAAGCATGCTTTCCGTGCGTGAGCTGAGTGCAGACGGCACACGTGCCATAACCAATCCTGTGATGGTATATGACGGAGGAAATGAGAACCGTACTGTTGAAGGTCCTAAATTCTACAAGCATGACGGTTGGTATTGGATTATGGCTCCGGCAGGAGGCGTGCCGACAGGATGGCAGTTGGCAATGCGTTCGAAGAGTCCGTTTGGCCCGTACGAGTGCAAGACGGTGATGGCTCAGGGAAAGACAGATATAAACGGTCCTCATCAGGGAGGGTGGATACGCACAGCCCAGGGAGAAGATTGGTTTATGAACTTTCAGGACAAGGGTCCTTATGGCCGTGTGGTGCATCTGAACCCTGTGAACTGGGTGAAAGGATGGCCGGTGATGGGTGTGGCAAAGAAAGGTGCTCTGTGCGGAGAGCCTGTCACAACATATAAGAAGCCAAATGTAGGTAAGACATACCCGATAGAGAATCCTGTTGAAAGTGACGAGTTCAACAGCGTGGAATTTGGAAAGCAGTGGCAGTGGCATGCAAACTACCAGCAGTATTTCGGTCAGACCACACCTTACGGCTACTATCGTATGTATACCCATCGTCTCAGTGAGAAATATGTAAATCTGTGGGAAGCTCCAAACCTTCTGTTGCAGAAAACACCGGCGGATGCGTTCACGGCAACGGCAAAAATAAATTTTGCGGCAAAGCAGGAAGGCCAGTTCGGAGGTTTGATAATGATGGGCCGCTCTTACAGTGCCTTGGTTGTGAAGAAGGTAGGTGAGGTTTTCCAGCTTCAGCAGCTTATATGCAATAAGGCCGACGGCAATAAGCCGGAAACGGTAAAGGTGCTTGCCGAGCTTAAGCCTACGTCAAAAGACAAGGTTAACTACGACCCTGCCATTTATATAGACATTTATTTGCGTCTGACTGTCAAGGAAGGGGCAAAGATGACATTTGCTTACAGCAAGGATGGAAAGAAATTCACTGATGTGGGTGAGGAGTTCCAGATGCGCGAAGGTAAATGGATAGGTGCTAAATTCGGCTTCCTGGCAGAAGAGCCGGCAGGTAAAGGCGTTAGAGGATATATGGATATAGACTGGATAAGGGTGACCAAGTAAGAAGTTATTTATTGAAAGGTTAAAAGAAGCAGGGACATGCTATATGAAATGTTCCCTGCTTTTTTATTTTAGATTTTCAACGGTTTTGACCGGTTATTGATTTTTTTTGAAATCTATTTACATCTTGGGATATATATATAATTCTCTTTCAATGAATGGCATGTTCATCGTCAATGAATGGCATGTTCATCAAGCGTGAATGGCCTGTTCTCTGTTGATGAATAGGCCATTCATTTTTAGCATACTTTTGATGGTTGATAAGATGCTGTGTATCAGGTGTTTATGAGATTGAGAAAAATGGGGGGGGGAATCTTACTGATGATATTGTGTGAATTTTTATTACATATTTAACGTGCGCATATATGTTTCAGTCGGGACGGATGCTGCAAGGAGACTTTTTTTGCCGGATGTCCGTATTGTCTGTAATGATGAAATAGGCGAGGTGGATATTTCATTGTGTCATTTGTATGTGTACACGTTGTATGGGATAAAATAAAGAAGAGGATGCGTATTTAATAAATACCGGCATCCTCTTCTTTTATAATTAACAATTGTCCAAACGTATTTTTTAATTTGTATATACTATTATTACAGCTATTCCCATTAGGATCGCTATGATAGCCATGGTATAGAATAATACTTTTGAGATGATTTTTCTCCGTCTGATAGCATTTAGACTATCGCGTTTGAACCTTGAGGCGTCATCATGTCTGTGACGATGGTGACGGTGTTTGCTATTGTCTCTCATATAATAAACTACAAATAAAAATCGCTATGCTTATACCGATTACAAAATTACTAATTTTTTCCCGTATTGCAGGTGGGTTATTGCAAGTTTTTTCATGTTGAAAGTAAAAAATGCATTAAAATACGTTCATAAATGTGATTCTATTATGAGAATGTCATGAAAACAGCGGGAGTGTTTTTTATGTATGGCTGTTACCGTTTGTTTTGAATCATTTTATATGGAGTATGTTTTTCCGTTATTGCAAGGTCAAGGCCAAATAAAGAGGGCAGGCCTCGTTTCTTTGAGCCTGCCCTTCGTATTGCTTTAAAAGAAGAAATCTTCAGCGTGCATCTATGATTTTATGTAAGGTGACATTGGAATTCAGTCCGCTTTCCACTGGTTTCCATTGGTCATATTTTGTTTTCTTGTACTTTATGTCTACAATATTTATTTCGTTGAACTTTCTCCATTCTATGCCTTTTCTGTCCATGGCGGCAATACGGTTTGCCGGGAGGTTGGTCACTTCTATTTTTATTTCATTGTCACCGGCCTTGAAAGCGTTCCGGCATTCCAGTGTGAATGGAACAGACCATGCGCATCCGATAAACTTCCCGTTTATGTATACTCTTGCGCTTTCCCTGACATCGCCCAAGTCCATCATCCAGTTTGCGGCGGCATCTTGTTTGTTCATCTTGATTTTAGTTGTATACACTCCGGTGCCCATTGTTTCTTTCACGTTGTCATCGTCAAGTGTTTCCCATGTTCTGACGGAGTCGAGAGTCCATGTTTTCGTCACCTCAGGAGCAGAGTTTATAAAACTCAGGTTCCATTTTCCGTCAAGTGTGCGCGTGTCTTCAGGGGCTTTCGACACTGTGCCTCTTGGCTTACATCCGTTCTGGCAGTTGGCGGTGTTTTGGCAACTGCTGTTGTGTGGAATCAGGTTGTCGAATGTCTGCAGTATCATCGACTCACCACTTCTGAGGTTTATCTTTATACCGTTATTATCGAATTCAGCCTTGTATCTTTCACCGTTTAACGGGTTGAACCATCTTGCATCCTTCATGTCAACGCTCAGCGGTATTGTGGCGTTTATATCCTCCGGTGTAAGGTTGGCAATGAAATAATGATATCCGGTACTGTTCTTTCTTCTTATCATTTTAAGCCCGTAGCGGCTCTTCATCATTTCCGGTTTGGCGGCAGATGCCATTTCCGCCGGCCTTATCCCATATATGATCTTGGCTCCCTGTGATTTCAGGCTGTTTATGTGAGCCTTCACATTATCCGGCATGTTTCCGCTTCCGGGAATTATAAGTGCCTTGTATCTTGTTCCGGCAGCGGTCTGTAGCATACCGTCTGTGAATGTTGTTCCAAGAATATACTTTTCACTTATATAGTCGCAGTCAAATCCCTCCTTGTCTATCTCTATTATGCTCTTGATAAACTCCGGAGCCTTTTTGTCCATAGAGTGTATGGCAAACATCATCAGCAGGGACTTTTCACCTTGCCCGCTTCTTGCGGCCCACATGTCACGTACAGGCAGCATTACAAGGAAGTCGTTGTCGGGCTGTCCGAACTGCAGGAAACTCTGGCATCTTTCTATATACTTCATGAAGTAGGGCGCGTCGCGCCAGATGCTGTTCGTCGGGCTCATGTCTATTGAAGCATAGAATTTCCATCCCGGCCATTGGTCGTTTTTCGGTGAGTATGTCGTTCCATGGAAGTAGATGTTGTTCACTCCGCAGCAGAACATCAGGTCAAGATCCGGCTTGCATTGTGACAATGATGTCCGGAAGTGTTCGGTAAGCCATGTGAATGTCTCGCTGCTTGTGAATGGCTTGCCGTTGATGTGTGCGGCAGACGATGCGTATTTGAGCATAGACACGTCGCTGTCGTTCTTTCTTGTAAAGCTTGTGTCCCTTCTCAATCCTTTGATGCCGAACTCAGACAAGCCGAATCCCTCAATTTCGGGAATATCTACCGCAGAGTAAATGTCGATGAGGTTGGCTGGTGAGCCGTGCGACTGGTTTCTTGTCTTTGCACCATGTTTGTGTGCCCATGCCGTCCACTGTTCCACGAAGTTCTCAAGAAGCAGTTCCCCAAGTGTCTCCCTGTAGTCAACAAGAGTCTTGTTTCCTTTTTCCGCTTTCTTTCCAAGTAGTTCGGGAAGGTGTTCTTCCAATTTATAGCCCCTTCTTTTCTCGAACTCTTCAAACAGTGTCGGGGTCCAGTTCGCCTGATACACTTCATAAGAATCATTGAAGAAAGTATGAGGGTATGGGGTCTTTGTGTCAGCAAAGGCTTTTTCGAATCGGGCCAGATAGTTCGTCACGGCTTTTTTGTCGAAATGGTCGATCACGTATCCTTGTCCTCCAGGTGCGGCTCTTTTTACCTGTTGTCTTGTTCTTGAACAGTATGCAGCTATTATTTTATAGTTGGTTTTCTTATCTGCTTTTTTCCATATCACCCTTCCGTCTTCTGTCGCAAGGTCGGTAAGGTCTGTGCATCCCCCGTCATAATAGGCCATCAGTCTGCTAAGCTTGGCAAACTTTTTCTCTTTTTCGTCTTTTATGCTGATGTCTGTTCCGCTACGCAATTCCTTGCCGGTAGCATCGGCCTCAACGCATACAAGTTTTGCGGCAGCCTCTTCTATCGTAACATCGGGACCACCGAACGGCCATCCTGTACCGGTATTCATATCTATAAGAATATTGTTCCTGGCACCTTCGCTTTCTACAAATCTCAAGGCATTCATCCATGGTGCGGAAAGAAACTCCAGTTCGTTTGCGCTATTTCCTTTCACACCGTATATCGGTGTTATTTCAAGGGCACCGATGCCGGTTCGTGCATATTCTTCCATGTTCCATTGAAGGTCTGCGTTGTTTACTGCAGAGCCAAGCCACCACCATCTGGCTCCTGGTTTTGCCTCAGGTAATGGAGCAGGCCAATTCTGTGCCGTAGCACTTCCGGCAATAAGCATCATTGCCATTAGTGTCTTTATTCTGTTGTTATATTTCATTCTTGTCTGTTTTGTATTTGTTTAATAATCGATAGTATTGATACTTCTTTAAGTAGATGCAATCAGTTGCCGTCGGGTTTAATCAGGTTTGCATTCTTTGCCGGTGCCCATTTGAATGTTTTCCAGTCGTCGGGTTTCTTCGGGTCGTAGTCTTTGAAGTCTGGCCTTAAATCTTTCAGCAATGGCAGGTTAAGCTTTTTCATACCCATAACAACCATTTTCGCAACCTCGTATGCACCGAAAGTATTGAAATGTGTGTTGTCTGCAAGTTCTTTTTCTTGTCCTGGGAATGTATTTGCAGGATAGTGTACGAGGGTGCGCTTGCTATCCTCATATCCAAGGGTCTCGAACAGTTCTCTTGTCATTTGGTGAAGGTCTATTACCGGCACATTTTCCCTTCTTGCTACGTCTTCCATTGCTGCCGGATAATCACCGTGGGTTTCTTTTATAATTTTGTTATTGTTTTCGAAAGCCCTCCTCTGTGTGGGAGTGCAGAAAATGATGGTGGCACCTTTAGACCTTACTTTGTCGATGAAGATTTTCAAATTATGCTGGAAGTTATACCATGCTCCCGAGCCCGGGGATTTTTCTTTTTGGTCGTTGTGTCCGAATTCACAAATGACATAGTCTCCTTTTTTTAATGTAGTCATAATTTTGTCCAAACGGTTTTGGGCAAGGAAAGAACCTGCCGTCAAACCGCTTTCCGCATGGTTGGATATTGCAATGTTGCCATTAAACCATCTTGTGATCATTTGTCCCCAACTTGCCCATGGCTCGTTGTTCTGGTCCACTACCGTTGAGTTTCCACATAAATATACTGTAGGACAGTTGTCGTCTTTCTCTATATGTATACTTTGAACGGCAGGTGCGGAACCGTTGAACTCAAGTGTCAGCTTATCATCCCAATTAAGATAGTCTTTTTCTCTTGTCTTGATTCTTACCCTTTTGGTGTCGTCGATTTTCGGTGAACGTTTGTTTACCACAAACTCATAAGTTTCGGTCTGCCCTTTCTTTGTGTTTGCATTTTCCACCATAAGCCTTCTGCCTTCTGCTCTTACGGTAGTGTTTCCTGCTTTTTTCTTAGACCCTAAAACAACTTTTACTTTATAGTTTCCATCGGGTACTTTTACTGAGAAATAGAATGGTTCGTTTGATTTTTTTCCCGGAGCAGGCAATAAGTCATAGCCGTATCCGGCGGCATCGTTGTATACCGGCAACTCTTTGGTCATGTCGTAATCGAATGTTTGTGCATTAGCTGCCAACGGCATTGTCAATGCCATGATACATAGAATTTTTTTCATTGTTTAGTTGTTTTTAGTTTTATTGATTATTGTCGTATTTCCATCAAATGGTGTCACTTCCGTTCTATATGTCTTTGTTTTTCATTTGCAAATGTACTGTTAAATATTCAATAAACAAAATAACCTACGGACAAATTTGCCTGAAGCGGCATAAATGTCGTAGGTGATATATTTAAAAAGAAATCAATGGACAAAACATTTTGCCATGCTTTTATTCTGCTGTTATTTCTTTTCGTAGTCTTTTTTTGTCACAATGGTATTGAACAGTATTTCTTTTGGATTTTTCTTTGACCTGTAGGTGTATTCAAAAGAATATCCGTTTTCTTTATAGATAAGTGAGGACGTGGAGTTTCTGATTTCCTTGACAAGTAATTCTCTTGGGTTTGCCTTGGATATCAGACTGGCATTGTCTGCCATTCCGGATAATGTGTAATGATAATGTATCGTATGTGTTTTCCTGTCAAATGTTATACTATCTATGAAAGTGTTCTCGGCAATTTCTGCAGGACATTTCTTTTTCGTGTATTCTTTGAGTTCTTTTTCGCAGCGGTCTTCGAGTGACTCCTGGCAGGAGGGGAACAGACACATTGCCGCAATAATTAATACTAAATTCTTCATTATGACTTAATGCTTGATAATATAAAACAGGTTGCAAAAATACAAAAAGAATTTATTAATTCCTAAGAAATGAGACTGAAAATCACTTGATGTATATCAAATATCTATGAAGATATATCTTATTTCACTTTGCATTATGTCTTATTTTTTATATCTTTGCACTGTAAATCAAAGTGAATATAATGAATCATATAAGAAATTTCTGCATAATAGCACATATAGACCATGGAAAGTCGACATTGGCGGACAGGTTGCTGGAATATACAAAGACTATACAGGTAACGGAAGGCCAGATGCTTGATAACATGGATTTGGAGCGTGAGCGCGGCATAACAATAAAAAGCCATGCCATTCAGATGGAATATATGTATAATGGTGAGAATTATATTCTGAATCTCATTGACACGCCCGGACATGTGGATTTCTCGTATGAGGTGTCTCGAAGCATTGCAGCCTGCGAGGGGGCGTTGCTCGTGGTTGATGCCACACAGGGAGTTCAGGCTCAGACGATATCAAACCTTTATATGGCGATAGACCATAATCTTGAGATTATACCCGTTATCAATAAGATTGATATGCCAAGTGCCATGCCTGATGAGGTGGAAGACGAGATTATTGACCTTATTGGCTGTGAGCGTTCGGATATAATCCGTGCCAGTGGAAAAACCGGGGAGGGTGTTGAGGATATTCTCAATGCCGTTGTCGCGAGGATACCGCATCCGCAGGGAGATGAAAGGGCTCCGTTGCAGGCTTTGATTTTTGATTCGGTATTTAATTCTTTCCGTGGCATAATAGCATATTTTAAAATAGAGAACGGTACTATACGGAAAGGGGACAAGGTCAAGTTCTTCAATACCGGCATGGAGTATGTGGCAGATGAAGTGGGGGTTCTTAAGATGGATATGATACCCTGTGGAGAGTTGTCGACAGGAAATGTCGGATATATAATAAGCGGTATAAAAGACAGTAAGGAAGTGAAGGTAGGTGATACTATCACACATGTGGCACGGCCATGCGAAAAAGCTATCGAGGGCTTTCAGGAGGTTAAGCCGATGGTGTTTGCCGGTGTCTATCCCATAGATCCGTCAGAGTATGAGAATCTTCGCGCTTCTTTGGAAAAGCTTCAATTGAACGATGCGTCGCTGACATTCTCACCGGAGTCGTCGATAGCTCTTGGCTTCGGATTCCGTTGCGGTTTCCTGGGATTATTGCACATGGAGATTGTACAGGAGCGTTTGGACCGCGAGTTCAACATGGATGTGATAACTACGGTTCCTAATGTTTCGTATATGTGCTATGACAAACAAGGCGGTGAAAAAGAAGTGCATAACCCGTCCGGCCTTCCGGAGCAGACGATGATAGACCATATAGAGGAACCTTATATACGCGCATCAATAATTACTGCCGCCGATTATATCGGGCCTATAATGACATTATGCCTCGACAAGCGTGGTGAACTTATAGACCAACAGTATGTAAGCGGTAACCGTGTTGAGTTGCATTTCATGCTGCCGTTAGGCGAGATCGTCATTGATTTCTATGATAAGCTGAAGAGCATATCAAAAGGATATGCATCATTTGATTATCATATAGACTGTTTCCGTCCGTCAAAACTTGCAAAGCTGGATATTCTGTTGAACGGTGAACCGGTGGATGCCTTGTCCACGCTTACACATCAGGATAACGCAGTCGTATTTGGCAGAAGGATGTGTGAGAAACTTAAAGAGCTGATTCCACGGCAGCAATTCGACATAGCCATTCAGGCGGCCATAGGGGCAAAGATTGTTGCGCGTGAAACTATTAAGTGTGTTCGTAAGGATGTTACGGCAAAATGCTATGGAGGTGATGTAAGCCGTAAGCGCAAACTCCTTGAAAAGCAGAAGAAAGGAAAGAAGCGCATGAAGCAGATTGGAAACGTGGAGGTTCCGCAAAAGGCATTCCTCGCTGTATTGAAACTTGACTGATAATTGAAATAACTAAAATCCCATTTATAAAATGCCTAACATTGCAATTTCAACAAGAGATGTTGCCAGAGAACTGGCACGCCGTTACAGCACAATGACTCATGAGGAGTTGGATGTGTTGGAGAATTTACTTATACCGATGCGTTTTCAGAAAGGAGAAATCATTCTGAAGGCAGGAGATACGTGTACGTGTATATATTGGATTGTGAAAGGAATGGTAAGGCAGTTTTATTATAAGAACGGCAAGGAACTTACAGAACACATGGCTACAGAGAATAATATTGTGATGTGTATAGAGAGCTTGTTCAAGGAAGAGCCTACGTGTCTTCAGATAATGGCTCTTGAGCCGACATTGCTGTTTATAATGCCGCGTAAGATGTTGGAGCAGGTCGCGATGAGAAGTGTGAACATTCAGATATTATATAGAAAGATACTGGAGGAGTCCTTGATACAAAGTCAGATACATGCTGATATGCTTAGGTTTGAGACTGCTCATGACAGATATGCGAAATTGGTAAAGCGTCAGCCACAATTGGTACTTCGTGCACCATTAGTGTATATTGCAAGTTATCTTCAGATGACACCCGAAACGTTGAGCCGTGTCAGGAATGCCTCCGCACAGGATTGAACAAATGGTCTTGTAAGTAATCTACGGATGTTTTTCATTATAATGAATCGGAAAAAGATTGTATGATAGCAAAAGATAACAAGTCATTCCAAGTCGTTCGCGAAGGATTTACGATAAAGGAAGCGATCGATGAGGCTAAGAGATGTCTTAATTGTAAAGTGCCGCAATGTAAAAAAGGATGTCCTATAGAGAATGATATCCCTGATTTCGTCCACGCCTTGTCTATGGGAGATATGGGTAAGGCAATGAGTATAATAAATGGAAAGAGTAATCTTCCTGCAATATGCGGCCGGGTATGTCCTCATGAAAAACAATGTGAAGGTCATTGTGTTCTTGCAAAGAAAGGCAAAGGTATTGAGATAGGAAGGTTGGAGCAGTTTGTTGCGGACTTTGATGCTGACATGGGACTTATACGTGAGCGTCTGCCACATAAGACGCGTGGGCGTGTTGCGGTAATAGGTTCCGGACCGGCAGGTCTTACTGTAGCAGGTGATCTTGCGCGTATGGGATTTAATGTCACTATATATGACTGTCAGGAGGAGCCTGGCGGAGTCCTGATGTTTGGAATACCGGAGTATAGGCTTCCTAAAGCGGTAGTAAGAAAGGAAATAAAGAAGATAGAGGCTCTTGGAGTCGGTTTTGTGCAAAACTGCATGGTCGGACGTAATAATGTGACTATAGACAGTCTTTTTGCTGAAGGATATGATGCGATATTTATAGGCACGGGTACGTCAATACCTCAGAATATGGATGGAGTGCCTGGTGCAAAACTTCCTGGGGTCAATCAGTCGACTTATCTTCTTCATTGCGTAAACAGTTTTAATGAAGGCGCCATAGACCGCGACATGATTCCTTTGCGCAAAGGCGAGAGAGTGGGGGTCATAGGAGGTGGAAATGTGGCGATGGATGCCGCCCGTACGGCAATCCGTCTGGGAGCCGATGTGACGGTTCTTTATCGTAAGACGCGTGAAGACATGCCGGCTATGGCAAGTGAATATGATGATGCTGTTTCTGAAGGGGTGAAATTCCTGTGGGAGACGGCTGCGGTTGAATTCATTCCTGGTGAAGACGGCAGATTAAAATCCGTACGTCTGAACACTCCCGACGGGGAACGTGTGGAGGATTTTGCCAGAATATATTTGGCCATAGGTTCGAAGCCTGCCAATCGTATTGTATCAACGACAGAAGGTATCGATGTGGATGAAAAGGGATATGTAATAGTTACAGATCGTCCTGTAGGCATGACAACACGTCGTGGGGTTTTTGCCGGTGGAGATGTCGTTCACCGACCTCAGACCGTTGTACTTGCAATGAAGGCGGCAAAGGAAGTGGCTGTCGGTATTGCACAATATGTTGATGCGATAAAGCTTCTTGAAGATTGTCGCATAAGGATAGAGTAATGATATGTCTGACAAGTTTTCATTATTTTGAAAACTTGTCAAACTGTTCTTGGAACCCGTTAAATATGTTGATGTCCACATCACCGTGTATACCTTTTACACGGCCGTCCTGACACAGTTGCCAGTAAACCAACCGTACGTCCGGTTTATATTCTCCATATCTTGCAATCCATATATCGTAATTTTGTTTGATATCCGGTGCGTAATTCAGGTATCTGTTGATAAACAACTGGTTTACATACAAGATTGGCTTTATTCCGGTGCGACGTTCCACGATATTCATCCATATCCTTATTTTTGAGAAAAGAGCGTCCGGACCTCCGTTATTTGCGATTTGCTGTTGGGTAGGTTCTACGTCAAGTACAGGCGGAAGGTCACCTTTGTTTATCCTGCTGTGTTTCAGAAAGTATGCTGCCTGCGACTGCGGACTGCTCCTTAGAGAGAAAAAATGATAAGTTCCGCATCTTATACCATGCTTTCTTGCCTGTTGATAGTCAGACAGGTAGAAGCGGTTTTTTATAGATGTACCCTCTGTACTTTTTATGTATATGAAACTTACGGGATAGTCGACGTCTCCTTTTATTGTTTTGCGTGAACTTCCCAAGTGGGTTATTCTTAGTTTTTTCCAGTCTATAGGATATATTTTTTTTCCTTTTACATGCTGGTGCCTGGATATGTCTATTCCGTATATGCGTTCGGATGTATAGGTGATGCGCTCACCTTTATATATATCGTTTTTCCATTCACCGGCCATGAGCTTATGCGGAGTTGACATGACTCCAAATCCGTTTCTCAAACCGTTTTCCCAGTGCCCTTCATACCAATCGGTAGAACTGCTGCTGTGGAATATTCCATGTCCCTCGGGAATTCCGTATTTATTGATACTTCCTTCGTAAACTCCATTGTCCGTTATTATTATGCCGTTAGACAATGTGTCGCCATTCCATTCACCGAAGATTTTTCCCGAACATTTATATGTGGATATTCCTCTGCCGTTTTTTGCCATTCTCAGCCAAAGTCCGTTTTGCCATATTCCTCCCATACTTTCATAGAAAGTGCTTGATGATTGGCTGAGGGTATTCAATTTGTATTTGGCTATGTGCTGAAGGCTGATATTGTCAGATGCCTGTATTCTTTTAAGTACACAGTTGAAACTGTCAAGTCTTGCTATTGCAGTGCCTGTTTTTTCGTAATGGCGGGATACTATATCATATCCTTCATCCTGAACGTTATGCACGTTAATATAATACTCCAACTCGTTCTGTGCAGACGACAGTTCGTTACGTTTTCTTTCTATATACTTTATGTTTTTGGAAATATAGTCTTTTAGAAAACGGGAGTCTGTTCTTATTACGGGTGAATGAAGAATATTGTTGTGTGAGAAATCTATTCTTGTGAAGGCAGAGTCTGATTTTACTCCGTCAAAGCATAGAAGCCGTTTGTTATTTATGTAAATAGCATTATAAAAATTGGAATCAACGTATTCCAAAGGTCTGCTTTTTCGCATTATATACCACCATGGCAGCAGACATGTGAGAATAGTCGCTGCCATGATGGTAGTAAATGTATAAAAAGTACTTTTCTTTATTGTGATATATTCTTTCATTTCAAGATGATGCCATTTATGTTCAGGCGTTCATCGAAAGGAGAAATTCCTCGTTGCTGTGTGTTTGTATGAGTCTGTCGCGTACTGTATTCATTGCTTCTATTGGTGTCATTTCAGTAAGGAACTTTCTCAATATCCATGTTCGGTTGAGTGTTGTTGAATCAAGCAGCAGGTCGTCGCGTCTTGTACTTGACTGCACGATATTTACTGCAGGGAATATTCGTTTGTTGCTTAGAGTCCTGTCAAGTTGTAATTCCATATTGCCGGTTCCCTTGAACTCTTCGAAAATGACTTCGTCCATTTTTGAACCGGTGTCAATAAGTGCTGTTGCGATTATTGTCAGCGAGCCTCCGTTTTCAATATTTCTTGCTGCTCCGAAGAATCTTTTCGGTTTCTGGAGCGCATTTGCGTCCACACCGCCTGTGAGAACTTTTCCACTTGCAGGACTGACGGTGTTATAAGCTCTGGCAAGACGTGTTATGGAGTCAAGGAATATCACAACGTCGTGACCGCATTCGACCATGCGCTTTGCTTTCTCAAGAACAATTCCTGCAATTTTAACGTGACGGTCTGCCGGTTCATCAAATGTTGAGGCTATAACCTCCGCATTGACAGTACGGCTCATGTCTGTTACCTCTTCAGGGCGTTCGTCTATCAGTAACATCATCAAGTATGCTTCCGGATGATTGGCGGCTATGGCGTTTGCAATATCCTTCATTAAGATGGTCTTTCCGGTTTTAGGCTGAGCAACGATTAGCGCACGTTGTCCCTTGCCTATGGGTGAGAACAGGTCAACGATTCTTGTGCTTGGATTTGTTGTGGCCTTATCACCGCACAATATGAATTTTTCTTCAGGGAAGAGGGGCGTAAGATGTTCAAATGATGTTCTGTCCCTGACTTCCGAAGGATGCCGGCCGTTAATAGAATTAATATTACTAAGTGCAAAGTATTTTTCATTGTCGTGAGGTGGTCTTACCGTACAGTCTACCACATCCCCGGTTTTTAAGCCATATTTCTTGACTTGTTGCGGTGAGACGTAAATATCATCCGGTGATGATAGATAATTGTAATCACTTGAGCGTAAGAAACCATAACCGTCTGAAAGAACCTCTATGACTCCGTTTCCGTTTATTATGTCAGAGAAATCAAAAATGCTTTTAGGCGTTACAGCCAGCTGCGTTTTGCTTTGATGGACTTCTGTCGGCTGGCGTTGTGATGTGATAGGACGGTCGAATATGTCAAGTGTAGGCATTGCTCCCTGGTCCTCAATCGGAAGATCTACAACGGAAATGAAATCTGTGCCGTCTCCCGGATCTCCTTCCCATATTCCTTCTGGCGTTGTACCATAGTTGGTGGGTTGGGTAGGGGGAAGGAACATGTTTGCTGCTTGTTGTGCGGATATTTCGGAATCAATGGATGCGACATTCGCTTCGTCATTGTCTGTCGCGTTTCCTGAGTTTATTATAAGCGGTTCATTTTTTAATACAGAGTTGAATTCTGCTTCAGGTACATCCATAAATTCATTGTCATTCTCCTTGGGGGCTGTACCATTTTCTGTTATGTCAGAGAAATCATTATTGCTCTGTATGGCTTCTTCGTCAAGATTGCTCTCCATGCTTTTTATTTCAGCAAGTTTCTTTGCATCTTCGGCTGCCTTTATTGCTTCTAACTCTGCTTTTGATTTTCTTCCTCTATGTTTGGGGAATACCGGAATCTCGTTTTGTGGGGTTTCTGTTGTTGTCGTGTTTTCCTGCTCTTGATTGTCCTTGGCTAACTTGTTATTCTTCAAATCAAAATTCTCACCTTCGGATCCTTTTACGGTATAGACTTTATCTGTTTCTTTCTTTACTATTCTTGTTCTTTTCCTTTTGGTGGAGCTGTTTGCTGCAGAATCTTCTGCCGCTTTGTCTAAAATGGCATAGACAACACTCTCAAAATCGTCGTCCTGTGAAACTTTAATACCTAATTGTTCAGCGATGCCCATAAGCTGTGGAATATCCATCGCCTCTAATATTTCTTTTGTGTACATACTATGTATGATGTTTGGTGTATGTGAATTTATGATATTTTGTGAAGTTTTACGTTTCATGAAGTGAAACGCTTTGTTTGATAACGGATGCAAAGGTAGTAAAAGTTTTACAAACGACCAAATATAACTATAAATATTTGGCTATTCGTGTAAATTAGAGTAATTTTGCACAGAAAAGAATCCTATAAAAGGTATTTTGTTTAAAATAAATAAAAGAAAAATACAGGAGAATTTATGGAAATAAAAAAAGCAGAATTTGTTCACAGTGCACCGACCGTTTATAATTGCCCGAATGACATTAAGCCTGAATATGCCTTTATCGGACGTTCAAATGTGGGAAAGTCAAGCTTAATTAATATGTTGTGCAATAACAAGAAACTTGCCAAGACATCTGCTACTCCTGGAAAAACATTGCTTATAAATCATTTTATAATAAACAATGAGTGGTATTTGGTTGATTTGCCTGGATATGGTTTTGCAAAACGTTCAAAGACAGAGATTAAAAAGTTAGACCAGATGATAAAGGGCTATATCCTTCAAAGAGAGCAGCTTGTTAATCTTTTTGTTTTATTGGATATAAGGCATGAAGCTCAGAATATAGACCTTGAATTTATAAATTGGCTGGGTGAAAGCAATGTTCCTTTTACCATTGTATTTACAAAATCAGATAAGCTTTCTCTTGCTAAAGCCAATGCGAATGTGGAGGCATATAAGAAGGTTCTGAAGGAAACTTGGGAGGAACTTCCGTTTATGATTGTCACTTCTTCCGAAAAACGTTGGGGGCGTGATGAGTTGCTTGGCTATATTTCAGATATAAATGACAATATAAGTGCTGGCGAGTAAGTTGGGGTGAGCTGTTTATTGCAATATTGGAAATATCAAATAAAATTTCGCGATGGCAAAAGATAATCCGTTTTTAGATGTACAGTGTCTGACAAAAAGCTTTGGAAGCCTCCTGTTGTTTGAGGATATCAGCTTTAGTGTGTCAGAAGGACAGAAGGTTGGTCTGATAGCAAAAAACGGAACGGGTAAATCTACTCTTATTTCATTGTTGACCGGTAAGGACAGTGCCGACGATGGACGTATAATATACCGTAATGACATAACGGTCGGATGTCTTGAGCAGTCTCCGGTCTTTGATTGCAACGAGACTGTTCTTGACGCGTGTTTCAATCATAACGGAGAAAAGGAAAAGGTGCTTCGTGCAAAGCAAATACTGACTCAGCTGAAAATATCGGATATGAATCAGCCGATGGGACAATTGAGTGGGGGGCAGCAGAAGAGGGTCGCCCTTGCTAATGTTCTTATAACGGAACCGGATTTGTTGATATTGGATGAGCCAACCAACCATCTTGACCTTGAAATGATAGAATGGCTTGAGGGCTATCTGAAGCGTGGGAGAAAAACTCTTCTTATGGTAACCCATGACAGGTACTTTCTTGATCGGGTTTGTTCATGTATTATAGAACTTGACGACCGACATATTTATTCTTATAAGGGTAACTATGAATACTATATAGAAAAGAGACAAGAGCGTATAGACGCACGCCGTGCCGAGATTGCACGTGCAAATAATCTTTATCGTACGGAACTGGAATGGATGCGAAGAATGCCACAGGCGCGCGGACATAAGGCCCGTTATCGTGAGGAAGCCTTTTATGAGCTTGAAGCTGTTGCAAAGCAGAAAATAGATGAGAGGCAGATGAGATTAAAGTCAAGTAATGTATATATAGGCAGTAAAATATTTGAATGTCAGTATATAAGTAAGGCATGGACGGATAAGTGTGTGATATTAAAAGATTTCTATTATAATTTTTCTCGTTTTGAGAAAATGGGTATAGTGGGAAATAACGGAACGGGAAAATCGACATTTATAAAGATGCTGTTAGGCTTGGAGGCTCCGGATAAAGGAAAAATCGTTGTTGGCGATACTGTACGTTTCGGATATTTTTCTCAGGAAGGGCTGAAGTTCAATGATAATGATAAGGTGATAGACGTTGTCAGGGAAATTGCCGATTATATTGATTTAGGCAGTGGAAGGCAGATGTCGGCATCACAGTTTTTGAAACATTTCCTTTTTACTCCAGAGCAACAGCAGAATTATGTCTGCAAACTTAGTGGCGGTGAAAGGCGTAAATTGTATCTGTGTACGGTATTGATGCGTAATCCGAACTTTCTTGTACTTGATGAGCCGACAAATGATTTGGATATTGTAACTTTGCAGATACTCGAGGAATATCTTCAGGATTTTCCGGGGTGTGTTATAATTGTAAGCCACGACCGTTACTTCATGGATAAGGTTGTTGATCATCTTCTTGTATTTAAAGGAAATGGTGAGATAAAAGACTTTCCCGGCAACTATACACAATATCGTGAATGGAATCTTCTTGAATCCGGTGATAAGGTTAATAAGACAAAACAGTATGGAGACGATGCCGGTCAGTTCGGGAAGAATACAGTCAAAAGAAAACAGAATGCTGTCAGCCGCCGTAAGATGACATTTAATGAAAAAATGGAATATACGCGTTTAGAGAAAGACATTGCTTTATTGGAGCGGGAACGCAAAGATATCGAAACAGCCTTGTCTGAAGGAACTCTAACCGTGGAAGATATAACAGATAAGGGTAAACGTCTTGCTGTAATTAAAGACGAGCTTGACGAAAAGGAAATGCGTTGGCTGGAATTGGCTGAAATAGAACAATAAGGCAAGGAATTATGATGCAACAATATTCATCTCAGTTATTGGAAAGAGCCGTAGGAGAGTTCTCAAAATTACCGGGTGTGGGACGTAAGACGGCTCTCCGTCTTGTTTTGCATCTTCTGCGTGGCTCAGTGGAAGATGTTGAGCGTTTTGCCGAGGCATTGGTTACAATGAAGCATGATGTGAAGTATTGTAATAAGTGTCATAATATAAGTGATACGGATTTATGTAGTATATGTTCTGACTCAAGACGTGATAGCACAACCGTGTGTGTCGTGGAAAATATTCAGGATGTGCTTGCCATTGAGAATACTCAACAATATAGCGGGTTATATCATGTGCTTGGCGGTGTAATATCTCCTATGGATGGTGTCGGGCCGTCAGACCTTCAGATTGAAAGTCTTGTGGAGCGTGTTTCGAAAGAAGAGATTCATGAGGTGATACTGGCCCTAAGCTCTACGATGGAAGGTGATACTACTAATTATTATATTTCACGTAAATTGGAAGCTTCTGGAATCAAATTAAGCGTAATTGCCAGAGGAATATCTGTCGGTGATGAATTGGAGTATACGGATGAGGTAACTCTCGGGCGTTCTATTGTGAACCGTACTCCATTTGTCTGCTGACAGAAATGGCGTTTAAGCATTGAATATATATAATAGGATTTAATATAAATGAAACATCCATATATAGTTTTACGAATCGTTTGGGCATTGGTTCTTACTTTCTGTGCCATTGTTGTGGCGATATATGAAAGTGGACTTTGTGCTGATGGAATTTTTGTTGCCGATAAGGCTTATGAGTTTTATTGGTCCCTACTGCTTGATGCGGTTACTTTAGCTTTTATTCCAATGGCTCTAAGGCTTTATAAATTTGATTATGTAGTCAGGAGCATAAGGAATGGTGGGCGCTTGACAGAATTTTATTGGGGATTATTGCGACAGGCAATGTTGGGAATACCAATGATAGCCTCCATGTTCCTTTATTATTTATATATGTCACCATCTTTTGGATATTTGGGTGCTATTCTGTTTTTAAGTCATTTTTTTATCTTTCCGAATAAATGAAGCTGTCAGTCATAATAGTAAGCTATAATGTTAAGTTTTATGTTGAACAGTGCCTTCACAGCCTGTATAAGGCTATTGATGGAATTGATGCGGAGGTTTTTGTTGTCGACAATCATTCCAAGGATGATACTGTCAGATATATAAGGCGGCGTTTCAAGAAAGTAAAGCTCATAGACTTAAATAATAATCTTGGTTTTGCGCGTGCAAATAACATTGCCATTAATCAGGCCAGGGGGGAGTATATCCTATTGCTGAATCCGGATACTTTTGTAGGGGAAAAGACTATATGTGGAACATTGGATTTTATGGATTCACATCAGAAAGCCGGTGGTATAGGTGTGTGTATGTATAATTCAGACGGAACTGTTGCCATGGAGTCACGACGCGGGTTGCCATCCCCATTGACGGCTTTTTATAAGATGTGCGGGTTATGTTCGCGTTATCCGCGGAGCAAGCGTTTTGGAAAATACTATATGAGCTATCTTCCATGGGATACATCCCAGTGCATTGAAGTAGTAAGTGGCGCTTATTTTATGCTTAGGCGTAAGGCTGTAGATGAGGTAGGAATGCTTGATGAAGACTTCTTTATGTATGGAGAGGATATAGATCTTTCTTATCGTTTGTTGAAAGGCGGGTGGGAGAATTGGTATCTTCCACTGCCGATACTTCATTACAAAGGTGAGAGCACTCATAAAAGTTCATTTAGCTATGTGCATGTCTTTTATCGTGCAATGCTTATTTTTTTCCGTAAGCATTATGCCCATATAAGTATTTGTCTGTCGTTGCCTATAACTCTTGCCATATATATGAGTGCATTTATGGCTTTGATGAAGATACAGACAAATAAGGTGCGAAAACTTCTTGGCTTTGTTGACAGGAGAAATTGTCCTGATCGTAGATATGTGTTCATCGGCAGTAAGAATATGATAGAGCGATGTCATCAGATGGTAAGCCGTAAGGGTATTGTGGCGGATTTTGTGCATTACGGGCATGATAAATTAGAATTGCCGTCATTTGATGATTTAAAAACAAATGAGAAAGTATATGTCGTGTTTGATACGGATTTGTTCGGTTTTGAGGAGATAATTGACAAACTTCACGGCTTCTCACACAAGAATATCTTTGTCGGTACTTATTTCAGCAAGACGGGAATTGTGATAACTCCAAATGATATACTACGATGAGCAATTCTTATTCTTTGCCGGTTGTAAAGCTTCGTGCCATAGAGCCGGAAGATTTGGATATAATGTATTCTATTGAGAATGACCGTAGTATATGGAATGTGAGTGTGACAAACGTTCCTTATTCAAAGCAGACGATATTGAATTATATATCAAACAGTGTCTCGGATATATATGTCGACAGGCAGGTGAGGATGATGGTAGAGAATATATATGGTGAAATTGTCGGCATTGTTGATATTGTTAATTTTGAACCTTCTCATTTACGTGCGGAAATAGGAATAATCATATCTCCGGAGTTTAGTGGAAGAGGCTATGGCAGAGCCGTTTTGAATGCTGTTGCCGATTATGCCATCCGTATTCTCCATCTTCACCAACTGTATGCCATAGTCAGTGTAAATAATGAAAGATCTTTAAAGATGTTCAAATGCTGTGGGTATAAAGAAACTTCATGTCTAAAAGAATGGCTTTATGATGGAAAGAACTATGTAGATGCATTGATGTTGCAAGTTTTTTTATAAAAATGTATTGAATTATTTGGATAATATAAAAATTATGTTTACCTTTGCACCCGCAAACAAGAAATATGTTTGGTGCGTTAGTTCAGTTGGTTAGAATGCCTGCCTGTCACGCAGGAGGTCACGGGTTCGAGTCCCGTACGCACCGCACTCAGTGGGGTGCAACATTAGTTCTTTTGATATTTTGGTGCGTTAGTTCAGTTGGTTAGAATGCCTGCCTGTCACGCAGGAGGTCACGGGTTCGAGTCCCGTACGCACCGCTTAAAAAGGAAGTTGATCATCTCAACTTCCTTTTTTGTTATATCTATTTTGTTGTTTTATTAACTGTAAGCTGTTGATTTAATGCAAATTAGGGCTCACCCGACAAACCATGGGGATTAAGCATATAGCCTTGTAAGTCTGAAAAGAAAGAACTTAATGTCTGTCACCCCTCTTAAAGCAGCCCTGAAAGCCTTGATTTTTGCATTGAATGATTCCGCAAATGCGTTGGTAGCCCTGTTGATAAAGAAGTTCAGAACCTCATCATAATGCTCGAAAAGTGTTGC
>NZ_JABKKF010000020.1 GCF_013166605.1 Xylanibacter muris
TTGCATGTGTTAAGCCTGTAGCCAGCGTTCATCCTGAGCCAGGATCAAACTCTACATTGTAAAATATCTTTGAAGCCGAATGCCAAATGCCGCAAGGCATCTGACAAAGGCCTTTTTTCTAATCCTATTCGGAACGCAAAAAACCTGTAACGGACGGACCATAAAAAAGGCCGCCCGAAACCGCAATATGAAATTGCGTATCTGTACTACTTCTCTCTGTCTCAGTCTTTCAAAGAACTCTTTATCATATATGCCAAACAGGCGACTCACCTGAAAAGCGAGTGCAAAGGTAACAACTTTAAAACAAACGGCAAAGGAAACCACAAACAAAAGCACATGTATTAACACTTATTTGCATTAAAACTAATATAAATCAACCAGCAATACAAACATACATTATAATATATAGCAGCTAATACAACCGATTCATACAACAATAGTAATCATCCCATCCATCACCAACATTCAAAGAACATAGGGGCAGAATAAACTAAAAACGCCAACTTGCAAAACTCCTAACAACAGGTTTGGATACATTCCTACTGCAGGCGGAAACAAATCTGACTACAGTAGGAATGTCTGCAAACAGGCACATTACCATTTAAGAAACACACCATCAAATATAATTTAAAGACGGCATATACCTTATTGCTTCAATTTAAATGTATTTTCAATGCTTGTTATTTCGGCATTAAAAGCCTTATCAACCTTAAGGCGCTTTTCTACAGAATTACAACTATGGATAACTGTTGAATGATCACGGTTGCCTATAAGCTGCCCGATACGTGACGCAGGCATCTTTGTATACTTCTGTGCAAAATACATCGACACCTGTCTTACAATGACATAATCGCGTTTCCTGCTACGGCTGAAAACATTCTGCTGAGTCACATTATAATGCGTACATACCTTCTCAAGAATATCGTCAACAGTAAGTGGATGATTATCCACTTTCACAGCTCTCTTTATCACACGCTCGGCCAGTCTCATATCAATATTGCAGTTGTAAACAACCGAATATGCCAATAATGAATTTATCACCCCCTGAAGATCCCGCACACTGCCATTTGCCGTCTGCGCAATAAACCCTATCACATCTGCAGGAATTTTCAAACCGTCGCGACGACATTTGGTATTAAGAATATCCACGCACAATTGAATGTTAGGCTTTTCAAGCTCTGCGATAAGTCCGCAACTGAAACGTGTAAGCAAACGGTCTTTCATACCTTCAAGCTCTACCGGAGGACGGTCACTGGCAAGGATTATCTGCTTCCCATTACGGAAAAGATGATTAAAGATATGAAAAAAAGTATCGAGGGTCTTTGTCGCCGTTACCCATTCCTGAATATCATCTACAATCAGCACGTCAATGGTCTGATAGAAATTAATGAAATCATTAGTGCGGTTCTGTCTTACGGCATCAGTAAATTGCACCTGAAACAAACGTGCCGACACATACAGCACACGTTTCTGTGGATACAGTTCCTTACATCTTACGCCTATAGCATTTACCAAATGTGTTTTCCCACATCCGGACGGACCATAAATATAAAAAGGATTGAATGTTGACTTTCCCGGATGTTCCGCTATAGACAAACCAACCGTACGTGGCAGTTTATTACTATTGCCTTCAATATAATTATTAAAAGTGGTATGTGTATTGAGCTGAGGATTCAAGTTACCAGCCGCCGTTCCATTACGTTTCACAGGTGTTTCCGCATGCTTTTGAACTTCAGGTTGCCCCAAACCGGCATTAGCCTCAATATCCTGTGACAAATTATTTGTCTTGTCTGTAACAATACGATAAGTAAGCCTTACATTCGTGCCGAAACAATTTGTAAGCACCTTACTGAGCAGTCCTATATAATACTGTTCAAGATATTCATATACATAAGGGCTTGGAACCTGAACCAACAAGGTTGATTTGTCTTCAGAATATGATTCGAAGACAATCGGTGAAAACCATGTTTTGTATTGTTGCTCGGTGACATTCTCCTTTATCAAAGAAAGGCATTTATCCCAAAGCGCCTTATGTTTATTTACCATCTGGCGTTACAATTTAAATAGGTAGCTATTTTGCGATTATTACTTTTGAGGGTGCAAATATCGCATTTTTTTTTTGTTCCTGCAAATTTCATTTTCCTGCCATAAAGACGTCAAAACATCGTAACCTCCTATTCTTTTGTGCTTTAGGACTGTTTTACTTCATCTTATTTTTTTCCATTTAACATACAAAAGAATTGCAATATATTGAGAATAGACTCATATACCCAGACAAGAGACATATTTTTCTGCTATCGTCTTACCTCCGCATGTTTACACATAGCTGTTCATTTCAAAAAAACAGCCTCTGACAAACAGTCAAAGGCTGAAGAATATTACTCAAAAACAAATATATCCTTATATAAAATCCAAAATCATTATTTACTCTTTTTCCCGAAAATAGAAAAATGCACATAACGCTTCGGATGGGATTTCAGGTCAATCATCAACGAATCGGCATCACGCATCACGGCACTTAGATTTTCGTATAGTTCATTATCATTCATCAACAATCCGAGAGTCCCCTCCTTGCTGTTGAGTTTTGCCGTCATCTCCTGCACATTGGAAAGCGTGGCATCAACCTTTGCCAAGGTCGATACGTAGTCAATTTCATTGAGTTTTTTTGCCACGTTTCCCGCATCATCAAGAATGCGGTCGGTTTTTGCCATCATTGCCGGCACTTTCCTGTTCATTGTCCCTACAAGCATATTAAGCTGTGACGAGGTATTATTAAGATTTGCCGTTATCTCATCCACATTTTCCAGCGATCTTGCAATACTCGGATTTGCAAGCAAAGCATTGAGACTCGTAAGTATGGAGTCAATCTTCGGAAGCATTTTCTCAACCGAAGGCATCATAGAAGATGCCTTATCGAGCATTCCGGTTTCCTTATATCCCATAATGGTGTCACCGGCATTTATTCTCTCTGCCGGATTATTGGCCATTCTTAGGTTTACCTTTATATTTCCAAGCATATCCGATGAAATCTCGGCATCTGTTCCTTTGGGAAGACGGAGATCTTTATCAAGACTTACCTCTACAGTGATTCTTTCCGCATGATTGTAATCGAAAGCGATATCTTTTACTGTTCCGACCTTAAATCCGTCTGCATATATCGGACTTGATGCAGAAAGTCCGTTTATATCATCAAAAACAATATAATAAGTATTACTTCCGCCAAAGATGTTAAGGCCTTTCAGAAACTGCAGGCCGAAAAACAAAACGACCACTCCGACAATTGCCACTATTGCAATCTGAATTTCCTTTGTAATATGTTTCATAAGCTGTTTTCTTTATTTGATTCTTATACTTTAAATCCTCCGGATGTATGCATTATTGCCTCGAAATCACCTGAGTCCTCTCTTTCTCTTATATTCTTTTAACGCCTCAACCACATCTGTACGCTTACCGTCCTTGAAAGCAATGATAAACGCCTCAGGAAACTTTGCCAACAACGCTTTACGCAGACGATATATTTCATTGTAGTTTTCAGAAGCTCCACATGTGTATTTAAACAAACCTTTATCAGAATAACAATCGACCCCTTCCGTACCCTTAAACTGTGGACTTCCGGTTTTCAACGGATAACTGCTGGTAAGTATCTGCACCTTAAACAAAAGCCGTCCGCCACTTACCATTTCATCTGATACCGTCCTCACCTCTCCGTTTGTATTGGAACTTACCGCAGGCTCCGCACCATTCTGCCGCTCCAACGCTTTTGCCTCTCCTGACTGCTTCTCACGTAATTCCACGGCTGCATGTTTTTTCCCCGCTTTCGGAGCCAAGCCATCGGTATCTTCCGCACATTCCACACTCCCACTATCTACTGAAGATACGCTTTTTCCCTCTCTTGCTTCCAAAAGCTCCCGCCTTATCCTTTCACCCTCTGAGATCTCCGGTTTACTCTTCTTTACTGTCTGTCTGACACTTTTCTTATTACCTGTGTCATCCGGAACAATTGCCGGAATATTTATATTCCCTTTCTCCACAGCCTCATAAGGCACAGTGAATCCCTTATCATATTTCTTTCTATAGTCAAGAAAAGCCTGATAAATACCTTTCCCCAACGCCTCGACACCTTCTTTTGAATTAAGGTAACGCTCATCTGACGGGGTGGTAATAAATCCGAGCTCTATAAGGCAGCTTGGCATCGATGTCTCACGCAACACAAGAAATCCGGCCTGCTTCACTCCTTTGTTGGCCCGACCGGTGGCAACACATGCCCTGCGCTGCACAAATTTCGCAATATCCACACTTTTCGCCATATTCTTATCCTGAAGGAACTCGAACATTATATAGCTCTCCGAAGAATTCGGATCAAAACCTTCATAATGCTGCTTATAATCTTTTTCATAAAGAATGACGCTGTTCTCACGCTTTGCCACATCAAAATTATCAGAGGCCCTATGCATACCGAGCGTATAAGTTTCAAGTCCGCTCGCACGCTTTCCTCCGGGAAGAGCATTGGTATGTATAGATATGAAAAGGTCCGCCTTATTGCGATTTGCAATATTAGCACGTTCAAGCAAAGTCACGAACACATCAGTACGGCGAGTATATACGACTTTCACATCAGGACAATTTCGCTCAACATTCTTTCCAAATGCCAACGCCACGTCAAGATTAATGTTTTTTTCTTTTGAATAAGTACCCAACGCTCCTGCATCATGACCTCCGTGACCAGCATCGATAACGAGTGTAAACTTCTTGTCTGCAGCAAAACCCATCACTGCAAAAACAACCATAAGCCCAAGCGCAAGAAGCAAACGTTTATTCATCATATAAACATTCAAATTGTTGAAGTCCTGTTATTGCCTGCAAAGGTAATGTAAATATTCAACAATAATTTATTTTTGATTTAAAAAACTCCGATGCCGTACTTAGTTTTTGTATTTTTTAATATCACATATAATTATGAAACGCAACCAATACAAAATCAATAAAACGTTGACAACAATTGTACATATCGGCCATCTAACATTTTTTATCCATAAATATTTGTATCTCCCGCATTTAATGAATATTTTTGTCTCAAATATGCTATCGCATATACAACCACAACTTCCAAAATCATACACATACATTAATAATACAAAAGAATGCCATGCTTGAAAGAGATTATATCATGCGACTTATACGTGAATTCACAGAAGCGTTGGAACTGCTTCTGAAAAAAGACATACGAAAGCAGAAAACAGAAATACAAAAGATGTATGACCAATATGTAGGACCGTATTCTTTCTATAATACCGCAGCCATAGAGGATGTAATGGAATCGATGGAACAGTTTCATCCTGATGAACGCATACACAGAATGGAAATGCTCGCTGAACTTTATTATGCAGAAGCTGGAATGCAGTCGTCTCCCATACGAAACATGCTTCTTGAAAAGGCATACGCCCTGTTCGACTTCATAGACAACCACGACAAGACATACAACATTAACCGTCTGGCAAAGATTGCAGAAATAAAAAAGATACTTTGGAACAGTTCAAAATAAAACCATACCCAACAATAAACGCGCTCTGATTACAAGAAAACCGGCCTTATGAGATTACAGTTCGAATCTCATAAGGCCGGTTTCATGTCGTTTCATTTGTGAAATGCCGCCTATCCATCAAGAATCAGTCATCTATCATCTTCTTCTTTTTTTGTCGGATTTCAATGCAGCAAGTGCCTTGGTGGCTCCCTCGTGCTCCGGCTCATACTCCAGTATCTTATTCAGATAATATTTAGCCTTAGACAGGTTTGTCTTAATGTCTGTCTGATAGTATCCAAGATAAATCTGAGCCATATACTGATATACATGTACCCTATAGGTATTATTTGTAACAGACTTATCGCCCCTTGACTCAAACAATTCTATCAGCCGCATTGCAACCGGCACGGACTTTCCTTTAACATAGTCATCATTCAACTGATATACATTCAACCTGTATCTGTCTCTTACGGCATACTCTATCCTGTCGTCATTCTCCTTGGAAGCCTCGGCATAAAGTCTGTCTGCCTTACGGTATGCGGCAATCTTTGCCTCTCCATCAAGCCCTTCAGCCTGTTTGCTATACATTGCAGCCATATAGTAAAGAGGCGCGAAAGCACTCTTGCCTTCACTTCTCCTTGCCTCCACATCGGACAAGAAATACTTCTCCGCCTCATCATAAGCTCCGGTCTCGGTATAGCATTCTGCCATATCGCGGTACATATCGCGTTTCTGTGCGTCCGTCAGCCCGTCCATTCCATGCAATTCATTATACATTTGAAGAGCCTTGGAATAATTTTTCAATTCCCTGTAAGAATTCGCACAATAAAGATAATCAACCGCACGTGGAACGACCGTATCGGAATTATGAAGTAATTCCTCTGCAAAAAATACAGCATCCTCCCATTTATGCATATTATAATTCGCATAAAAAGCAAATCGGTTCAAATCTCGCTTGCGAGGAAAACGGTCCAGTCCCAGCCTACATACGCTCACAACATTTTCATAATCCTTAAGCCCGAGATAATAGTTTGCATATAGAATCCAGTCATAAGCGGTAAGACTGTCGGGGGTTGCCAACTTGAAGTTTTCAAGCGCATAATACAAGTTTTCCGTCGTATTGATACGCTTTGTGGCCAAATTATCGAAAAGCCGTGCCATGTCTCTGTTCACAGGGTAATCCGGGACATTGCCTTTAAGACGTCTCATCACTTCTTTCGTCTTTTCCACATCGCTTGCACACAACAGTCTTGCATAATCCAGATAGCAACGCGGAACCTTAGGATTCGCAGCGATGCCTTTTTCATACCATCTGACAGCCGACAGAGTATCTCCGTAATATAAAAAGATCTCAGCCTTCAAAGAATACGCCTTGGAATATCCAGGGGCTATCTCAAGCACTTTATCTATGTATTTCCCCGAATAAACAGAATCATGAACACCGGAATTACGGTAAAAAGCCTCCGCTATTCCGAATATGACATCGGGATTCTTCTTGTGCCTTTCCTGTATTTCCGCTGCCAGATTGTCCATTCGCCTTGGAACATACTTCTTTATTATAGACTTGAAAGCCTCAACAGAAACCTTTGGATCCGTCTGTGCCGACATTCCATACGGAATCAACACACAAAATATTAATACAGCATATCTTAATACCTTCATACTTACACGGTTTATTTTTATAACATCAGAAATTATACTGCACCCCGACATTCACTGTCTCCAGAAGCCTTACCGAACCCAGATAAGTCAAATCATTTCCGGGAGTGTCACATGATTTAAACGCATATACTGTAGGGGAAGCGAACAAAGACAACTTGTCCGAAAGATGTCCCACAACCTTCAAACCGACGTTGCCTCCCCAACCTGTTTTCCTGTCCTTAACCGACACGGGGCGAGTCTCGCTGCCACTTGGCAACAGTTCATTGGGATGAAGTTCACTGTTCTCTCCATGCAACATCACAAGCGTAGGGCCGAAGAACAGCTCCACGTCCAACTTGCGTCCCGGACGATGACCGGAGAACACATCACATACATTCATCTGATAATCCAAAGACGTGAATCCCCAGAAATAACGGTGATTCCAAAGGCCGCGCTTTCTCTCCGGCCTACTGCCGGCTCCCGGACGTGTCTCGTAATACGCCATCATGCTCTTTCTTGAATTGGAAACAAACTCATAAGAAAGCCTTATTCCATGGGTATTATTAAAATGATATTCACCATAGGCGACACCGTTGAAACCTACCATTATCTTTTCAGGGTAATGATTGGCTCTTGCAACAAAAGAGCTGAGGCCGCCTCCAAGACCGGCGGCAAACCCTGACAGTTGCTCATCAGAATCCCTCACAGGATAAGTGTGATTGCGGTAACGCCTTGTACGCATAGTCATAGCCAACCCCACGTTAACAGAATATATATCATCAGAGAAACGTTTGGCCGAACCGTCTTTCAAATTACTGTAAGGAATCTTATATTCATAGAAAGTATACCTCGGTTCAATGAAAAGACTCACATCGTCTACAAGCTTTGCCCACAAATGCAGACCACCCGAATATGCCGTGGTAAGACAACGGAGTCCTCTGCCCTCATTCTTGCTGATTCTTCCTATCTCACCTCCTGCGACGATATAGAATCCGAAATTCTCGTTCCATGAATAGTTCCTTCTGAAACCAAGAGGATTGAACATTGCCTCTATGCGTCCGGTGGTATATGTCGCCTTAAGCCGGTATCTGTACTCCGGATGATAAGGTTTGTAGCTTTCCTCTACAATAACACTGTCGAACGCGGCGGTACGCACTGAACCGGTGAGACGCAGGCCGACCACCGACGAGAACCACTTACCGACAGAAAAGCTGATGTCATGTCCCGCGGTCTGGGCGAAATTCAGGTCCGGTGTATTAAGAAAACTTATACCGCTGGCAAATTCCATGAACCACGGTGCACGCCAAGCCGGCAACACCGAATCAGCCTGTTCGTTCCTATTAGCCTTACGGATAAGCCGACGTCGGGATTCCGGTGACAGATTGTTGTTCAGATAATATATGAAACTTAAGTTCGCACCGTATGAATAATCAACCTTACGGTCGTTACGGAATTGGCTGAGATCAATCTTGTCTCCTGCCACGCTTACATAAGGTTCTAACGAAACATATCCGCGGGCTCCCGTAAAAAACTTAAACTGCATACCCAAATGCGCCTCGGGAGCAAATCCGTCCCTGTCGTGGGAATAACGTGCGTAGTGACCACCGGCACCGACCACTGCCGATACATCGAGAAATCTCGAAGGATTATATCCCTTGATATAAGACGACAGACTATATATATAGTCAAGTTTCATCCCATATCGATAGAACATTTTCTCCTTGTCATGCTGAAACCCGAAAGCGCCCTGCACCCCAAGTCTCAAAGAACTTACCTTACTTATCTGCTTACCGATAGACATTGAAGCGGTTGTCAAAGGATTAAAATGATAATCACTGACGGGCGGAAGCATCTGGCTGACACCTGCGCCTGCCTCTATAAATATATGATCATACCATTTTTTCCCGAAGGTCTCTCCTTTGTTCAGATAACGGTGTCCCATTACATAGTCAAGGGCATTGAAACCTTTTGCATAATTCTTTTTGGATTTACCCAAGGTGTCATTCACCACACCGTCTTCCATATTACTCAAAGAGTCCGCCACAGCCGCATCGTCTGATACGGCAACCTCTATTTTATTTGTTTCTGCCTTTACCGCAACAAAAGCAACAGTTTGCAAAACTGCCAAAACAATAAACTTTCTCATCCTTAATAGTTATCTTTTACCTGATGACACATATACAAAGAACTATTCCTCAATATCATTCCGATAAGATGAAGAACTTTGTCCGGCAGCCCCGACTCCATGTTGCTTCCGCATGTCACGATCTGCAATAATCATATCGAATTTCTCTCTGTATTGCTGTATATCCTTATTTTTATAGGGATACTTCTTACGCAGGCTCTCACTCACATTACCCTCATTGAAATAAAAGCGTTTAAACTTCGGCTCCAAATCAAAACTATGCTGGAAATAGGCAAGATAATGAGGTGTGCCGTTTTTCGCCACAACGGCAACCGCCGCATCATGTTTCTCCCTGGCTTCATCATATTCCCTGGCGGCCTGAGGATTTTCCTGAAGCAGACGCAAATATTCCGCATCACCCAGCTCCTTGAAACCGTCATCCTCCACACCTATTAGAGGTTCCGAGCCTGCCTCATCCGCCCAGATCAATCCTTTTAAATACCATTTTTTCGGATTTGAATCACTCAGCATATCCACGTAACGCTCCACTTCTTGTCTTGTATTCTTCAAATAACTGTGCATTTCCGCATAGACAATGGCCTTATTCTCATCAGAACGCATCACGTAGTTCTCCGCCGCCCTCAGTTTTTCTTTCTCCACAGGGTTGTCAAGCCTTCCAAGAATGTTCAACGCATAATAACGCTGGAAGTTAATAAAATGCTCAAGCATCTGTGTATCAGCCTTGCCGGGTATCATATCCACAAGATATGTGGCAGTATCAAGTTTTTCTTTCTGGAAGAAACATATCGCCTGATTCAAAAGAATTTCCTTACGGTTCAAGACCATTACCAAATCACCGTTGGAAGAAGTCTTATTGTATCCCATTTTCTTCGTATAGTCGATAAAGGGCCTGAGCACATCCGGATCCGGCACACCGCGGCGGATATTCAACAATGCCATACGGTTGCACACATACGGAGCGAGTGCCAGCAGTTCATAATCGGGCTGAGATATCAGATGCCTGTATGCTATCATTGTGACGGTATCGAGTTCTGCACTGTCCTTGATTGCGCTGAAAAGATTGTAATAATCTCCGTTTGAGAATTTCGCACTGCCGGAAAGCAACGCCTTCTTCTCGGAATAATAAGCATCAACGGCTTCCGCGGCATTCATGACATGCTTATGCTCATAACGGTAATCGGCAAGCATTATGCGCTGATTCTCCAATATAGGAAGAATATCGGTAACATAAAAGGGCTGGGTGCGCAAAACAGCATTTATCCTGTTCGGCCTGTTGTTTGCGACCGTATTCTCAACAGCATCTATAATCTCCTTTGCCGTTCCATTGCGCTTCATCACCTCTATCACATCGTTCCAAGTGTATACAAGCGGAGCTTTCTGGTTTATCCGCACGTCTGCTGGCAGATATTCACGGATAAGACTGATTGCCTTCTGCGAACGCTTTTGGGCAAGCTCAAGATTCTGTTCCATATTTCCATCGGGTGAGGCTGTTCCCTGAATTGTTACTATACGCAACAAATCACCGTAAGACTTCAACTCGGAAATAAGTTTATGAAGTTCCTGCTGATTCACGGAATCACTTGTGAGCACATCTTTCCTCACTTCAAATTTCAACTTAAGCTCACGCGTCACCTTACGGTAATTCTCCTCTGCCGGCTCCATAAATTCCTCTGTGAGTGGCATTTCCTTTGCAGCCACAGTAAAATCAAGGAATTTAAACGGAGTGAATGCGAGACAAGAACCTGTCTCCTCGCCACCGTTAACCCAGTAAGGACTATGGAAGTCCTCCAGAACAGCATAATATATACCCTTATATGTCCTGTCCTTATCCGGTTTACGATATTCAATCTGTGTCTTATAACTGAACGGAGTATGGCTCTTAAGCACTACATCCGACACATAGCCATGTGCCAGCGGATCGTTCTTCTCATAATTAAAGTCTGTACGGCGGTTCTGCAACTTATGGTAAACAGCCCCTTCAAACACTATAGGCTTCAAATAATCTATAGTATCTTCCGTTTGGCAGTCTATTGCCATCGGCTGTATGATAAGCCTTGAGTCATCCCTTACGTAGCCTGCCGGAAGATTTATATTCACATCAAAAAATATGCTTGATGCCGTAGACAGTGGCGGCACCTTATTGAACACTGGCGACTTCTGCTTCAACTCATTTGTCACCACAACTTCCTTCAATGTCCTCTCCGACTTGAAAGTATGTCTGTATTCTTTCTTTCCCCTGACAATCTCAAAAGCCTCTACAAACTGATTATCAACCAATACCAGAACAGCGTCACCGACAAACAACCTGTCTTTGAAATGACCGTTTGAAGATTTCTTGAATGTTATATTCAGCCTATTTATGGCTTTATCCACAGCATCCGGGTCGGAATTCAGCTGATCCTGAGACATTATGGCCACGCGAAGGACATTCCTTGCATTAAGAGCGGCCTTATATGACCTGAACTTCGCATATTCCACAGGCATTGCCTCCACACCGTTCATTGTCTTTACATTTATATCAAAGACCGCTGTAAGCATCTCATCGTCATCTTCTTCTGTCTGAGCAAATGCAGTCATTGTATTGCAGACGTAAAGAATCAACAATACCGATATTGTATATACCTTATTTATATATAACAGTTTCTTCATAAAAAACAACACATTCAAATTCTACTTCAATATATAGGAAACAGATACGCCTATACGGGTAGGCATCAGCATATATCCGTCAGCATTCGTCTCGGGAACACCACCGACATAAAAATCTTCCTTATAAGAATCGTTTTTATAATACTCGCTATGCTTATAGAACAATAATCCAAAGCCGGCATGGAAATCTATATTGAAACGCTGGCTCAGATTCAGAACATATCCGAATGTAAGTCCGCCTCCAAAAAGCATTCCGTCATATTTCTTGCCTTTCCATGAAATGTCATAATCCGCACCTATTGCACCCAAGCCGACAAAGAGCTTGTGCATAGGACGTCCTGAGATAAAATATCTGTATTCCGGTTGCACTCCGGTAATTCTCATATCCACTCCCCATGGATTATGATTGCCGAAAACATTAAGCCCCAAAGTGGAACGTTCGCCTGTCACAATCTCAACGCCAAGATTCGGTGTCTGAAAGGCATCAAGCATCACATCCGTGTTCAAGGCCAGCATTTGAGCTTTTGCGCCTACAGACGAAATAATTACGACAACAACAAACAACAATTTTTTCATCCTCATTATCTTCTTTACGATATATTCATCTACAGATTTACTTAACATTAATACTATTACACGGAGGCTCCTCACTGATTATCAGGCACTACAGACATTACAGGCAATGAGTAGCCTACAACAATGTTTACCGCATAACGAGCACCGCGCTTGAACATCCACTTACCGGTGGTTTTGTCTCTAAAATATCCGGGACCCTTTTCGGCAGTTATTCTATAGTTTTCCTCATTATCCTGTAAAGAACCGTCTTTCTGTAAACGTGTATACTTTATCGTTATGTCATAATACTCTTCAGGAAAAACCATCAATGAACCGCCTAATCTCACGGGTATGCGACTGCCAGACATATCTGTTTCGGGCTGCTTTTCCCATGGTACCGTCATGTATCCGTACATGTTCGAACCGTCATCATTCCTGAACATGTCATAAGCATTTCCGGAACCGAACATCGGACATGTATTCTGTTCAAGGTCAAAGGCATCCTTCAATATCAGATCTGTCATCTGCAACCCCGACTTATACGAAGTAAAGCCTATACTTGCCGTATCCTTGTTTGCCGTGGCAACAATCATTCTTCCCGTATTCCATCCTTTCACAGATATTTCCGTTACCAACACGCTGTCTGCCATCGTTCCTGCCGGATATGCCAGAAACCGTAGCTGGGTAAGCTGATGGCGCATATCCACCACAGGATTTATCCCGCAATGAGCGGTAAACGCACTGTATTCCCCTATATTTATGATTTTCTTCTTATTCTCCTCACTTATATCCGCAGCCTGTGGAATTTCATTCTCAAGGCGCTTTCTTGTAAGCCGCGGTGCATAGCCGCACATGATATCCTGGCTTCCGTCAATAGTGATGTCATACCATATCCGGTCTGACTCACGGTAAGGCACACAACGTTTTTCGTCTCCCTTAAGATTATCAAGAAAATAAGCGAAGAAGTTATATCCTGTCTCAGGATACACATTATTATAATATAAACGCTTTCCTTTAAGGGCGTCATGTGTTCCTATATCTGTCATATCGGGTTCAATGATGCCCATTCCTCCGGGATAAGGCTTCACAGGCATGCCATATCCGTAATCCGTGCCATCAATCAGACAGTCTATACCGTCCGCACTTTCCTGGGAAAATGCGGAATTCATAAGATCCGGCTCACTTCTCAATCCGCTCTCCTTGCCGGGACCGGACCGGAATGCAAACACATAGAATGTTGAATTATTATATTTTCTTCTATCTCCGGCATCATAATCCATGAACGCTCCCGAACCGCGTGTGGCGGCAGAAAAGAAATTCCGCTCATTCACAAACATCATGACAGGCGCCTTGTCTGACGACTCGCTGTTTGTGACATCTTCAATATCACCGTCATAGTCAAGATGTGGAAATGACAGTGAACATGAAGCCACAAACATCTGTGCCATAACCACCATCACTCCTATGCCATACTTAGCCACTCTTACCATATCCTTGTTCTCTTCTTTCTTATTATTCCACAATCTTCACATTCCATCAAATATCCATACTGCTGCATGATATCCATCTGTCGGTCTTGACATTACCCGAAGGGGCGGTCCTGACCGATTCGGCATCAATACCCACTGTACGCACTTCAATCAGTCCTTTGTCACCGCCTTTCACATAGTTCTTTCCGTCTCCGACACTTTTCACTGTCTGTGCCTTTCTCAAGGTATTATAAAGGTTTATCTTTCCCTGCAGTTTTCTCTTCCGGCCGTCCTCCATTGTCACATAAACAACAATCTGCATGATACCGGGACCGGTAACAGCGGCAGAGCTGCTGTTCTCGACAAATCCGGGAACCTCCACAGCCGACCAGCATCCAACAGTTCCGTTATTATCAAAATTATCGGCAAATGCCCCGTTGCCGTCTGTCAATGTACAAGGAAACAATATCTTCAACGTGTTTGTGACATCAAGATAGCCACGCGACATATTAATCTTATAAGGTATACCGGACATCTCCGCCCATACCTTATCAACCCTGAAGGCTCCCTTGCCAAAATCTTTCTTTATATCAAAACGTATTTCAACGGTTTGCGTTATCTTGTTCGGAGAGAACCTTATTTCTGTTTCTGTCCCGTATGTCAGGTTTTTCACCGTTGTGGTATCGAAAAAGACGGGATGCAGTCCGGTCATCACATAGTTGGCATAAGGATTATAATCCTCCCAGTATTCCATGTCGATACCGTCTCTCAACTCAGGATCATTCCTGTCGTATTCAGCATATTCCAACCTTATCTGCTGAAATTTCTTCTCACCGGTATTATCGGCAAGATAATCCATTATGTCATCATAAACAAGTTCTTTCTCATTCATATTGAAAGTGAAGAACTTATATTCTCCGCTCCTTACGCAGAACTTTTCCAATGCGTTTCCCGAACCATCCGGCTCATCCCATGAAAAAGCTTCTATGGCAACAGTATCTTCCGGCTCGACAATATCAACGGTATCTGTTTTCTCTTCCTCCCTTTCCGGTGCATTGTATATATAACGTCCAAGAAAATCATCTGTATTCACGGCCATGGCGCATTTCCAACTGTTTATCACACGACTTGCAACAACAAACATCGAATCCGGACATTCTTTTCCCGCACTTTCAGACAAACCATAGCTGAATTTCACTGTAGTACCGAGAGGGTGTCCCTGTTCGTAACCGAAATCAACCTCTGTGTTGCATGAAGACAATGCAACAGACAGCAATACCGATACGCTCCAAATATATTTATTCTTTTTCATTGCCAAAGTCATTTTCTTCGTTTGCCTTTATTCTTCTCCTCTTCCTTCAAAAGCGCGCCTTCCGAAGCCTTTCCCTTTTTATCCTTATCTTTTTCTATCCTGAGATTCTTTCTGAAATGTCTGGCATCTGCCTTTGCCTTTGCCGCATCAGCCTTGTGTACTGCCATAATAGAGTCGTATGCAGCACTGAAATCGCTATGGATCTTCCTGATAATCCTTTCGTCATTCCGGACATTCGCCCTCTTTCTTTCCATTTCAAGATTTACGGCGTTGACTGTGTCAATATATGCGGCATCAGTCTCTATGCGCCATCTGTATTTCCTCGTAATAGGATAGCTGCCGAATCTATAGACAAATCCGAGACGGATGTCATTTATCACCGGCAGGACCTTGGACACGGAATGATCGACCACCGCATAGCAGTTATTATCACGGTCAAGAACATATTTGTCATATTTCAAATAAGCCGCTCCGGCACTTATGCCCGCCTCAAAGTCAAGCGTGTTGCCGTTTCTGAACAAATACATCGGCTTTACTATTCCATAAGTAACGCCCATGGAAACAGCATTCCCCTGATACCCATATTTGCCCAACTTTACAGAATAATCCGAATATGCGGCATACAACCCTCTGTAATAAGTGGTAGAAGGATGCTTCACACGTGTACGGCGGCAGGAGAACAGGCGGTCAATCAGATTGGTATGCCTCATCACTCCATTATCCTCATCAATCTCACGCGTGCGCCAATAATTTCTGAACTCCCCCTTCACCTCTGCCATATTATATACCACTCCCGGGGCATACGTATGCTTTGTCTGCCAGTTATAGCGCAGGTTCACTCCCGCAGTCCATCTGTTCCAGTTTGTGCTCCGTATATCAAACTCAAACCCGATATTCGGAGTAAGCAGAACCCAATCTACCATATTTGTCCTGACGGAAATACGCTCAGCAAAAGTAAGGGTATCAACGCCTATACGTGTATCCATTATCTGAGACCTTGCAGCCGACGCTATTATAAAAAAGTACAAAGGGAGAATCAATCTCAAATACCTACAAAACATATTCTATACCTTATTATTTTTCCTCAATCTTTATATCAATATCCTGTTTTTCCGCTTCATCAACATCCGCACACGTCTCTCCGCAATCAAGCATAGCCGAATACAAATGAAAAAAATCGAAATTCAATATCCTGGAAATCCTATATAATAAATAAGTATCAATATGATACCTGCTGAAGATTTTATATACATTGGCACGAGAGCACATCAACTGTCGGGAAAACCATATAACAGACAAGCCTCTCTCATTCAATACCTTCTCGATTTCACCACCTATTTTTAACATATAGAACCATCATTAATAACAAAGCTGTAGATTATGTATATATCTAAAAAACAGCATAAAAACGCACAAAAAAATCTATCAGCGTACAAAGTTAAGTATTTTATAACATTATTCAACGACGAGAATGTCTCCAATTTGTATACAAACAAAGATAAAGCCCGAATGAACGGAAAATAACTCCTGATTGTCATTCCCGCATTCATTCAGGCTCTGTACGAATAATTCCTCCTTTACAAGGAATATGATATATCCGATTCTGTTTTCCCTATATCAGAAATCAAGGGATATTCCCTTGCCGTCAACCTCCTTATATTTTTTCCCGTTTACAACAAGTCCCGTAGAATTCTTTGCATCCAATGTATGTGTCCTTGCATTAACACGTATGTTGTCAAGCTTCACTTTCCTCGTTCTGTTTATAACCACGCCTTCATCAACATTATTTATCTCAACATCCTTTATAAGCACATTCTCGACAGGCATCTCCGGCAAACCGTTGAAATATGCCGCACGACGAGCTCCGCGACAAACGACATGACGTATGTCTATATTGCGGAATGCAGGTGTGGTCTCGTCGACTTTCCTCATATCCACCACCTTATTCTTTGCCTCATCACCGTCGGCAAGGCTCTCGGCAACGGACTTTCCGCCATAGTAAAGATCAAAGGTTATTGCATCTGTCTGTATGTCAAACATGGAAATATTCTCGATATATATGTTCTCGACAACGCCTCCACGTCCACGGGCACTCTTGAAGCGCAAACCAACATCCGTACCTAAAAACTGACAGTCGGACACATGGATATTCTTTACCCCTCCACTCATCTCGCTGCCGACTACGAATCCTCCGTGTCCCTTGAATACCGTACAGCCGTTTACGATAACGTTCTCACACGGAATGCCGCGCTTGCGGCCGTCGGCATCCTTGCCGCTCTTGATGCAGATGCCGTCATCGCCCACATCAAATGTGGAATTCACGACAAGGGCATTCTTGCATGACTCAAGGTCGAGACCGTCACCGTTCTGAGCATAAGACGGATTTCTCACCAACACATCTTCTATCAGCACATTCTCACACATAAGGGGATGTATGTTCCATGCCGGTGAATTTTGAAATATCACCCCATTGAGCCATACATTCCTGCAACCGATAAGGCTGACCATCACCGGACGCAAAAACAGCTTTATGTCATTCCACTCCGCCTCACTCTTCAATCCCTTAGGCACATTCATATCCGCAATGGCGTCGCCTTTCAACGCTCCCGCCGACGGGAACCAATAGTTGGGATTCTTCAATGCTCCGCCACGTGAAAGAAAAGACTTCCACTGACCGTCAGTGACCTTGGCACGCTTGACCGGACGCCAAAAGCCGCCGTTACCGTCGATGGCACCCTTTCCCGTGATAGCCACATTCTCAAGATTCATACCTGATATGGGAGACTGGCAACGCCTTGTCTCAAGCCCCTCAAACGATGTGTCGATAAGTTTATAAAGCGTCGGATCCGGAGAGAACAATATAACGGCTCCGCGCTCAAGATGCAGATTTATATTGCTTTTAAGCACTATCGGGCCGGTATACCAAACACCTTGAGAGACCACAAGCCTGCCGCCACCCTTGGAAACAAGAGCGTCGATGGCCTTTTCAAACGCTTCCGTACAGAGTGAGGAACCGTCACCGACCGCCCCGAAATCCTTAAGGTTCACTTCATTTGAGGGAAACACCGGAGCCGTCACCTTATTCATCTTAAAAGGCAAATTCTCATATAACCTGTCATACTGCCCGGCAAAAGACGCCGAACCACCCATTGAAAGCACACAGGCAAACAACAGACCTATAATCTTTTTCATTAGCTATTAATATTTTAGTTAGTAAATTTTTTACGATTGCAAAGATACGGAAATATTTTCAATTAAGCAGGCTTTCCTTTCGTACAATGGATTTTTTGCATTAACTTTGCAGCCGAAATTTCGATTATATAATAAGGTATACCTAAAAGATGAAAATAGAAAACATTATTGAAAGTGCCGTGACCGAAGGCATAAAAGTGCTTTACGGGCAGGATGTGCCGGCAAAGACGGTACAGCTTCAGAAGACAAAGCGTGAGTTTGAAGGAAACCTTACACTCGTAGTATTCCCGTTTCTTAAAATATCAAAGAAGAAGCCCGAAGACACTGCTCAGGACATAGGCAGATATCTTCAGGAAAACTGTCAGGCAGTGGCTTCATATAATGTGGTAAAGGGATTCCTCAACATTGTCATCGCTCCCGAAGCATGGATAGGACTGCTGAACGATATCAATACTGACGAAAAGTTCGGAATGAAAACAGCTACCGACAACTCTCCGCTTGTAATGATAGAATACTCATCACCGAACACAAACAAGCCTTTGCATCTCGGACACGTGAGAAACAATCTTCTGGGATGGTCGCTGGCACAGATAATGCAGGCCAACGGCAACAAGGTGGTAAAGACAAACATCGTGAACGACAGAGGAATACATATATGCAAGTCTATGCTCGCATGGCTGAAATGGGGAAACGGCGAGACCCCGGAGACAAGCGGAAAGAAAGGCGACCACCTTATCGGTGACTATTATGTGGCCTTTGACAAGCATTACCGCGAGGAGGTCAGACAACTCACCGAACAGTATATCGCCGAAGGCATGGAAGGCGAAGCGGCAGAGAAAAAAGCAAAGGATGAGGCACCCCTTATAAAAGAAGCCCACGACATGCTTGTAAAATGGGAACAGGGCGACAGCGAGGTACGCGCACTGTGGAGCAAGATGAACAACTGGGTATACACCGGATTCGATGAGACATATAAAGCTCTCGGAGTGGGTTTCGACAAGATATACTACGAGTCGGATACTTATCTCAAAGGAAAGGCAAAAGTTGAAGAGGGGCTTGAGAAAGGACTCTTCGAGCGTCATGAAGACAACAGCGTGTGGGCCGACCTCACCAACGAAGGCCTTGACCAAAAGCTGCTACTGCGTTCCGACGGCACATCGGTATATATGACACAGGATATCGGCACGGCGGAAATGCGCTTCAAGGATTTCCCCATCGACAAGATGATATATGTTGTAGGCAATGAACAGAACTACCACTTCCAGGTTCTCTCCATACTGCTCGACCGGCTCGGTTTCAAATGGGGCAAGGAACTCGTACATTTCTCTTACGGCATGGTGGAGCTTCCCAACGGAAAGATGAAAAGCCGCGAGGGAACAGTGGTAGATGCCGACGATTTGATTGAAGAGATGGTGGCCGATGCAAGAAGGACCAGCGAGGAACTTGGAAAGTTTGACGATATGACTGAAGAGGAACGTACAAACATCGCACGCATAGTGGGACTTGGCGCACTGAAATACTTCATACTGAAAGTAGATGCCCGAAAGAACATGCTGTTCAATCCGGAAGAGAGCATCGATTTCAATGGAAATACAGGTCCGTTCATCCAATATACACACGCACGCATACGAAGCATCCTGCGCAAGGCTGAGGCTGAAGGCATCGTTCTGCCGGAAACCCTCAACACCGCAAACGCGCAACTGAATGCGAAGGAGACTGACCTGATACAGAAGATGAACGAATTCTGCAGTGCAGTGGAACAAGCCGGAAAAGACTACAGCCCAAGCGGCATAGCCAACTACTGCTATGAACTTACCAAAGAGTTCAACCAGTTCTATCATGACTACAGTATACTGAAAGAGGAAGACGCGGAAAGGAAACTCGTACGCCTTGTGCTCGCCGGGAACGTGGCAAAAATCATCAAAAACGGCATGGCACTCCTCGGTATCGAAGTGCCTGAAAGAATGTAGATATGGGAAACAGCTTTCCGGTAAACCCTCCAGACTACCGCAACGACACCGTTCTGCCGTTGCCTCCGGAAGTGACGGCAGACGCATGGGCCGTCGATGCCGCCTGTAGCGGCAATCCCGGACCGATGGAATACCGTTGCGTGGATCTGAAAACCGGCCAGCAGGTGTTTCACTACGGACCTGTGCACGGCACAAACAACATAGGAGAATTTCTGGCCATCGTACATGCACTGGCACTGATGCAGCGACAGGGCATAACGGGCAAGACCATTTACACCGACAGCTACAACGCAATAATATGGGTGAACAAAAGAAAATGCAAGACCACCCTTGAGCGCAACGCTGCCACCGAACCGCTTTACCAGATTATAGCACGCGCGGAAAGATGGCTCGCCACCCACCGGCACAATGTGCCTATAGTGAAGTGGGAAACAAGGAAATGGGGCGAGGTGCCGGCAGATTTCGGACGAAAAGGATAACCGAACATGATACGAGAATGTAACAAAAAGAGGGTGTGATGCGCTTCACACCCTCTTTTGTTTGATTATAAAACATACGGTCATGGCCCGACATACGGTCGGAACATCTCTCGGGCAACAGATTCCCAGACCGGAAAGCGGCTGATATCAAACTTCAAACAGGCAGATGTAAAACCTTCCGACTTAAGCCGACAGACCTTCCGACTTAAGTCGGAAAGGTGTCTGACTATAGTCGGAAAGGCGTCCGACTTAAGTCGGAAAGTAAATGATTGTGCTTTCCGAGGTTTGACATCTGTCTGTTTGAAGTTTAAGAATCCTTAGAAAATCAGATTTCCCTGATATTCCGCATAAGCATTATGACGTTTCCATCGCATTCCTGACTACACACCACTTTCCCACCCGACGGAAGGCCGGGCGCTTTCGTGCCGTTACCGACTATGAACGGTGCCGTCTCTACACGCGCCTCGTCCCACAAACCGGCCGAGATAAAAGAATTGAGCGTTGCCGCACCGCCTTCCACCATCAGCGACTGCACACCATCGGCATACAGTTCGGCCATGAGGTTGCCTAAACTCTTTCCGCCACCGAGAACGATTCGTTTAGGGTCACGACCATGCCAATAGCGCACATTCAACTGCGGATGCTCACGCATGTCGGTGACACGACCAACGAGAATCGCATCGCTTTCCGCCCTCATGCGGTGGACGAGCATACGGGTGAAGGTAGTGGAAAACGCACACGGACGGAAATCTGCATCCATAAATCCGTCGGCACTCTGCGCCCATTTCAATGTTATATACGGACGATGGAGGGTATTGAAGGTGAAAAAACATTTGTTTATCTCACGGCACTCTTCCTCAAGCACTCCCACGGTGACTTCGATTCCCGCCTCTTCAAGTTTACGTATCCCTCTGCCGCTCACCTTTGAAAACGAATCCACACAACCTACGACGCATCTCCTTACGCCTTTACTCACTATAAGGTCGGCACACGGCGGGGTCTTTCCGTAATGGGCGCACGGCTCCAGACTCACATAGACTGTTGACCGGGACAGGAATCTCTCGTCTTCCGGAGCCACGGACGCAAAGGCGTTCACCTCGGCATGAGCCTCGCCACATTTAACATGATATCCCTCGCCTATTATACGGCCGTCATATACTATCACTGCCCCAACCATAGGGTTCGGCCGTGCCTGCATCCTGCCGTTGGCGGCAAGCTGCAGGCAGCGGCGCATATATTTCTCATCGGTTTCAATCATAATACCATATTCATTTTATACGGAACAATCTGAATAAAGGAAAAGAAAACGAGCCTTGGCGTGACAGACACCCACAGCTTTCCGGGTCAAACACACAGGCATACGCACCTTAACCTTTTACAGTGCAAAAATAGCGAATATATCCGAGTTATCCTTAAATATATAAGGAGAAAACTGTTCTGCCAAAATCAAAACTTTCCCCGTACTTGTGCCAAATCTCACGGATTCTCCGTTTCTTTCCTCTAAAAGAGGTATCATTTCTTTATCCTGCCGGTGTAAAAACTCATGCTTTTTATGTACCTTTGCATAGGGTAAAGCAAACGGACAAAGACAAAGCAAAGCCCGGTCTTATTATGACGGGAAACTTTCGTTTTACCGCAAACAGCTTGAATCAATACCTTACACCGCATCATATCGGGAAACACGTATTTGTGACCACAGACAATATTTATGCTGAAATACAATGATTTATGGAAACGCCTTACCCCTGAATACGGAGAGGGAGAGGCAAAGGCCATTGTAAGGGCCGTGCTTGAAGACGCCTTCGGCATTACATACACCGAGGCCGTGACAGGAGCCGTGGAAAGGCTCAACACCGACGACTGTTCAAGACTCGACAAAATGCTCTGCCGTATGGAATGCGGTGAGCCTGTGCAATATGTAACAGGAAAGGCGTGGTTTGACGGACGCATGTTTTCCGTAAATCCCAGCGTACTGATTCCACGGCCGGAGACAGAGGAGCTGTGCCGCTGGATTGTGGAAGACAGGCGGAAAACAGGAAACGGGCCTTCAAGGATACTCGATATAGGTACAGGCAGCGGATGTATAGCCATTACACTGGCTCTCGGCATCGCACAGGCAGACGTAACGGCATGGGACATATCCCGTGAGGCGCTGCGTACCGCAAAGGCAAACGCAAATGCAATGGGAGCGGGAATAAACTTCGGCATACGCGACGTGCTTGTCGCGGCTGAAGAAACCAGCAGAACGGGATACTGTTGCAAATGGGACGTGATAGTGAGCAATCCGCCGTATATATGTGCGAAAGAGGCCACGGAAATGAGCCGCAACGTACTTGAGTACGAACCGGAAACGGCGCTCTTTGTACCCGACGACAATCCCCTGAAATTCTACAAGGCCATTGCCGCATACGCAAAGAAGACGCTCTTTCCTGAAGGGAATATTTACCTCGAGCTGAACCACGCATACGCTGCGGAAACAGCAATGTTGCTGACAGACATGGGATTCACCGGAGTGGAAACAAGAAAAGACGCCTTCGGGAAAGACAGGATGTGCAGGGCTACCGCACCGCGACAACAATAAAAACAGTATTATACGATATGGAACTTACTGAGAGAGAGGCCTTGCTGCGCCTCACGTCACTGTGCTCACAGGCCGAGCACTGCTCCTACGAAATGGAAGAGAAGATGAGACGATGGGGACTCGGACCGGAAGAGCAGGCCGGAATAATGAAATATCTCATTGACAACAAATTCATAGACGACCGCAGATTCGCACGGGTGTTTGCCATCGACAAGATAAGGTACAACAAATGGGGAAGCCGGAAGGTGGATCAGGCGATGTGGGCAAAACACATAGACGAAGAGATACGCAGGGAGACTCTCGCGGGGATTGACGAGAAGGAATATATGGATGTGCTGCGGCCACTGATAAAAAACAAGAGGAAAAGCATAAAGACGGAAAATGAATATGAAATGAATACGAAACTTATACGGTTCGCACTCGGCAGGGGATTCACCATGCCACAGATAAAGGAATGTCTACACGGGGATATTCCCGAAGAAGATTTCGGAGAATGATGACAGGAAGGCTCGGAAATGCGCTGCGCTCCATACTCGACATCATACTGCCCCGCCTGTGTCCGGTATGCGGAAAGAGACTAACCGTAAACGAGGAAGGGATATGCTTCACATGCTTCCGCCATACGGAACGCACATTCTATGAGAACACACCCTACGACAACAGGGTTGCCAGAATGTTGTGGGGGAAAATGAATATAGAGAAAGCGGTATCAATGTTCGTATACATACCGAAAGGCCACATAAGCCAGACTATATATGACATGAAATACCACGGAAAAAAGAATTTGTGCACGGCAATGGGAAAAATTGTTGCCGCACAGATCGAAGGAAGCGGTTTCTTTAACGGAATAGACTTGATTGTGCCTGTGCCTCTGGCAAGGAAAAGAAGGAAACAGCGCGGATACAATCAAAGCGAGCTCTTCGCAAACGGCATAAGCAGGATTACAGGCATCCCTGTATGCACGAAAGCAGTGGAAAGGGTTTCATTCAGCATATCGCAGACACAGCTTACACATAACGAGAGGACGAGGAACGTCGAGAAAGTATTCCGAATGAAGAATCCTGATATGATCAAAGGACGGCATGTCCTTCTCGTAGACGATGTGTTCACAACAGGGTCTACCGTAACATCATGCGGCAATGAAATGGCAAAGGCACAGGGAGTGAAGATAAGCGTACTTACACTCAGCACCGTCATCTTGCACGGAATATCCGATTAAGCACTTTTAACCTTTATATAATATGACTTCGGCAAACTTTATTTAACTTTGCAAAGTATATTAACATATAACAAGATTCAACATGGACTCCATTAAAAAGATTTTCGCAGCAAAGCTGCTTGACATCAAGGCTATAAAAATACAGCCGGAACAGCCTTTCACATGGGCTTCCGGATGGCTCTCACCATTCTACTGCGACAACCGCAAGGCTCTGTCATACCCGGAATTGCGTAACTTCGTAAAATTGGAGCTCTGCCGGACCATACTCGAGAAATTCCCTGAAGTTGAGGCCATCGCCGGAGTGGCAACAGGAGCAATAGCACAAGGCGCTCTTGTGGCGGATGAGCTTAACCTGCCCTTCGTATATGTACGCAGCAAGCCAAAAGACCACGGATTGGCAAACCTTATCGAGGGCGAACTAAAGGAAGATGCGAAAGTTGTAGTGGTGGAAGACCTCATATCGACAGGAGGCAGCAGCCTGAAGGCCGTGGAGGCTCTGCGCAAGAACGGAAGCAACGTCATAGGAATGGTGGCATCATACACCTACGGATTCCCCGTTGCAGAAAAAGCATTCGAAGATGCCGGCGTACCGCTTATCACTCTCACTGACTATGAGAACGTGATCGAATATGCACGCGAAACAAACTATATCAGACAGGAGGATATTCCGGCCATCGATGAATGGAGAAAGAACCCTTCCGAATGGAGGAAATAACGGAAGGATATGAGCAAAAGCAGATTTGAAAGCGGTATAAAGCAGGTTGCCGCACCGCAACAGGCCGTATACGACACCGTCAGCGACCTGTCAAACCTTGAAAAGGTGCGCGGACAGATTCCAGAAGACAAGATAAAAGACGTGACTTTCGACCGCGACAGCATTTCCGTATCATCGCCTGTAGGGGAAATACGCCTGAGAATAATTGACAGAGAAGAGCCTAAATGCATAAAGTTTGCAACGGAACAATCACCGGTACCGTTCTATCTTTGGGTGCAGATTCTGCCTGTAACAGAAACGACAAGCAAAATAAAGCTCACCCTTGAGGCCGAACTGAACATGTTCATCAAGGGAATGGTGTCTAAACCGCTGCAGGAAGGACTCGAGAAAATAGCCGATGCGCTGGCATGCGCAAAATACTAAAAAATACGCGGAAGAGAAACCACAAACGCAAGAAACGTCCTTTACAAAGGAGAACGGGTTTCTCTTCCGGTTTTATTATTAGAACAGACACACTAAACAAAAACATCCTGGCTTTTATATATTATGGCAAAAAAACTCTGGGAAAAGAATTTTGAAATCAACAAGGAAATAGAACGGTTTACTGTCGGACGCGACAGGGAACTTGACCTCCATCTGGCCAAATACGACGTACTCGGTTCTATGGCGCATATAACGATGCTCGAAAGCATCGGACTGATAACGGATGATGAACTTAAACTGCTGCTCCGCGAACTGAAGCACATATATGCCGTATGCGAAAAAGAGCAATTCGTAATCGAAGATGGAATAGAGGACGTACACTCCCAAGTGGAACTGATGCTCACACGTAAACTCGGAGACATCGGAAAGAAGATACACAGCGGACGCTCACGCAACGACCAGGTGCTGGTAGACCTGAAACTGTTCACAAGGCATGAGCTGAAAGACATTGCCATACTTACAAAGGCCCTTTTCGACACTCTGATACGGAAAAGCGACAGACACAAGGATGTGCTGATGCCGGGATACACCCATCTGCAAGTAGCCATGCCCAGCTCTTTCGGCCTGTGGTTCGGAGCGTATGCCGAAAGTCTTGCCGATGACATGCTCTTCCTGCAGGCTGCATATCGGATGACAAACCGCAACCCTCTCGGCTCGGCGGCAGGATACGGCTCGTCATTCCCGCTGAACCGCACTATGACAACATCGCTGTTGGGATTCGACACAATGGACTACAACGTGGTATACGCACAGATGGGACGTGGAAAAACGGAACGCAACGTTGCATTTGCCATGGCAACCATAGCAGGAACCATTGCAAAACTGGCATTCGACGCATGTATGTTTAACTCGCAGAATTTCGCGTTCGTCAGACTGCCGGACGAGTGCACTACAGGAAGTTCAATAATGCCACACAAAAAGAATCCGGACGTATTCGAACTCATACGGGCAAAAAGCAACAAGCTGCAAAGCCTGCCGCAACAGATAATGCTGATAATGAACAACCTGCCTGTAGGGTATTTCCGCGACCTGCAAATAATAAAAGAGGTATTCATACCGGCATTCGACGAACTGAAAGACTGTCTGAAAATGACCGGATACATCATAGAGAGAATGGAAGTGAACGAACATATACTCGACAGCTGTACTTACGACTTGATGTTCTCTGTAGAGGAAGTGAACCGTCTGGCCGCAGAAGGAATGCCGTTCCGCGATGCCTACAAAAAGGTAGGTCTCGACATTGAAGCGGGACGTTTCACTCCTGACAAACATATCAGACACACACACGAAGGCAGCATCGGAAACCTAATGAACGAAAAAATACAGGCTCTCATGGAAACCACCATGGAAGGATTCCATTTCGACAGTATGGAAGAGGCTGAAAAAAGACTTCTTGAAGACTGAAGGATAAACACTATATAAGACAGAAGGATAAACACTATATATGAAAATGGCAAACAACACCGTTTACATAAACAGAATCATAAAGAAATATATGCAGGCTCTCGCCTGCATGATATTTCTTTTTTGCATGATATCATGCAGCAAGGATGAAAACAGGTTCAGCAGGGATTATCCGTGCAGCTTCACTTTCTTTACCGAATACCATCAGACAAGTGACCTAGCAAAGATTCTCAACAATCCCGGCCTGTTCGTCATCGTCACATCCAGACAAGTAAACGGCATTACTCAACTTACGGTTGCCCATGGATATGACAACAAACCGGAAACAATCAAACTTACTACTGAAAAAGAACGCCGGTTTGACTATACCAACATGGGGGCAAACCGCTCTATAATAATCGGATGCACTTCATTCAGCGAACAACGGGCGTATGACGCACAATGCCCTTATTGCCTCGACACAAAAAGTGGAGTAGATTATCCCCTTGCATTCATCGACAACGGACAAAAAGTGAAATGCTCCGTATGCAACAGGATATACGAACTTACCAACGGCACATGTATTTCCGGAGCGACAACGAACGAAAGCATGCGTCTTAAAGAATACCGCGTGAAAGTATACATGGAAAACGTTTTCCCTGTTATATACGTGTCAAACAAATAAGCGGAATATACAGCCGATAACAATACAAAGAAGTAAAATCCGCATTATATATACAAAACACAAACATTTATCACAAAAATAACGACATAAAGACAAGATAATCACAAAAATAGTATAACTTTGTAAACCTTAATTTAAAAGAATAATAAAAACAATGAAGAATCAAAAGAAATTCATCCTCGAAGAAAGCCGGATACCGACCCATTGGTACAACATACAGGCAGACATGAAAAACAAACCGCTGCCACCGTTGAATCCGGAAACAAAACAGCCCATGACAGCAGAAGAACTGAGCAGGGTCTTTGCTGCGGAATGCAGCCGACAGGAACTTGACACACAAAACAGATGGATAGACATTCCAGAAGAGGTAATGGAAAAATACAGATATTACCGTTCGACACCACTTGTGAGAGCATACGCACTGGAAAAGGCCCTCGACACTCCCGCACACATATATTTCAAGAATGAAAGTGTAAACCCGTTAGGAAGCCATAAGATAAACTCGGCACTGCCGCAGTGCTATTACTGCAAACAGGAAGGAACCACAAATGTTACAACAGAAACAGGAGCCGGACAATGGGGGGCGGCATTATCTTATGCAGCAAAAGTCTTTGGCCTTGAGGCTGCTGTATACCAGGTTAAGATAACCATGCAACAAAAACCATACAGAAGCTCAATAATGCGTACTTTCGGAGCCGCAGTAACAGGTTCTCCGTCAATGTCAACACGCGCAGGAAAAAACATACTCACGCTTGACCCTACACATCCAGGTTCTCTCGGCACGGCTATCTCAGAGGCCGTGGAACTTGCCACCATCACACCAGGATGCAAATATGCACTCGGTTCGGTATTAAGCCATGTCACCCTACATCAGACAATAATAGGACTGGAGGCTGAAAAACAAATGGAAATGGCGGGTGAATATCCCGATATCGTCATAGCATGCTTCGGAGGAGGTTCAAACTTCGGAGGCATTGCCTTCCCGTTCATGCGCCATAATATAAATGATGGAAGAAACACGGAGTTCATTGCTGCGGAACCGGCCAGCTGTCCTAAACTCACACGGGGGGTCTTCCGTTATGATTTCGGTGACGAAGCCGGATATACCCCGCTACTGCCCATGTTCACACTCGGACATGGATTCAAACCGGCAAACATACATGCCGGAGGACTACGATACCATGGAGCAGGAACTATTGTCAGCCAACTTATAAAAGATAAGATGATGCACGGCACAGATATCCCGCAACTCGAATCATTCGACGCTGGAATACTTTTTGCCCGCACTGAAGGAATAATACCCGCACCGGAAAGTTGCCACGCAATAGCCGCGACAATACGAGAAGCAAAAAAATGCAGGGAAGAAGGCAAGCGGAAAACAATCCTCTTCAACCTCTCCGGACATGGTCTGATAGACATGCCATCATACGACAGATATATTGACGGTGACCTTCAGAACTATACCATCAGTGATGAAGAAATCATACGTAATACAGAAGGGCTATATAAAGCTTGACACTAACCGAAATAATAAGATCTATCATCAATAATATTCATATAGGTATCAAATCCGACCAACCGGATTTAATACTAATGAACATTTAAATGAAATAAAAAATGAACTATGGATAATCAAATAGTATATTTTCACCTATTTAACTATCCATAATTCATTTTTTGTTCTTTATGAGTAATTTTTAAGAAAGCATTATTTTGCTTTACCCTCCTCAATACACATCACAAAGCGATGTCCCCATGGTTTTGGAAGAACGCCCCAACACTCCTGCGTCCAAGCCTCCAATACCCAAAGTAGACACGTGCCTTTGCACATGCCAGACAGCCCCTCCAACTCCCCGAAGGGGAGAGAAAGGATGGGTATGTGGAATATTCCGAATCTGCAATGGTATAAATGTACCATGGTTTGTATAATATGTGCCATCATTCATTGAAGGGGCGG
>NZ_JABKKF010000021.1 GCF_013166605.1 Xylanibacter muris
ATTCTGTTTCTGTACATTGTAAGAGGTTTTTAATGTTTACACCATAAATTTACCAATAAATGTGCATAAAGCACGGTATTAATGGCAGATAATTTGTCACGGCCTTGACCTTTTTATTCTGTCGGTGTAGAAATCTCGCGATTTATATGTACATTTGCACTATGATAGGCTTGTACTCCGGCTGGCTGAAATAAGCTTTATTGCACATGGTGTACACCATCATATTTACCTAAACGATATCAGTACTACATTACACCAATATCAAAATATGAACAATTCTAAGATCTTTAACCCCAACCGTCCGGAATTAGCTCCCTATGGACTGACATGCGAATTATGGAAACCGCAACCGTTGCCGCGCTTCGACCGCCACAATGAGATAGAAATAAATTTCTTTCCAAAGCATGGCGCATCATATCTCATTTCCAACAGAATAATAGACATTCCGCCAAATAGGCTTGTAATGTTCTGGGCTCTCACTCCTCACAAAACAATGACTTTTCCCGGAAAAGAGGAATATTACGTATGCACAATTCCTCTTACCTCGTTTTTGTCATGGAAAGTCGATGAAAATATGCAACATAAACTTTTACATGGAGAAGTTCTGGTCGCTGCCAACGAAATGACTGCTGAATACGACAGACATCTGTTACAGATGTGGCATAACAATCTTTCTGACGATACACACACCATGCAAGAGACAATAATGTTGGAAATGAAAGCACGTCTCAAACGGTTTGCCATGGAATATGAACAGCTTGAAAAAAACAGGGAACAATCTTATTCAAACGAAAACGGGAAAAGATTTTTTCTGAAAATGCAGATATCGTGTCACGTCTCACTATGTTCATCGCACAGAATTTCCATAAACCGATAAAGGCTGCCGACATCGGCAAAGCCGTGGGACTGCATCCTGACTATGCCAACAACTTGTTCAGAAAGGCTTTCGGATGCACACTGCATCAGTTTCTTTTACAGGAACGTATAAGCAATGCCGAGCGTCTGCTCGTGACAACAGACAAGCCTATAACCGAAATAGGCCTGTCATGCGGATTCTCAACCATTGCCCGCTTCAACGCCACATTTATGAAACGAACCGAATGTACACCAAGTGAATACCGCAAACGTTACGATTACAATGCATTATAATAATTATACAATAATTATATTAGGTTAAATATCCTCATCGGCATTTGCCCCGGTATCCAGCTGCGTATCGCGCGCAATGGTCATCGCCCCGGTATTGGAAATACTAACGACAAGAGGGATATACTCATCCGTCTGCGGATGGCTCACACTTGCGGCAAAACGCACGGTATTTCCATCCACACGATCGAACACAAGGCCTTCAAGCACTCCCGTGGTCATATAATCATCATCGAGATAAGGCTCAAATACAGACTTGGTGAATTCTTTTTGGAAAAACACACTTCCGTCGGAACGTTTTATGATTAGAGTGATGCGGTTGTCTATAAACTTCTGGCCGTTCTCGTCGGAAACCATGTCAAGGCTGCTGTCGGCCGTCCTCCCGATATCAGCAACCAACTGTGCTCCGGCAAGAGAGAACTCGCGCTTCTGCGAATAATCCTGCATCTTTATCGGTGATGACGGCTTCCTTGCCTCCACCTTCTTCGTTATTATGTTACTGTCGGTTTTCTTCTCGCCACATCCGGCAAGAGACAAGGCCACAAGCCCTGCATACAAGATTGTTTTTCCCTTCATTATATCAAATTACTGTCAGTTTTTTAGTATCCGAACAATGCCGGCCGGAGCAATAAAGCATTACATGAATCGCTCCGGCCGGTATTATAGGATGCAAATTTATACAAAAAAAACGAGAATGCCACAACATAACACGAAAAGACGGCATGAAACAACATAATACTCATATCTTAGACACCTGCATATCACGTCATACACAGAAGTATCGATCTGCAAAATATGAGTAAACATTGGACATCCATCATATTCCCAATGAAAAAAGTATTATTTTGATGCCTGCTCCCTGTATTCCGACGGGGTCATGCCTGTCTCTTTCTTGAAACAGCGGCTGAAATACTTCGGGTCGGAAAAGCCGACCATATATGCAATCTGAGAGAAAGAATAGCGGCTGCCGGATATAAGCTCCTCCGCACGCTGCATCCTTATATGACGCACAAAGTCTACCGGACTCATACCCACGATGCTCTTTATCTTTCCATAGAACACAGTACGCCCGAGATTCACCGCATCGGCAAGATCCTCTATACGCAGATTGGCATCCGATATGTTCTTCTCAAGATAGTCAAGAAGTTTTTTCATCATCTCGCTGTCGGCATCCACGATCTGCGGTGCCTCAAGCTTGTAGGTCCTGCGGTCGGCCGGCTTTATCTGCTCTACATAGTTTTGCTGGAGCATCCTGCGCTGGCTTATAATGTTGTTCACACGCGACTTGAGGTATATCGCACTGAACGGCTTGGTGATATAGTCGTCTATTCCCTCGCTAAGCCCCTGCAGCCGGTCGTCAAGCGACGCCTTGGCTGAAAGTACGATAATCGGGATATGGCAGATGTCTGTGTTCTGCTTTATCTTATGAATCATTGTCAACCCGTCCATCACAGGCATCATAACATCGGTGATTATAAAATCCGGCATCTCTGCCTCGGCAATGGCAAGTCCCTTCTCACCATCCGAAGCATGAAGCACCGTATAGTCGGTCTGCAGGATACTTATGAGAAAGGCACGCAGGTCATCGTTGTCTTCAACAATCAGAAGCCTCAGCCCTGACGGTGCACCGGAAACGCCCGTTGCGGAACCGACAATGTTCCGGCCCTCCGCACAGCCGGCCTCCTCTCCAAGACAAGCCACCGCCGCGGCATTACTGTCGCTTATATAAACTCCATGCTCCTTACCATAACGCAACATACTGTTCACAAGGTCAAGCATTCTCGATGCATTCCTTTTCACCATCTCAAGATGCGAGGAGGCCTGTTCTGACAGTCCGCCGCCCTTCAGCACCTCTGTCACCGGACCGCCTATCAGCGTCAGCGGAGTACGCAGCTTATGGCTTATATCGGTGAAGAAGCGTGTCTTCATCTCACTCAGCTCGCGCTCCAAGGCCGCCCTGTTCCTGAGATTATATATGTATATGGCAAGATATATAAGAGCAACAAAGATTATGACATAAAGAATCTTTGCCCATATCGTTTCCCAGAATGTCGGACTGACGTCAAGAACAAGAGCTGCGGTATTGCCCGTCCATACTCCGTCGCTGTTGGTGCTTTTCACAAGAAGACGGTGGCGGCCGGCCGGAAGACGGTTGAACGAAGCGCTGTTGGAAGAACCGACATAGTTCCATTTCTTGTCTGTCCCTTCTATCATATAGGCGTATCTCACAAGCGACTTGTCTGTATAGTCGATTGCGGAAAAATAAATCGTAAGGTTTCTCCGGTCGGAAGGTATATCAAGTTCCGGTTTGTTAAGAATAGGCTCCGGCTTCATATCCCCCTGGTACAATACTCCTGTAAAAACTATTTGAGGCTTGAACTTGTTTTTCTTCAACTCACCGGGACTGAAACTGACATAGCCTCCACGCGCGCCTACAAATATCATATCCGATACTTTATCGTACAACGGCTTCGCCTCCGTAAGATCTGTAACGTTGAGTATTCCGTTTGCCCCGTAATACTGGAACTTTCCTGTAGAAGGGTTGAGGCTGCTTATCGTCCCCTCACAGATTATCCATACATGCCCACGTCTGTCTTCTATCAGCGACTGCACAAAACCGATGCCCTCGGTCTCGTCGTTTATCGTCCGGAAACGGAGATTGTCGGAAAGGATATTATCCGAGACAAGCTTCTGTATCCCACCGCCCATTGTCACCACGTATACACTGCCGTCACGTGCGGCAAGGGTGTGCATGACATCCGATGTGACAAGACTGGACGTATCGTTCTCATTATGACGGCTAATGCGGAATTTTATATCCGAAGAAGAGTCAAAATCTCCGGAAAAACAAATCAGCCCCTCTGTGGCGGAAACGATCATAGTACCATCGGAAGTGTGCGTCACACGCCTCAAATTGCGCATATCCGAACGCGGATAATTTGCCTTCATCCGGTTTTTTATGTTTATAAAACGCAATTTGTCCGTATCCGTCTCATCAACAAGATTAAGACCACCGCCATAAGTGGCTATCCAAATACGGCCTTTCATGTCAACGTCAATATCATATATATTGTCGTCGCTCAGCGAATAGGAATCGGAAGCACTGCTGACATAGTGCCTGACACCGTCCTGCCCCATAACGTAAAGCCCGTCTCCCTTTGTACCGACAAGAATCCTGCCGTTACTGTCCTCGGCAAGGGAATATATCATCGGTGCAAACCGGATTCTCTCCTTATGTATTGTACCGTTTTTGTCTGCATATCCCATAAGATTGCGTGAGGAATCGAAAACGGCAAGCACCCCATCGTAAGACCCGGCCCAAATACGGCCATGACTGTCTGTAAGCAACGAGCGCACTTCCTGATTCAACGACACGCTGTTATAACGGAAACGGCGGTAACTGAAGTTGATAAAACAGAGGTCGCGCATACCTGTGCACCAAAGATTATGCTGATTGTCCGACATCCATTTTGTAATGGCCGGCAACACGGCCACAGCATGTCCGTCTGTCTTCAACGGATAAGGCTCAAGCGTTGACTTGCTCTCACAGAAATAAGAGAACGTCCCTCCCGACGGTATCAGCCAAACAGTACCGTTCGCATCCTCGTGTATGAAAGGCTTCTCGGATTTTGTACACTGCCACAACGGCACTTCCGGAGTATTGAGCCATAAAGAACGGCGGAGTTTCATGTCAACCATCACCACACCCTCATACTTCGTAAACGCCCATACGCGCTTTTTTGCATCAACATACATAAAGACCACCTCGGCAGACGGCTGAGCCGGCATCTGCACAGAAAATAAGGACATCGCACCCGTATAAGGATTATATTTTAATATTCCCGCATCTGTCGCCATTATCACATCTGACGAGCCATACCTCATCATTCCGTTGATTCGGCATACAGCCCCGGGAAACTTTACTTTTACAAGTCCTTTACCTCCACCGTGATGCAGCACATACAGTTCCTTGGATTCTGAGGCAAAACATGAATAGTCGCCCATGGAAACGAAATGCTCAAACGTTACGGAACTTTTCAACGTTCCTCCATATTGAAACAATCCCATATCCGTGAACACCCATTCATTCCCCTTTTCGTCTATTTCAACCTTCTTTATCCTGTTGTGCCCCGCAAGCTTATAACTTTCTATTCCCCTGTCTTCAAAAATGATACTGTCGGCAACACGATAATTACATGTACCGTCGTTTCCGACAAGCCATGTATGCCCGTTATCCAAGGGATAAATGCCACGCACGGCAAAATCTTCTTTAAACAATGCTTTCAGCCTTTCGCTGATGTTTATAAGCCTGCATCTGTTAGTATCATACATATAAACCTTACGGTCGTAAGTATTAAGCCACACATTGCCCGATGACGATGAACGCACATGCAATATTCTGTTTGATGAAAGAAGGTCTGTATGACCGGGGGTATTGCGGAATGTCGTGAAATGATAACCGTCATAAAAACACAGACCGTTCCAAGTCGCTATCCACATTATACCGTCAGGAGTCTGTGTAAAACCGGAAATTGTGTTTGCGGCAAGTCCGTCCCGTATAGTGAATGTCTTCAGCGCACAATACGGCTGCGCCAAAGAGCCTGTAAGATTTACAAGAAAGAAAAACAAAAAGATAAATATCTTTTTTATCATAATAATGTCCTTTTAGATTACAATACTAAGATCACACAAAACAAACATAGGTAAAGCTTGATTGTATTATGCAAAGGTATATAAAAAATCGCGATTTTATACGCCCGGAGAATAAGAAAGTCAAAACCGTGACTATCTTTGTGGGTAAAAAGAGGTCTGTGGGTCTCCCCCTGCCTCGAATAGAGTTAATAACGGGCTTTGTGTCCCAATAAAATGATTAGCCCATGAAAAGAACAGTCTGCGGTCTTGACGTGCACAAAGATAGTGTTTTTGATGTATTTTGTGCGCCAACGGACGAAAAATTCAACACAAATTCGGTGTTTTGACCGAAGCACTGGTCACGCTCCGCGATTTGATGGAGTCGGAAGGCGTCGAGGAATGCGCCATGGAGAGCACGGGCATCTATATGTTTTTTCACATCCGGTCAATCGATTGGATGCCATTTCACATGCCTCATTGTGATGGAATAGTTAGACAGACGCTCTTTTTCCCTCACAAAGATAGTCTCGGTTTTGGCTTTCATAGAGGAAATTTAGACAGAATCCCCGAGATTACAGTCTGCATGGTAAATAAAATTTCCCTATAACAGGGACGATACAAAAAACTCGGCTCTTCTGTCATGAATGGATATAGAATATTACTTCTATATATCATAGATCATATATGACGAACATTCACACCCTAAAAAACAATGATAAAAGGCAGGCCTTGCAAGCCTGCCTTTTATCATTCAAAATCCAACATATATAATGAGAATATTATTTTTTCTCCTCTTTCACACTGGCAGAAACAGCTTTCTTTCTTCCCGGTGTCTTCTTTGCTACAGTTTTTACTGCCTTTGCCTTTTCTGCCTTACCTTTTACCTTTTCATCCGAAGCCTGTATCTTCTCTATCTTTGCCTTCAGACGTATTATTTCCTTATCTTTCATCTCAATCTCATCTCCCTGATTCTTTATTGTTGTAAGAAGCGCATTAAGCTCCTCGTTGTCTATTTCATCGGGATAGAGACTGTTCACTCGGTTGATGAAGTCACCAAGAATATTCATATAGTTTGTGAACGCATCAAAAGGATCTGAATAAATCCCCCTGTCAAGTCCGACGTTTGAAGCCTTGGTCGTCATAAAGCGGAAATTGTTACTTGCCTGCAGATAATCCCAATCCTGGCATATACGGGAATCATTGGCTATACGCACACGGTCGGCAACACTGTAAAGCTTATTGAATGCCTCACGCTGCATCGCATTTCCAAGCCAGCAACTGACATCCCGCTCTTCGTCAACCCATGAAAGAGTGTCAGGAACATCAAGCGCACCCACACTCTTTGCCTTTTGACAAATCTCTCCCGGAGTGGCAAATGTTATACCCTTTGCTTTGGCGCATGAAGGAATGGCCCTGAGGAACTCAAGAATATTGGATGACAACGGCTGTGCAATACCAAGAGCGGAAAGTTCCATAAATATGTTTATAACCTGCTCTCCTTCCGGAAGCGATGCAATCCTGTTGATATAATTATCCGCAAAGAGAGGATAGCCTTCCCATTCACTGTTACTGAAACGAAGCGAAATGTCATCGCTGAGATTAACATCGCGCAACAAAAGCTTCAGTTCTGGAGCTATATTACAATTGTAAACATAATGCGGAGACTTCCAGCCCAAAACGTGCTTTGCACCCTCTGTAAGCATACCCTTGAATCCCATTGCTGCCACCTGACCACCGATATCATCACTGTAAATAAGCGAAGAGTTGCGCAGAACCGTAGGTTTCTTACCGAAATATTCCTCCATCTTTACACACTGCTTCTTAACATCATCAGCAAATGTTATCTCGTTTGCCAACGAAGAAAGACCATGCGAATACGGTTCGGCAAGAAATTCGACACATCCCGTTTCATTCAGTTCCTGAAGTTTCTCAATGACATGAGGAGCATGCATCTCAAGTTGCTCCATACCTACACCCGAGATGGAAAAAGCCACCTTGAAATACTGCCCGTTGTCTTTAATCATTTCGAGCAGCGTATTAAGAGCCGGTATATATGAACGCTCCGCTATATCTCCGATACTGCGTTCATTTTCATAGTCATCATAATAATAATGATCTGTTCCTATATCAAAAAACCTATAACGTTTGAGATGAATTATCTGATGAATCTCAAAATATAAGCATATTGTTCTCATAGTTGATGTTTTCTTTTATTAGTAGTGTAAATATTTAATATGGTATTATCTGTTGCCAAGCGTACGCTCATACAATTCACGTATCCAAAGACCTACTTTCTCCCACGTAATCTGATCGACCTCTCTCTTTCCTTCATCCTGAAGATAATGGAACAAGCTGTCGTTGGCACATATCGAATATATGGCATCTGCCAAGGCATGAATATCCCAGTAGTCAACTTTTATACAGTTTGTAAGAATCTCGGCACAACCGCTCTGCCGCGAAATAATAGACGGTGTCCCACACTGCATGGCCTCAAGCGGAGAGATTCCGAACGGCTCACTCACAGACGGCATAACATACACATCCGAATCCTTAAGACATTCATACACCTGCTTTCCTCTCATAAAACCGGGAAAATGGAAACGGTCCGCAATACCGCGTTCTGCAGCAAGCTGAATCATTGCATCCATCATATCGCCAGAACCAGCCATACAGAAACGCACGTTACGCGTACGGTGAAGCACCATATTGGCCGCCTCTACAAAATATTCAGGCCCTTTCTGCATGGTAATACGTCCGAGGAACGTCACGATCTTATCCTTATTCGTATGGTCAGGACGAGGTATCCTGTTATATTCTTCCTTAAGAGGATAAACTGCATTATGTACTGTAAAACATTTACGCGGGTCCTGATGATACTGGTTTATAACAGTCTGACGCGTAAGTTCACTCACGCACATTATACAGTCAGCCCTGTCCATACCGTTTTTCTCTATAGAGTAAACCGTCGGATTAACCTTTCCTCGGCTACGGTCAAAATCAGTGGCATGAACGTGTATACATAACGGCTTTCCACTGATCATCTTTGCATGAATGCCGGCAGGATAAGTAAGCCAGTCATGAGCGTGTATAATATCAAACTGCTCCGCACGGGCCACGACTCCTGCTATTATAGAATAATTGTTTATCTCCTCATGCAAGTTTGAGGGGTATCCTCCGGCAAACTCCAAACATCCCAAATCATTGACATTCATATAATTGAAGTCTGCATAGATATTATCGCGCATACGATAGTAACGCTCCGGAGACATAATATCACCGACCCTGCCATTCACATAGTCGTAATCCACATCCCGCCATGCTATAGGAACGGCATTCATCGCTATAATATCTGCCGAACGTCTGTCCTCATCTCCCCATGGCTTTGGAAGACACAGTGTAATATCCATATCACCCTGTGCATGAAGACCTTCGGTAATTCCGTAATTTGCTGTGGCAAGTCCACCAAACACATGAGGTGGAAACTCCCAGCCAAACATTAGTACTTTCATAGTTATCTTGATCTTCCGTTATTTCTGATAGGTATATTTCTCTAATAGTTTCTGAGTACGGAGCACCTCTGCCACATTCATGGCAAACGACATTCCTCCACGCCCGTGGAACGGAGGGTTACCGTCAAACAACTCTGATATAGTACCAAGAGCATGATAATTCATTTCATCCTCATATCCTACCATCTGGCGTTCTATGAAACTCAAACGTGTACGCTTATACAACTTAAGACATGCCTCCATATAGAAACCTCCAAGCCAAGGCCATGCCGTACCCTGATGATAAGCATAGTCTCTTTGTGTCTGCTGACCGACATACATAGGATTGTAACCACCGCTCTTGGGTGACAAAGACCTAAGTCCCTTCGGAGTAAGCAACTCTTTTGTACATACATCAAGCACCCCTTTCTTCTGTTTCTGATCCAATGGAGAATAATCAAATGCCACGGCAAACACCATATTCGGACGTACACTCCAATCCATTATATTGCCGTCAACATAATCCAACAGATAACCATACTCGTTGAGGAATGTATCAATGAAAGACGCCTTGCATAGTTCGGCACGTTTTTCCAAATCAGACACCAATGCCTCATTACCGGAGACTGCGGCCAAAGCGGCACAATATCTCAAGGCATTATACCACAAGGCATTAAACTCAACAATATAACCGGAACGTGGAACAACAGGACAACCATTAGCCATAGAATTCATCCACGTTATGGCTTCATTACGCCCGTTGCTGTATAAAAGACCGTTTTCATCCAAACGAAGATTAGGATGTTTGCCGCTTATCACATATTCCACTATGTCACTCACAAACTTTCCATATACAGCAGCTGTCTTTTCAAGACCGGAATCCTTGGAATATTGCTGTACTGTCCATATCGCCCATAAAGGAACATCCGGCTTCTCTATTTCTGAAATATCAACAGTAAGAGGCTTGTTTTCCATAAACTCATATAATCCTTTCATGGCTGTCTTCATGACAAGATGGAAATAATCCTCTTCATTTATTGCCAAAGTAAGTCCCGGCAAAGAAATAAAAGTGTCGCGTGCACGGCATTTGAACCATGGATAGCCCGAAAGAAGATAACGGTCATCATTTTTCTTACGTATATGAAACTGATGAGCCGCATTTACAAGACAGTGCAGGAAATTATCCCGTGGAGCACGTTCCTCAACTTCTTGTGTAAATAATGATTTTAGCTTTCCAGGACGTACTTCTGAGGTAGAAGCCGCAAATATTATGCTCTCACCTTTCTTTATATTCATCTCAAAGTAACCGGGCACATACAAGTCCTCATTTGAGGCATACCCGCGCTCCTGTTCTTTAGGATACTCTATACCACGATACCAATCCGGTGTGAAGACAAAATTGTTTTCCTTACTGAACTGCATATACAATTCAGGATATCCCGCATACATGCATGTCTTTATACCGTTATCGACCAATTGATAATCACGGCTTGCATTCATATTCTCATGAGTAAACTGTCTTACACTCCTGAAAGCAAGAAACGGACGAAAACGCAAAGTTGTCGCTGAATGGGCATCAACCAAAGTGTAACGGAGAAGTATCCTGTCCTCATAATGCTGGAAGACTACTTCTTTCTTTAACAACACTCCTCCAACCCGATAAAGAGTCGTAGGAACTTTATCACAATCAAACTCTCGGATGTACTTATGTCCCTGAGGACTGTAATGGTTTCCTTGGTACTTGTGAAGTCCAAGATTGAACTCCGCACCATGCTGAACAACAGTCACATCAAGAGAAGACAACAAAACATGATTGTCATCGTCAAGTTCAGGCACAGGCACAACCAGTAATCCATGATACTTTCTTGTATTACAATCAACAATTGTCGAACATGAATAAGCTCCGGAGCGGTTTGTCCTAAGCAATTCACGTCGGAGAGATTCCTCCAGGTTAGTCATTACAGCTTTTTCAAATCGCAAATAACTCATAGTCCCTATTTTAAGGTTTTAAATCTTAGTTAGCATTCATCTATAATATTGCTTTCCAAAACTATAAAAGTATCAGACAAGCAAATCCTCTTCAAAAGTAAACATTTTAGTTGTTTCTGCAAAAAAAAACTTCATTTATTTTACTTAGGAACATATAAAAACTTCTTTTTTTACTCTTTTTTATGCAACAAAAGAATATTATTAATCACCCTTAAAGATAAATATGGAATTAAAGATGATAACACCACATTGCATGTCCACCCTTGGCAAACATGTCAAATATGACTATCAGCAAGACAAAAAACGTTCCGCATTTGTCAAAAGTCATATTATCATAACAGATAAAAAAAGAAAAACTGATAAATGAAAGAAAACTTTGGACCATATCACATAAACTTTCTTATTCCCGAATAATCAATCAGGAATAAGAAAGTTTATAACTTCCTGCTCTACAGTTACCTTATAAGCTCCGACCGGAGTGGCAATAAGCCTGCCGTCAACACCGACCAAAGCATGTTTTGCAGATACAATGCTCACTTCAGAAGTCCTATAAGGATGCACACTGCGATGATTCAAAAAGCGTCCTGTCAACAATAGCCATATTCCGGCAAACATCTGAACAATGCCCGGATGATAAACGACAGAAACATCAAGAAGCCCGTTATATGGAACCGCATTGGGGGTCTGCCCATAACCGGGGCCGCTGCCGACACATAACGTCATCACTTTACGATTCAATTCTTCCGAATTTATTTTCACATGCATCTTATATTCCAGCCTATGAAATATCATAAGCACCAAAGACACAAGAAAAGACAACATCCGTGAGCCTAAAATACTGCGTGTCTGCTTACGGAGATTCATTATATCTGCGATAAGACCTATATTAATACAATTCAAGAAATACTGGTGACACTTCTCTCCTTTCTTGTTCATATAACGAACACATCCAAGGTCTATCTTACGGACACGGTGCTTTACGAGCCACTTCACAGTCTGCTCAATGTCACTCTCGCGGAAATTCCAAAAACGCGCGAAATCATTCATAACGCCATTTGGTATTACTCCAAGAACAATTTCATTACGCTCATGTATCTCGATATCCATTAAACAATTTGCAGCATCATTCAAGGCAGAATCCCCACCAACAACAATTATCGTTTTATAACCGTTGTTTATGAACATACGCACAAGACGTTCAACACTTCCGGAATTCTCGCACTGAACAAAATCATATTTAACGTCATTATTCTCTAAGGCACGTAAAACCCGTTCCCTATATTTGCGGTTGCCAACCAACCTTTTCCTCGGGCAATAAAGAATGCCCCAACGTGTAGCCTCTACTGCCATAAACTCTTTATTTTTTCTATTTTGTCAGCCATCGGCAGACAAGCATCTATCCAATGAATTTCATGTCCACGGCGTTCCATTCCACGAAACCATGTCATTTGACGTTTGGCAAATTGATGAATTGCTATTTCCAACTGCCTGAACATTTCCTCATACGTCAATTTGCCTGTCACATATTCTGTAATATATTTATATTCCAGACCATAATATATAAGTTCTTCTGCAGATACACCATCATCAAGCAATCCCCTTATCTCATCAATCATCCCCTGCTCAAGACGTTGCTTCAAACGTACCGTTATCCTACGTCTCCGTTCTTCACGGTCTATACACACACCTATAATCAGAGAGTCGGTTGGAGGCATGAATACAGCCTCGGAATCGCATTCTCCATTGAATGTCTCTATCTCTATAGCCCTTATTGCACGCTTTGCTGTATCAACATCTGTCTTATTATGCATACTTGAACCGTTCCTACTTTTCAGGCGACAGAGTATAGCGGTAAGTTCTTCAAGACTCTTTCCTTCAAGTTCCTCACGCAATTGCCTGTTCTCCGGCACATGTGAGAGCCTGTATCCTTTAAGTATAGCTTCAATATACAATCCGGTACCGCCACATAACACGGGTGTCTTTCCACGCTGTAGGATACCTTCATAAACCCTGATAAAATCTTGCTGATACTGGAACAGATTATACTTCGTCCCCGGTTCCATTATGTCAATCAGATGATAAGGTATTCTTTTCCCTTCTATTAAATAATCATCCAGATCTTTACCCGTACCGATATCCATGCGACGATACACCTGACGTGAATCGGCACTGATAATCTCAGCGTCAATCTCAGCAGCAAGAGCTGTTGCCAAACCGGTCTTTCCGCTCGCTGTAGGTCCCAATATGGTAATCATCCGATTCTTCATCTGCATTTCAAACATTAATGCAAAGATAATAAAAATAGGCCGTCCAGCAACACTGAACGGCCTTATTTTATTTAATAGACTAACAAATTAGCCATTAACTTTCTTCATGTGTGCGATAAGCTCGAGAACTTTGTTTGAATAACCAATCTCGTTATCATACCAAGATACAACTTTTACGAAAGTATCTGTCAAAGCTATACCGGCCTTTGCATCGAAGATTGAAGTACGTGTGTCACCCAGGAAGTCTGAAGAAACAACAGCATCCTCTGTATAACCCAGAACACCTTTCAATTCGCCCTCAGAAGCCTCTTTCATTGCTGCACATATTTCCTCGTATGTAGCAGGCTTTGCGAGATTTACAGTCAGGTCAACAACAGAAACGTCCAAAGTAGGAACACGCATTGACATACCAGTCAGTTTACCGTTCAGTTCAGGAATAACCTTACCTACAGCCTTGGCAGCACCTGTTGAAGAAGGAATAATGTTACCGGAAGCTGCACGGCCACCACGCCAATCCTTCAAAGAAGGACCGTCTACAGTCTTCTGAGTAGCTGTAGTAGAGTGAACAGTTGTCATCAAACCGTCTGTAATACCGAATTTATCATTCAAAACCTTTGCTATAGGAGCAAGACAGTTTGTTGTGCAAGATGCGTTTGAAACAAACTGTGTACCCTTCTCATATTTGTCAAAGTTAACACCGCAGACAAACATAGGAGTAGCGTCCTTAGAAGGAGCTGACATAACAACATACTTAGCACCTGCCTCTATGTGAGCCTGTGCCTTCTCCTGTGTCAGGAACAAACCGGTTGACTCAACTACATATTCAGCTTCAACCTCGTTCCACTTCAAATCTGCAGGATTGCGCTCTGCTGTTACACGAATTTCCTTACCATTAACAATGAGTTTGCTGTTTTCAACATCAGCCTCTATTGTACCCTGAAAAGCACCGTGCATAGTATCATACTTCAGCATATAAGCCAAGTAATCAACCGGGCAAAGGTCATTGATACCTACAACCTGAATGTCGTCGCGAGTCTGAGCTGCGCGGAAAACGAAACGACCAATACGGCCAAATCCGTTAATACCAATCTTAATCATTTTTACTTTTATTTTTTATAAGGGTTCTAAATATATCCTTTAACAAAATTGCATCGCCTCAAGAATCATAAGAAGTAATGAATAATCAAAATGATACTTTTTAGCTTTTATTTATTCTTTATCGGCCGCAAAGTTACAAAATATTTTCTATATTTGCACGATATACAAGTATTAAATAAGTTAAAAAACAAATTTCATGGGAAAATTCATCAACGAGTTTAAGAGTTTTGCTGTCAAGGGTAATGCCGTAGACATGGCAGTCGGTGTTATAATCGGAGGTGCTTTTGGAAAAATAGTCACTTCCATTGTCAATGATGTTATTATGCCGCCTATAGGATGGATTATAGGAGGCGTAAACTTCACTGATTTAAAGTTCGAGTTGCCATCTGTCAGCTTAGGGTTGGAGAAAACATCCGCAGCAACAATAAATTATGGTAACTTCATTCAGACACTTATTGATTTTGTAATCATTGCATTCTGTGTATTTTTACTTGTAAAAGGCATAAACAAACTGGCAAGCATAAAGAAAAAAGAAACAGAAAACAAACCTCCACAGCCACCGCAGCCATCTGCTGAAGAAGTTTTATTAAAAGAAATAAGAGACCTGCTCAAAGAACAGAAACAATAAGATAACAATGTAATTAAAAGAGACTATTCATCTTTAATGACGAACAGTCTCTTTTGCATATCCTTGAAAACTATTTAAGCTTACTCATCACCTTTTTATAATACTTCTGTGTCTTCCTCACATTATATTTATTTCCACCATTCCAAGAACGGATAGCTTTCTCTATATTATTCTCCGGATTAAAGTATGACTGCTTCAAAACAAACATTTCCTTTGATTTTTCCACACTGAAACGGTCTTTAAGTGTATAGCGCTTTATATTTTTTCTTTCTTTCAATATTAAATTACACTCTTTAACCAATATAGGTGTAATCTGCATAGCCCCGCAAGATTTACCACTTACCGCATTAGGATTTCCCGAACTTTCTACCTGAATAATTGCATCCATCACAGGATTCCAATCAAATGACTTTTCTGAATTTGGAACATTTCCACCGGCATAAACCATAACCGGCATACAACCGCAAATTAATAAAATAAGACTTACAATCTCTGTTATCCTCTTCATTACATATTATTTTTTGGAATCTGAATATAAAATTAAATATTCACGATACAATCTACATGAGAATAAGTGTGATGTATCAAATTCCAGTTAGATACTTGAATTATGGCAGTCTCAACATGAGACACAATAGCCATATTCTTTATTTCGGCTGCAAAATTACAAATAAAAATTCAAACAGCCAAATACAAACGTCTTTTTAAAGACTTATTAAGACCTGATTATCAACTAATTAACATAAATCAATAACATTACACCCTTTTCCATATATTCACAGGGACATAAATATCCAATAAGCATTTATAGTATTATGCCATGAGTAGACACATGCCTTTGCACATGCCAGACAGCCCCTCCAACTCCCCGAAGGGGAGAGAAAGGATGGGTATGTGGAATATTCCGAATCTGCAATGGGTATAACATGTATCATGGTTTGTATAATATGTCCATCATTCATTGAAGGGGCGGAGGACTCCCCACATGAGGCAACAAGTAGGGACGTGCCTTCGGCACGTGTCAGGCGGCAATATCCCTTAATGAGCAAGCTGTATTTGTAGCATACACTACACCGGACACATCGCGAAGCGATGCCCCTACATGGGGATGTATCCACCGGCAATACGTATATTCCCCCACGATACCCGCCACTATATCATATCCCCACTGATTTGCTACTGAGCAAAAAAAACGGCACTGC
>NZ_JABKKF010000022.1 GCF_013166605.1 Xylanibacter muris
GCCCTTGTCACGTATGCCTTGAACCAAATCCGTTCTCCTTTGAAATATCCTGTGTTGTCAAAGTGCAGATATACTTTTTCCTGCGGGAAGTAATGGTTGAACTTGTCGATATTTCTTGCGAAATCTCTAAGTCTCTCTATTTCCGTATCTGTTTTTGAAGCTTTGTATGCTGTGTTTTGTGTTGTCAGGCCCTCATCGGTAGAGGCATTCGTTATGTGTGTTTCTGCGTTGAGGGGCTGTGCTTTAAGTGCAACAGATGACAATGTGAGAAATAAAATGGCAATACATATTCTTATGTATTCTTTTAAATCTTGCTTAACTATATTTTGTTTTATGAGTGTTATCATATTGTTGCACATAATTCTTTTAATGTTTTGTTATTATTAAAGTGGGATAGATATTATTTTAAAATCCATGTAATATCTCCTTTTGTTTCGCTATGTATCATTCCATATACATTGAAATAAAAATGTAGAACGCTTAGATTGGACAGACTGACACAGTATTCCACATCTCCATCAAAAGAGAAAGACATGCCTCCTCTTCCAAAATAATCAAAATTTGATGATGCTATATTACCGGAGTAAAGTGGGCCGCCAGGTTTGCTGATTACATCTATTTGAGGATGAACAGAAGGAGATACAAGATGTCCGGTGGAAGACCAAAACCAGTCTGCCATACATGAGCATTCAAAATCCCAATAACCATTTGAAACTCTGAAATATGGCGAATTTTCAGGGTTTCCGTTAACGGTAAAAATATATCCGAAGTTTTCAAAAGTTTCATTTTCTTCTCCCTTTGTTTTCACCCTATTGTTTCTCTTTGGTACTTGTTTTAAAGAGTTTGTTTTCCCATTATTTGAAGCTATCATTTTATAATTTCCTCTTACAGCGGAAATGGCTTTGAACAGTCCTTCAATGTCTTCAATATCTATATCAATATTTCCCCCATCGTATTTGTCTTCAAGCTTAACATTGATGTCGTAGTCCTCGGCCAATTCCAATATTTTAAGCCGTAGTTCAGCGGCTTTTTCAGCGTTTGTCTTCTCTTCTGTTTCAAAATCACTTGTGCAGTTTATAAACATTAACGATGCCATGATAAGTATGGCGGAATAAATTTTTTCTTTCATAGTTGTAATGTTTAATACCAGTTTATTTTATTATTGTTATAGGTGAATATGCGTTCCTCCTGTCCTTCATTTAAGTCATGAAGGATATATATAGTTTCGGATGGTATATCCTTGAAAACCAAAGTTCCGTTTTTAGCTATTTGTGTGTCTGCTATTTTTTGTTTGCCGTTCTCAAAGTAACATAATTGATATGTATGTCCTATGACGATATCATTTGCATCATTACGTGGGAGATATGCTATTTTATCTATCTCAACAGGATGTCCCATGTCCACGCCAATCCAGGCGTCTTTTGGAGACGTGCTTTCATAATATGTAACTTCTTTCCCGTCAAAGGCATATTCCGGTTTTGTCTTGTTCTGTCCCTTGCTGTCACTAATTATATTTGAGAAACTCTGTTTTATTCCGTTCTTTAAGAATGCGATTTCAGCAACGTTGCACCTTCCTTTTTCAGGGGAAACGAATCTCCAGTATCTGTATTTTCCTTTTATGTTTGTCACAGTCAGAGTGTCATAGCCAATAAGGTGTGTCTTCTTTATTGTCGCACATTGTTTCGCATCAGAGAAATTCGGATTGTTTGCTGCTTCAAAATAACCTTTTTTCATTATCCCTCGGAATCTGACAATGCGGTTGAAATGCGGATATTTTCTGTTTATTATAATACTCTGTTTCTTGTTGTGGTTGGGTTTTAGATATACAATACTTCCATCTCGGTTTAACAGTATAGGGTCTCCTGCCGGTATACAACCATTGCGCCCCCAAAATACAGGCAGGTATACGATGTTACTTCCCAAGTTCTTGAATGTTGCTGTCCTGTTACTGTTTATTACAGCAAAATCAACAGGAATCCATGTCTGGTTATTGAAAACGGCAATATATGCAAATTTATCTTTAAGATGTTTGTCGTTAAGCTTTGTCGTGATGTTTTTTCCTATAAAGTATTCGTTGGAAACGTCTTTGATAAATGGAGTATTAAGTATTGGCGGAATGTTCTCTCCCAAGTCCTTATTCAATGCGTACAGGCTTTGTGGTTGGTAACTGAATGTTCTTCTATATACTTTTGCCATTTCCCTTCCCTGTTTGTTAGGATATCCCGGATTGCTTTCACATCCCATGAATGGAATGTTCAAACCCGTATTGTCCAAGAGGCTGTTCCAATAGTGGTTGTTTGATCGGTTCGGCCATTGTGGTGTGTAGTCTAAGCACACAGGTATCCCGCATGCCCTCATGACGTATGTAGTGTATGTTGCATAGTCGATACATTCTCCCATCTGCATGTTTTTCAATGCAGAGACAGGTAAATTTATGTTTAATTCAGGTAAAACTTTCTTGTTATTGTATTTCAATGCTTTTAATGCGTCATTGACTTTACTTGCAGCCCAAAACGCTGAATTTTTCATGTCATCACTGGTTATGACAGACGTTGCATATTTATAGTATAGCTTTCTTAAATCTTCCCTCCAATTTGAAGTCGGCTTCTCATTGTTAACTCTATATGGCAGCATATATTCACAAAAATCTTCAAATGAAAGATGCTTGGCCCACAGACCGTTTCTCCAGTCTTCAAACGCCATGTCTATATTGTTGATAATGTCTTTTTCATTTATGAAGTCATTATCTTTGGTAAGAGTCAGGTTTACGTAAGGGTCACCGCATTCTGTATAAAGTCTATAATACTGTTCTGTACATTCCGGATACTTATACTGTTTGTTTATTTGTTCGATACCTGCATAGTATTTATCGAGTATAGGACTGTCCTTAAAAGAATGATACTTCATATTTTCCACAATGAACCTTGCGGCCTTAATCTTTTCTTGGTCTCCGGTTTTAGTGTAGTGGGCGATAACCTTTTCGCCCACAGTGCTTTTGGGTGTTTCTTGGGAATAGGCAGTTATGGTTATAGTCAGAAATATGAAAGATGTTATGATTGTTTTTGTATTCATGATATTATTTCCTATATGATGATTATTTCGGTAAAGATTCTTTTATATAAATTTTCCAGTAGGCCTTTATTTCAACGCAATATATGGTTGTCGTTTTTCCTGTTCGTTTTTTCTGTTCATTTTATAAAAATTGTTTTCTGCAAAGATAGGGATTAAAAAAGTTTTTTGCAAATAAAAAAGAGTTTATTTTTTATATTTGTTACATTGCATAAAATGCTATGTTGTTGATTGTCAGTTATATATTTAAAAAGTAGTACTTGTTTAACATTAAAAATGTAACAAATGAAATTCCATATTTTTTTGTTATGAATAAAATAAGTGTATTTTTGTCTACCCAAGTCCTTTAAACAAGTTTGATTATATTCGTTTTTTAGTTTTCATAGCCTCTTATTTCATCAAGCATTTGGTTGACTGTTTCCGATTTTATTTTTACCGGCTTGTTTAGTATAATGTCGGCCATCCGTCTTCTTTCCGTTGTATTTTCTGTTTGTCGGTAAATCATGTATGTCTCATACAGTGGTGTGATTCTTGACGGACACATGAAATGCGCTTGTTTGTACCAGTGCGTTGCATCGGAGAAGTTTCTTAGTTCCCTGTTGATGTCACCGAGCAGCAGGCACAGGTCGTAGTCTGCAAGAATCTTGGAGCATTCCATGGCAGTTTTCAAAGCTCTGCGGTATAATCCTGCATCAAACTGCATCACGGCAAGGGAATAGAGATAGCTGTAGTCATTACGCTTTTCATTGTAGTAAGCCTCATACATAGGAACGCATTTTCGTGCCGGCCTGTATTCCGCCGTTTCAAGGATTCTCTGAAGCTGTCTGTCGGTCTTTGCTTTAAATATAATGTATGTTGCTCCGGCAACAGCCAATGGGGTAATAAAAAGTATTGCATATCTGTTGATGCGTATTCCTTTTTCAAATATGCAGAATATAGCCGCTGCAAGCATGATCCATGTGAACGGATATAGAAAAGGGTAGGAGAACATGGAAAACAGTAATATCACGGCAAGTATGTGCAGTCCTGTATGTGTCAGTCTGTTTGTGTTTTTTCTTGCATGACACACTGTGAATAGGGATATTGCAGCCAATATGGCAAAACCAATGATTCCGAAGTCGACAGCTACAAGCATAAGCTCGTTCAACGGATGGTGTATATTGTCTGCCAGCATGGAGTATTCGCAGTCAGGATTGTTCTTGAAATATTCAGCCTGTATGTTCATATACTCCCTGTCGAATGTTCCTGTTCCGTCTCCAGTTATCGGATGTCTTTTTATAAGCTCGGCCGTTCGTTGCAGTATGAACCATCTACCGTTGGTAGAATCAGTCTTTATAGCCACGGCAGATATTGCGGCTGCAATAATTGCCACTGGTATGATAGCTGCATATTTTATGCTCAGCATCCTGCAAAGCATGATACATCCCGATACGATTATACACAGTATTCCGGTGCGTGAGCCGGAGCATACAACAGCTGTTACGCAGAGTAAGATGTATGTTATGATAATGCATTTTCCTTTATATCCCGTCTCTGTCAGGCGTCTTAGTGCCAGTGGCATGCTTAGAGCCATACATGATGCAAATCCCGCTGCGTTTTCAAAGCTTCCGGTGGTGTACATTCCGTATGGCGGAATGATACCGTAATGCTGCGAAATCATGAATAATGCCTGCAAGGCGCACACTGTCATTACGGCTTTTTCCATTTGTGTCCATAATTTTTCTGATGACAGCCCCTTGCACATTCCCGCTATCCGTAAAGTACAGAGTATTGTTATGCTCAATGCCAGCATAATAATCATGCCATACCATTTTGGCATTATCATATAATCAGAGAACCATTTTCCTGCGGTAAATACAGATGCGGCAACGGGCAATGCGCATATAATAAGCAGCGTTATGTTTCTCATATTCTTTGTTGTTTAGTAAACCACCGGCTTTCCGTTCTCAGTTATTCCCTCTGCCGACACAGCAAAGCCTGTGCATGTTGAGTTGTTGTAGAATGATATTTTTGCCTTTCCTTTGCTGTCTGTCCTCACATTCGGGTTCCAGTATAGCGTTCTGCGGTGGTCTTTGCTGTCTGTATTATTACTGTAGTATGGCATAGGGAAAGCCACATACTTTTCATATCTGTTACTATTATTGTTGTTTACTATCTCTTTTTCGTCTTCTTCTTTTGTCTTTGAGACCAAACATACGACAATGCCGGGTTTTCCTAAATGATTTGATGTCCTTGCATTGAACCCTGACGATGTTGCCTTATTCATAATGCGTTTAATAGGCCGTTCGGCATATCCGTATGCATTACATATAGCAGAGTCTGTTCGTATTATAATTTCCTTATAGTCCTTGTAGTTGAACCCAGGCCCGTCAAATATTTCCTTTGCTTCAGGTATGCATCTGTCGCCACAGTAATCACCGTCAATGCTTATCACTCGGAACGGCATGTCATACGGATAGTCCCAGTGCAGCAGCAATTCAAGTATTAAAGCCACGCTTTTCCAACCTGTCTCTGTGCGCAGTGTCGGTTCTTTAAACCCTTTGCCTTTTATCAGTTTAAGAGCATCATCCATTGATGAGTGTATTGAGGAATGTGTCAGTCCGATAACTTCCTTGTTTCCTGGTTTTATAGGTTTCTTAATTGTACACAGCATTCTTTCTTTACATGCAATATTTATTAATGAGATCTCTTCGTTTGTATATGTTCTTGCCGGTGGTGTAAGTTCAGCCTCCATCAGTGGCTTATATTTTTCTCGTTCCAGTTTCGTTGTCCATAGTGCAGGTTTATATCCGTATGTATTTATCATGTTTTTCCTGTCTGTTACCGCTATGGAATAGCAATAGTTTGGTTTTCCTTTTATTTTAATGGTAATTTTTCCGAACGGTTTCACTTGTGTCGTGTCATACGATATTGCAAGCTGTTCTTTTGTGTTGGTACAAGGCATCTTTAATGCATTGACGGTCTTTCTTGTTGTCTTTGTGTTTCTTTCCCTTGCAAAGATACTGCGATGTGAATAGTCTCCGTTTTTATTTTCGTCATATACAGGGATTACTTGTGAGAAATAGCACGGATTGCTTTTTATTGCCATACTTTTTGTATATGCCCTTATTTCATATAGTCCTGAAAGTAAAGACGGAGTGAGCTTTATTGTGCCGTTGCATTTCCCGTTTTCCATTTTATATTTTTGTGTCTTTACCACATATCCTTCCGGGGCAAGCAATTCCACATAAAGTGTTTTTGTGGAATTTTCAGATCCATTTGTCTGTGAATCAGTTGTATACGCAGCGAACCATATATTCTCATTGAGAAAGTATCCGTTATTATCGAGATGCATGTATACCGTCTCGTCTATTGTCGTTTCCGGTTTGATGTCTTGTGCCTGTATTATATTTGTTATAATGCTTGCAAGGAATAAGGTTATAGTAATTTTCATTGTATATTATTTAATCGTTCATAATTATTATTTTTACTTAGTAATATATTTATCTGCTTAAAATATGTTTTTACCAAAGTCGATTATTAGAAAAATGTCTCTCTTTTCAAATGAATGTTTAGAAAGCATTTGTTAATACTATATATAGGTTTTGAGGTAATTCCACGCTTATTTGCTTAGATTTTGCCAGATAAAATCTCTAATGGCCGATTTGGATTTAATGTATAAACTATTATAAATAGCTTAATATTGTTTTACTTTGTTTATTTTCACAAAGATATGTTCTTTTTTTATTTCGTCAAACAGATGTCAGGAAAATATAAGCGCTGTTAATTGTTTTTAACATTGTTTATTAAGGGTAACTGTTCTTTGTCTTAATGGTTACCGTTGCAGTTTTAATACTATACATTTAAAGTATACTGTTACTGTAATTACTCGTATTTTCTTGTTTGTTGTATTTTCCTTGTATTTGTATATGTTGCTATGGTTATTTCCTTCACATTTTCAGTAAACCACCGGCTTTCCGTTCTCAGTTATTCCCTCTGCCGACACAGCAATGCTTGTGCATGTTGAGTTGTTGTAGAATGATATTTTTGCCTTTCCTTTGCTGTCTGTCTTCACGTTCGGGTTCCAGTATAGCGTTCTTCTGTGGTCGGGCATCGGTGGTATCTGGCTGTAGTCGGGCATTTCGAAAGTCTCGGGTTTTGTATATCCTGAGAAGAATGTCTGTCTCAACCCCTTGTGTTTCACCTTGCGCGTGAAAGGAACGTATACAAATATTGTGACGGGATGATATGTGGCAAGAGCACCTGATACCACATAGTTTTTCCATATATTGTCATCTTCGGATATATATATGGATTTGAAATCTTCGAGCCATGTGGGCATTTCATAAAACCCTTGATCATGAGCCCATAATCCTGTCATGACATTGCGCCATCCACTTGGGCTAAGTCCTGTTATTTTATAAAAAATGTTGTTTAGAATCCAGACTATCGGGCGGTTTTTATAACTGATACCTCCCTTGAATATTTGCTCTGATGCGTCATTATTACCTGATATAGACTGTTCTCCGGTATTTTCTTCCTGTACAATCAATCCTGTGTCTTCTTTGTCATCAGTACGGTTTGACGTTGTATTCTTACTTCCGTTGAAAAAAGGATTTTTTTCTGACAGCCATTCTATAAGACCTGGTGTTTCTTCACCTTTGTCGAAATATTCATCTGCAGCTTTCGTACAGTCATATTTGATTGCAGCCTTATATGCTCCTCTTTGTTCATTGAGCCATCTGCTGCCGGCACTTTGGCGTTTTTTACCTTTTACTTTCACTTCTTTCAGTAAATGGTTGTCCTTATCTATTGGAATATACTCTTCTAAATCGAACTTTACTTTCAAATCTAACGTCTTTGAATTAGATTCATATTGCATTGTTTCGTATGGAGATAGTTTTCTTGCCTGTGGAGAAAAATTCCTGTCTATGCCTATTTTATATTTTACAGCCTTGTCATTTTTCTTCGTGTTTAGAAGCAGGGCAAACTCCCCCGTGCATTCAGGCATTTTGAAAGTATAGTAGCCGTTCTTGTCTGTTATGGTCTCTCCTGAAAAAGAAGCTCCCTCCCTGTTGTATAATGTTGCGTTCAGCCTTACTTTGTCTACAGTGTTCTTTTTCTTTCTTTGGTGTAGTTTCCCCATTATAAACAGTTCGTCCTCTATTGGATGATTCTTTACGAATGATTTTTGTCCGATCATCATTTTTATGTCATACCGTCTCCATCCCTGTACCATCATGAGCAGGTCTGCCGCTTTGCGGTGCTCCTCATCATCGGATTCCAGATAGTATTCCGCGTTATTGATATATCCTTTCAAATCAGACGAGAGGAGCAGCCATGTTGCAGCATTATGTGTGTATCCGTTTCCGTCAGTGTCCATGTCGCGCACAGACATTGAGAATGTTATGTTCGGCTGTGCCTTTGTCTCCAGTTCAATCTTTCCGCATGGTGACAGGTTCTCTGTCAGTGGTTTAACGTCAATTGTATCTATGTCGTTTTCCTGCGGATACACGAACACCATCCTTTCTGCCACGATGTTTCCGTCAGCATCTATGAGTGCAATCTGGTTTACCCCACTGTTCATTTTTCTTTTTGCAAAAGTCATAGTGGTGTTTCCGTTTTTTATTTCTATCACATTGAATGCTTTCACCTTTCCTTTGTTTAAAAGCACCAGTCCAAGGTCTTTATCATATCCTTTGGTATGTTGAAATGTGATTCTGATGCTGTCGTCATTTAATGTATTGACTGTAATTATACATCCTTCTGTCTCTGCTGCGGGTAATGGAAACCGTTGTTCTTTTTCCTTATTGTCTTTAATTATCAGTGCGGCAGATGTGTCAGTCGGAATGTAATTGAAAGTACCGCATCCTTCCCTTATTGTGCTTATATCCGTTGTTCCCTCAGAAGTTTCAAGCCGTCCTTTCGTGTCTATAGTCTCTCCGGTTTGTGATATAACTTTAAATGCCACACAGTTTCGCAGTCCCTTTACGAGGTGTCCTCCTTCGGGATAGAATTTTACGTTAATCTTTTTTCTAAAATTCTCTTCCCCTTTATCTTTCATTCTGTTGTCTGGCAACCGTTTTCTGTATTCAATCTCATTGATTACTTTTTTATATTCTCCCTCCTTCTTCGGTGCGTTGAACACGGGGAATACCCTTGAGAAAATGCCGTTTGCATTCCAGTTGAGCATGTATCTTGTGTATGCTCTTACCTCATAGAATCCGCTGTTGAAGATACTGTCAAGCTTTATCGAGCCGTCCGCCTGTCCGTCCTTGATGTTGAGCTTGCATGTCTCCACGACATCGCCAATGGGGTTGAGCAGTTCCACATACAGCACCTTGCTCATGTCTGTCTGCCGGTTGTTGTCTGCCCTTGTCACGTATGCCTTGAACCAAATCCGTTCTCCTTTGAAATATCCTGTGTTGTCAAAGTGCAGATATACTTTTTCCTGCGGGAAGTAATGGTTGAA
>NZ_JABKKF010000023.1 GCF_013166605.1 Xylanibacter muris
AAGGTAAATACGAATAAGGGATGATTCCTCTTCCACACGTACAACTTCAAAATTCGAAAGTATTTCAGATGGCAGAATTAATTGTGCCAATGCCAATAGCCCTTGAGTGTTCATGATGCAAAGGTAGCACTTTTCGGATAAATAAAAGAAACTCCCCCCGGTTTGGCGGATGAGCCAATATTATACTGTATAAATAGTTGTAAAGACCGTAACTGTTTGGTATTCAAAAGAAAAGAGACACCCAAAGGTGTCTCTTTCTGTGATTCCGTAGGGATTCGAACCCTAGACCCACGCCTTAGAAGGGCGTTGCTCTAATCCAACTGAGCTACGGAACCTCTTTTAAATTCGGGTGCAAAGGTATGAAAAAATAAATTAGTATGCAAATATTTTCGGTAAAATCTTTATTGCAAGGCTATTTATGTCTATTTTATAATTGGTTTAAGAACGAATAGGCTATGTTTTTGGAGTATTTTTGTTTGTCCTTTTTTGCTTAAAGTCACAGTGTCCTTTTTTCTTTAAGTTCTTCAATGCGCATCCGTCACATCCGTTACAAGGGTCATTTGTATTCTTCATGGATTTATATATCCTTGACGCTCCATAAACAAGGGATATTGCAATTATGATATATACCGCTATTTCCTGCATTACTAATTCTTTGTATCAGATAAATATTTTTATAAGATTAAGATAATGTCATATAACGTTTGTCATATATTGAAGAATCTCATGTATTCAGATTCAAAATTTGGAGTGAATATATCTTTTCCTATTCCTTCCTTAATTTCATCTTTTTTCCAAAAACGGCCACCGGAAAGTTCTTTTTCATTTGGAATTATGATTTCATCATATACAGTCTTATATACATAAACCAACTCTTTCTCGCAACAACTCTCAAAAACATAATGTCCGAGGCAAATATATTCAAACGAGCTTATTCCAAGCTCCTCAAAGACTTCCCGTTTAAGGGCATCTTCGATATTTTCCCCAAAGTCAACATGACCTCCTGTTGCTGTGTCCCATTTGTCAGGCTGGATATCCTTCCATGCCGGTCGCTTCTGTAAGTATAAATCCCCGTTGCTGTTGAATAAATGAAGATGCACTACCGGATGCAGTATCATTGTCCCGTTGTGTGCCATTTCACGTGATATAGAGCCAATAACGTTTCCGTAGTCATCTACTGCAGGAAATAATTCTTTTTTGTTATCCATGCCAATAATGTATTGTTATCCGTATATAAAACGTTATATATTTTCAATTCTCTGTTATTTTCTTGGCCTGTACGAATATCTTATGAGCCTGCTTTTCTATGTCCACACGCATGTTGTTTACATTGCTGAAAAAAGAGGAAAAGGCATTCAGCATTATATTAGGTTGCCTGTTGTCTTCAGGGTCGTCAATGTTTGTTATGACTTTTATGCCTTTCTCTTCTATATGTACATCAATTTCGCATCCGGTCACAATCGGGTCACCGTCATAATGGATTGCTCCGGAATGACTTCGTTTTATATGTATTCTCTTTGCCTTGAATGTTTTTATTTTTGAATTATGGTCAAGCCGTTTGTTAAACATGTCTATGCTTATTTGCGGTGCGTCGAAAGCTGTAAACGGTTCCATTATAATGACGTCCATAAGCCCGTCTTTCATTGTCGCCTTTGGGGCTATATAAGCATTGTTCCCATATTGCGATGCATTTGCGCAGGCAATCAGAAAAGCCTTATATCTTGTTGCTCCTGTTTCATCCGTGACTTCATAGGTTTCCGGTTTGTACCTCAGTCCTTCTTTCAATACATTTTCAATGTATGTTATCGGTCCACGTTTGCTGGAAGTAGAGAATTTCTGGCTTATAAAGGCATCAAATCCCATACCGCATGTACAGAAAAAAGGAAAGTCGTTGATTACTCCATAATCAAGAGCTTCAATATTGCATTTGTTTATTATGGCGATTGCTTTTTTTGCGTCAAGCGGAATACACAAATGGCGTGCAAGCCCGTTGCCTGAGCCGCATGGAATAATCCCCAACGCTGTTTCTGAATGCACTAAAGAACGTGCAACTTCATTAATGGTTCCATCTCCGCCTACCGCTATAACAATATCCACGCCTTCATCCACACTTGCTTTCGCAATTTCTGAAGCGTGGCCGGCATATAGGGTCTTTTCTACCCGATAGTCGAATTTTTCCTTATCGAGTGCCGCCTCAATCAATTCCGGCATACTTTGTTTGTTATTTGTGCCGGAATGAGGGTTTACTATAAATACTATAGACTTTTTTGATGTCATCATATTGCAAAATTAGACAATTTGTTTGTATTTCCTCATAGCTTTTGGCATAAAAATATCTAAAACCAATAATTGTATAGAAAAAAGTTTTTAAATTCATAAAAAAGTCGTACCTTTGTCGCCTGTTAAAAATAGAGGATTAATTACACCTAAAAATGGGACAATTACAGGAAAGATACAAGAACTATCGCGAGCCCCAAAAATTCATGGAGCAGGGCGTGTATCCTTATTTTCGTGCAATAACGAGCAAACAGGGTACTGAGGTTGAAATGGAAGGCCATAAAGTGCTTATGTTTGGTTCAAACGCATATACCGGACTTACCGGTGATCAAAGAATAATTGATGCGGCGAAGGCTGCGCTCGACACTTATGGCTCAGGTTGTGCGGGAAGCCGTTTCCTAAATGGTACATTGGACTTGCATATCCAGTTGGAAAAAGAACTCGCCGAGTTTGTTGGCAAAGATGAATGTCTGTGTTTCTCTACAGGTTTTTCCGTAAATTCAGGAGTAATTGCCATGGTTGTCGGCCGTGGTGACTATATAATATGTGATGACCGTGACCATGCAAGTATTGTTGACGGACGGCGTCTTTCATTTGCAAAGCAGCTTCATTACAAGCACAACGATATGGAGGATTTGGAGAATATTTTAAAAACCCTCCCGCATGAAGCTGTGAAACTTATAGTCGTTGACGGAGTGTTTTCAATGGAAGGGGATTTGTGTAATCTTCCGAAAATTATTGAGTTGAAGCATAAATACAACTGTTCTGTAATGGTTGACGAGGCTCATGGCTTGGGCGTATTTGGACGTGACGGCCGTGGAGTATGTGATTATTTCGGTCTTACAGATGAGGTGGATTTAATTATGGGTACGTTCTCGAAGTCATTTGCAAGTATAGGCGGGTTTATTGCTTCGGATTCAGACACGATTAATTATATCCGGCATGCATGTCGTACTTATATTTTCAGTGCTTCAAACACTCCTGCCGCAACGGCTGCGGCTTTAGAGGCTCTTCATGTGATAAAAAAAGAACCGGAGCGCATTGAAGCTTTGTGGAAAGTGACAAAATATGCCTTGCGCCGTTTCCGTGAAGAAGGATTTGAAATAGGAGATACAGCAAGTCCGATTATCCCGCTTTATGTGCATGATACGGAAAAGACATTTATGGCAACAAAGCTTGCATTTGATGCAGGTGTATTCATAAATCCTGTCATTCCTCCGGCATGTGCTCCACAGGATACGTTGGTACGTTTTGCCCTTATGGCTACGCATACAGAAGAGCAGGTTGAGCGTGGTGTTCAAATTTTGGCAAAAGTATTCAGGGAGCTTGGTATTATAAAATAAATGGCAAATGCCAAGATAAAACTTGTTTGGGCTGTTCCAGAGGTATTGCATTTATTCAAGATAATAGTATTGGAATAGTATTATTAAAATAACCATAAAAAAATAATGGAATGATATATACTCATTCCATTATTTTTTTATGGTATATAGTAAAGTTCCATGTACTTGTTTTCGTGTTTGAAGCTATTTTATGGGATTGTTTATAATAATCCATGTGTTTTATATGAATTATTTTTTTGCTTTTCCGAAATAAATATACTTGAATATGTCTTGATTTTATACAAATACGATGATAATGTTGTTTTTATTACGAAAACATTTGGCCGTTACGAAAAATGTTAGTACCTTTGCACACGCAAATAGGGAACGGTATATTTGCAGCGGGGTGTAGCGCAGCCCGGTAGCGCTCCTGGTTTGGGACCAGGCGGCCGCAGGTTCGAATCCTGTCGCCCCGACAAAAGAGGATTATTAAGAATAATCCTCTTTTTTATTTTTTTCAGGATGTTTTCAATATACTCTATTGTAGGGGCTCAGTAGCGAATTAGGGCTCACCCGCCAAACCGGGGGGAGTTTCTTTTATTTATCCGAAAAGTGCTACCTTTGCATCATGAACACTCAAGGGCTATTGGCATTGGCACAATTAATTCTGCCATCTGAAATA
>NZ_JABKKF010000024.1 GCF_013166605.1 Xylanibacter muris
TTACCAATAAATGTGCATAAAGCACGGTATAAATGGCAGATAATTTGTCACGGCCTTGACCTTTTTATTCTGTCGGTGTAGAAATCTCGCGATTTATATGTACATTTGCAGCAAATTCGTAAAAATGAAACAGCTTACTATTGACATATTAAATAGATGGAGAGAACTGAAACCGCAACGTGATGCGGTCAAAGACCAGTTGGCACGAAAGTTCTCTATTGAGTTTAACTACAACAGTAACCATATAGAGGGAAATACTCTGACTTACGGGCAAACAGAGATCCTTCTTTTGTTCGGAAGGGTTATCGGAGAGGCAAAGATGTTTGATCTGGAAGAAATGAAAGCGCATAATGTCGGACTTAAAATGGTGCTTTCAGAAGCAGTGTCAGACAACCCGTTTACTGAGACATTCATCCGTCAGATGCATAAAATCCTTCTTCGTGAAGATTATGAAGTTTACCGCAATTTACCGGGAGGTGTCACTACTTCATATACTGTTCATGCAGGATGTTACAAGACCCGTCCCAACTCAGTTATCACTCCTTCGGGAGAACGGTTTGAATATGCCAGCCCCGAAGAAACTCCAGGGCTGATGACCGATTTGGTTAAATGGTATCGGGAAGAAGAAGCCAAAGAAGAACTCAATCCACTCGAACTTGCGGCTTTATTTCACTATCGATACATAAGAATACACCCTTTTGAAGATGGTAATGGGCGTATTGCACGCCTTATGATGAACTTCATATTAGCAAGGCATGACTATCCTTTAATTGTCGTGCCTACTAAGACAAAACGACAATATCTGGAAGCTTTATCTGCCGTTGACAAGTTGGTGGGGACGATGCCTTCTGATGGGGCCAATGCCAGCTTGAAGCAAGTAAAGGCATTTGTAGATTATCTTGAACGACTTATGACTGTTGAGATGCAAACAGATATGGTAGTAGCCGAAGGAACTGGTGGCCAGTGGTGGTATAGCGGTGGCTGGGTGCGCTTTGACAATCCTAACGTCGTAGAAATCATCAACCAACTAATAAGCGACCCATCGTTATCTATTTCAGAACTGGCTGAAATCTTGGATATAAATCGTTCTGCGGTTCAAAAGCACATGAAATTCCTTCAAGAAAAGGGGTACATTATACGATCAGGAGCGCGAAAGACAGGCAAATGGCAGGTCGTCTTGACAAAATTGTAATTTAACGTGAGTTCGACGAATTCAAAATAATGCGAGCTGTGTATCTAATGTGTGTTGCACATTGATACATGGCTTTTTTGGAAACATGCAATAAGCAGCAATTGTCCCAAGTACATTTACAATGAATTTGTCAAAACTCCTGTGTCTTGAATACTCCACCTGTGCAATGTTTTTCAATTCATCGTTTACTGTTTCTATAACATCCCGTTTGCGGAGCAGCAGTCTGTCCGATACACTCATTAAAGCTCCCTTCATATTGTTTTTAAGTTTTGTGACAATCTGTATGCCGTCAACAAACAACCTTTGGAAAAGATTTTTGCCGATGTATTCTTTGTCTGCAACCAGCTTGCCATAGATAAATTTAATAAAGGTCTTGTATTCCAACGGTTTCCTGTCATCCACATCTCCCGGAGTTATCATGAAGTTGAGTAATTCTCCTTTCTCGTTACAAATCAGATGCAACTTGAAACCGAAGAACCATCCCATAGAGCATTTGCCTCTTTGGGCTATGCCCTTGAATACTTTATGGATATGTATCCTTTGATTCCTGCATACCCTCAGAGGTGTGCTGTCCACGAAACTTATACCTGTGCATTTTCCAAGCAGAACCTTCTTGATGAACAGGGCTAAAGGGACGGATATCTCTTTTTTAAGTTCCACAAAACGGTTGTAAGAGACAATCTTAGAGAAAAGATGTTGCAGATGCTTGCATACTTTTTTCAAATAAAAATGTTTCAGGCAACAGTAGCCTGAATCATGAAACAGTATCATTATCAGCATGATTTCTGCCTTTGATAGGGTTGACTCGCGATGATAGTTACGCTTCCTGTCTGATTTCAACGTATATTTTTCCATCATGATATCAAAAAACTTACAAAAGTTATTGGCCATACAAAATAATTCAGTAACTTTGTCATCGGTGAGCATAGCGATTATTGTTTGTAATTGAGCTCTATAAAGTTACAACAATTTTTGCCAACCACCCAATTTAAAGATGATTATAATTCGTCGAACTCACGTTACATTAGATACATAGCTCGCTTTATTTTGAATTCATCGAACTCACGTTATTTAAAACTATGGTATTGAATCCTGAAAACTTTTTAGATATGGTAAGAAATGCCATATTCGAACGTAGTCAAGTTTTTCAAAAAGATTATTCTAATGATTTTGAGAAGGTCCTTAGTGGTTGTAAGCTTGATTATCTTACGCTTTTAATAAGTCACGGTATTGATTCTGATTCTAGTGAGTTTGAGTCAATCAAAAAGGTATGGGATAAAATCTTCAATATACTCACTTCAAGCCTCTCTGGCAGGAGATCCACTGCCTATACTCAACTAAAGAATCTTCTTAATGGACTTTTTTCTGAGGGTTTAATATACACCCATGATAAAGATATTGCGTTGTATAGGATGAGAATATGTTCATTGAGAAAAAATATTCCAAGGAAGGAAATATTTCACATTCCATTTAATTTAATCCGCAATATCAAAACTCAGAGATATAGCACACCCGGTTATCCTTGCTTATATCTAGCAAAAAGTCTTTATGGTAGCTGGGAAGAAATGCACCGTCCTCCGATAGAATCTACATTGGTATCTCGATTTTCTCCCACAGGGAATTTTCGTGTTTTAGATTTAAGAATACCTACTGTAGAAAGGTTTAAGAAATTGGAGGATCTATATCTTAAATATCTTCCAATTATAATAGCATGTACTATCCCTGTACGCAATGCAGAGGATGTATTCAAGCCAGAATATATTATTCCGCAATTTGTTCTTGAATGGTCTATAGAAAAAGGACCAAAACATAAACTGTTAGGAGTAATATATACTTCGTCTTTTTTCAATCGAGAATTTTTTGATCTCGATTATGAGTGGGAGAATATAGCTCTTCCAGTTCAGAAAATGCCATCCAAGACCAATTATTGCCCTGTTCTTGCATCGCTGTTTAAATTAACTAAGCCTACTTGTTATGAATATGAGGTAATGTTGGGAAACTTACGCCTGTTAAGTTTTAATGATGAGGATAATTTTCAATATTTGGATGGAGATAAAGATAAAACCGCCTATTATATGTCCTCGTTTAACCTTATGGAAGAAGTGCTTATGACAAAAGAGAGCGACCTCATATATCGAGATATGTAAGCAAATGTTTAGATTATGGTATCCGAAAGACCGAACAATATATGTTCGCAGCCCCCGAACCGTAAGCCTCCAATATCAACTAAAATATAAAAAAGTTAAGGAGATGGAAGATTCTCGGACATATTTCTACTGAGCCAATATTCGGATAAAGGGAGAGCCTTAAAATAAAACAAGTCATTGAGAATCAGTGACTTGTTTTTGGATGTCAGTGGTGCCACCAGGAATCGAACCGGGGACACAAGGATTTTCAGTCCTTTGCTCTACCAACTGAGCTATGGCACCATTGTTCCTTATTTGCGGGTGCAAAGGTAGATGTTTTTTTTTATATTTGCAAATTTTTCCCAATAAAAATGCATGTGTTTCAAAAAAATGTTGTACCTTTGCACTCGCAAACAAGAAAATAACCATAGTACGGTATAATTGATTTGCAAACGGGATGTAGCGCAGTTGGTAGCGCACTACGTTCGGGACGTAGGGGTCGGGCGTTCGAGTCGCCTCATCCCGACTAAATAAAGACAGCATGTTGTAATCATTACAATATGCTGTTTTTGTTATTTCAACAAACAGGGATATTCTGTAAATGTCTTAAAAATAAAGATGGCTCACCCGACAAACCGGGGGGAGTTTCTTTTATTTATCCGAAAAGTGCTACCTTTGCATCATGAACACTCAAGGACTATTGGCATTGGCACAATTAATTCTGCCA
>NZ_JABKKF010000025.1 GCF_013166605.1 Xylanibacter muris
CCTCCCGAAATAAAGACGGGATAATACCTGAAAAGGTATTGGGTTGTCCCATTCGGAAATCCGCGGGTCAAAGGTCATTTGCACCTCACCGCGGCTTATCGCAGCTTATCACGTCCTTCATCGCCTCTGTGAGCCAAGGCATCCGCCATGCGCCCTTTCGTACTTTCTCAGCCTTATATCAATACCTCACCAAAAAAAAGTGGAGGATACCGAGGCTGTCGTTGAGTTCTGTCTGTCAATGCGCGCACACCATAACAATGTGCCGCTGACATCTTTACTTACAAGTCTTATGTGTCAATATGTCAAAGAACGGACCGGAGACATAACGCAATAAAGCGGAATGTGCCGGATGGTGGAGAATAACGGATTCGAACCGTTGACCTCTTGCATGCCATGCAAGCGCTCTAGCCAACTGAGCTAATCCCCCATAGACAGAGGCAGAACGTACAAGAAAGGATAGAACCTGAAAACTCTCCGGTAAAAGTACGTATACCATAATATACTCTCGCATTCGTCTGATTTGCATGCGTCCCTCCAGAAAGGAGGTGTTCCAGCCGCACCTTCCGGTACGGCTACCTTGTTACGACTTAGCCCCAATCACCGGTTTCACCCTAGGCCGACCCTCACGGTCACGGACTTCAGGCGCCCCCGGCTTTCATGGCTTGACGGGCGGTGTGTACAAGGCCCGGGAACGTATTCACCGCGCCATGGCTGATGCGCGATTACTAGCGAATCCAGCTTCGTGGGGTCGGGTTGCAGACCCCAGTCCGAACTGAGGGGCACTTTCAAGATTCGACACCGTTTGCACGGCACCTGCTCGCTGTATGCCCCATTGTAACACGTGTGTAGCCCCGGACGTAAGGGCCGTGCTGATTTGACGTCATCCCCGCCTTCCTCGCTCCTTGCGGAGGCAGTACCCACAGAGTGCCCGGCATGACCCGATGGCAACTGAGGGAAGGGGTTGCGCTCGTTATGGCACTTAAGCCGACACCTCACGGCACGAGCTGACGACAACCATGCAGCACCTTCACAGATGTCCCGAAGGACTTCATCATCTCTGAATCATTCATCTGCAATTCAAGCCCGGGTAAGGTTCCTCGCGTATCATCGAATTAAACCACATGTTCCTCCGCTTGTGCGGGCCCCCGTCAATTCCTTTGAGTTTCACCGTTGCCGGCGTACTCCCCAGGTGGGATGCTTAACGCTTTCGCTTGGCCGCCGACTGTATATCGCCGACAGCGGGCATCCATCGTTTACCGCGCGGACTACCAGGGTATCTAATCCTGTTCGATACCCGCGCTTTCGAGCATCAGCGTCAGTAATGCTGCGGCACGCTGCCTTCGCAATCGGAGTTCTTCGTGATATCTAAGCATTTCACCGCTACACCACGAATTCCGCGTGCCTTCCGCACACTCAAGCCCGCCAGTTCGCGCTGCAGGACCGTGGTTGAGCCACGGCGTTTCACAGCACGCTTGACAGGCGGCCTACGCTCCCTTTAAACCCAATAAATCCGGATAACGCCCGGACCTTCCGTATTACCGCGGCTGCTGGCACGGAATTAGCCGGTCCTTATTCGTGCGGTACCTGCAAAAGGCCACAAGTGGCCTACTTTATCCACGCACAAAAGCAGTTTACAACCCATAGGGCCGTCATCCTGCACGCTACTTGGCTGGTTCAGGGTTCCCCCCATTGACCAATATTCCTCACTGCTGCCTCCCGTAGGAGTCTGGACCGTGTCTCAGTTCCAGTGTGGGGGACCTTCCTCTCAGAACCCCTACCGATCGGTGCCCTGGTGGGCCGTTACCCCGCCAGCAAGCTAATCGGACGCATCCCCATCCCGTACCGGAATAACCTTTGCTCCGGAAAACATGGATCTTCCGGAGAACATAGGGCATTAATCCGTCTTTCGACGGGCTGTGCCCTGGTACGGGGCAGGTCGGATACGCGTTACTCACCCGTGCGCCGGTCGCCATCGACACGTCCGAAAACATGTCATGCTGCCCCTCGACTTGCATGTGTTAAGCCTGTAGCCAGCGTTCATCCTGAGCCAGGATCAAACTCTACATTGTAAAATATCTTTGAAGCCGAATGCCAAATGCCGCAAGGCACCAGGCAAAGGCCATTATTCTAATCCTATTCGGAACGCAAAAAACCTGTAACGGACGGACCATAAAAAAGGCCGCCCGAAACCGCAATATGAAATTGCGCATCTGTACTACTTCTCTCTGTCTCAGTCTTTCAAAGAACTCTTTATCATATATGCCAAACAGGCGACTCACCTGAAAAGCGAGTGCAAAGGTAACAACTTTAAAACAAACGACAAAGAGGGAGATGGAAAATGTTTATAAAATTAACAAATATTTAGAAAACAAACGGAAAATGGAGGGAAGAGAG
>NZ_JABKKF010000003.1 GCF_013166605.1 Xylanibacter muris
AAAAAACATTACACAGACAAGCGCATGTAATATTCTCTTACGGTGAATGGCATGTTCATCGCCAGAGAACATGCCATTCACCGGTCATGAACAGGCTATTCACGGAAAGAGAATGACACCCCCTTTTCCGGAGCCTGTTCCAACGGACACGAACATCCTGTATATCAGACAGTTACAAAATCCAAGAAAATCACGGAAAGGAAGCTAAGGATATAATAGGATTTTTTATTACAAAACAAAGAGAAAAATGAAGGCTATAAGAAAAACATTCAAGTTATATTGATAAACGATTAGATCTATACACAAAGATTGCTCAAACCCATACAGTGAAATTTAAAGCAACCACACGGGAACCGCATTACGCATATTCAAATAGAAACCATACCAATATACTATAGCATAATACTATAGGCAATAGGCTAAAAAGAAACAGGTTCTCGTCTTTTAAAAAACAAGAACCTGATGATATATCCAATTAATACCACAAAGCATCAGATAAGCATTTGGCCTTCAATGCCCGAGATATAACAAAAGATTATTATTCACGCTTGCCGAATATTCTGAGAAGATACAGGAACAGGTTTACAAAATCGAGATAAAGGCTTAAAGCTCCAATAAGAGCAAGCTTCTGCCCTACTTCCCCTGTATCTCCTGCCTCAGCCAACATCTGCTTTATCTTTTGAGAATCATAAGCAGTAAGCCCAACGAATATCAACACGCCCACGTAGCTGATAATCATCTGCATACCGGTACTTCCTATAAAGATATTAACCACAGTGGCAATGATAAGACCGATAAGTGCCATAAACAATAGTTTTCCAAGCGAGGTGAGATCCGCCTTTGTTGTCAATCCTATGACCGACATTACGGCAAATGTAGCGGCAGTAATGAAAAACACACTCGTTATCGATGACATTGTATATGCCAGAAATATAAAGGACAGCGTGGCACCGTTAATCACCGAATAAACAACAAACATTAACGTTGCCGTTGTCAGTGATAATCTGTTCAGTGCAGAAGAGAGACCTATAACAAGCCCAAACTCTGCGATAATCAAGCCAAAGAACAAAATCTTGTTTGTTGCTATAGCCATAAGTATTGACGGTGTGGTAGCCACACCATAGGCAGTGGCACCGGTAATGACAAGAGCCAATGTCATCCACAAATAAACCTTACGCATCAGCACAGGATAAGCCTCAGCCAAATCCCATCCTCTACCTCTCTGCACAACTTCTTCAAAATCATGATTGTTGTAATTCATATTCCCAAAATTTAATTAATTATTTTTATACACTTCATAATATTTACAAGGCAACACAAACCGAACGCAACAGGTTTTATCGGATTCCCCTGTAAAAACTTATTTCATGCAAAGATAGTGATATTTCCAAACTTACTACATTTTGTTTTCATAAAAATAAATAAAATAGTTGTAAGCATGAAAACATTTGAGTATTTTTGTAAAAATATAAATCAATGTAATTTCTATTATACTTATTATATGAAAACAATAAGTTTCCGCAACGGCCAAATAGAAGACGCCCAGCAAATAGCACAAGTAATAATAACGGCAATGACAGAAGAATGCTGCAAACATTTTTACGGAGAGAACCACAGCCTTGAAGAGTTTCACTCACTCATGGTCAGACTCGTAAGCAGGACAGACACACAATACAGCTATAAAAACACGATATGCGCCATAGATGCCGACAAAAACATAGCAGGAGCCATCGTCAGTTACGATGGAGGCAAACTTCTTGAACTGCGTCGGGTGTTTACCGACAGCATAAAAGAAGTTTTCGGGCGCGACTTCAGCAATATGGAGGAAGAAACACAGGCCGGTGAACTCTATCTCGACTCATTAGCCGTATTCCCCGAATACAGGGGACAAGGAATAGCAAAAGAACTTCTGAAAAGAGCACATGCCAAAGCAAAGGAAACTGGAATCGGAATAAGCGGCCTGCTCGTAGACTGCAACAATCCCAACGCGGAAAGACTATACAGATCCGTCGGATTCATACAAGTCGGTGAGAAGATATGGGGCGGCCACAAAATGAAACATCTGCAGATGCAATAAACATTAATGGAAACAATAATATATTTATCGACGTGCCATACAGCAATCATATCGATATAGGATTTACAAAAACAATATAAATATCATACGACTATGAAAAGAAAGATATTAAGCCTGTTTCTATGTGCAATCATTACCATGCCCTCAATATCTCAAACAGCCATCACACATCCGTGGAACGGAAAGAAAGTGGCTTATTTCGGAGATTCGATAACCGATCCACGCAACAATGCATCGAAAAAGAAATATTGGGGATTCCTCCAAGACTGGCTTGGAATCACACCTTTTGTATACGGAGTGAGCGGAAGACAATGGAATGATATTCTACGACAGACAAACAGTCTGAAAAAAGACCATGGCGACAATGTGGATGCCATTATCATCTTTATGGGCACAAACGACTACAACAAGGGCGTACCTATAGGCGAATGGTATGAAGAAAAAGAAGAAAAAGTGATGGCAGGCATAGACGAACAAAAACATCTTGTAGACCGCAAGCACAGATACATGGCAATGAACGACAAGACATATCGCGGCCGCATAAACATTGCACTGGCAAACCTGAAACGCACATACCCAACAAAGCAAATCATACTTCTGACCCCGATCCACCGCTCAGGATTCTATCCGAACGAAAAGAACTGGCAACCCTCGGAAGACTACTGCAACCGAAGCGGCATATATCTTGACGAATACGTAAACTCGGTGAAAGAAGCCGGTAGTATCTGGGCCGTGCCCGTCATAGACCTTAACTCGCTGTGCGGCCTATATCCTATGGCCGACGAACACGCACAATACTTCAAAAACGCGGACAACGACCGCCTGCATCCAAACGACAAAGGACATGAGCGTATGGCACGCACGCTGATGTACCAGCTGTTGTCACTGCCCTGTGGTTTTTAATAATCTACAACATATAAAACAATCTCAAAAATGAAAATAGGATTATTCATCCCATGCTATGTAGATGCCATTTATCCCGAAGTGGGTGTGGCAACATATAAGCTTCTCAAACATTTAGGACTTGACGTGACATATCCGCTCAACCAGACATGTTGCGGACAGCCGATGGCCAATGCCGGTTTTGAATCAATGGCAGAAACAATAGCCACGAAACTCGACGACACATTCGCCGAATTCGACTATGTGGTGGCCCCGTCGGCAAGCTGTGCGGCATTCGTAAAAATAAACTACCCCCATCTGCTTAAAGGCAAGCATGAGTGCACAACTTCAAAAAAGATTATGGACGTGATAGAATTTCTGCACGATGTATTAAAGGTGAAAGCCCTTCCGGGAAAATTCCCATACACGGTAAGCATACACAACTCCTGTCACGGAGTACGTGAGTTAGGCCTTTCATCCCCAAGCGAGCGAAATATTCCGAAATATTCCAAAATAAAGAATCTTCTCAGCCTTGTCGACGGAATAACGATAAAAGAACCGGAAAGACCTGACGAATGCTGTGGTTTCGGAGGAATGTTCTCCGTGGAAGAACCTGAAGTATCAGTACAGATGGGTACGGACAAATTAGAAAGACACATTGCCACGGGAGCACAATACATCACAGGCCCTGACAGCTCGTGCATGATGCACATGCAGGGCATAGCCAAGCGCCTGGGCAAAAAGATAGAATTCATTCATGCAGTACAGATATTATCAGCAGGACTATGAGCACACAACATACAAAAGCAGCAAAAAGATTTCTGCATAATGCAGACAAGGCAAAATGGCACGACGCCACATTCTGGTCGGTAAGAGCGAAACGCGACACCATGGCCATGAGTCTCGAAGAATGGGAAGAATTGAGGGAAACAGCAAGCAGAATAAAGAAACATACCATCACCCACATGGACAAATACCTTGAAATGTTTGCCAATAACGCTGAAAAGAACGGAACCATTGTGCACTGGGCAAAAGATGCCGATGAGTTCAACGATATTGTGTTGAAAATCCTGCGCGACCACAATGTGAGAAAGATGGTGAAAAGCAAGTCCATGCTGACAGAGGAATGCGAGATGAATCCTTATCTTGAAAAACACGGAATAGAAGTGGTGGAAACAGATCTCGGAGAACGCATCCTACAGTTGATGGAATCCAAGCCGAGCCATATCGTCATGCCTGCGATACACATCACTCAGGAAGAAGTGGGACAGCTGTTTGAAGAAAAACTGGACAGTGAAAAAGACAACTATGACCCTACCTATCTCACATACTGCGCCCGCATGAGCCTGCGCAACGAATTCATTGAAAGCCAGGCCGGAATGACAGGCGCGAACTTCGGAATAGCCGAAACCGGCGAAGTGGTGGTATGTACGAATGAAGGCAACGCCGACATGTCGGTAGCCATCCCTAAGCTTCACATTGCGGCAATAGGTCTCGAAAAAGTCATTCCAGACTATCAGTCGCTGTCTATCTTCCAGCGGTTGCTTGCAAGAAGCGCCACAGGCCAACCCACAACCACATACACATCGCATTTCGGAAAGGCACGGCCCGGAGCGGAAATGCACATAATACTTGTCGACAACGGAAGAAGCAGCATAATAGCCGACAGCGAGCACTGGGAAACACTGAAATGCATGCGTTGCGGGGCGTGTATGAACACATGTCCGGTATACCGCCGCAGCGGAGGATATTCATATACGTATTTCATCCCCGGCCCCATCGGCATAAACTTAGGCATGCTGCGCGACAAGTATAAATATACAGACAACGTAAGCGCATGCTCTCTCTGCTGTTCTTGCGACAATGTATGTCCGGTAAAAGTAAATCTGTCAGAACAGATATACCTGTGGCGGCAAAATCTCGACTCCCTCGGCAAAGCCGACCCGATGAAGAAAACCATGAGCAGAGGCATGAAAACATTGTTCGGCCATCCGGCGTTATACAATATGGCACTGAAGTTTGCCCCAATAGCCAATCACGCTCCGCGCCCTGCACTATATAACAGTCTCAACGCATGGGGAAAAGGACGGGAAATGCCGAAGTTCGCAAAAGAATCATTTCAAACAATGTGGAAGAAAGGGAAAATAAAATGAGCAGAAAAGAGGATATCCTATCAAGGATAAGAGAAAACATCAGAAAATCATACGACATGCCTGACATCAGCAGAATCAAAGGCATACAATATCCTGACGTCATAAAGCAATTCGAGGAAATAAGTAAAACCGTAGGCGGCAAGGTAGTAAAGGCAGTGCCGGGAGAAGACATCAATAGCATAATAAAAGAGCTGTATCCTGACGCGAAGATATTTGCATCCAATCTGCCGGAAATAACCATAGCCTCGAAAAACCCCGACATACTTGAAGCACACGAGCTGAACGGAACCGACGTGGGAATAATAAAAGGGCAAATAGGAGTGGCCGAAAACGGATGTATATGGATACCACAGACCATGAAAGAACGTGCGGTATGTTTCATATCCGAATATCTCGTTATAATAATAAGCGGCAAGAACATCGTAAACAACATGCACGAAGCATATTCAAGAATAAAAATGAACGGTTACGGCTACGGCTGTTTCATCAGCGGACCGTCAAAAACAGCAGATATAGCACAGGCGTTGGTCATGGGAGCACAGGCCGCAAGAGGCGTTACTGTAATAATTACAGAATGACAGTGTTTTATATGAAATTAACTCTCTGCAAAATAAAAGCGATAAAACGTATACATTTTATTTCAAATAAGTCGCATTCCTTAGCCTGAATGTACACAAAAATGGTTAAAAACTCTCCGCATGATAAAAGTTTTATTTGCATTTTTTTATCATGCGGCTTTTTTATTGTATTTTTGCAAACCAACAAAGAAGTTTTCGAAACATTATGAGGATATTAAAATATATGGGCATGACAGCTGTTTTATGTATCGGCATCACTTCATGCTTCAAGGAAGAACCACTTAATGCAGAATGCGACATTGAAAAGGCATGGATTCATTACGAAAATCCCCAAGAAAGTACATGGAACCTCAGTGACACTGTAATAAAGGTGTATTCTGCAGAAAACACAATCATATTTAAAGTAAGACCAGGAACAGACAGGACAAGACTTGCACCTATGTTCATCACAACCGAAGGGGCGACCATTGTTCCTGAAAGTGGTACGATGCATGATTTCAGCAACGGGCCGCTTGCATATACCGTGACTTCTCAAGACAAAGACTGGCAACGCATATACAATGTTGCATTCACAGAAGAACACAGAACTGTAAGGGATACTATCGCATACGATTTCGAAAGAGTTTTTCTCTTCACCGACCCGCAGACAAAGAAACAATATTATAAATGGAGCGACCTGAAAGAAGACGGAACAGAAGCCAACAACTGGGCATCGGGCAACGGGGGATTCTCCATGGCATCGCCCTCGGCCAAGGCCGACGAATATCCTACGACACCCAATGCCGACGGATATGACGGCAAATGCGTAAAACTCACAACAACAAAAACCGGTCCATTAGGACAAGGTGCAAGAATGCCTATGGCAGCCGGCAATCTGTTCTTAGGCTCATTCATCACCCAGACAGCATTAATAGATGCACTTAGAAGCACGCATTTCGGGCTGCCGTTCGACAAGAAACCTGTAAGATTCACAGGCTACTATAAGTATTTCCCCGGCGAGAAGTTTCAGGACAGATACGGAAACATAGAAGAAGGCCGCGTGGACAAAGGCGCGATATACGCCATACTATACAAGAACCACGACAATGATGGCAATCCTGTAGTGCTGTATGGAGACAATGTACAGACAAGCGAACAGATCGTGGCAAAAGCAATCATGCCGGAAGTACGCCCGACATCGGAATGGACAGAGTTCGACCTTTCGTTCGACTACTATGAAAACGAAATCGATATGGAAGATATCAACAACTTCAAATACAGTCTCGCCATAGTATTCTCATCCAGCGACCAGGGAGCATACTTCCAGGGGGCCATCGGCAGCACGCTATATATAGACAAGGTGAAAATAATCTGCGAGAAAACAAAGTAGACCATGATACGTAACATTATAAAAGGACTGATACTCACATTTCTATGCATTCCCGCAAATGCGGAGAATATGCTAAGCGGATGGAAATACACCGCACGCTTCGGATATAACATAGGAGGAACGGCTCCGATAGGCATGCCGGCAACCATACGGAGCATGAACAAATACAAGATGCAACCCAACTTTTCATTAGGGGTGGACGCGCAAAAAGTAATAACCGGCAAATGGGGCATACTCACAGGCATCCACACAGAGAGCAAAGGCATGGAAGTCGACGCCACCGTGAAGAACTATCACATGGTGATGACCAAGGGGGGAGATGAATTGGAAGGATATTATACCGGCAACCTCGTGACGGAATGCGAAGAATGGATGCTCACACTGCCTGTGATGGCAACCTACGACATCAGTGACAAGGTTAGACTGAAACTCGGACCCTACATATCATACGTATCTACAAGGGTTTTCAAAGGTTACGTATATGACGGATACCTTCGCAGGATGACCCCGACAGGAGAGAAAATAGAAATAGGCAACACTGAAGAGTCACGGGGTTCATACGATTTCAGCGATAATATGCGCCACATACAATATGGTGTCGATGCCGGAGTCGACTGGCAGTTCAGCACCCGTTGGGGAGCATACGCCGACATCCAATGGGGCGTCACCGGAATACACAAAAGCTCGTTCAAGACAATAGAACAGACATTATTCCCGATCTTCGGGACACTTGGCATAACCTATTATCTGAAATAAGAAAAACATACAAGTATTTATTAACAAAAAAAGAACATTATGAAGAAATTTTTTACTCTGCTAACAGTAGCGTGCGCATCCATTGCAGCCATGGGCACAGACTACAACGGGCGTCTTATGGTAGTTATAAACGGAAGCGCGTCTCCGTCTCAGGAAGCAACCATATCCGTAAACAAGCAGGATAACGGTAAGTATACACTCGAGTTGAACAATTTCATGTTAGGCACAGGTGCAGACGCTATGGGTATAGGAAACATCAGGCTCGAGAACACTGATGCAACGGAATTAAACGGACAGACCGGTCTGAATACGACACAGAACATAACCATCACTGAAGGCAACGACCCAAACATAAATTTCTGGATGGGTCCGATGCTCGGAATAATCCCTGTAAGTGTGGACGCTACCATGGAGGAAGGAAAAAACCTGTCAGCCTCTATTGACATTCCGTTTTTATCAATGGGAATGAACATAAAGGTAGTTTTCGACAGCAAAACTTTCCATATAGGCAACTCCGACTTCGAGAATTTCCACACAGCAACACTAAGTTCTCCTTTTGGAGGCGAGCCCACCACAAGCGACGAACCAGACTACTGGCACTCGTTCATGAGCGCATCAGGCAATCCTACAATGGTCTATCTTGCAGGATATGCGCCACATACATTTATAAGCGACATCGTGCGCCCGGGAACAACAGGCGAAAAGAGTCTTCTGATAACATCTGTAGACATGGGATTCACCATTGCTAACGGAACAGTGACCACAGGACGCATAAACACAGGAAGCACTACGGCTGCAGATTTGGCAAACTACTCATGGAGCGACATGAGCACGACAGACAAAGACGACAAAGGCGACCCCTTCTACTCTCTTATGGGAGGTAGGCCCGACAGCCTTACAATATGGGCAAAGTTCAAGCAGAAAGAGGAAAAGGCAGACTTCCCATACGCAACGATAAATGCAGTGATTACCGACGGTACATTCTATCGCGACCCGGAAGACAAAGAATATACAAACGTCATTGCCAAGGCTACCAACAACACCATCGAAAGCAACAACTATGAATGGCAGAAGATAACAGTGCCGTTCATCTATGAAGAGAACGGTGTCAACGCCAAAGCCATACACGTAACAATATCCACCAACGCCGCACCCGGAAAAGGAAGCACTGACTCATTATACGTAGATGACCTGAACCTCATATACAACTGCAAGCTCACCGACCTCACAATAAAGGGTAAGGGAATCGATCTCAACAGCGGAACATACAACCCTGCCGACAACTCTACAGCCATCCAGACCGATGACTGTACCGGAATGGAAGTGACGGAGGATGACATTCAGGCCACGACAAACGGAAAAGGCGCCATCGTTGTGAAGAACATTACCAAAGAGACAAACAAGACATACGTGACAATAAGCGTCATCAGCAACGATCTCAGCTCATTCAATACTTATAACCTGACACTCAACGGCACAACAGGTATCGACACTGTAGATGACAGTAAAGCGGACGACTCCGTAAAAGCCATGTATGACCTCAACGGACAGAAAACATCCACACCAAGAAGCGGACAGATATACATAATGAAATATAACAATGGTAAAACCGTAAAGAGAATAAAGAATTAACAAGATTCTCTTAAACAAAAACAAGGAGTGAGGAAAACCGGCAGGATATGCCATTTTAATTCCTCACTCCTTGTTTTTTTCGAAAGCACGCAGCCTTTTTTCCTCAACGGTCATTAGACTTGGGTTTAAGAAAACGACACTATCGCAAAGTTCATTTAAAAGCATTCAGCGCATCGATTATCATCCCTACCTCATTATCTGTAAGAACCTGATTGCACGGAATACTCAATTCCTCCCTGTGAATCCTCTCGGTGACAGGAAGCGACAGACCGTTCATTCTCTCATAGCATCTCTGCTTATGCGGAGGAACAGGATAATGTATCACCGTACCTATACCCTCAGACCGAAGCCAGGCCTGCAGTTCATCGCGCCTCTCACACAGAACTGGAAAAATATGAAAGACATTGCTCTTCATGAAATCGGGTTCCGGCAGTCGCAGCAACGGGTTATCTACCTCCTCAATATACCTCCTTGCCACCCTGCGCCTTAGCGCGTTATCATGGTCGAGATGCCGGAGCTTCACACTGAGCACGGCAGCCTGGACCTCATCAAGACGGCTGTTCATCCCCTCATAATCGAACACATACTTTACCGATGAGCCATAGTTGGCCAAAGTCCTCACCATATCTGCAAGCTCATTGTCACCGGTGGTCACCGCCCCTCCGTCGCCAAGCGCGCCGAGATTCTTTCCCGGATAAAAGCTGTGTGCAGCCGCATCGCCAAGCGCCCCCGTCCGTACGGCATGGAAATTCGCCGTAATAACCGTTTCACCTGACATGCAGTTCTCCCATTCCTGAACCGCCGTGGGCACACAGCCGTGAGCCTGGGCATTATCCTCGATAAGCTTCAACCCATGGCGCACGCAAATTCCCTTTATTTCATCCGTATATGCACACTTGCCGTAAAGATGCACAATCATCACGGCACGCGTACGTCCGGTCAGGGCACATTCAATCATACCACCGTCAATCTGAAACGTGTCCGCATCCGGTTCAACAAGCACCGGCACAAGCCCATTGGCCGTTATTGCAAGGATGGTTGCTATATAGGTGTTTGCCGGCACTATCACTTCATCACCATGCTCCATCACACCCAACTCGATATATGCCCTTAATATAAGCGTGAGAGCATCAAGGCCGTTGGCACAGCCCACGCAATGCTCCGTGCCGATATACCGGGAATAGGCCTTCTCGAAACCGGCTTTAGCCTCACCGTTCAAATACCATCCGCCATGCACGACATGTCTCACGGCCTCGTCTATCTCATCGGAATAAAGCCCGGTCACCTTTCTCAACTCCAGATACTCAATCATATATACAACTATATCTCAAATGACAATTTCAAAGAACTGCGACATCCAATACTCTCCTTAAAAGCACACAGACCGTAATTGGGTACCCCATGCTCCGTAGACGGACCGATATCGAGAATTCTTATTCCAAACTTGTGATAATACTCAAACACACGATAAGCAAGCCAGTTCATCGGACGCAACATGGAATACTCCCTCAAATCGCCCCAGTAAATCACCTGACAGACGTCTATTGCCACATGAAACACCAGAGCCGCAGCCACGTCACAACCGCCATGCTCGACAATAAAGAAATCAGCCGGTATAACTTCCACTGTCCTGACAACATCCTCATAAGACATTCGCAACGGATATCCCTGTTCGGCCCTGTTACGCTGTATCACACCGTATGCCCTGCGTATTCCCGCTGCATCACCGCTCTCTATCCTCCGAAACTCCATGCCAACGGCCATGGCCTTATGAAGGTTCTTCCTTGCATTCCGTTCCAAGACCATGTCATAGCGGGAGAAATCAGACAGAAGAAAATGATAGTTCACCTCCGGAGTCCTTACACGTCCGGCACGCCACAGCGAGCTTGCTTCCGCAGCAAACCGCGGCACATTGTAAAACTCGGGAGGAAGCGTGATCACAACACGTCTGTCCATGTCCGCGGAATAAGCCTTCAGCAAACCTGCAGCCTCGTCGATAAACTCAAAACATTGCGGCTTTGCAGATGTGAAACCTCCGAAAGGTGCAGAAAAAGGAGAATACAAACCGTCTTCATATTCTCCGAGTATAATCCCAAAACGCAGTTTCGTATTCTCAAACAACAGATAGTGCAGACTTTCTGCCTTGCGACTATTCAGTTCAGAAAACTCCACGCTATTATATATATGGGGGAATACCGCGAACCGTTTGCGGTATTCCTCCGCCGATGTCTCAATGATCCGCATCGCTCACATATTCCAGAAACTTATCGTATTCACGTATATAATCATCCTCATCATAAACCTCCGAGGCAAGCACCAGACAGACAGCACCCGACGAGAAGTCGTCCATTGTCCGCCATATACCTGTCTCTATCAGAAGTCCCTGATACGGATGATTAAGCAGAAAAGTACGTTTCTCGGTACCGTCGTCAAGGGTTACGGTGAAGCTTCCGCTCAACGCGACAAGAAACTGTTTCAGTGTCTTGTGGGCATGACCGCCACGGCATTCTCCTCCCGGCACATCATATACCCAATATGCCCGTGCTATCTTAAAAGGAATATCTTTCAATTCCTCGACAACAGAAAGATTCCCGCGATAATCGGTTATCTTCTTTATATCTGTCAGACAGGCTTCAGATACCTTCATATCCCTACCATGTTATTTTATGACCGTAGCTGCAAGACGCTTGGCTTTGTCGCGCAAGGCATCGATATCGGCATCTGTCTCTCCATAACAAAGTACGACACCCATTCTGCGGTTCACGTGCTGGTCGGGCTTTCCGAAGATACGCACACGCGTATGGTCTTCCTTCAGGGCATCAATAAGATTGAACTCCGGCTGACAATCAGAATCCTCCTTTGCCAACACAACGGCACTCGCCCCGGCATGCTCGAGATGTATGCCTGCTATAGGCAGTCCCATGACGGCCCGGAAATGCAGTTCGAACTCGCTTAGATTTGTAGTATGCCCGAGTGTGACCATACCTGTGTCATGCGGACGCGGTGACAGTTCGCTGAATATCACATCTCCCTGCTTTGTGAGGAAGAACTCCACTCCCCATATACCTGCGCCAGTAAGTGCCTTTGTCACCTCATCCGCAATATGCTGCGCCTTGGCAAGAGCCTCGTCTGAAATCCTATACGGCTGCCAGCTCTCACGGTAGTCGCCGCCTTTCTGCACATGCCCGATAGGAGGACAGAACAATGTGGGGCCGTTTCTCTGAGTAACGGTGAGCAGTGTAAACTCCGAATCGAAATCTATAAACTCCTCTATGATTACCTCTTTCACGTCACCGCGGCTTCCTTCCATGGCATCCTTGAAGGCCTGCTCCAACTCGTCATCGTTATGCACATAGCTTTGGCCGTGGCCCGATGACGACATAAGCGGTTTCACGACACAAGGAAAGCCTATCTCATCGGCGGCAGCCTTAAATTCATCGAAGGTCTTTGCATAGAAATATTTGGCCGTGCGCAGCCCAAGTTCCTTTGCCGCAAGGTCGCGGATGGCACGGCGGTTCATGGTATAGTTCACGGCTCTTGCACTCGGCACCACCTGTATGCCCTGTTTCTCGAAGTCGAACAGACGTTCGGTGCGTATTGCCTCTATCTCCGGCACAATGATATCGGGCTTATGCCTGTTTACAACCGCTGTCAGTGCCTCACCGTCGAGCATGCTGAAAATTTCCCTCTCGTCTGCCACCTGCATTGCCGGTGCATTGTCGTAACGGTCGCATGCTATTACATACTGTCCGGCACGTTTCGCTGCTATGACGAACTCCTTACCCAGCTCGCCCGAGCCTAATAACAATATCTTTTTCATATATTGAGTTTTATATATTATTCAATCGTAATCTATTATAAGTTCTCCACGCTCACTGATACTTTTCGGTTCAAGTTCTCCAAGGCATTTAAGATTCAATACGCTTAAGAAACTGTCAAAATCCTCATAACGGTCCACTATCTCATGCACAAGACATTTATCCTTGACCAGCCATGCGACATCCGCATATACAAATTCATCTGAACTGTCGTCCGGTACCACTGTGTCATGTGCAATATAATACCCCTCAAGTTCATCTATATTATATTCGTACGAAAGCTTTTTCAAACCAAACAACAGAGAATAGACGAATTCTATCTTTCCGTCATCCACATTCACATCTGCTTTGGCATAAAGCCCCACTCCGTTTTTCTTCGTATAGAAAAATAAAAAGACAAAGATATAGGTCATACAAATGACAGCGGTAATCAGTCCTGCAACAATAATGGGAAACCTACCTGTAAGAAACAGGTATATTATCGGCACAGGTACAATTAAAAAGACAAACATGAGATTCTTATCAGAGGAAGTCTGATTTATCATATCCCAATGCGTAGGTTTATTCTCTTCCATAATATTCAGTGTTTTAATGTATTCTTTATCATCTGCCATTCCGGGGTTACAGCCAGCCTGTGTATGCAGCTGTCTATCACCGCCATCATATCCTCCTCCGTCATGCCGCGCCCCCGTGCAATCTCGGCAAGCGACAGCTGTACTTCGCCGAACAGGCCATAATATCTTGCCACAGCCTGCTCGTCGACGGGGTCAAGCAGATGAAAGATATGCTCCATATAATGCACAGTCTGTTGGCCTATACTCTCCGGACACATGCCCATACGCACAAGAAACGTGTTAAGTTCACGCGACAGCTTATCCATTTATAAAACAACCCTATATTTTATTTATACGTTCCACCTTCTTTTATACACTCACATCCCCGCCTTTTAGCGACCGGCATACATGCTCTCGTAATACTTCTCATACTCACCGCTGGTGATATTATCCATCCATTCCTGGTTGTCGAGATACCAGCGCACCGTTTTCTCGATACCTTCCTCAAACTGCAGGCTCGGCTCCCAACCAAGTTCATTCTTCAGTTTGGTAGAGTCTATCGCATATCGCATGTCATGCCCCTTGCGGTCGGTCACGTAAGTGATGAGATTCATGTCCTCTCCCTCGCTACGGCCGAGCAGACGGTCGACTGTGTTTATCACCACCTTTATTATATCTATGTTCTTCCACTCGTTGAAACCTCCGATATTATATGTCTCGGCAATCCTTCCCTTGTGGAATATTACATCTATGGCTCGCGCATGATCCACGACATACAGCCAGTCACGCACATTTTCGCCCTTACCATACACAGGAAGCGGACGGCGGTGACGGATATTATTTATAAACAAAGGTATGAGTTTCTCAGGAAACTGGTATGGACCGTAGTTATTTGAGCAGTTGGTCACGATTGTAGGCATGCCGTATGTGTCGTGAAACGCACGCACAAAATGATCAGACGAAGCCTTCGATGCGGAATACGGAGAATGAGGATTATATTTTGTGGTCTCAAGGAAGAACTCGTCACCGTAGACCTCATGGGCTGATATTTCCGATGTCCGCCCCTCCGGATGCGTCAGTTCCAATGCCCCGTACACCTCATCGGTAGAGATATGATAGAAACGCTTTCCTTCATATCCTCCGGGCAGCGACTCCCAATATACCTTTGCAGCCTGAAGCAGTGTCAGCGTGCCCATAACGTTTGTGCGCGCGAAAGTAAAAGGATCCTTTATAGAACGGTCGACATGACTCTCTGCGGCAAGGTGTATTATTCCGTCAACGTCATATTCGCGCATAAGACCGAGCACTACATCGAAATCACATATATCGGCCTTTACAAACGTATAGTTGGATTTATCCTCTATATCTTTCAGATTTGAAAGATTTCCGGCGTATGTCAGCTTGTCAAGATTGATTATATGATATTCCGGATATTTGTTGACAAACAGACGCACCACATGGCTTCCTATGAAACCGGCCCCACCGGTGATGATAATATTCTTCATACTCTTTTGTTTTAAGTTTTACAAATTCATTCTCTTGTATGACGGTCTCCCAACGTAATTACTTCACAGTCGCCGAATTTATTTCCCTCAACCGTAAGTCTTATGATCGTGCGTTCCCTGTGCCATCCTTGAAGTCCGGCCGCACCGGGATTTATATGCAGAAGACCGAGGGTCCTGTCATACTTGACCTTAAGTATATGGCTGTGTCCGGATATGAACAACTGTGGCGGTGATGCATATATCTGTCCGCGTATGCTCGGGTCGTAGTTGCCCGGGTATCCTCCGATATGCTTGATAAGCACGTCGGCATCCTCACATTTGAAGCGAAGCCTCTCGCCATACATCCTTCTGAGGTCTCCTCCGTCGCAGTTGCCATACACGGCTCTGAACGGCCGATACTCCGCCAAACGCGATGCCACTTCCAAAGAGCCTATGTCTCCCGCATGCCATATCTCATCGCACGGTTCGAAATATTTCAAATAGCGGTCATCCCAATACGCATGTGTATCGCTGATAAGTCCTATTCTTTTCATGTATTACCCGGTCGTTAAACTGCTGAAATGCAGCATTATCTTTAATAATTGTCATGCAAAGATACTCATTATTATTGAAAGCACGGAAATTTAAACAATGTATTTTAGATTTTCACAGGTTGGATACAGCCATTTGATGAATAAGCTTTTAACGGAGAATTTGAAAACAAACGCCCGTTTTATTGCATTCACCCGACATATAGTGACATGCCTTTGGCATGTGTCAGGCGTAAAAACATCCCGCAATGAATAAGCTCGGTTTGTAGTATACATCGGATAAATCGCAAAGCGGTGTCCTTACAAAGTGTAATATTTGATATATCACATTGCTCATCTGCTTATCGAAAACGTTTGTTTCCAATAAACGCCTCGCCTCTACATATTCAAAGTATGCTTTGCTTCCGCATCCTGTCTGCAGTCAACTTCAGCCATATACAAAAAGCACTGCCGCACAAACAAGAATTACATGTCAATATTTGGATATACGGCCGACAACGCTTACCTTTGCCGAAACATTCGGACTATTCCCGATAAAAACCGAGAATTATATGATAAAAGAAAAAACATTTTCTTTGTTTGAACTGAACTCGATAGTGCGCCATGCCATAGAAACGTCTATGGACGGAGAGTATTGGGTGGAAGCGGAAATATCCGAGCTTAGGGAAGTAAGAGGCCACTGCTACATGGAGCTTACAGACAAAGATCCGTCGACAAACACCCCCACGGCAAAGGCACAGGCAAAATGCTGGAGCCGCACATGGAACATGCTCCTGCCCTATTTCATGCGCATCACCGGACAGCCGTTGCGTCCGGGCCAGAAAGTGATGCTGAAAGTATACCCGCAGTTTCATGAGGCATACGGATTCTCATGGATCATTACCGACATCAACCCCGACTTCACCCTCGGCGACATGGCCCGAAAGCGCATGGAGATAATACGGATACTGAAGGAAGAGGGAGTGTTCGACCTGAACAAGGAACTCCGGCTACCGCTCTTCACCCAACGCATAGCGGTGATATCGAGCGAAAATGCCGCCGGCTACGGAGATTTCCGTAACCAGCTTGAAAACAATGAATATGGTTTCTGCTTCACATTACGCCTCTTTTCGGCAATAATGCAGGGCGAAGGAGTGGAAAAGAGCCTCATAGGAGCCTTGGACGACATATACGGACATATAGGAGATTTCGACTGTGTGGTAATAATAAGAGGCGGTGGGGCAACAAGCGACATGAGCGGATTCGACACCCTTGCGCTGGCAGAGAATGTGGCAAACTTTCCCTTGCCGATAATCACAGGCATAGGACACGACCGAGACGAAAGCATACTCGACATGGTCTCTCACACGCGAGTGAAGACCCCAACGGCCGCAGCCGCCCTGCTGATAGACAGACTTAAAAACGTTGACGACCGCATAACGGCATACAGCGAGAGACTCACCCGATATGCCACAGCAATGACAGACACCGAACAGCACAGGCTCGAAGGCTTTAAAGAAAGAATTCCAGCACTATACTCTGTAATAAAGACACGTAACGAATCAAGAACGGAACTGCTGTATACACGGATTCTGTCCGCAACGGGAATGATTATAAACACCGAACGCCACCGTCTGGATACTCTGGCAAACAGTCTCGTTCCCGCCGCAGGACAAATAACGGCAAACCGGATGCACTCACTGAACATTCTCAGCCAGCGTCTGGAACTGCTGAACCCGCAACGCATGCTCGAACGGGGGTACAGCATCACCACGCTAAACGGCATGCCGGTGAGAGATCCTGCTATACTGAAACAGGGAAACGTCATTGAGACAAGACTCGAAAAGGGTACGATAAAATCGGAAATAATATAGCATACAATTGTTTCATCACACAAAATACAATTATCATGAAAGAAGAAATGAAATACGAAGAGGCCATGGCCGAAATAGAAAGCATCGTAAGGCAAATGGAAAACAACACTCTCAGCATAGACTCTCTCGGTGAGAAACTCGCAAGGGCGCAAAAGCTCATAAAGCTATGCAAAGACAAACTGACAAAGACCGACAAAGAAATAAAAAAGATTCTCGAAGGAAACAAAAAAGGCTGATATTACATTTTCATTCCTGAAAATGTGCCTGACGACAGACAAACAAAAACTCAAGTCCATAAGAATATACAACAACTCAAAAATGAACTGCAGATGTTAAAAGTGTATTTAGGCTACATACACAGTGTACATAGGCTACATACACTGTGTATGTAGCCTAAATACACTCAACGAATTATATGAATGCATTTGGTCCTCCGGCATTTTCTTTACTCTTCTTACATACTCGACTGGAAGAGCCCATCCGATTCCCCAAAGGGAAGAGAAAGGAAAGATATGTGGAAGCATAAGATGGGTATGCAGGACCCTGCCCAAAGTAGGGACATGCCTTTGGCATGTGTCAGGCGGAAAACAACAGCCTAATGGGCAATGCAAAACATGCTTAGACATTACCATGGCGAGAAAATGCAGGAGAAAATCCAAAAATAGAAAATCCCCACAGGTTTTCTACTGATTCAAAAATAAAACGGGCTAATGATAAACAATCCTGAATTCTCCATAACTCAATAATATATATAAAAATATTATAATTCCCAATATATTTCCATTTTATCTTTATTTTATTCAATAAACTGCCATGAATTAAAATATTTTCATTACTTTTGCAATACATATAAATATACTAATATATGAAAAATTTAGACTGGGCAAACCTGTCTTTCGGCTATAGGCCGACAGACTACAACGTACGTTGCTACTATCGTGACGGAAAATGGGGCGAAATAGAAGTAAGCTCCGAAGAGTATATCAACATGCACATGGCGGCAACATGTCTTCACTATGGACAGGAAGCTTTCGAAGGACTGAAGGCGTTCCGATGTCCCGACGGGAAAGTCCGTGTATTCCGCATGGATGAAAATGCAGCACGCCTGCAGTCGACATGCCGCGGAATACTTATGCCCGAAGTGCCGACAGACCTGTTCTGTGATATGGTGAAGAAGGTCGTAAGGCTCAATCAGGAATATATTCCGACATACGAAAGCGGGGCCACATTATATATACGCCCTCTGCTCATAGGCATGAGTCCGCAAGTGGGAGTACACCCTGCCACGGAATACCTGTTCATCATTTTTGTCACTCCCGTAGGCCCATACTTCAAAGGCGGATTCTCAACAAACCCATACGTGATCATCCGCGACTACGACCGTTCCGCCCCGCTCGGCACCGGTATGTATAAGGTCGGTGGCAACTATGCCGCATCACTGAAGGCCAATGCCCTCGCACACGAGAAAGGTTACGCCTGCGAGTTCTACCTTGACGCGAAAGAAAAGAGATATATGGATGAGTGCGGAGCCGCCAATTTCTTCGGAATAAAAGACAACACATACGTAACACCTAAGTCGACAAGCATCCTGCCAAGCATCACCAACAAGAGTCTGATGCAACTGGCGGAAGACCTTGGAATGAAAGTGGAGCGAAGGCCGATACCCGAAGATGAACTTGACACCTTCGAAGAGGCGGGTGCATGCGGAACAGCAGCCGTCATATCACCTATCTCATATATAGACGACCTTGACACCGGCAGACGTTTCACATTCAGCGAAGACGGAAAGCCGGGACCGGTATCGACACGCCTGTATAATCTGCTGCGCGCCATACAGTATGGCACGGCAGAAGACAAGCACGGATGGACTACCGTTGTCATAGACTGAACTAAAAAATTTTTAATAACAATTTAACACATTACCAACATGACAGAATTTTCAAAATTTAAATTTGCCACAAGCAAGGAGTACAGAGACAGAGCGTGGAAAACACTCGACAATAAATGGGGTCTCATGATAGGAGCCTGTGTTGTATACATTCTTATCGGGCTAATCGTACAATTGATTACCCTACATCTGATTGCCGGTTCCGCCCCTTCGGACATTACAGACCAGGAAGCAATGGCTACCTATCAGATAAAAGGAAACCTTGCAAGCATAATTGCCACCTTACTGATTCTCCCTCTCGGATACGGATTCATGGGAATGTTCTTCGACCTGAAAAGAGAATGGGGGACAAAATTCTCGAATCTGTTTGAAGGCTACGGCAAAAGGATCGTTCCTGTATACGGAACACTGCTGCTTCAGGGCATCTACACTATTCTTTGGACACTACTTCTTGTCATTCCAGGAATCATAAAGTCTTATTCGTATGCAATGACCATATTCTGCATGAAAGAAGATCCTCAAGAGGCGAACTACAATGAGGCCATAGAACGAAGCATGATGATTATGGAAGGCAACAAGATGAGACTGTTCCTTCTCGACCTCAGCTACCTCGGATGGTTCATACTCGGACTCATTCCCTGCGGTCTGGGACTTTTCTTCGTGATTCCCTACTGGTATGCGGCACGTATGGAGTTCTATGAAGACCTTATGGCCGAACTCAAATATAATGAAGAGTGTGAGCAGATGGAAAAACTTAAAATGCAATAACAGGAATAACCAATATAACAATAAACAAACAACACTATTATGTTAGCAAAGAATATAGAAAACGCTATCAACAGTCAAATCAACGCAGAGCTTTGGTCTGCATATCTGTACCTGTCAATGGCATCATACTGCCACGCCAACGGTAACCCCGGTATGGGGAAATGGTTTGAAGTACAGTTTCAGGAAGAACAGGACCATGCAAAGATTTTCTTCAACTACGTTATCCAGCGCGGTGGCAACGTAACCCTGAAGGCCATTGACGAGGTTCCTACAACATGGGAAAACCTGCTCGACGTATTCGAAAGCACACTTAAACACGAACAAAAAGTCACATCACTGATAAACGAGCTTTACGCGTTGTCGACAGAAGAAAAAGACTATGCCACACAGAGCATGCTGAAATGGTTCATCGACGAGCAGGTGGAAGAAGAGGAAACCGCCCAGAACATCATCGACAACCTCAGGATGATTAAGGACAACGGCTACGGTCTGTACATGCTCGACAAGGAACTTGGCGCACGCACATACACACAGGCATCACCGCTTGCCGGCAAATAAGAATGACGTAGTACCCGCAACGGCACAATCCATCTTGTGTCTTGTGATTACACAATATCTTTAACGGGTTGATGAGAAGCTTTACTCCTTATCGGCCCGTTATTTTTAGCAAAACACCCGAAACATATAAAGATAAGCAATGAGCAAAGGAAAACTACAGAAATTCGCAGAGATGGAAACATTCGACAATGTATTTCAATATCCGTATTCTGTCATTGAAAACATACCGTTTGAAATGAAAGGCCACTGGCATGAACAGTATTTCCACAACAACAATCCTATAGTGCTTGAGCTGGGCTGCGGAAAAGGAGAATATACCGTGGGACTTGCAAAACTTTTTCCCGACGTAAACTTCATCGGAGTCGACATAAAAGGGGCACGCATGCATACCGGAGCAAAACAGGCCTTAGCCGAAAAACTGGACAACGTGGCTTTCCTGCGCACCAACATAGAAGTAATCGACCGCTTCTTCTCTCAGAACGAAGTGCAGGAAATATGGCTCACCTTCAGCGACCCGCAAATGAAAAACCCGAGAAAACGCCTGAGCAGCACGTTCTTCATGGAACGTTACCGCCGTTTCCTCGCAGACAACGGAACAATACACATCAAGACCGACTCGAATTTTCTCTTCACCTACACCACCCACATGGTGAACAGAAACAATCTTCCGATACTCTTCAGAACAGAAGACCTCTATCACACCGACGGCTTCGATGAACAGACACGCACCATCCTCTCAATACAGACATATTATGAAGCACAGTGGATCGAGCGCGGCCTGAACATCAGATACATGAAATTCAGCTTGCCACACAACGGAGAGCTTACCGAACCTGATATCGAAATACCATTAGACGACTACAGGAGCTATAAACGCAACAAAAGAAGCGGTCTGCAGAAACATGAATGACAGACAGTGGAATAAAACCGGAAAAGTATCGGAAACCGCAGCCGGTAAAAATCGTTGTGCCTCAGGAAATCCGCAAGGAAATTTCCTGAGGCACAACGGTGTTTTACATATTATCTGTCAGATCACCGCACTATCAAAGCCTCCCACCATGCCCAAGGCACGCACAAGGGCCTGAGTAAATCCATTGTTTCTTATTGTCAGATTCCATATCTTTCCCGAGTTATTGGCAAAGCCTATCTTTGTGATCGACCCGGAAGCAAGCCGCTTCATCTGTGACTCCGGCATACGGAAACTGACCCTGTTTGGAAAACGACGGTATTTATTCATATCAGCCTTATCCTGATACATTCCCACATTATATATATCGAGAGGTTTTCCGCCTACATAAAACACGGCCTTACCTTTGCTTTTCACAGGCATACGCTTATACGAAATCAAGGCTATATCCAAGACATATTCAGCCTCCTGGCCCTGTGTGCTGATTTTTGTAATCCTCAACCGTGAAGTTATCTTATCGGTAACCTTTTGGCTGTAACCGTTATCAAAGCCTATATATGTGGTCGTGCTTCTGGTCGTATTATTCAAAACCGCTACAGGCTCATCATTGTCCACTCCTGTCGAATCGGATATCGCCGCAGCATTGGCTGACATGCACAAAAGCAAGGCTGCGGAAACAATACCGGATCTCTTAATAAAATACATAATCATATTCTTCATATATAAATATAAAATCGTTATCACAGAACAAAGGTATGCAAAAAGATTATGGAGAACAAACAAAACACCATGAAAAACAAAGATTTGTAGATATTATCCACACACGCAGACAAAAACACAATGGACAATAAGCTTTCAGGCACGATATTTGCAACTGCATTACCGGTATTACAATATTACCGGCACAATATAAAAATAATAATATAATATGACTTTATATCCGAAACTTATTCTCGATGCGCTTGCCACAGTAACGTATCCCGGCACAAAAAAGAATCTTGTGGAAAGCGGGATGGTGGCCGACAACATGCACATCGACGGAATGAAAGTGGAATTCTCACTTATCTTCCCAAGGGAGACCGACCCGTTTCTCAAATCGACTGTCAAAGCGGCCGAAGCTGCAATACACTACCATATAGGTAAAGAGGTGGAAGTGACAATAGGCTTGGAATACACGTCAAAGCCACGTCCGGAAGTAGGAAAACTACTGCCACAGGTGAAGAACGTGATTGCAGTGAGCTCCGGAAAGGGAGGTGTCGGCAAAAGCACTGTTTCTGCCAATCTGGCAATATCCCTCGCCCGACTCGGCTACAAAGTGGGTCTGCTTGACGCAGACATCTTCGGCCCGTCGATGCCGAAAATGTTTCATGTCGAGGAAGAACGTCCATACGCGGTAGAGAAAGACGGGCGCAGCCTTATAGAGCCTATAGAGAAATATGGAGTGAAACTTCTCAGCATCGGTTTCTTCGTAAATCCCGACACGGCAACACTCTGGCGGGGTGGCATGGCATCGAATGCCCTGAAGCAGCTTATTGCCGACGCAGACTGGGGAGAACTGGACTACTTCATACTTGACACACCACCCGGAACAAGTGACATTCATCTCACGCTGTTGCAGACACTGGCCATCACAGGAGCGGTGATTGTGAGCACTCCGCAAAAAGTTGCGCTCGCCGATGCACGCAAGGGCATCGATATGTACCGCAATGAAAAGGTGAACGTTCCTATTCTCGGACTTGTGGAAAACATGGCATGGTTTACACCGGCAGAACTACCTGAGAACAAATATTATATTTTCGGAAAGGAAGGATGCAAGAGACTGGCCGAGGAAATGGGAACACCGCTGCTTGCACAAATTCCGCTTGTGCAGAGCATCTGCGAAAGCGGAGATGCAGGAGAACCTGCGGCCTGCGACATTGAAACCGCGACAGGACAGGCATTCATCAACCTTGCACAGGCCGTAATCACAGTGACAAACCGCCGCAACAAGGAACAGGCACCGACTAAGATTGTAAAGGTCAGCAAGAGTCAGAAATAAATAAAACGCTTACCTACGAATAAGGACATCGTTTTGCGATGTTTAAGAGCCCCTCAGCCCCTCCGACTCTTCCATTCTCTCCCCTTAGGGGAGTCGGAGGGGCTATTTTATTTTACGCATGACACGCACTGAAGGCACATCCATACATATAGGAAGAATTGTCTTTATATATAAGGTCTAAAACACAATCTCGCCCGAACCGAAACAACAATGATGCCGTTCATCATAGATTACACAGAACTGACCTGGAGCCACCCCTTGAATGGGTTCTGACGAATGTATGATATAACAGCCGGATGATGTTTTCTCCAATACAGCCGGATGATATTCAGGTGTATGGCGTATTTTGAAAGTGACATTCTCCGGCAATTCATTCACTGTAAGGAAGTGAAAGTCATGTATGGAGAAATCCTGTTTATAGGCAGTGCTTGGCTCATACCCCCTACTGGCATACAGGATATTTCTTTCAACATCCTTTCTTACAACATACCAGGGACCTCCTCCGAAACCAAGTCCGTGACGCTGCCCTATGGTATGAAACCATAACCCTTTATGACGCCCCAACTTCTTTCCTGTCTCAAAATCCACCACATCACCGGGATTCTCTCCAAGATAACGGCGTATATAGTCATTATAGTTTACCTTTCCAAGAAAGCATATACCCTGAGAATCCTTTCGTTTTGCGTTGATAAGATGCTCACGCACGGCAATATCCCTCACCTCGTCCTTCATATAATGTCCAATCGGGAAAAACGCCTTGCGCAACTGCCAGTCATATATCTGGGCAAGGAAATCGGTCTGATCCTTAACGGGATCCGGACTCGTCACAAGCCATTTATGCCCGTCGATAATCTCGGTACACGCATAATGCCCGGTGGCTATCAGATCGTAGCCATGGCCTATCTTCTCGTCAAAAGCGCCAAACTTTATCAGTCTGTTACACATAACATCGGGATTAGGGGTAAATCCTGCCCTTACCTTATCCATTGTATAACTTGTCACCTTTTCCCAGTATTCCTTATGGCAGTCAACCACCTGTAACCTGCACCCATAACGGGCGGCCACAGCTGTGGCCATCTCAAGGTCTTCTTCCGAGGAGCAATCCCACTCCTCATCCTCCTCAGGACCTATCTTTATATAAAAACAGTCCGGATGCAGGCCTTTCCGCGCCAGTTCATATACCACAACAGAACTGTCTACACCACCGGAAAGCAAAACGGCTATACGCTTATCTTTTAAATCCATAATGCAAAGATACTGAGAATCAGTGAAACTACAACATGTATCAGGAAAATAAAACAAAACTCATAATAATGGCAATTAACATTTACCAGACAAGTTCTTCCGAATAGCCGTCAAACCGCAGTTTCACAGTCCAGCCGCAGCTACAGCATACCTGCCTTATTTCCTCCTGAATCTCCGCTGTAATCTGGCGCGTCCCCCTACGCATATCATAATAACCGGTCCGGCCATAGCGGCTTATCAGTTTAGTCTTTATCTCAACTTCAGTTTTACGGGGCATATCATCATAAAAATGAACCATACCCCTTGCAACAGGTTGTGGCGTGTCATTACGGTATGCAGGGCATTTCCCTTCCACCGCCTGTGACAGGTTGGGATTTATACAAGAAATAACAAGCCGTGAATCTGAGACAAAACGGCTGACCTGCCAACGCAGACAATGAGCATGCAGCGGACAATTTTCATTAAAACAAACCAAATACTTTGCAGCTTTCTCCTTTAGAATCTGTCGATGAACCATAATATATAGTTTTTTATGTACTTTGCAAAGATAAACCATTCAGATGAAACAGCAAGCATTTTTCCCAAAAACATTTATCATTCATCCGCCTTTCACATGTAATACAATCACGCAATCGCATACTCACACACACCAGCCATCATACCATGGTATATATTATCGCAAACCGCGCAAAACAATGATAAAACCATAATCAGCGTGGAACCTATGAATTTACCATACAATCATGGCAGTATGACGGTTCATTACAAAAACATTTTGTACAAAAAACACCTTTAGCCATACATATATTCTTAAAAAACATTACCTTTGCAACAGACTAAACATAAACATTTAATATGACAATAACAAAAAGGCATAACAACGGTAAAAAGACAACACTTCTTGCCGCAGCATTGATTATTACAGGAAACGTTCTTTCATCCACAACAGAAACCACAGACCTGCAGTTCAATCCGCAGACATCATCTGCTTTGGAAGTAAAGGAGCTGAAACTGACCAACGGCATGACTGTATGGCTTAACGAAGACCACTCCCAACCTAAGGTGTTCGGAGCAGTAGTAGTGAAAGTAGGGTCCAACGACTGTCCCAATACAGGCATGGCACACTACTTTGAACACATACTATTTAAAGGAACAGACAAAATAGGCACCACGGACTATAAGGCAGAAAAACCATGGCTCGATTCCATATCAGCACAATATGACATATTATCACGGACAAACGACAATACTGAACGCATAAAAATACAAAAACATATAAACGAGCTGAGCATAAAAGCTTCCGAATACGCCATTCCCAACGAATTCAGCAATCTCATAGCAAAATACGGAGGCTCAGGACTGAATGCCGGAACATCATACGACCACACTTTTTACTACAACACGTTCGTGCCGCAATTCATAGAACAATGGTGCAAACTGAACAGCGAACGCCTGATATCACCTGTCTTCAGGCTATTCCAGGGGGAACTGGAAACGGTATATGAGGAAAAGAACATGTATTCGGACAACGTGGTCATGCCTGTTATCGAAAAATTCATGTCTGCTGTATATTCCGGCACACCTTACGAATACCCGATTATCGGCAGCACGGACAACCTGAAAAATCCCAAACTAAGCGAGATGCAGGAATTCTACGACAAGTATTATGTGGCAGGCAACATGGGACTTATACTGTGTGGCGACATTGATACCAAAACAATCAAACCGCTGCTTGAAAAGACTTTCGGGCACATAAAACCGGGCAACGCACCGCAAAGACAGACAGCAGAACCCAAACCTTTCGACGGCAAAACCACCATTGGTCTGAAACTTCCAATACCTATTATTAAAGCCACCGGCCTTTGCTATCGTGGTCCAAAGGCGATGGACAAGGACGATGTGGTGATGACATTTGCACTTCAGCTTCTTGCAAACGAACAGGAAACCGGCATGCTCGACTCACTTGCTGATGCAGGAAAATGGCTTGGAGCCACCGCCATGGCAATGCCACAAAAAGACGCGGGAGCGGTAATACTCGGTGTCATCCCGAATATCCCGTTCGGTTCCAAGAAAAAAGCGGAACGACTCCTGCTCAAACAGATAGAAAGACTGAAAAACGGTGATTTCTCTGAAACAACACTCAACCATCTGAAGATGGAAAGCATAAGAAACTTCCACACCAATCTTGAGAATATGAACAAGAGAGCAAACATGATGGTATCGGTATTCACCCAACTGGACACTTGGAACGATTATCTTGCGCTTGAAGAACAAATCAACCGTATAACAAAGGAAGACATCGTCAGAGTTGCCAGAAAATACATCAACGACAACTACATAAGAATGGTCAAGAAATTCGGTATTTACTCAAAAGACAGACTTACCCAACCGGGATACAAGCCCGTTAAACCGAAGAACACCGATGTAGAATCCGAATATGCCAAAGCTCTCGACAGCATACCGGTGAAGCCTATAGAAATAAGGACTATTGATTTTCAAAAAGATGTCAACAGAATAGAACTCGGCCCGCTTGCCACACTGTACACCGCTCACAACCCGATGAACAACATATTCACAATGAACATAAAATATCGCTGTGGCACAATAGACAAGCCTATTCTTGAAACAGCGGAAAGCTTCATAAAAACATTAGGAACAGATTCGCTGTCGAAGACAGAATTCGGCAAGTCACTGCAGAAAATAGGAACGACAATGGAGCAGTATGCCGGCAACGGGACTTTCACAATAAGTCTGAGCGGATTCGAATCACAGCTCGAAAACACCCTTAAACTGCTCCGTCATTTCATGAACAACGTGAAACCGGAAAAGAAAAAGCTTGACGATGAAAAGAAAAGCTATAAAATCGCAATAAAGTCTTTCGATAAGGACTATACAAACGTTGCCGATGCGATGATGGAAAAAGTGATGTTCGGCAACGAGTCGTCATATCTGAAATATTCACCGACATCATCCGAAATAAATAATCTCACAGGCGAGAAACTCATCAACACCTATAAGGAGCTGCAGAACTACGAATGTGACATAACATACACCGGACGCACAGAGGACAGCACCGTAGAAAGACTTATACGCAAATATCTTAATCCCGGAAAAGCCATGAACAGACATAAAGACACGTTCAGAAAATATATTTCCGTGGATAAACCGACAGTATATGTATATCTTACACCTAAAGCCCGACAGAATATCATAGGCACATACACACAATTGCCCAAGGCCGATACATGGGACAAAAGAGCGCCAATGATAATTTGGGGAAACTATTTCGGTAAAGACATGTCATCGCTGATGTTTCAGGAAATAAGGGAAATCCGCTCATACGCCTACTATGCAGGCGGAGAAGTACAACTGACTCCAAAGAATACACATCCGCAAGAGCATACCGCATTCATAACAAAAATGGGGACACAGGCCGACAAGACCTTTGCCGCATTATCTGTATTAGACAGCCTCATGAACAATATGCCTGTCAAAGAAAAACAGATAGAAATAGCAAAGCAGTCATACCTGAACAACATGAACAACAATTACCCGTCATTCCGCGGCAAGGCAGACTATGTGGCGGAAGACATATTCAAAGGCTATAAATACGACACAAACAAGGAATTTGCGGAAAGCATACGCAAAGTCTCAACAGATGACGTATATAATTTCTATGTAAACAATGTAAAACCTGCAAACCGCGCCATATTCATTGTAGGCAAACTAAATAAGGAAGATATTGAAAAACTGAAGAATTACGGAGAAGTGAAAATACTGACAAAAAAAGACATAATAAATATGTAATACGTATTTTATATATATTCAATACATAAATCAGGAAAAACAAAACAGTCAAAGGCACTAAAAGAACGTTTTCGTCAAGTCAAATGAGCAATGTGACATATCGTATCTTATACTGTGCATGGACATCGCTTTGCAATATGTACAATGTCCGGTCTTTGAAATACATATAACACATGTCAAAGACAAGGATTAACACAGGGGAGGAATGCAAGAAACCAACATTTTAGTGCCTTTTTCTTTGCAGTATAACAAAAAAACGGTACTTTTGCACATTAGTATATATAGTTGTGCATTTCACACCTAAAACATAATAATAAAAAGACAATAAAAACTTAATAACAGAGGAAACAAATATGAGTTTGAAAATTGTTGTGCTTGCAAAGCAAGTACCAGACACAAGAAACGTAGGCAAGGATGCCATGACGGCAGAAGGCACCGTAAACCGTGCCGCACTGCCTGCAATCTTCAATCCCGAAGATATGAATGCACTCGAACAGGCTCTGCGTCTTAAAGAGCAGAACCCTGGTTCTACCGTAGGCATTCTTACCATGGGACCTCCCCGTGCAGCAGAAGTAATCCGCCAGGGATTATACCGTGGAGCAGACACAGGATGGCTCCTTACCGACCGTCTGTTCGCAGGCGCTGACACACTCGCCACATCCTACGCACTCGCCACTGCCATTAAAAAGATTGGCGATGTAGACGTTATCATAGGAGGACGCCAGGCTATCGACGGTGATACGGCTCAGGTTGGACCTCAGGTAGCACAGAAGCTGGGTCTGTCACAGGTAACATACGCAGAGGAAATAATGAAATGCGAGAACAACAGACTGACCATACGCCGCCATATAGACGGAGGTGTGGAAACTGTTGAGACACCGATGCCAGTGGTAGTTACCGTTAACGGAAGCGCCGCTCCATGCCGCCCGTGTAATGCAAAACTGGTTATGAAATACAAGAGAGCCACAGCTCCGCTTGAACGTACTACGGATATGCCGTATGCGAATCTTTACGAAGAACGTCCTTATCTCACACTTACACAGTGGTCTGTGGCCGATGTCAACGGGGATCCGCAACAGTGCGGACTGAGCGGCTCGCCGACCAAGGTCAAGGCTGTGAAGAATATTGTATTCCAGGCAAAGGAGAGCAAGACCCTCACCGGCAGCGACACCGACATAGAGGATCTGATAACTGAATTGTTGAATGAAAAGATTATTGGATAAACAATGAATAACGTATTCGTATATTGCGAGATTGAAGGCACAACCGTTGCCGAGGTTTCCCAAGAGCTCCTCACCAAAGGCCGCAAGCTGGCCAATCAGCTAAATGTCGAGCTTCATGCAGTAGTGGCCGGAACAGGCATTAAGGGTAATGTGGAAACACAGATACTGCCATACGGTGTGGACAAGCTTTTTGTTTTCGATGCAGAAGGACTATTCCCATATACATCGGCACCGCACACAGACATACTTGTAAACCTGTTTAAGGAAGAACAGCCCCAGATTTGTCTTATGGGAGCAACAGTAATAGGACGCGACTTAGGACCAAGAGTATCGTCATCACTCACAAGCGGACTCACAGCGGACTGTACCGAACTTGAAATCGGTGACTACGACGACAAGAAGAGCGGCACACACTATACAAACCTTCTCTATCAGATACGTCCGGCATTCGGAGGTAATATCGTAGCGACAATCGTCAACCCCGACCACCGGCCGCAAATGGCTACGGTAAGAAGCGGTGTGATGCAGAAAGCCGTTTATGAGGGTGAGGCAAAAAATGAGACCGTATATCCTGATGTAACAAAATATGTGCCGGCAGAAGACTATATCGTGAAAGTGCTCGACCGTCATGTAGAGGCAGCAAAGCACAATCTGAAAGGCGCGCCCATCGTCGTGGCCGGTGGCTACGGTGTAGGCAGCAAGGAAGGCTTCGACATGCTGTTCCAATTGGCAAAAGAGCTTCACGGAGAAGTGGGAGCAAGCCGCGCAGCCGTGGATGCAGGATGGGCTGACCACGACAGGCAGATCGGACAGACTGGCGTGACCGTACATCCTAAAGTATATATTGCATGCGGCATATCCGGACAGATACAGCATATCGCAGGTATGCAGGATTCCGGCATCATCATCTCTATAAACAATGATCCGGAAGCACCAATCAACAAGATTGCCGACTATGTAATCACGGGAACAGTAGAAGAGGTCGTACCGAAACTCATCAAATACTACAAACAGAACAGTAAATAGTTTTTCAATAAAGAAATAAAGAATATGGCAAATTACTATAGCGATCATCCTGAGTTTGATTTCTATCTTAATCATCCTGAGATGAAACGAATCGTTGAACTCAAGGAACGCAACTTTGCAGACAAAGATACTTACGACGATGCTCCGGTAGACTTTGAAGACGCTATCGAGAACTACAGACGCGTGCTCGACATAACAGGCGACATTGCAGCCAATATCATCGAGCCAAACTCAGAGGACGTAGACCTCGAAGGCCCGCACCTCATTGACGGACGCATGCACTATGCTTCAAAGACATACGAAAATCTTGAAGCCACACGCAAGGCCGGCCTTTGGGGTATCTCCATGCCAAGGCGCTACGGCGGGCTCAACATGCCAATAACCCCATACTCCATGGCTTCAGAGATTGTTTCAGCCGCTGATGCAGGTTTCCAGAATATATGGTCGCTCCAGGACTGTATCGAGACCTTATATGAATTCGGTGATGAGGAACAGCGCAAGAAGTATATCCCCCGCGTATGCGCCGGTGAGACAATGAGTATGGACCTCACAGAGCCGGATGCAGGCTCCGACCTCCAGCGGGTAATGCTGAAAGCCACATACAGCGAAGAGGATAAATGCTGGTATCTTAACGGTGTCAAGCGTTTTATCACAAACGGTGACTCAGACATCCATCTTGTGCTGGCACGTTCCGAAGAGGGGACACACGACGGCCGCGGACTTTCTATGTTCATCTACGACAAGAGAGACGGAGGCGTAACAGTGCGCCACATAGAACACAAGCTCGGCATACACGGTTCTCCTACATGCGAGCTTGTATACAAGAATGCAAAGGCGGAACTTTGCGGAAGCACACGCATGGGACTTATCAAATATGTCATGGCCCTTATGAACGGTGCGCGCCTCGGCATTGCCGCACAGAGCGTCGGTGTGAGCCAGGCTGCATACAATGAAGGACTGGCATACGCAAAAGACCGCAAGCAGTTTGATACAGCCATAATAAACTTCCCGGCAGTATACGACATGCTTGCACGCATGAAGGCCAAGCTTGACGCAGGTCGCAGCATACTGTACCAGACAGCACGCTACGTCGATATATACAAAGCTCTCGATGATATCGCACGTGAACGCAAGCTTACTCCGGAAGAGCGTCAGGAGCAGAAGAAATACACACGCCTTGCGGATGCCTTCACTCCGCTGGCAAAAGGCATGAACTCCGAATATGCCAACCAGAATGCATACGATGCAATACAGATACACGGCGGTTCCGGCTTCATCATGGAATACAAGAGCCAGCGTCTGTACCGCGATGCACGCATATTCTCTATCTACGAGGGTACAACACAGCTGCAGGTTGTGGCTGCCATACGCTATATCACCAACGGCACATATCTCGGCATCATCAAGGAAATGCTTGAGCGTGAAGTAAGCGACAGCATGACAGACTTGAAGGCAAGGACAGAGACGCTCGTTGCAAAATACGAAGAGGCTGTCAACATTGTAAAGAACGATGCTGACCAGTGCAAACAAGACTTCCTTGCACGACGTCTATATGAAATGACAGCCGACATAATCATGTCGCTGCTCATCATAGAGGATGCTACCCGTGCACCGGAACTTTTCGAGAAGAGTGCAAACGTGTTCGTGCGCCATGCGGAAGAAGAGGTAAACGGACACTACGGCTTCATCAAGAATTTCAAGACAGAAGACCTTGAACACTACAAAGCCTAACAGGCTTTTATCGCGAAGAATTAACAACAAACGGATAAAAAACAGGCGGGCTGTCGTACCCGCCTGTTTTTATATATAACGTCTCGAAACACGACATTATGTTAAGCTCACTTCCGGCCGTCCATAAATTCAAGCTGGGCCGCAAGCATACTCAGCATCGGCATTTTGAAACCATGTCCGGCGGCAATCTCTATAGGCCTGGCATAAAGATAACGAATTTCCATCGGACGTCCATTGTCATAATCGGCCTTCATACTTGAAGAATAAGATGGCATGTGCCGTGTCATGTCTATCATCCTCATGGCATAGCTTTCGTCAACTCCTTCCACTCCGCAGGCACGGGCAGCACCGACCACCTCAAGCATCATCATGCGGATAAGCCTCTCTGTGGCACGGCAGTCTATAAGTCCGGCACAGTCGGTATTCATCACGACAGTCATGCCGTTGAAGGGCATGTTCCATACTGCTTTCTTCCATCTGGCCTCATTATACCCAACACGGTTCACTCTCAAACCGGCATCCGTCATATCTGCCACAACGGCATCCATGAAAGCCTCATCGCCACAAGAGTAATCCCCAATGCTCAATCTTCCGTTGCTTTGGTGCCATATATGCCCCGGCCCTACTTTCGTTGTACAGATATACGCCAGTCCTGCGGCCAGACGCACTCCGGGAAGTAACGCCTGTACATCCTCCTCAACACCAATACCGTTTTGTATCAATATGACGAGGGTATTGTCATGCAACAGAGGAGGCAGCATCGCGGCCAACATACCGTTTGATGTCGTCTTCATCGCCACAAACACCACATCACACTCCGGCATGGCTGACGTGCTGTCGTATACATTGATATTATCAAGAATAAAATCACCGTCAACGGAATCCACCCTCAGGCCATTTTGCCTTACATAGTGATAATCACTGTGCAACAGAAAATGAACATCCCGACCGGCTTTTGCCAACAGTCCTCCGAAATAGCCTCCTACAGCACCCGTACCTACAATTCCATATCTCATTACAGTAACAATTTAAATTCAAACAATCCTTACAAAATAATCTCCACAACAATCCCAGCATATATAGCTAAATTCATTGCATATACAAAAGTAGCAATTTATCTGACATAAAAACAGGAAAATCAATTTATTTTGCTTAACTTTGCCGTGTTATTCAATAAATACAGATGGTGAAACACGAGGATTTGAGCCTTCTTAACAAAATAGAATACCCCAGCGACCTTCGTAAACTGGGTGTTGACCAGCTGCCGGAACTATGCAGACAGCTGCGCGAGAACATTGTAAACGAACTGTCAGTAAATCCCGGCCATCTGGCATCGAGCCTTGGCGCTGTGGAACTGACGGTGGCTATTCATTATGTATACGACACTCCCAATGACAGAATTGTATGGGATGTAGGGCATCAGGCTTACGGACATAAGATACTTACAGGCAGACGCAAGCGTTTCTGCACCAACAGGAAACTGCACGGAATAATGCCATTCCCCTCACCAAACGAAAGCGAATACGACACCTTTGTATGCGGCCATGCAAGCAACTCCATTTCTGCCGCTTTAGGCATGGCCGTGGCTGAAAAGAAAAACAACGGGAAAAGACATGTTGTGGCAGTCATCGGTGACGGGGCAATGAGCGGAGGTTTGGCCTTCGAGGGGCTTAACAACGTCTCATCCACACCCAACGACATGCTCATAATTCTCAACGACAATAACATGAGCATAGACAGAAGCGTAGGCGGGCTGAAACAGTATCTCATCGGGCTGAACACCAATGAGACATACAACGACATGCGTTTCAAACTGTCGAAATGGCTCCACTCAAAAGGTTATCTCGAGGACGACCGCAAGAAAGGTCTGATACGCCTCGGAAACGCCCTGAAGTCGGCTTTCAGTCATCAGCAGAACATCTTTGAAGGCCTGAATATCAGATATTTCGGACCATTTGACGGCCACAACGTGAAAGAACTGGTCAGAATATTGCGACAACTCAAAAACATGAGCGGACCGAAGATGCTTCACATACATACCGTCAAAGGAAAAGGATACGAACCGGCGGAAAAGGCGGCCACAATATGGCATGCCCCGGGAAAGTTTGATGTCGACACAGGAGAACGGATAAAGGAAGACAACAATGGAAAGCCAGCAAAATATCAGGATGTATTCGGACACACATTGCTTGAACTGGCACGTACAAACCCAAGAATTGTCGGTGTCACTCCTGCAATGCCAACCGGATGCTCAATGAACATAATGGCCGGAGAAATGCCGGACAGAGTGTTCGATGTGGGTATAGCCGAAGGCCATGCCGTAACCTTCTCAGGAGGAATGGCAAAGGAGGGACTGCAACCTTTCTGCAATATCTACAGTGCATTTGCCCAACGGGCATACGACAACGTGATACACGATGTGGCCATACTCAAACTGCCGGTAGTGTTATGTCTCGACCGTGCAGGAATAGTCGGACAGGACGGTCCCACCCACCATGGGGCATTCGACATTGCCTCATTACGCCCTGTGCCGAACATGACCATTGCATCGCCTATGGATGAACATGAATTGCGCCGCATGATGTACACGGCACAACTTCCGGGAAAAGGACCGTTCGTCATACGATACCCGCGCGGATGCGGAGTGCTTGCAGACTGGCACTGTCCGCTTGAGGAAATCACCGTCGGAACCGGACGCCGCCTTAAAGACGGCAACAACGTGGCTGTAATGTCACTCGGACCTATAGGAAACACCGTGGCGGAAGCCATATCTGAAACCGAACGCGAGTATACTGGATTCACTGCCGCCCACTACGACATGAGGTTTGTAAAACCGCTCGACAACAACCTATTGGAAGAGGCGGCAAAAAAGTTCCCCGCTATAATCGTAGTGGAAGACGGTGTGAGAAACGGAGGCTTCGGCTCTGCCATACTTGAATGGATGGCCGACCACGGCCATCAGACAAGAATTGTGCGAATGGGACTTCCCGACAGTTTCATCGAGCACGGAACTGTGGAGGAACTCTGGAAAATAGCGGGAATAGACAAGGAAAGCATAAAGACAGAATTAAAGAAACTGACATGAAGATTATTATAGCCGGAGCAGGTGCCACCGGAACACACCTTGCAAAACTCCTGTCAAGAGACCATCAGGACTGTACACTCATTGACGAACACCCTGAACGGCTCGGAACCATGGCAAGCGACTATGACATAATGACCATGCAAGGCTCACCGACAAGCATAAAGGTGCTTGAGGATGCCGGTGTGGGAAATGCCGCACTGTTCGTTGCCGTCACACCGGACGAAAGCCGGAACATGAACGCATGCATCATTGCCCACAACATCGGGGCAAAGAAAACCGTAGCAAGAATAGACAACTACGAATATCTTTCCAAAAAGCTTATTCCATTTTTCAAGAATATAGGGATAGACTCACTCATCTATCCGGAAGTGCTTGCAGCTCAAGACATAAACAACGGTCTTAAGATGAGCTGGGTACGGCAGCGATGGGATGTGCACAACGGTGAGTTGGTAATGTTGGGCGTAAAGCTCAGGGAAACGTGCGAAATTCTCAACAAACCATTACGCGAACTGTGCGGACCGGACGACCCCTACCACATAGTGGCCATAAAACGTGAAAACGACACCATTATTCCAGGGGGAAATGATGTGCTCAAAAATCTTGATATGGCGTATTTCATGACAACAGTCGATTATATTCCATACATACGAAAAATATCGGGAAAGGAGCATTATGCTGATGTGAAAAACGTAATAATCATGGGCGGAGGGAAAACAGCCGTAAGGGCAGCGCTTATCACCCCCGATTACATGAACGTGAAGATAATAGAGAAAGATGAAAAACGCTGTGAGAAACTCAACCTGCTATTAAGCGACAACGACACGATGGTGATACACGGTGACGGGCGCGACATTGAACTGCTCACGGAAGAAGGAATAAAAAACACCCAGGCCTTCGTGGCACTTACCGGCAATGCAGAGACAAACATTCTGGCATGCCTGTCGGCAAAGCGAATGGGAGTGGGGAAAACCATAGCAATGGTTGAAAACCTCGACTATGTAAGCATGGCAGAAAGCCTCGACATCGGTACTATAATAAACAAAAAGACAGTGGCCGCGGCACACATATATCAGATGATGATAGATGCAAACGTGACAAACATGCGCTCACTCATGACCGCAGATTCCGATGTGGCCGAATTCACAGCCGCAGAAAATTCACCCGTCACCAAAAAGCCTGTAAAAAATCTCGGACTGCCATTTGGCATGACTATAGGCGGACTTGTAAGAAACGATGTGGGAATGCTTGTCAACGGCAATTCACAGATACAGGCAGGTGACTCGGTAATGGTGTTCTGCCATAAGCATAACCTGAAAAAGGTCGAGAAATTCTTCAAGCCGAGGAAATTCCTTTAAACATGAACAAACGGGAACAGCCTGCCCCCATACAAAACAAAAACGTCAGAAATGCTGAACTTTAAAATCATCTGGAAAATCATAGGCCAGCTTCTTCACCTTGAAAGCATATTCATGCTGAGTTGTGTAATGGTGTCCTTATACTATAAGGAAGATGACATCATGGCTTTTCTCATTTCCATGACATTTACAATATCCGCAGGACTCGTATGCCGCTACTTCGGACGTAACGCAGACAACAACCTGAGCCGGCGCGACGCCTATCTTGTAGTGACAGCCACATGGGTAGTATTCAGTTTCTTCGGCATGCTGCCGTTTGTAACCGGAGGATATATTACAAACATTGCAGATGCCTATTTCGAGACAATGTCTGGATTCACCACCACAGGCGCAAGCATCATAGACGATGTGGAAGCACTGCCTCACGGCATACTTTTCTGGCGTTCGCTTACACAATGGATAGGCGGACTTGGAATAGTATTCTTCACCATTGCCGTACTCCCGTCGATGGTGGGAGGAAGCATGAAGGTATTTGCGGCTGAGACCACAGGGCCTATAAAATCAAAAATGCATCCCAGACTAAGCACAAGCGCGAAATGGATATGGTCCATATATCTGTTTCTCACACTTGCATGCATGCTGGCTTTCTGGCTTGCGGGCATGAGTCTGTTCGACAGTGTGAACTACTCAATGTCAACTACAGCCACAGGAGGGTTCTCAACTCACAACGACAGCACGGCATATTTCCAGACACCACTTATTGAATACCTCGGAATATTGTTTCAATTCCTTTCCGGAATAAATTTCGTATTGCTGTATACTTGCGTATTCAAGCTGAAACTAAGAGAAATTGCCGCAAACTCCGAATTCCGCATGTACTGCATAATAATAACCGTGGCAACTGTATGGATAATGTATCTGCTTATTTCCAACCTCGGCTATGACCTCGAGCGTGCCTTCCGAAGCGCATTGTTCCAAGTGGTATCCTTTATCACAACCACAGGACTGTTCAACGATGATGCCGGTGCATGGCCTCATATAACATGGGTGATTCTCGGTGTATGTATGTTCATCGGCTCATGCGCCGGATCTACAAGTGGAGGATTCAAATGTATACGCGGAGTAATGACACTGAAAATCATGATAAACGAATTCAAGCACATACTCCATCCGAACGCAGTACTGCCGGTAAAGGTAAACGGGCTGAGCGTACCGCAATCAAACATTACATCGCTGTTCGCGTTCTTTGCCTTATATGTTTTAATGTCGCTGATTGCAGCAACAATAATGATTGTGATAGGAATTGACAATACCAACGCAATAACAATATCGTTAAGTTGCATGAGCAATGTAGGCCCGACACTGGGTACACAGATAGGGCCGGTCATGTCGTGGAGTTCACTGCCCGACAGCGTCACCTGGGTATGCTCACTGCTCATGCTAATGGGACGACTTGAAATAATGACAGTTCTCGTACTGTTCACAAGGAGTTTCTGGAAAGACAACTGAAGAAGATTTTACTACATAAGAAAAGGAAAAGAAGAAAAATGGAAAAGATGCATGTGATTAAATTCGAACCACTGCTTAAGCAGACAATATGGGGAGGAAACAGGATCAAGGAAATCAAACACATTACATACGACATCGATAATGTGGGCGAAAGCTGGGAGATTTCCGGAGTTAAGGATAATGAGTCTGTTGTCCACGATGGGGAATATAAAGGAAGAAAGCTGAACGAACTGGTGTCCGAGCTTAAAGGCGAACTGATAGGAAAAGATAACTACGAATGCTTTGGAAATGAATTTCCCCTACTCATAAAATTCATCGACGCAAGGAAAGACCTGTCCATACAGGTTCATCCAGATGACGAAACGGCAAGAAAACATGGAAAGGAACATGGAAAGACAGAAATGTGGTATATACTTAAATCCACTGTCAATGCAAAGCTCCGGAGCGGCCTGTCGCACGGGATTACTCCGGAACTGTATCGGAAACATGTAAAAGACAATTCTATCTGTGATGTAATAAGTGAATATGACGTTGCAGAAGGCGACTGTTTCTTCATCCCTGCCGGACGCATCCACAGTATAGGTGCAGGATGCTTTCTCCTGGAAATCCAGCAGACAAGCGACATAACCTACCGTATATACGATTTCAACAGAAAAGACAGCAACGGATGCCTGCGACAACTCCACACCGCTGAGGCGGCCGAATGCATCGACTACAATGTAGAGTCTGACTACCGCACACATTATAAAGCAAAAGAGAATGAGGGTGTGACACTTATTTCGTGCAAACATTTCACCACATCCGTATACGACATGAAAGAGGCAATGACACTCGACTATTCCGAGCTCGACAGCTTTGTCATATTAATATGTATAAACGGAGACGGAACTATAACAGACGAGAAAGGAAACGTATATACGTTCAATGAGGGGGAAACTGTTTTGCTGCCGGCATGGGACAACACTGTACATATAAGCGGCAATGTGAAATTCATTGAGACATACGTTTGATATAAAATAAACATCATTGAACATACACATACCGGTGGGACAGCAAGAATCATTCCCTTGTCTCACCGGTGTGCGCCTTCACATCGCCTATCGCCCGCCCGACATCCTCAAGAAGTTTCTTAAATTCCGGAGCGTCCGTATAGCCGGTATTTCTTTTCAACATTGAGCGTATGTCTTCTATGCTTTTCTCGTAACACGACAATTCGTTACGCATCTGGGTATTATGAGTGGCCGTACGGTGAATCTCATTCTCACGCTCCTGACGCAGACGGCTGCAAACCTTATTCATTATAGGAACCACAACAACATCGAAAAGATGATGCCCCTGGATATAAAGATATGCAGTCTCAGGCTTCACCCCAAGGCTTAGAATCTCTGCCTTAAGACTTAAATAAGATTCTTTTGCAAGCGGAAAGGCACTCTTGAGCTGGGCGATTCTCCGGTTTACCTTACGTCTCACATTTTGTATTGAAACGTATGGATTGTCTATACTAAAACTGCCGGGATCTATCACATGACAGAAATCGGAAATGGAGAAACTGCCATGATATCCGGTACGGTACATCCATACCGACCATACAAACAAAGGAAAGAATGCTTCGGAATACAGTGCAAGATATTCCCCGAAATCAAATATATCATGATCGTTCAGTGTCACCATCACGGCAACGTTATGCAGCCCGGGAGCATAACACTGATAGTTCTCAATGGCATAAACGTATGTATGGAGAACATACGGATTGTTAAGAATCTGTGACGATCCTTCGGTTTTTCCCTGCAACATATAATCATAGTCTGCATCGACACAGGCGAGGATATTCTCACCAACCATATTTCCCACAAGATTCATCAGCACAGACTTCTTGCCACGCTTTAATTTTCCGTGAGAGGGGAGCATAACCTCAAAATAACGGGTGCTGTCCTCGAATCTGCCCAACACCGTGCGCCAGAAGAAAATGTCTTCATAGCTTTCAACGTATGCCACAATCTTCCGCCTTGCCTTCTTAGACCTGAGCCTGTTTGCCGCCTCTACATACTGCGACGAGATATTATCCCTAAGCCTTCTGCCCATAAACCTTATAGAGTTATGTCACTCACTTCAGTCACCTTGTCTATCCATCCTCCCATTATCACGGCAGGAGAATGGGTTGTAAGCACAATCTGAACATTGGGATTTAGCTGCAGAATCATGTCTATCAGTTTTTGCTGCCAATCAATATGCAGACTTATTTCCGGCTCATCCATAAACAGCACGTATGGCAGGTTGTCCTCTATCAGCACAGTAAGCAAAATGACAAGCATCTGCTTCTCCCCGCTCGACAGCTGATACGGAAGAAGCTCCTCTCCTATCTGCGTGAAGGCAATCTCATTTTTCGTACGTATAAGCCTCTTGCCTGTCTCCGCAAACAATTCGTCTATAAGATTCTGAAACAACAACTTCGGCCTTGACAGTTCCTGGGCCTTTATGGCCGCATCCGTGCTGCCGCCCTGGAGCACGGATATTATCCTGTTGCCGATATTCACCTGATAGTCCAGATATTTGCGCTGAAGCATATACAACTGCCAGTCAAGCTCTGTGGCAACAGTCACATCGACAATCTTTTTCATAGAATCACCCGACATAAGCGGACGGTCAATGCTGCGTATCACGTCATACCTTATCCATTTTGCATCCTCAGGCACAACCTTTATATGCACCCCCTTAAGCAAATGACTCGGGAACTCACCTCCCTGCATAAGTCCTTTTACGACCTTATTCAGTATTGTGCTCTTTCCCACTCCGTTCACACCACTGAGAATGTTTACCTTAGGATCAAGATTCCATACTATATGACGTATGCCGCTCCACAGCGACTCTATCTCTATCTGCTCTATATAATCAGCATATTTCTGCATATATGTAGGTTTTTTAGTTATGTATCAATGAATAAGCAAAGATATACAAAGATAGTGTTTTTTTCCAGTATGCAGACCAATGGAAATGTTTTTTATAAAAAAACAACAGAAAAGAATCCGCAAACCACTTTTTTATAATTAATTTTGCACAGCATTCCACAACAGATATAAACGTATTCAGGATTGTTTTTAATAATAGCATGATATGGATGACAGACAACAGTTGAAAGCACACATCAGCATGTTTTTAGCATGCGCATTCTGGGGGCTTATGGCTCCACTTGGAAAAGATGCCATGACACACGGTATCACAGGAATAGACATGGTCACATTCCGGGTTACAGGAGCCGCAACGCTCTTTTGGATAACATCGCTGTTTACACCCAAGGAACACGTCCCCCTGCGCGACATACTTATGTTCGCCCCGGCCGGACTGTTCGGACTTGTGCTCAACCAGTGTTGCTATACCATAGGTCTCAGCATTACATCACCCATCAACGCAAGCATTGTGACGACCTCAATGCCTATATTCGCAATGATTCTTGCAGCCATAATCCTTCATGAGCCTATAACCGGCAAGAAAGCTGCCGGGGTACTCATGGGGTGTAGCGGTGCACTTATACTTATACTCACAAGTGCAGCAGCCGCAAGCTCAAAAATCGGTGACATACGCGGAGACTTGCTTTGCCTTTTCGCACAATTTTCCTTCGCACTCTATTTGTCGCTGTTCAACCCTCTGATACGGAAGTACTCGGTGTTCACGATAAACAAATGGATGTTCACCTACGCCACCATCATAATTCTACCGCTATCGTTCAGACATGTAGCCGCTATCGAATGGTCCGAGGTGCCGGTAAAAACATGGCTCGAGACGGGTTATGTTGTGCTTATTGGCACATACGCCGCATATATCCTCACCATGATAGGACAGCACACTTTGCGCCCGACAGTGGTAAGCACATATAATTATGTACAGCCGGCAGTGGCTGTGGCGGTAAGCGTCCTTACGGGAATAGGAACACTTAAGCTGTCTCATCTGTTTGCCGTCATTCTTGTTTTCACGGGAGTATGGATGGTCACTAAAAGCAGAAGCAAAGCCTGACAGCCACGGATTACAGGTTCGCATCTGACAGACAGCAAATGTTAAAAGTGTATTTGGCCTGAATACAGAGTGTATTCAGCATATATACACAGTGTATCCAGCATATATACACAGTGTATTTGGCCCAAATACACTTTTAACATCTATTATTCTCCTGAAGTCATCCGCCATTTCTTATTCTTATGGAATACTACCTTCGTCTTACGTCATAATATCTTTGTGGCCCAAAGGACCAACGGAGCAGTACAGATTAAGAAACCGGCAAAACTTTATTTTACGACTGATTAAACATCCGTCATTGCCTTTTTGACATCATCCTTATGTTAAAGAATCTTTTAATAAAGGCGTATCATTAAGCCTTCTTATAAAAAATGTGTCAAAATAAAGATATTACAATACTTTATAAAAACGCTTCATAACACGTCAAAAAATAAAATATGAATAAATATGTAAGATTAGGAATAGTCGGCGTTGTAGTATTAGGACTGGCCGGTCTGGGAATAAAAACATTCATGCCTCACGAAAACCCGGAGTTGAAAGACACCTCACAAAATGCCAAAGGCAAAAAAGACCAGGGTAAGGCATTAAATGTCAGGGCTGTCATCCTCAGCGAGCAGTCTCTCACAGACGGAATATTTGTCAGCGGAAGTCTTGTACCCGATGAAGAAGTAGGCCTGTCATTCGAAACATCCGGCAAAATAACAGACATTTTTTTCAGAGAAGGCACACACGTGGCAAAAGGACAGCTTCTTGCCAAAATAAACGATGCTCCGCTACAGGCTGAGTTGCGCAAGAAACAAGCACAGCTGAAACTTATGAACGACAGACTATACCGTGCCAAAGCCCTTCTGGCAAAAGAGGCCGTAAGCAAGGAATCCTTTCAGGAGGCCGAAGCAAACCTTGCGGCCCTGAAAGCAGAAATAGACGGAGTAAAGGCACAAATAGCACAGACCGAACTGCGCGCGCCATTTGCCGGCACAATAGGTCTCAGACAGGTAAGTGCCGGAGCATTCGCAACAACAGCAACTACCATAGCCACACTTACCAAGACAAGCCCGCTGAAAGTTGAGTTCAGCGTGCCGGAGCGATATGCAGGAACACTGGCACAAGGCACACCGCTGACATTTACAGCCGAGGGCGACCTCACACCGCGCATGGCTGAAGTATATGCCTCAGATTCAAGGGTTGATCCGGAAACAAGAACATACACCATCAGGGCTATATATGCAAACAAGGACGGAAAACTCGTACCGGGACGATATGTAAACGTAAACCTTACGACCAAAAAATACGACCGTACTCTTGCAGTGCCAAGCGAAGCCATTGTATCGGAAATGGGCATCGACAAGGTATTCATATATAAAAACGGAGTGGCGGAACCGGCTAAAATAACCAAAGGACTGCGCACAGACGCACAGGTGCAGGTACTGCGAGGCCTTAGCATCGGCGACACCGTGATAACAAGCGGTACGATGCAGCTGCGGCAGGGCCAGAAAGTAATCGTATCCATAAAGAAATAAACCATGAACATATCTGAGCTGTCAATACGCCGGCCGGTACTGGCCACCGTACTCACACTGATAATCCTCCTGTTCGGATTTATCGGATATACCACCCTCGGAGTACGTGAATACCCGTCTGTAGACAATCCTATCATATCTGTATCATGCTCTTATCCGGGTGCCAATGCGGACGTTATCGAAAGCCAGATAACCGAACCTCTGGAGCAAAACATCAACGGCATACCTGGCATACGCTCACTCACAAGCGTCAGCCAGCAGGGGTCGTGCCGCATAACAGTAGAGTTTGAACTTTCCGTCGACCTCGAAACAGCAGCCAACGACGTCCGTGACAAGGTGTCACGTGCACAAAGATGGCTGCCACGCGACTGCGACCCGCCAACAGTGTCAAAAGCCGATGCTGACGCACGGCCTATTCTTATGGTTGCATTACAGAGCGACAAACGGTCGTTACTGGAACTGAGTGAGATTGCAGACCTGACTGTGAAGGAACAACTACAGACAATCCCGGAAGTGTCGAGCGTATCAATATGGGGAGAAAAACGATACTGCATGAGACTATGGCTCGACCCTGTAAGAATGTCGGGCTATGGAATAACACCCATGGACGTGAAGAGCGCCCTCGATAAGGAGAATGTGGAGCTGCCGTCAGGTTCCATAGAGGGAAACACAACAGAGCTCAGCATCAGGACAATGGGGCAAATGCACACCACAGAGGAATTCAACAATCTTGTTGTCAAGGAACAAGACGGACGCATCGTCAGGTTTAGCGACATAGGACGTGCGGAACTGGCTCCGCGCGACATAAAGAGCTATATGAAAATGAACGGTGTGCCAATGGTCGGAGTGGTAGTGGTTCCGCAACCAGGAGCCAACCATATCAACATTGCCGATGCCGTACACAAACGCATGGAACAGATGAAGAAAGATCTTCCCGAAGACGTGCATTTCGATTACGGATTTGACAACACAAAATTCATACGCGCATCCATCAGCGAAGTTGAATCCACGGTGTATGAAGCCTTCATTCTGGTGATTATCATCATTTTCCTCTTCCTGCGCGACTGGCGCGTCACACTCATACCCTGCATAGTGATACCTGTATCACTCATCGGTGCATTCTTCATCATGTACGTATGCGGATTCTCCATAAACGTACTGTCAATGCTGGCAGTCGTTCTTTCCGTAGGTCTTGTGGTCGACGATGCCATAGTGATGACTGAAAACATATACATACGTATTGAACGCGGAATGAAACCGTTTGAGGCCGGTATCGAAGGTGCCAAAGAGATTTTCTTCGCCGTCATATCAACAACCATAACACTGGTGGCTGTGTTCTTCCCTATAGTTTTCATGGAAGGAACCACCGGAAGGCTTTTCCGCGAATTCAGCTTTGTGGTAGCAGGCTCTGTCATCATTTCATCGTTTGCCGCACTTACATTCACTCCCATGCTCGCAACAAAGCTTCTTGTAAGGCGTGAGAAAAAGAACTGGCTCTACCGCAAGTCAGAGCCGTTCTTCGACGGAATGAACCGGATATACTCCAAATGGCTTACATCATTCCTTAAACACAGATGGACCGCTGTGGCAATAATGGGCGTCGCACTTGCCGCATGCGTGCTTATGTGGACAAGCATACCAGCTGAGATGGCGCCACTTGAAGACCGCTCAAGCATTACAATAAGAACATCCGGACCGGAAGGTGTCACATACGAATACATGCGCGACTATACTGAAGACATAAACCGCCTGGCAGATTCAATCATGCCCGATGCAGAGTTTATAACAGCACGTGTGGGAGAAGGCACCGGCAACATACAAATCACCCTCAAAAACATTACAGACCGCGACTACACCCAGATGGAAGTGGCGGAAAAACTGTCAAAGGCAGTGCGCAAAAAGACCGACGCACGCGCATTTGTACAGCAGCAAAGTACGTTTGGAGGCCGACGCGGGTCTATGCCCGTACAATATGTGCTTCAGGCCACAAACATTGAAAAACTGCAAAAAGTATTGCCTGAATTTATGGCGAAGGTTTACGATGACCCGACATTCCAGATGGCAGACGTAGACCTTAAATTCTCAAAACCGGAAGTACGGCTCAGCGTAAACAGGGAAAAGGCAAACATGATGGGCGTCAGCACCAAGGATATAGCACAGACACTGCAATATGGTTTGAGCGGCCAACGGATGGGATACCTGTACATGAACGGTAAGCAATATGAGATTGTAGGGGAGATAAACAGACAGCAGAGAAACGACCCGAACAATCTTAAAGCCATATACATGAGGTCTTCAGACGGAAAGATGATACAGATGGAAAACCTTGTTGAGCTTACAGAAGATGTGGCGCCTCCGAAACTATACCGCTACAACCGTTTCGTGTCTGCCACAATATCTGCAGGTCTGGCTGACGGCAAGACCATCGGCGAAGGACTTGACGCCATGGACAAGATTGCCAAAGAAACACTCGACGACACTTTCCGTACGGCACTTGCAGGCGACTCCAAAGAGTTCCGCGAAAGTTCATCAAGCCTGCTTTTCGCATTCGGCCTTGCCTTGCTGCTCATATATCTTATTCTTGCGGCACAGTTTGAAAGTTTCAAGGATCCGTTCATCATAATGCTCACCGTGCCTTTGGCAATCTGCGGAGCACTAATATTCATGTCTGTCGGCGGACAGACAATGAACATTTTCAGCCAGATAGGAATCATTATGCTCATCGGGCTTGTGGCCAAAAACGGTATTTTAATAGTAGAGTTTGCAAATCAGCGACAAAAAGCCGGCGAGGATAAGATTACAGCCATACGCGAAGCGGCCACACAGCGTCTACGCCCTATCCTCATGACAAGCGTATCAACCATCCTCGGCCTGCTTCCGCTGATGTTTGCATCAGGTGAAGGCTGCAACGGACGCATTGCAATGGGCACGGCCGTAGTAGGCGGAATGCTCATATCAACGCTTCTCACAATGTTCATCGTGCCGGCAATATACTCATACATCTCAACGAACCAATCTAAAAAAGACAGCAAATGAGATTTATCATACTGACAATATCATATATAATGTCAATACTTGCAGTATTGGCTCCAGCCAACTCCTTATACGCACAAGACACACCTGTGAAACCGGAAGTGGCCTCACTCCCGTTGTTCATAACAACAGGATTAAAGAATAACTATGACCTGCGTATAGTAAGGAATGAGGAACGCATGGCGGAGAACAGCGCGACACGGGCCAATGCCGGATATCTTCCGACAATAACAGCAAACACCGGATACGACGGTTCGGCATATAACCGCAACACTACTGCACGCGGGACAGGCGATGTCACCAAAAACCGCAATACCATCGACCATACGCTGTCGGCCGGTCTGAATGCCGAATGGACTGTATTTGACGGTTTTAAGATTCAGACAAACTATAAAAGGCTTCAAGAGCTTCGCAGGCAAAGTGCCACACAGACTCGCATCGCCATCGAAGACTATGTTGCCGACCTTACAGCCGAATACTACAATTTCATACAGCAGCATATAAGAATGCGCAACCTCAACCATGCCGTAGCCCTGTCGAAGGAACGGCTGCGCATAGTGCTCGAACGATACAGCATAGGCAGTGCGTCGCGCCTTGACATGCAACAGGCACAGGTAGACTTCAACGCAGACAGCGCACAGAGCGTGAAGCAGCATGAGCTCCTTGCCTCATCACGCATCAGACTATATAGCCTGATGGCTGTAAAAGACCTTGAAAGCCGTCTTACAGTACGCGACACCGCAATAAACGTAACTACAGATCTTACGTTCGACACCCTTTGGAGCACCACCCTGCGCAACAACGCATCACTTATAAAGGCCGCACAGAACAGGACATTGGCAGAACTTGATCTCAAAAGCATACGCAGCCGCGACTTCCCGTATATAAAGTTAGGAGCGGGATACAACTACTCACACAACATCTACGGCACGGGAAGCACAAAGACAAGAGACAACTGGGGAGCAGACTTCGGAGTGAAGATTGGACTGAATATTTTCGACGGAAACAAGCGCAGCGAACGCCGCAATGCTAAAATAAACATAGAAAATGCCGAACTCGCACAACAAAGCCTCGAGCAATCGCTGAAAGCCGACCTTGCCGACCTGTGGCAGGCATATCAAAACAATCTTAGGCTGCTGGCACTCGAACGCCAAAACCTTCTCACTGCACAGGAAAACCACTACATAGCATACGAACGCTATATGCTCGGCGACCTCTCCGGCATTGAAATGCGCGAGGCGCAACAGAGCCTGCTCGACACAGAGGAACGCATTCTTGAGGCTGAGTATAATACAAAACTATGCGAAATATCATTGCGCCAGCTCAGCGGAAGCATAATGGTATATCTTGAGGAATAAACAATCCTTATATATTAGGGACATATACGACAGGACATCAAATGTCACGGTTACAATAAAAAATGGCTTATTAATACAAATGGATGATGTCAGGATGTATTAACAAGCCGTTTTTATCTGTATATCAACGGAAAACTATTCTGTCAGGACACGGGAATGCTCATGTCAGTAAATCAAGCTGCTTTCTCATTGCCGCCAACTCTTCCTTTATTGAATTGAGACGCTCAAGCACCATTGCTGTCTTGTCTGCCCCGTCACGGTTGGAGTTTATTATCTTCTTTGCCGCAGCAAGCTTGAACCCACGCACTTTAACCAGATTATGTATAAGTCTTATCTGTTCAATATCCTTTTCCGAATACTGCCTTACCTTGCTTGCACCTTTTGTCTTGGGTTTCAGATAAGGAAACTCCTGCTCCCAATATCTGAGTGTGCTTTCATTTACATCAAACATTTTGGCCACCTCACTTATGGAAAAGTAAAGCTTAAAGTTTTTATCATGATTAAGCGCCATGTTTTCCTCTGTTTTATCAAATCTGTTATTAAAACATTTGCAAATATAACTAAAACAAAGTATCTTTGCAAAACTTTTAAAAGGATTTTTTGAATATTAGATAAATAACTTATGATGACTGCAAATGAAATCCGCGACTCATTCAAGAAGTATTTTGAGTCGAAAGGACACGCCATTGTGCCGTCTGCACCAATGGTAATAAAAGACGATCCAACACTTATGTTTACCAATGCCGGCATGAATCAATGGAAAGATATCATTCTCGGTACACGCGAACCGGAGCCGCGCCGGCGCGCCGATTCACAGAAATGCCTGCGTGTAAGCGGAAAACACAACGACCTGGAAGAAGTAGGACACGATACATATCACCACACAATGTTTGAAATGCTCGGCAACTGGAGCTTCGGAGACTATTTCAAGGAGGGGGCCATAGACTATGCATGGGAATATCTGGTGGATGTGCTGCATCTCAATCCCGAAGATTTATATGTCACTGTTTTTGAAGGCTCGGAGGAAGAAAACCTCACACGTGACGATGAGGCGGCATCCTACTGGGCAAAGCATGTCCCGGCCGACCATATCATTAATGGCAACAAACACGATAATTTCTGGGAAATGGGTGATACAGGACCTTGCGGACCTTGCTCTGAAATACATCTCGACTCACGTACACCGGAAGAAAAGGCACTCGTACCGGGACGTGAACTGGTGAACAAGGACAACCCTCAGGTTATCGAAATATGGAACATTGTGTTCATGCAGTTCAACCGCAAGGCTGACGGAAGCCTTGAACCACTGCCTATGCATGTGATTGATACCGGTATGGGATTCGAACGTCTGGTACGTGCCATGCAGGGCAAACACTCTAACTATGATACCGACATCTTCCAGCCTATAATAAAAGAAATCTCACGCCTTTCCGGTATGGAATACGGTAAGGACGAGAATACTGATGTGGCGATGCGCGTGATTGCCGATCATCTGCGTGCAGTATCGTTCTCTATCGCTGACGGACAGCTCCCCGGAAACGCCAAGGCCGGATACGTCATCAGACGTATTCTTCGCCGTGCGGTACGATACGCATACACGTTCCTTGAACAGAAAGAGGCATTTATATATAAACTGCTACCCATATTCATAAACGAGATGGGAGCCGCTTATCCTGAACTGACGGCACAAAGAGAACTCATCACACGCGTAATCAAAGAGGAAGAGGATTCTTTCCTGCGTACACTTGAGAAAGGTATAGGCTTGCTGAATGCCGCAATGGACGATATGAAGGAAAACGGCAAGACCGAACTTGACGGTGTGCAGGCTTTCCGCCTGTTCGACACATACGGTTTTCCACTTGACCTCACTGAGCTGATATGCCGTGAAAACGGTTTCTCTGTAGACGAGAAGCAGTTCGATGAGGAAATGCAGAAACAGAAGGCACGCGCAAGAAATGCCGCTGCAGTGGAAAACAGCGATTGGGTCGAAATATTGCAGGGTGAACAGAAGTTTGTAGGCTACGACTTCACCGAATACGAATGCCACATCATGCGTTACCGCAAGGTCACACAGAAGAAGAACACTTATTATGAGCTTGTTCTTGACAACACTCCCTTCTACGGTGAGATGGGCGGACAGGTAGGTGACAGCGGTGTGCTCGTAAGCGAGAACGAAACTGTTGAGATAATAGACACAAAGCGTGAAAACAACCAAAGCATACACATCGTAAAGGAACTTCCCAAAGACCCCACAGCCGATTTCATGGCATGCGTGGACATTGACAAGCGCGCCGGAAGCGCAGCCAACCATACAGCAACCCATTTGCTCGACTATGCCTTGAAACAGGTGCTCGGTGATCATGTAGAGCAGAAAGGCTCTTATGTGAGCGCGGACACACTAAGGTTCGACTTCTCTCACTTTGAGAAAGTAGGCGATGAGGACTTGCGCAAGGTCGAACGTATTGTGAATGACATGATACGTCAGAACATTCCGCTCGACGAACACCGTGACACTCCTTTGGAAGAAGCAAAGAAGCTCGGTGCAATAGCACTGTTCGGTGAGAAATACGGTGACAAGGTACGTGTAGTGCGTTTCGGTCCGAGTTGTGAGTTCTGCGGAGGTATACACGCCCAGGCAACAGGCCACATCGGCATGTTCAAAATAATAAGCGAAAGCAGCGTTGCAGCCGGCATCCGCCGTATCGAGGCCAAAACCGGCAAGGAATGTGAGGAACTCATGTATAATATTGAGGACGGTCTGAAAGCAATACGCTCATTATTCAACAATGCAAAAGACCTGCAGGGGGTTATAAGCAAATATATCGAGGAACACGACACAATGAAAAAAGAGATTGACCAGTTCCACGCGCAGACGATAGAACGCACAAAGACATCTCTTTTGGAAAAAGCAAGAAACATCAACGGAACAACAGTCATAACCGCCGTACTTCCAATGTCGGCGCAAGGAGCTAAAGACCTTGTATTCAAAATCCGCCAGGCTGTAGCAGAGAATCTCTTGTGCATAATAGGCTCGATAGATCACGGCAAACCGATGCTTAGCATTATGCTAAGTGAGGACATGGTGGAAAACCATAATCTCAATGCCGGGAATATGGTGCGTGAAGCAGCCAGACTCATCCAGGGCGGTGGCGGCGGACAGCCTCATTATGCAACAGCCGGAGGCAAGAATGCCGACGGCCTCAGCGCAGCCATCGACAAAGTGATTGAACTCGCACAGTTGTAATCAAACATATTATACACAATACATATAAAAATCCTGCTCATAGGATATAGTATAAAAAGCGTCAAACTCATTTGAATTGGGTTTGACGCTTTTTACTTTAGTCGTATTATTATGTTATTTCACTCCTTTAATTCCATTTGCTACGGCATTAACAAAATCATCCTTAGTACATGGTTTCCTTATTATCCAATGATATACTGTATCAATATCAACACTTCCTGTACCTGAATAAGAATTGCCGGCACCACCGACAGAAGAAAATTCTTTATACAACTCCCATCCATTATACATAATAAACATCAGTGCCGCAGCAGGAGTCTTAAAAACAACTATATCTCCGGAGGAATCATGCAACTTTTCTATCGACACTCCGTCATCTACAGTAACCGTTATCCGTTCCTGCTTCAAATTACAGTCTAATGTTATTATATTGTACAGATAATAATCTGTAGGCTGAGCCGACTGGGCAGAAACAGATACAGCATCAAGAAGAATAAATACCAACAAACAAAATAATATACGTATCCTCATTTTGAATCTATTATATCCCCCAATTACTTCCCTATCTTCGTTGAAACGACAGGTTCCCAATTGTCTGTTCTGGCGAACACAGCCTTCATCGTTATTTTACGGGCCTCCTTTTTAGTGAGCTGACGGCTCCATGCCACACGCGAAGCGGCATTCGCCCCCTCTCCCCTATTGTTATATTCCATATAACGCGCTGTCTGCTCGCGGTTCTTCTGCCAATGATGCCATCCTTCGGCACGGATAAATCCCCCCATGTCACAATCCATGAACAACGTATAGCCATAGTCGCGCCACGGACGTCCGAGATAAACCTTCGTCACACCGGTGTCTGCGGTTATGCGGCAATTATTGAACACATAACCGAATGGAATGTCTTTTGGAGTAGACGCGGCCGTAATATAAGAGTTCGCCTTGCAGCAGATGGTGCAATTCTCGAACCATGCCGTTGAAGGGCCGAAGATAAAGTCTGTTGTCCCTTCGATATAACAGCTGTGGAAAAGCAGCCGTGCACCGGCCGTACCGGTATATACGGTATCCTGATGCCCGAGAAACCGGCAGTTTATAAACACCAGACGGTCTCCTTCGGTATGCAATGCCACAGCCTGTCCCATCCTGGGAGAGTTGTTCTCTACCGTGATATTCTTCAGGGTTATGCCATTACCTTCTATTTTTAATGTGTATGTACGGAAAGTACCTATACCGCCCGGTCTCTCCATTGTCTTGATATTTGCATGGTCGTCCCATGTTATGACAGTATTGTCGCGGTCCTCTCCAAGAATCTCAATATTATCCAGCCACTGCGGGATTACAAGTTTTTCCTTATATGTGCCTTTCTTCACATATATCACTTTATGGTAGTCCATAAATGCCCTGCATACCTCTATTGCATCAGCGATGTTGCGGAACTCTCCCGTTCCGTCGCGCGCCACGACAATTGTATCAGGGTTGTCATACTTGTTTGCCGCAGAGACGGCGAGCATCGTCATGAGAGCAAAAAATGTCAGTAATAATTTTCTTTTCATTGTTTCGGTTATTTTAGGTATTTACATAAAGTATCCCCATGCATCCCATATCTCGCATGAGGCCTCAAAAATAATTTGCTACATTATCTGCACAGCTTCCTGAACCCCATCCACCTTCTTCAGGTTGTTAATGATTTTCTTCATGTCTTCACGGTCATGCACCCTCAAGTCCACCACTCCGGTAAAAATTTCATTGTCGCATACAATGTTCACCTTGTGGATATTCACATTGAGCTGACGGGAAATAACCTGCGTCACTTCGTTCAGAAGTCCTATGCGATCAATACCGCGTATCTGTATCGTCGCATCAAAAAACAGTTTTTTGTGCATATCCCACTTCGCATCAAGAATACGGTTGCCATAACCGGATTTCAACTTGGCTGCTACAGGACACGACCTTTTATGTATCTCCACCTGTTTCTTGTTGTCAATAAACCCAAGCACATCATCACCCGGAATGGGATGACAACAGTGCATGAACTTGTATTGCGTGATGTTATCATCGGTAATGTAGATAGGCTTCTTCCTGTTGAACTTGTCCGGCACGACAAACAACTGTCTTTCTTCTCCAATATCCTTACCGCTTTTGGAATTACCAAGGAAAGGAACATATTTCTTCCAGCTTTGAAGGTTCGGCACCTTTTTTCTTTTCTTCTTCCCCTTAAGCTCATTCACATCACTCTCGCCGAGCAATATCGTTTTTTCGCCAAGAGCCTGAAAGAAGTCGTCACGCTTGTCAATATCATGGAAAGCAGCCAGGACCCCTGCCACGGTATTGCTGTATTCTATATCATTAGCCTTAAGAAAACTCATCAGCACTTCCTCTCCCTGCTTCTGTATCTGTCTGCCGTCACGTCGCAGAATAGCCTGTATCTTCGCCTTTGCCTTCGCCGTACTGACAAAGTTTATCCATGACGGCTGCACGTGTTGCGCCTTGCTGGTAAGAATCTCCACCTGATCACCGCTCTGAAGCTTATGACTCAACGGCACAAGTTTGTGGTTCACCTTCGCCCCTATACAATGGCTGCCAAGAAAAGTATGTATAGAGAACGCGAAGTCAAGTGCCGTGGAACCGGCCGGCATGGTTTTTATTTCTCCCTTTGGAGTAAACACGAATATTTCGGAAGCAAAAAGATTAAGCTTTATGGCATCAAGGAAATCCATTGCGTCAGGCTGCGGATCATCGAGTATCTCTTTTATTGTATGAAGCCATTCATTAAGTTCATTCTCGTCTTCAGTAAATTCAATCTCTCCACCCTCCTTATATTTCCAATGTGCGGCAAAGCCCTGCTCGGCAATCTCATCCATACGGTCAGACCTTATCTGCACCTCAATCCATTTGCCCTGCTTCGACATCAATGTCACGTGCAAGGCCTGATAGCCGTTAGCCTTGGGATGGTTAAGCCAGTCACGCAGACGATTGGGATGTATATTGTACAGCTTGCTTATTGCCACATATATATTGAAACATTCGTTAATCTCATTGTCACGTTCCTTCGGGGTAAATACAATCCTTACGGCAAGAATGTCGTATATCTCTTCAAATGTGACATGCTTGCGCTGCATCTTGTTCCAGATGGAATAAGGACTTTTCACACGCTCCTTTATCACATACTCCACCCCCTGGCTTTTCAGCACTTTTTCTATCGGTGCCGTAAACTGGTCGAAAAGTGTGTGTCTTGACGCCTGTGTGGAAGCGAGTTTCTCCTCAATCCTCAAATACTCGTCAGGATGTTCGTAACGGAAACTGAGATTCTCCAGTTCTGTCTTTATCCTGTTCAGTCCGAGGCGGTTTGCCAACGGAGCATATATGTACAATGTCTCTCCGGCAATCTTATACTGTTTGTTTGCCGCCTGGCTCGCCAAGGTACGCATGTTATGAAGACGGTCGCAAATCTTGATGAGTATCACACGTATGTCGTCACTCATTGTCAGCAGCAGCTTCTTGAAATTCTCGGCCTGTGCGGATGCCTGGTCTCCGAAAATACCTCCGCTTATCTTTGTCAGCCCGTCAACGATCTGGGCGACCTTTGCGCCAAAGATGTTCTCGATGTCTTCCGTTGTGAAATCCGTGTCCTCCACAACATCGTGAAGCAGTGCCGCACAAATGCTTGTAGAACCGAGTCCCACTTCCTCGCATGCTATCTGAGCCACAGCGATGGGATGCATTATATATGGCTCTCCCGACAATCGTCTTACACCCTTATGTGCCTGACGTGCAAAATTGAAAGCTTTGGTTATTATATCTACTTTCTTTCTGTGCCTCGATGCCGAATATGTATCTATAAGATGTTGGAAAGCATCATTTATAAGAATATTGTCCGCCTCTTCGCGTTTTTTCTGCTCATCATCCATAGTCTCAAGATTTTTATGATTTAACGCTTGTCTTCTACCTTACCCTAAGTTTCTTCCCGGCCCTTATGCTTGTACCTTTTATGCCATTGAGTTTTTTCAGTTTGGTTACGGTGGTACCATGTTTCTTCGCTATTTCAGACAATGTCATTCCACTCTTTATGGTAATGGTCTTCGCCCCGGAAGTCCTGCTTCTGGAAGAACGCGACCTGCGGCTCTTCACCGAAGAGCTTCTTGTAGAGCTTACATTATCTTCACTGACCTCTACAACCGCGCGTTTGCCACCAAGCAGTATGTCCGCCTTATAATTATACACAGAGTCCTCAAGGTCTATGAACTTTCCCACGTCAGTCTGAGGAAGCCTTATATATGCTTTTTCCGTTGCTCCCGGAACGATGTCTTTTCTATATAACGGATTCAAGGCCCTAAGCTGTTCCATATCGATATTACAAACATCGGCAATCTGCTGCAGATGGACGTTCCTACTGACCATGACCGTATCGGCCTTATCCGGCAGACGTGTAGTCATCGGACATATATTATGCTCACAATAATAAGTCATGATATAGTTTGCGGCAATGAACGCCGGCACATAGCCCCTTGTCTCTTTCGGAAGATAAGGATATATCTTCCAATAGTCCTTCTCGCCCTTTGAGCGGTGAATGGCCTTGTTTATCTGTGATGGTCCGCAATTATAAGCCGCGATCACCAGATTCCAGTCACCGAATATCTTATACAAGTCGCTGAGATAATGCGCCGCCGCATAAGACGACTTTATCGGGTCGCGTCTCTCATCCACAAGCGTGTTCACCTGCAGACCGTAGCGCTTGCCTGTCGCCAGCATAAACTGCCACAGACCTGTCGCCCCCACGCGTGATACGGCATTCGGATTAAGAGCCGACTCTATTATAGGCAGATACTTCAGCTCCAGCGGCAGTCCGTATGCCTCAAGGGCTTCTTCAAAAATAGGCATATAGAAGTTTGACGCGCCAAGCATATAGCTTACAGAATGACGCAGGCGGCCGCTGTAGCGGTCTATGAACTTCTGCACCACATCGTTATAAGGCATCTCCATTATCGCGGGAATCCGGCTTAGCCTGTCTATATACACATCCTTCTCAAACACAGGATTCACATCCTTCATATTACAGTCATTATCATCATTGAGATATGTTTTGGACATATACAGGTTCATCAGGCTGTCAAGGTCATACGACATTGCCTCGGGAACCTCAATAACCTCATCGTTTCCCTTTTGGTCTTTAACCGTTATTTCCTTATCTGTATCATTGCCGGTCTGTGCCTGCACGACACTGTTTCCGACAAAGAGCATCGCTGCTATAATGATTGTTTTCTTATTCATTGTAAATTCTCTATTGTCTTTTTAAAGAATTGTATGTGTTATATTAAAATAAGGTGATTCCCATCATACCGCATAAGGGTGGTGTCAGAACCGCAGGCTGCAGTTCAATCCGAATGACGCCGCCCCGATATTTGTCACCGACTTCCGGCCGTCAACAGTCATCACCGCCGGCTCAACTCTCAGGCTAAGGTCTTTTGATATGTCAAATTCGGATAGTTCCGCATCTACATAGGCATCTATCACCGACAACGCATATACTCCCAACATACAGAAGAAACTCATGTCACGCCATCTGCGATACCTGTCTTTCCTGCTTTTGAATATCCGCTTGTATCTTTCCTCATTCGAACTGTCTATCTTTTTCCCCAAATGAAGGAATTTATTGTAGCTGGCTGTATTGGGGTCATCGTCCATGATATCCAGATAGGCCTGTGAATAATCCTTATACATCATGTTGTTCCAGTTCATGGCATACAGACATCCCATGAATCCGCCGTATATGATAGGAAGCTTCCAGTATTTTCTGTTATATATCTGTCCTGCCCCCGGCAACACCAAGGCCATCCACAGCGCCCTCTGCGGGTCAGGATGCCATGCCGCCATATTTCGGTGTATGTTGTCCACAAGCCTTACGGAATCGGCATAGGCTGTGGAAAGCGCCTCCTTGCCGACTGTCGACACGACCTCTATAGAATCAGCTTTGCCGACAGCCTTCCCTATGCTGTCTGTTGAAGTCAGAAAAACAGGCGTTACCGTATCATTATGGCCCTGTGCCCGACAATTAAGCGTGGCAGCCATCAATATACAACCAATGACCACCACTCCGAGACTGTTTCTATAAAAAAAAGTATTCAAGTCCTGTCTCACCGCTTTACATGAATTATTTGCCTGCCTTGTCAAGCGCATTCATTATTCTCTCGAGTTCCTCTTCATTGGCAAATGATATGCTTATCTTTCCCTTGCCTTTCGGAGAACATGTCATTTGCACCTTAGCATGAAAAAAGTCAGAAAGACGGTTCTTCAATATATCAAACTCTTCCGGCAACCGTGTATTTGACTTTATGGTCTTCTTTCCGACAAGCACAGACTCCCCGCTTTTCAACATCTGTACAATCTCTTCCACCCTGCGTACGGAATATCCGTTCTTCTGTATCTCGTGAAAGAGCTTTATCTGCTGGCTGGGGCTGTCGAGCGCCAACAACGCCCTTGCATGCCCCATGTCTATTTCCTTATTTTTAAGAGCCATCTGCACCTGCGCGGGAAGTTTCAGAAGACGCATGTAATTCGTCACTGCGGTACGGCTTTTGCCCACCCGTTCCGAAATACGCTCCTGAGTCATTCCCGTGGTCTCGGAAAGGTGCTCATAGGCAAGGGCTATTTCTATGGCATTAAGATCTTCTCTTTGTATGTTTTCAACGAGAGCCATCTCCATGACGTTCTCATCCTCCACCGTACGCACATAAGCCGGTATCGATGTGAGTCCGGCAATCTGCGATGCCCGCCAACGGCGTTCTCCCGCTATTATCTGATACTTGTCGTCAGCCGTCTGACGCAATGTCACCGGCTGGATTATTCCTATCTCCGCTATACTTACCGCCAACTCACGTAAAGCGTCTTCGTCAAATTCACGGCGCGGCTGGTTCGGATTAGGCTCTATCTGTGACAAAGGTATTTCATTCAGGTTGGAAGAGCCCTGTGTACGCACCTCCCCTGTATCTATCAGGGCGTCAAGCCCGCGTCCGTTGCCTATATCATCAAGCCCGCGTCCGAGCACATTCCTGTCATATTTTTTATGTACTGCCATTTCTTATCTGGTTATTTCTTACATCTTCATGCTGTGTGCTGCCCGTCATAACATCGCGTTTCGCACAAACGGAGACTATTTGTTCTTGTTTATTATCTCTTTCGCAAGCGCGAGGTGATTCTTGCTTCCTGTCGAGTCCGCATCATAAAGAATTACAGGCAAGCCGTGGCTCGGACTCTCGCTGAGCTTTACATTGCGCTGAATGACCGTCTTGAACACAAGCTCCTGAAAATGACGCTTCACCTCATCATAAATCTGATTGGCAAGTCTGAGACGGGAGTCGTACATGGTAAGCAGAAAGCCTTCTATCTCAAGACGAGTGTTAAGCTTGCTCTTGATTATTTTTATCGTATTAAGCAATTTGCTTATTCCCTCAAGAGCAAAATACTCACACTGCACGGGAATAACTACGGAATCGGCGGCAGTCAGCGAATTTACCGTAATAAGTCCTAACGACGGACTGCAGTCTATAAGGATATAGTCATAATCATTACGTATGGGGTCCAGGAGGTTCTTTATCACCTTCTCCCTGTTTGGCAAATTAAGCATCTCTATTTCGGCACCGACGAGATCGATATGGCTTGGTATGATATCCAACCCGTCTATATCCGTCGTATAAACCGCATTGCGCACATCGGCACGGTCTATTATACATTCATAAAGAGAACAGTCTACCTGCTTGATATCAACCCCCAATCCGCTTGACGCATTTGCCTGTGGATCCGCATCGACTACCAATACACTCTTTTCCAATGTAGCCAACGAGGCCGCTAAATTGATGGTGGTGGTGGTTTTGCCCACGCCTCCTTTCTGATTTGCTAAAGCAATGATTTTTCCCATTTTGATTTTGACAAACAGTTTAATCCCTTTGTTTTGACGGCAAAGATAATGATTTTATGCGAGAAAATACCATTTATAAACCTTTTTTCGTACTTTTGCACTTCAAACAATTTAAAAAAGAATGGAAAACAAGAGACCATTGATACTTATCTCCAACGATGACGGATACCAATCCAAAGGGCTTTCGTGCCTGGTAGAGATGATAAGGGAGTTCGGCCGTATAATCGTATGTGCCCCCGATTCGGCACGCAGCGGCTTTTCATGTGCTTTCTCCGCCACATCTCCTCTACGCATCGAGCTCAAAAGCCGGCAAAACAACGTTGAAATATGGGCGTGCAACGGCACGCCTGTCGACTGCGTAAAGATTGCGCTTGACCAGATTTGCAAAGGAGAGAAACCCGACATGGTAATCGGCGGCATCAACCACGGAGACAACGCATCCGTAAACACCCACTATTCCGGAACAATGGGAGTGGTAAGGGAAGGATGCATGAAATATATACCATCAGTAGCCTTCTCGCTGTGCGACCACAGTCCGGATGCGGATTTCTCCAAAATGGCACCATTCGTAAAATACATTACAAAACGAGTACTCGGAGAAAAACTTCCAAAAGGTATATGCCTGAATGTGAACTTTCCTGTGACCAAACATTACAAGGGCATAAAGGCATGCCGCATGGCTAAGGGGACATGGGGCAACGAGGTTGTGAAATGCCGCCATCCGCATGGATACGACTATTATTGGATGACAGGAGAATACACCAACGACGAGCCTTCGGCAGAAGACACCGACAGTTGGACTATAAGCCACGGTTACGTGGCTGTCACCCCTACGAGGATAGACATTACAGACTATCAAATGATTGAACATTTAAAGAGCTGGGAACAACCATGAAATACTACCTGATAGCAGGTGAGGCAAGCGGTGACCTTCATGCCTCAAGACTCATGAAATCACTAAAGGATGAAGATTCAGAAGCAGAGTTCCGTTTCTTCGGAGGCGACATGATGTCGTCAGTGGGAGGACATTGCGTAAAGCATTACCGTGAACTGGCATATATGGGATTCATACCGGTGCTACTCCATCTTAACACTATACTGGAGAACATGAGCCTGTGCAGAAAGGATATAATTCAATGGCAACCTGATGCCCTGATACTCATAGACTATCCAGGATTCAACCTCAAAATAGCAAAATACATAAAAGCACACACCGGCATACCCATATATTATTACATATCACCCAAGATATGGGCATGGAAAGAGTACCGCATAAAAAACATCAGGCGCGATGTGGACGAGTTGTTCTCCATCCTGCCGTTCGAAGTGGAGTTTTTCGAACAAAAACATCATTATCCCATCCATTACGTGGGCAATCCGACAGCAGACGAAGTAGAGGAGTTTAAAGACACGTATCTCAAAAGAAGCAATGCTGACAACATTACGGGAAAGAACTCCACACACGAATTGTCCGACAAACCTGTAATCGCTATTCTCGCCGGTTCAAGGAAGCAGGAGATAAAAGACAACCTGCCGCACATGATAAAAGCCACAGAAAAATTCACGGAAGGCTATCAGCCAATAGTGGCAGGAGCGCCGGGCATACCCGAAGATTATTACAATGGATTCATCAAGGGAACAGGTGTGAGAATAATCCACGGCAGGACATACGAGCTGCTGTGCCAAGCAACAGCAGCATTGGTGACAAGCGGAACAGCCACACTTGAGACGGCCCTGTTCGGAGTACCGCAGGTTGTCTGCTACAAGACTCCGGTCCCGAAGCTCATTGCGTTCCTGCGCCGGCATTTATTGAAAGTGAAATACATCTCACTCGTCAACCTCATAGCCGACCGTGAGGTTGTGCCGGAGCTTGTGGCCGATACATTCACTACAGACAACATCCGGAAACATCTTGAACAGATTCTGCCGGAAGGAAAAATGCACCGGCCAATGCTCGACGGATACAAAGAAGTGGACACAAGACTCGGGAAAAAGAACGCACCGCAGAATGCGGCAAAGATTATGATAAAGCTGCTGCGACAAAGATAGGAAAAAATATGATACAAGAACAGAAACAGGCCCTGCATATAGAAAACGGAAAATAATTCAGCCTGAGTGGGGCCAACGAGAATGAAAGACGTTAGGACGACTGGAAGATATACCAGCTCAACAGAGCCCCTGTCAACAATTACGACAGGACACGGATGCCCTGAAAATTGAGATTGGCAGTGACGGAAAGATTCATCCGTTAGGCTAATATGGTCAAGCGGCTGGATGAGAGGATACAGGAACGGCTGGACGAACTGAAATATCATCCGTTCAAGGCCGACAGTAAGATACAGCCGAACATCTGTGCCAAGCTCATCATCAGAGGAAACCATGAGCGGACACTTGAAATGGCGTTCGGGAACCAGATCGTGAACCTGAACAAAGAAGCGGACAACAGCCACCTGCGCCGTTGCCGTGAAGTGGAGTATTGGGTGCTGGATTCATATAAGTGGTGCTGCGACCAGTTTGGTAAGGAAAACGTCATTGGCTTTCAGGTACACTTGGACGAAAAATAGCCACATTGCCATGCACTTGTCATTCCCATAGGTAGGAAAGGCAAGAATAAAAAGTATCGGGTGATGTGGTCTGCAAAGTTTGGAAAGAACGGTGGTGAGCACAAAGCCATCCTCCATGCCATACACACCTCGCTGTATGAGACCATAGGCAAGAAATACGGACTTGAACGTGGCGACAGCATTGAAGGTCGCAACGTGCGCCATTTGGACAAGCATGAATTCTATCGCGAACAACTGAAAACCGGAGAAGGCTATCAAAGGACTGACAACGATGAAAGAGAATCTGGACAATGTTATAAGATATATACACTATGTACTGTATATCAGCAAAATAGCATTTTTTATATTTTATCAAAGGAACAACATAGAAACAAAATCAATAATTTAAGCGATTCTCCGCTTTTCACATTTCACTTAGTTTCATCCCTTGCACTTGGTTGCATTCAAAGTGCCTCTTAAAGTAGTTTTCCGAATATCTACTTCTCATCCGAAGAATATCGTTCAATGGCTCATCCATGAATTGTTGCAGCCAAAAGAAAAAGGACGGGCAGTGGTCTCTGTCTTACATCTTCATTGAAATTTGCATTTTCCGCAATGGTGGTTGTTTCTATAAAACCATAGGCATATGGAAAGGCAAATATGCCTACCTAAATATAGTTTACTTTGATTTAGCATATATAAGGCTAATGCACAAACTAAACTGAATTTTCAACGCATTTCCACGATCTGACTACTCGAAAAATATACAGCCAAGAAAGAAAGAATGAAAGTCCATTGCATATTTTCTCTTTTCGCTGCATTCTCCATTTCTATCATTTTACTGCATAAACATACTTGTAATCCTATTGCTACATTCAATAACTTGTATCAAGTATGGTGGCAATAGCTCGACAGCATTATAGTATCCGAATGTAGCAGTCAATAAAAAATGCGTTTTCTGATGGTTTTTGAAGATTACTATGGTTTAGATATAGTTTCTGACATAGAAATGTCGTGTATCTACAGCATTATCATAAAAAAGTGCTAATTCAATCTTGGTCTCTTCGACAAATGAACGTGCCTTCGAAACAGGAACTTCAATATAAATTCTCATCATATCAATCGCCTCGTTAGGAAATAATGGTAAAGTTCCCATATCGGATATTTTTAATCTATCCTCGTAAAGTTCAGTCGTATCAATACGTCCTTGATTTAAGCGCCATTTGACATTATATCGGGAAACATAGAGATTATTTATATAACAGTTAAGTTTGTATAATGATTCCGTAACTTGACTTTCATTATGAACCTGAACGACAAAACTATATTTTCTAAATCTACCGTCCGATGTTTCTCCATTATCGAATAAAGACCAATCGACAATAGATAAAGTTGAGGTATTATGTCGGTGGAATAAGTCTCGGACTTCATATTCTTCCATCATGACCGATTGGAAATTGTAACGCTTATAATAGCGTTTATCACCACTCATGTGCGGAGCATTGTTACTTCTCGGTATTTTAACTATATACACAGTCCGTTTTATGTCTCCATCTTGACGAAGAGGAATGATTCTGATATTGTTGATTCGTTTCTGAATGTTGGAGTTTATAATTTGCTCTAACCATTCTTTGGTAAAAACATCGCCATCCACAAACGAATATGAATCTGCCTTATGTCCGCTCTCACTTATTCCGTAGATTATTATTCCACCATCTGAATTGGCAAATGCCGACACATCTTTGGCTATCTCGTTTTTCTTTTTATCATCTTTTGCAAGAGCACCTGCGGCCTTGAAATCGAGGTGTATTGATTCTTCAACCCCATTATCGATTAAATATTGAATGTCTTTAATGGTATATATCTCTTTATCAAATAAGTTCATGTCTTTTAGTAAATGTAATATAATTGCGATTGGCTAACTATTAGATATAATGTTTTTTCTTTAAATCATTATATAAGGCCAGCCCTTTTGCTGTCAGCAAATATTTCTGCCTTGGGTGATTGGGTTTATCGGGATATAGAATCTTGAGGATACCTGTCTCGACAGCAGGATTTATGTAATTTTCTATAAAAGTCGGGCGATGCTTCAAACCGACTTTCTCCATCAATCCTTTCAGCGATAATTGTTCATTTGACAAGGCGAACAACAAAGCGAGAACTTGTTCGGTTACTTGTTCGGTAGGTTGTTCGGTACTTGTACGGTTATCATGTTGTGCTTGCTCTGTAACCAGTTCTTTCGGTGCATTTACGACCATATACCGATTCCGCAACTCGTTATTTTCGCCCAATAACAGATTGCGGAAAAATCGTTCCAAGTATTCGGAATTGCGCATAATGCCTTTTTGTACGTTCTGGTAATTGGCGCGTACCAATGCGTTACGAAAATACCACGAGTGTTTGGCGAACAGGTCGTTCGTTACATCGAAGCCCATTGAGCGGAGATAAAGAATCGTAAATACGGCAGTCGTTCTGGTATTTCCCTCGCCGAACGGATGGATTTGCCATAGTCCCGACACAAACTTGACTATGTGGCTCACTAATTCATTCCTGTCCACTTTTGAATAGTCGAACTGGCGTTCCTGTTCCAAGTCGTATTCAATCGCTTTGCGAAGATCGGGCGCAGAAACATAGAGCACTGTATCTCCACGAAGTACCCATTCCTTTTTCGTGATGTTGTAATCTCGTATTTGACCGGCAAATTTGAATACACCATCGAATATCCGACGATGAATCGATGTCAGTCCGACAAGCGTAAACGCAAATGTTTTTTCGGTAAGAAGTCGGCGAATGTTGGTCGATGCCGTATCCGCCTCGTGCATTTCCACATCTTCAGGTGTACGCGCTTCTTTCGACTGGTAGTAGCTTTTTATGAGCTGTTCTGCTTCGTCAATCGTAATTTCGCCCTCAATATCTTTTCGGGCGGTTTCAATCAGATAGTGGGATGGTTTAAGTCCATCGACGGCCTGCAAGCCGATTGCAGTCTGCCACGCATAGCCTTTCTCCCGTTTTTGCGGTTCGTCTTGGCGGATGTATTCGTCGAAGTTTATCATAGTTCAATCACTTTATTCCTAATTTATTACACAATTCCTCTGTTGTCTCTGTGAGGTATGTATAAGATTGTGGAGCAGCAATATTATTATCCAAACACATTAAAGATTTCGGAGTCTCTAATTTGAAAACCGTTTTAAATTTAATTGCATAAGAATCTTGATGGTCGGCAAAATAGAACATGAAAAAATCCTTGGAAACACCAGCATGTTTTTTAGTTTTTTCCCACACGCTTTCTGGTGTCCCCTTTAAAATAGAATCAATCTCAATCAAGGCGACAATCTTTTTAATAGGCGCAGTTGCATATACAACAATATGTCGTATATCCGCAGGAATACGCTTGCGATACTCGTATTGCTTTTCCCCAGATAATATTTTTTCAATATGACTTGGATGAATGGATAATATAATCGTTTCAGTTTTCATGTATCAATGCTGAATATTGTTGATTATCAATTTTTCTAATACTTTGAATATATCCCTCAACTTTAGCTTTAGCTATCTGTTGATAGGATATTTCTTTGTCAAGAGCTATATACCGGAAAAGTATTACCAACGTCTTTTTCTTCAGAATCTGCTGTAGATTCGAATAATTGTAGACGGTTCTCTTGGCAATGGCAGGAAATACTTCGTCGATATTTTCTGAAGACAAAACGTCTTCGACTATACCCATACATTGTATGGATTTGCGATCTTTGCTTCTATAGAATAGGACAATATCACCTTTCAGAATGGATTTGATTCGAGAATGACATAAATAAGCTTTTTTTATGGTATTACCTTGACAAGAATATAACGATTGATCCTTCTCGAATAAAGAGCCTTTCATGCTACTGAAGTCCGGGAACAAATCTTCATGATATTGCGGCTGAATAGGAATAATGAATTTTTGAACGGATTCATTATCCCTGAAGTAGGGATAATACCTTATCAAAGAATCCAAACTACCGCAATTATCATCCATTAATTTCATTGGCTTGATATAAACATCATCTTGTTTATATTTACCGAGACAATAAAAGCCATAATCTAAACAAAGTCCTACAAGTGTTTTCTGTTCTTTTCCAAACGTATGTAGATATACCCAATCAAACTTGTTTTTTACACAATAATCGAATGCGATATACAACAGTCGCTCGCCCAATTTTTTCCCACGAGCCATTGTGTCAACCTTGAAAGTACAAAGTTTCAAGATCCGTCCGGAAATAATCTCCCCGTTATCGGTTAGCTGAGTATCCTGTTCGTGTTTATAAATACAGATTGCGGCAACATTACCATCTCCGTTTTCGATACACCAGCATTTTCGCTTGTCTGCGGCACATTTCTGAAACCATTGATCGAATCCAGCGTATGATTGACGCAAGGACTCGAAAAAAGGTTGATTCTTATTTATTTCATATAAAAAACGTTCTTTTACACCAGTGTAATCGAAAGAAAACGGGACAGTCGTATATCGCCGAAGTAATAACAAGAATTGTTCTAACCGATATACTTTATCCTGCAAGCCAATACGTAAGGCTTTTTTGTGTATGCCTTCATCATTTGTAACAAGAAGGTGTACGGCACCACGATATAAAGCGAACAATACATTATTGTCTACCTTGTCGTTGTCATTAGATTGTGACAAACCGAGCTCGTAACACTCCTGAGCGGAAAGAATGGGAGGATTCTCTATTTGCGAATATTGTCTTAATCGAGATAATACGATTTTCTGTCTTTCTTGATTCTTGTCTCGATTGATATCTTCAAACTGTATCGGATGAATATATAGACAATGTTGCTGTTCTACAGATAATTTCCGCAGTTCGGCAAAGGAAGTGTCAAGAATCCTACTCGTATCTTCCAATGGGATAATGATATTCGTGTCTAATAATATATTCATCAGGAATATTATTTGGGTGAACTAATAGAAGATCATATTCGGAGTTTTTGAGAATTTCGTATCATTTCATATGTTTGGGCTTATTTACTGCTGATTAAATCTTTCGGATTAACTTGTAAGATGTTTGCTATTTCGAACAATACATCTAAACTCGGCTGACGTCTGTTACAGACATAAGAATTGACGATACAAAAACTTTTTCCGAGTTTTTCCGCCAACCAAGTTTGCTTGATGCCTTTCTCTTCCAACACCTCTTTTATTCGATTCTTGGGCTTGTCCATCTTTAATGTTTTCGATATTTCCGATGCAAAGATATAAAATTTTATGCAATAAAAAGATAAAAACTAATGGGTATTATTATCATGATTAGAGTTTATCGGTAATCACTGATTTTAGTCATTCAATATTGTACAAATAATACTATAAATACGCTTGCTAACATTGTATATCTGCCGACAGACGAATGTCTGTCGGGGTATTAGGCTCTTATACGATGATAAATTTTTATATATAATATAATCATTGATTTATATTATAAAATACCCTGTTAAAGTAACAAAATAGCACCATATAATAATGGAAACAATAACTACAAAGGACTAAGCTGCAGAATCATACAAGCCCCTGATATCTAATGTTCTTGGACAAAACAGCTCGGTACTCAATAAAATCGTCAAATCACCAAGTGTACTTTGACAACCCAATCCCAAAGACACAAAACAAATCATCTTTGCCCCATCTCGCCAAAGATAACTATCATTTACCCGACAGCCAAAATCCGCCAGCGCATGAACACCCGCTACGGCAGTTAGGAACAAAACGTCGTATAACTTTCCTATTCGCCATTACCAAGGTTCATCCCCCATTATTTTTTCTATCATGCAGCATATTTCCAGTTTCTTGAATCGGGATATACTGCATTTTCGGTATCTTTGCATCCGAAACCGATTTATAATGAAACAGATACCGCTATATAAATTTCATAAACGGAAGTACGGAACCGAACTTCTGATCGATGTTCTCGACCTTGACTATATCAAGACAGGAATTCGCCGCAATCCCGTACATCGTGAAACGTTTTACTGCATCATACTCATTACTGACGGTCGGGAAGAGGTAACGGTAAACGAACATACCCGGTTCGTTCAAGCGAAGGATGTCATCTGTTCGCGTCCCGGAGAGATATGGCACTGGCAACCCGATCCGAAACTCGAAGGGTTGGTGCTGATCTTCGAGGAACCGTTTCTGCTTTCGTTCTTCAATGACCCGCATTTCCTCGACCGTTTCGCTTATTTGCAAGCCAACCGCACTTCGCCGTTTTTGCATTTCGGCGAATCGCTGAACGAACGCTTCCGCTCCTTGTTGATGCAAATGAAGACCGAAATAGATGACTACACGGACAAAGACCAGCATATTCTTCGCGCGATGCTGTATGAAGCACTTGTGCTGCTCAACCGTGCTGAAAAAGTGGAAGACAGCGGGCAACCGATGAACGACATTTCCACCAGCCGTTACATCAATGGATTCATACACTCAGTAGAGGCGGAATACATGATGCGGCACGAGGTGGAATATTACGCGGACAAACTGTGCATCACGCCCAATTACCTGAATAAAATAGTCAGACAATCGCTCGGCACGACCGCCAAAGCGTACATCCACCAAAAACTGTTCGCGGAAGCCAAACGGCTGTTGTCTTATACGATACTGAGTGTAACCGAAATTGCGGAATGGCTGCATTTCGATTCCGCCTCTCATTTCGTCCGCTTCTTCCGCAAACATGCCGACATGCCCCCTTTACAATATCGGCAAAGCATCAACAGTCCGCAAAAGTGAAATTTTCGGCTTTGTTCGTGCAACGGTACAGTTCATACGTTTCACTATTTTTGTCCCTCAAAAATAGACATGAAAATTATGAGCTGCAAAACCGAAATAAAAAAGGAAAGGGAAAAACCGGCAAAAATCAAAATAAGAGGCGCAAAAGTCCACAATCTCAAAGATATAAATGTGGACATTCCTCTTGACAAACTGGTTGCCATAGCAGGTGTCTCCGGCTCCGGAAAATCTTCCTTGGCATTGGGCGTATTGTACGCCGAAGGCTCCGGTAGGTATCTCGAAGCCCTCTCGACATATACCCGAAGGCGAATCGCTCAAAGCGAAAAAGCCCTTGTGGATGAAATCGAATACATACCTCCCGCTCTTGCCTTGCGCCAGCGTCCGGGTATTCCGGGCATGAGAAGCACATTCGGCACGACATCCGAACTGCTCAACAGCATCCGTCTTATGTTTTCCCGACTGGGATCTCATCAATGCCCGAACTGTGGATACTATTTGCCGCCATCAACGGACACAGCGTTGGATAATCCATATACTTGTCCAAATTGTGGAAACGTGTTCGGTCCATACAGTGCGGAATCCTTTTCGTTCAATTCCAATGGGTCCTGTGATGTTTGTCATGGTACGGGAACGGTGATGGAGATTGACGATTCGCTTATTGTACCCGACGAATCCAAAACGATAGACGAGGGAGCGGTGCTTCCTTGGAACAGTATGTTTTCAGGCGGTATGCCCAAAGCCGTTAAGGAGTTGGGGGTGCGTACCGATGTGCCGTTCTCGGAACTTACGTCAAAAGAACGTGATATTGTCTTCAACGGCCCGGAGAAGAAGGTCCCGGTGCTGTGGATAGCCAAAAACGGCAAGGCTTTTGACCTTAATCTCACATACTACAATGCCCGGAAAATTCTTGAATATTCGTTGAAACAGACCAATACGGAAACTAATCTTGAACGTATCGGTAAATTTATGCGTACCTCCGTGTGCCATGCTTGTCACGGCACACGGCTCAACCAGCGGGCGCGCTCAACAATCCTGTGCGGCAAACACCTTGACGAAGCTACCGCCATGACATTGGGTGAACTTTACAAATGGATTCCGACTATACGTGATCAAATGCCACCCGAACTCCGTGATATGGCAAAAAGTATCGCTCAGTCGTTCATGAGCAATGCCGAAAACCTTATGCGCCTCGGACTTGACTATCTTTCTCTTGATAGGGCGGCTTCCACATTGTCCAACGGAGAACGTCAGCGTGTTCAGTTAGCCAAGGCGGTAGGAAGCCGTACTACGGGCGCATTGTTTATACTTGATGAACCTTCCATCGGACTGCATCCAGCCAATGTAGACGGGCTTATGCACGTCATTGAGGGTCTTCTCGACGAGGGCAATTCCGTTGTCATGGTCGATCACGACATAAGGGCATTGCGTCACGCCGAACACCTTATCGAAATGGGACCCGGTGCAGGACGAATGGGCGGAGAGGTCATAGCGGAAGGTTCGGTCGAGGAACTGGAAAACAATGGAGCCTCGATAATCGGCGGTTATCTTTCGGGACGGAAAGTCATAGCCCTCAACCGCAACGCGGCTGCAAAGGATATGTTCGCAAACGGAACGATTACGCTCAAAACCGATGCTATCCACACCGTCCGTCCCCTTGAATTGAAGATACCGAAAGGACGGCTGGTAGCAGTAACCGGTGTTTCCGGTTCCGGAAAAACCACATTGATTCTGGAAAGTCTCATACCGGCATTGGACGCATCCGTTCAAGGCATGAAACTACCGGAACATATCGTTTCAATAGAGGCGGAAGGCATTCACCGCGTAAATCTCATCGATTCCACCCCCATCGGAATAAATGTCCGTTCGACGGTCGCCACGTACAGCAATGTACTCGACGAACTGCGAAAAAGTTTCTCCGCCCTTTCCCCTGCAAAGGAAGCCGGATACAAAACGGCGGATTTCTCGTATAACACGGGAGTTCTGCGTTGTCCGACTTGTGACGGCACAGGACAGATTTCGCTCGATGTGCAATTCCTTCCCGATGTCGATATAATATGTCCGGACTGTCGGGGACTGCGTTATGCCGAGGCTGCACAAAAGATAAGATACGTTCCGAAACGGTGCAAAGGCGGGGATATGCCGGAAAATGATAAAATATATTCGGACGGGGTGTCGCTCCCGGATATGATGGGTATGACCGTTGCGCAAACCCTGAAATGGATGGACATAAAGAGAGTCCGTGAACGTCTTGAAATTCTCCGTAACTTGGGGCTGGGCTATCTCACGCTCGGCGAAGCGACACCGTCCCTTTCCGGCGGCGAGGCTCAGAGGTTGAAACTCGCTTCCGAGATGAAAAAAGTGCAGGACGACGCTGTTTTCGTCTTCGACGAGCCTTCCATCGGGCTGCACCCGGACGATGTACGTGTACTGCTCGAAGTATTCCGCCATCTTGTGGACAACGGGGCGACCGTCATCGTCATAGAACACGACCTCGACATAATAGCCAATTCGGACTATGTAGTCGATATGGGGCCCGGCGGCGGTCTGTCCGGAGGGACAATCGTTGCGACAGGTACGCCCCAAGAGATTGCAACAGATAAAAACAGTATAACAGGTAAATATTTGGAAGAATAAAAAAGATAACATGAAAACAGAATTTCAAAAGATGCGTTCCGAAGAGCCATACAGTTGGTTAGATCCAGAAATCGAAGCAAGTTTGAGACATGCGAACGAAGCCTGCGAGCGATTTAACCGCATAAATCAATATCATCCGGATTACAGGGAGGCTCTTGAAAACATGATACCCGGAATCCCGAAATCCACTATCATCGCTCCGCCATTCCATTGTGACCACGGGAACGGGATTCATATCGGTGAGAATGTCATTGTCAATTTGAACTGCTCGATGATGGACACAGCCGATATAACCATCGGCAGCCACACGCTGATCGGTCCCAACTGTTCGTTCTACACATCACAACATCCGTTGGATTACCTTGAACGCCGCCAACCCAAAGAAACAGCGAAATCCATCGTAATCGGTGATGACTGCTGGCTGGGTGGTAACGTGACTGTCATCGGCAAAGTGTCCATCGGAGCACGTTCCGTAATAGGAGCCGGAAGCGTAGTTGTCAAAGACATTCCCGAAGATTGCCTTGCAGTGGGCAATCCGTGTAAAGTAATCAGAAAATTAAGATAAAGCTATGGCATACGACAAACAGAAAGCGGAGACTTTCAAAGAAATAGTAAAATCAGGCGAAATATACGACAGTGTAGATGCCGACTGGATTGAATACCAGCACGAGTTGGTACAACGTATTTATGAGTTCAACCACACGCCCGAAACGCCCGAAGGGTTGCAAAAGCGGGAATCGATCCTTCGTCAGGCACTCGGAACCTATGGTGAGGGACTTTATATCATACCGCCTATTCATGCCAACTGCGGACTTGCCAATGTCCACGTGGGTAAAAATGTGGTTATAAACTTCAACTGCAACTTTGTGGATGACGGCGACATATACATCGGTGACAACAGTCTTATCGGTCCGGGAGTATCCATTGCGACCTCCGTCCATCCGGTATCACCCCGTCTTCGCCGTCACGTACTTCAGTACAACAAACCCGTCCGGCTCGGAAACAATGTATGGATAGGAGCCGGAGCCACAATCTTGCCCGGAATAACCATCGGGGACAACTCTATCGTAGGCGCAGGCAGCGTGGTTACAAAAGATGTAGCCCCCGATACGATTGTCGTGGGAAATCCTGCACGTGTACTCCGCAAAATCACGGAAGATGACGAACGATACGAGGGTGGCAAGGAAATTCCGCGCCATATCATTGAAAGATATAAATAAAATTCAAATGTGTATATGAAAAAAGTTCTTGTAATATCGTCAAGCCTCCGACATGGAAGCAACTCGGAAACATTGGCGAAAGAATTTGCCCGTGGTGCGAAAGATGCCGGTAACGAAGTGGAATACATTACGCTTCGCGGGAAAGAGATAAAGTTTTGCATGGGCTGTTTCAGTTGCCAAAAAACTCAAAAATGCGTACTCCGGGACGATGTTCCGGAAATTGTGGGGAAAATGTATGATGCCGATGCGATAGCATTTTCCTCGCCCATCTATTTTTATGAACTTGCAGGTCAGCTTAAGACTCTTCTTGACCGAAGCTATCCGCTTTATCCTTCCGACTATCGGTTCCGGGACATTTATATATTGACAAGCGCAGCCGAAAATAAGGAGACAACTCCGCAACGTGCCATAGCAGGGCTTTCCGGGTGGATTGATTGCTATGAGAATGCCCGTTTGTCCGGAACGGTGTTCGCCGGAGGGGTTAATGAACCAAACGAAATCGAAGGGCATCCCTCCCTCAAAACGGCATACGACATGGGATACGGAATAAAGTGACCCGCCCTTTGGGAAAAGAATCGAAATCCGGTTATAAACAGATATTCAGATGATAGTAAATGAAATATTTGCCAAAGATTATGTCACTCCGTCGAAACTCGGTGCATTTGCCATAAATCCCTATGTCGGATGCCCGCATGCCTGCCGTTATTGCTACGCGTCGTTTATGATGCGTCATACGGCTCACCGGGAACCGTGGGGAGAATTTACCGATGTCAAGATTGCAGAGAAGTCGATCAGTCTGAAAAGAATCAGCGGAAAGAGCGTGGTGATGAGTTCCGTTACCGACCCCTACAATCCTTTGGAAGCAAAATACGGGGTGACACGGCGCATCCTCGAACAACTTGTATATTCCGATTGCCATTTGCAAATAATAACGAAAAGCAAGCTGGTACTAAGAGATATAGACTTATTGCAAAAGATACGTCATATAAGCGTGGCCGTATCGATCAACACCGCTGACGAACAATTCCGCCGTGACATGGATCGGGCCGATCCGATAGCCGACCGGATGGAAACCCTGCGCATCCTGCACGATTCGGGAATACACGCCGTTTTGTTCATGGCTCCGATATTCCCGTTCATAACCGACTGGAAAGAAATAATCTGCCGGACACGCGATTTCGTGGACTGTTACTGGCTCGACGGTCTCAATCTCCGGGGCAGCTATGCCAACGATATAATGAGTTACATCCGTACCGTATATCCTCAATTTTACGACGATTATCTCAACATCTACTATCGCTGCAACAAATCCGGATTGCTGGAGTTCAACCGCAGGATTTGCAACTGGTGCGACTCGAACGGCATTAACTACTCTGCATATTTTCGGAAAGCATAGAAAACCGTCAAGCAATTGTACAATATGAATATAGAAGAATTCAGGGAATTTTGCCTCTCACTGCCCGGCAGCGGCGAGAAGATGCCGTTTCAGGCATTTCGTGCCGCACAATCCATATTGGCGTTTTATGTCGGAGGCAAAATTTTCTGTTTCTTCGATATTGATAAATTCGATACCTGCACCATTAAATGCGCCCCCGACATGATTGACGAATTGAAAGCCTGTTACAATGCGGTGGGTGCGCCCTACAACATGAGTCCCCGCCACTGGATCAGTATCCGGTTCAACGACGATATGCCTGACGAGGAAATTAAACGCTGGACGCGCAAATCCCACGATATGGTATCAAATAAAAAGAAATAAGCAAGTATCGAGCATTAAGACCTCCTCATAAGTTTATAAGTAATTAATATTAAACTGTCTGTGTATCCGTCTAAATCGAAAAATACATTATAATCAATAACTAATAAACTCAAATTTGTATGAAAGAACAAATCAAAAAGTCTTCTCTTTTTTTGAAGGGAAGCAACACCTGACCCACTTCGATACTGAACAAGATGTAGCTGAAGAATTATTCGAGTTACTCTCCGAAGCGAGAGAACTCTATCTCCAAAATGTGATTGCGGATGGCAAACGATACAGCCGTTATGTGGATGACTTCATCAACAGTCACCGATACATTAACTGCGATAGTGCCGTTTGCCGGAACTGCCACGAAATGAACATCCACATCGTCAAGGGACTGCTGACAGAATGCGCTCACCTTATCCAACCGCTCTTTACAACATCACATTTCTCCTTTGAGGAGTGCATGGAGTTGCGAAGGCAGTATGACAGGTCGGATCCGTTGCCGACACCAGCCGTGCATCGTACCGATAAGGTGACAGATGCTCCACCGCTTTCTTTCGGCTGCAACTTCACTCAAGAACAGATGACAGGTATTGTGTCTTGTGCCAATACTTATCATCTGTTTTGCGTTTCTATGCTCCGCGTCGAGGATATGGAAGCTCTCTTTTCCTGCAAAGAGGGCTTTCATATCCGGGTGAACAATCTCCGCCATGTGGTTATCCTATTCGATGCGCTTCTCGAAAACTCGCTCATCCAATCCCGCTGGCAGTCCGTTCTCGACAAAGGACGATTCTTGCAATCGAAGGACGGTACGCGGTTCATTTCCGCATCGAGCCTTTCATCGGCTCTTTCCGTTGCAAGGAGTAACGTGGATTCAATCTCTTATTCCATAAGGAAGTCTATCGGTCAACTGGAAAGATAAACGAACCATTTTGCAATAGGCGAAAGCAACAGCATCCGGTTTTGCTGGATGTTGTTGCTTTTACTATGAGCAAAACTACTTTATATGGGTGGGAGTCGATTCTATATACTCTCGTTGTAGCGAATACCGGTGTATCTCTTGCCGTAACCGGGCATTGTCGTGTATGATGCAACAGGCAATCGCAACGGAAATCAGCCAAACAAAGAGCAGGCATATCCACAAGAACTGCCGGACGCCACGGGAATGACATATCCACCGCAGGCAGTATAACGGTATATCTTTGAACAGGTATGCAAATACATCCCTGAACCGTTTGGGACGGGGCGGAAACGTTGTTTTTGTCACCCCTGCCGCCTGAATGTCCTGTTTGGCGATAAGGATATCCAGTCTGGCTTCGAGCTTGCGGCTGCGGGCTTCCTGCCGTTTGGCGGCTTCCCCGATATACTTGTACGTGTCGCATACGATGATACACTTTTGCAGCACATCGGCATAGTCCGCCGAAAGTTTCGCGTAGCATTCCTGCGGAGTGAGTACGCCCCGCGCCTTGGCCTCCTGTTCCTCCTGCTCAAACTTGCGTTGCCTCTGCTCCAACAGTTCTTTTACGGCGTTTCCCGTCGCTGTTGCGACCGCTGACGGGCTGACGGGCTGTGCGTCGGTATAATTGCATATAGTCTTGTTCAGCGCATTTGTCGCCGCTATACTTTTCATCAGCAGGTCTTGCAGTTCGTCAAGCGATGCGACTGGCTCGTCTTTCAATGGGATAGGTCTTTTGCTTGTCATGGTCATCTCCTCCGTTTGTATGGGTTCTTTTTCTTCTCCTTGTCCTCGTCGTTCCAACCTCGGTCGTTGCTGTCGCCAGCACCTCCTCCGCTTGTCGGGGCGATGTGAGGTTGTGCGATGAGTTCGACGATTGCCGCACCGATACCGTTACCTATTGAAGCGTTGCCGCCTGCGGTATCCGTACCGCTTAAGGATTCGGTAGCCGTTGTTTCCTGATAGGCATTCGCCTCCTTGGGTGTATCGACGTATTGCCTGCCAAAAGAGAAACCGGATTGTTCCGTCCGTTCGTCCGATGCGGATATATTACTAATGTTGTCCGCAACATCCGGTACTATACCCATCCTTTGGCAGAGTTTGGCATAGGTCATGGAACGGTCTATCTGATAACCGGCAAAGGATATATTATCGCAGGTGAAGACCACGCCTTTGGCTTTGCCTTCTGCATTGCGAACGGTGTTCATCCCGATAGCCCGTGCAGACAAGGCGGCTTTCAATGCCTCCATGCTGCGGCATCCTTTCAACGCTTCATTGATCGCATCGTAAATGCGGTATTTGGCGGCAGCCTTGCCTTTCAGACGGTCGCGGTTCACTCTTTTCTTGCCCTTGCCGAAAGCAAGCCCGTATTCCCTCGTGAGAGCTTGGGTGATGCGCGCCGACTTGCGGAACGCCTGATCGCCGGTGATGGCATTGCCGTCGTTATCCACCCAATTGTAAACGATATGCACGTGGGCGTGCGGCTTGTCGTGATGCCGGAATGCCGCATACTGCGTGTTCACGATACCCATGCGTCGCATATATTCCTTGGCGATGACGGCCATCAGCTTGTCCGACAGCTTGGGTGTGTCCTCCGGTGCGAAACTCAAAGAGATATGCCCGACGAAGTGCTTTAACGATGGGCGGCTCTTGGCCTGCAGGCTGAAACTCGCCACGATAGACTTGTTAGACGTCAAGTCCACACCATCGGAAGCGATGATTTTCGTATTCTTCTCTTTGAGGTTATTGGCGTAGTCCACCAGCCCGGCGAAACCCTGTCCGCTGCTTATCTTTGCCATCATGGGTTATAACTGCTCGTTAAGTTTTACAATCAGGCCGCTTATCTCTTGGGATAGACGTTTGTTCTCGTCGGCGATGTGCTGCGGCCCGTGGATATGGCCGAGGTGTGCCAACTGGTTCAGGTTATTCGCCATTCCAGCCAATGCACGAAGGCAATGCGCCACACCTTGCGGCACGGGTTCCTTGACATAACCGTTTACCGCCAGTTCATAGACGATTTCGGAAAGCGGCCGCCCCGTCCGCTTGCTGCGGCGTGCCAGTTTAGCGTAGTTCGCTCGGTCGAAATAGACCTTCACGGGGCAGTCGCGCTTCTCGCCGTCAGGCAGCCTTGGGCGTCCGCCTTTCTTCCGTTCACGGTCATTCGTTTGGAGTTGTGTTCGGGTCATCGTGCCACCTCCTCCCCGCTGCGATGTCCGGCAGCTCTCCGGCATGCCCGGCGGTTTTGTGGGACACAAAACCTATACTTGCTCCCCGAACACATACATTCCTCGGTATGCGTCTGACAAGGCAAGAAGTCTATAACGGGTACGAATGCCACTATGCGGGCGGTACGGTTGCCGGTCATCGTTTGCCTCCTTTCTCACGGTTCACGATATACGCCTGCGCCTGCCGGTCGAGTTCCGTCTGCGAGGCGATGCGGACGTTCTTCATCCATGCCTCCAGTTCGGCCTTGTCGAAAAAGCACAGTTTGCCATTAGGTTTGTAGTACGGGATGACGCGGCGCATCATCAGTTTGTGCAGGTAGCTTACCTTGATGCCGAGGAATGCTGCTGCCTCGGCGGTCGGAATCAGTTGTTTCTTTTCTTCCATGTTGCTGTCATTTTTAGGTGAATACTTCGTCGTTCCGATGTGGAAGACGTTGCAAAGTAAGACATGGGAAGTGACACTGATAAGGCTTTTAATCCGGTGTAAAACAGAGGGAAAATAAGGTGGCAAACAGAACGGGAAGATGCTGTAATACAGTCGAAGGCCGCCGAAAACAGCGATGGGAAACAAAAGGTGCGAAAACGCGGTGAAATTGACATGCCTGACAGTCGGACGACAGGCGATTATTTTGCCCCAATAGAGGGTAAAAGTGCGGATAACCGCAATAATGCCCTCTGACGATGATGTTAAAATGCCATTTTACCGAATAAATCACCGCTAAATGACCAAGTAGAATGACGCCGAATGACCAATCAATATAAAGCCAAATGCCAAATCAAAATACCGCCAAATGACAAAGTATTCCATAAAATCATTGGATTATTAGCGATTTATGGCTAACTTTGCGCATGATTATTGATGTGATAAAATGGAGAAGATGAATAATAATACTTACAGGGCAAGGATTGCCGACAAGTTACTCGCAGAGAAACTGGACACTATGGGCGCGGTACTTATAGAAGGAGCCAAATGGTGCGGCAAAACCACGACGGCGGAACAGGCGGCAAACAGCGTGCTTTATCTGGCAGACACGGATACGTTCCGTCAGAATATGGAGATGATTGACCTGCATCCGCGGATGTTGCTCGCCAGAGAGGCTCCTATGCTTATCGACGAATGGCAGGAGGCTCCGAAACTGTGGGATGCTGTTCGCTTCGAAGTGGATCACAGGGGCAAAGAGGGTCAATTCATCCTGACGGGTTCGGCAGCTCCGAGCAAAGAAAAACTCGAAGAGATCCATCATACCGGAACGGGGCGGTTCTCGTGGCTGAAGATGCGCCCGATGAGCCTGTTTGAGTCCGGAGAATCCGAAGGTACGGTCAGTTTTGCCGAGTTGTTTGCAGGGAATACAGATTTTGCCTTGAAAGCCCCCGATCATCAATTGGGCGACATTGCCTTTATGATGTGTCGCGGCGGTTGGCCGGGAGCGCTTCGGCGAAAATCCGCGGCAGCAGCGCAGCTTGTAGCGACGGAATACTATCAGGCCGTAACGCATACGGATATATCGAAAGTGGACGGGGTCGCGAAAAACCCCGAACGAGTGAAGCGTCTTATGCGCTCCTATGCCCGTCATCAGGGTTCGCAGGCTTCGCTTACGACTATTGCCGGTGATATTTCCACAAACGAGGTGGAGCGGTTATCGGAAAATACAATCTCGGAGTATCTCATGGCGTTGAAGAAGATATTCGTGGTGGAGGATGCCGTGGCGTGGAATCCCAATCTGCGCTCGAAAACGGCTATCCGCAGCAGCGACACCCGTTATTTCGTCGATCCGTCGATAGCCGTGGCAGCATTGGAAATGGGACCCGACGATTTGATCGGCGACTTGAATACCATGGGGCTGCTTTTCGAGACGATGGCCGTGCGCGACTTGCGCTGTTATGCCGATGCCCTCGCCGGAACCATGTATCATTACCGGGACAAAAGCGGTCTGGAGTGCGATGCTGTAATGCACTTGCGTGGCGGTCGCTATGGATTGATAGAGGTAAAACTGGGAGGCAGCACGGGCATCGAAGAGGGAGCTATGACGCTGAAAGCGTTGGCAGAGAAGATTGATACCGACAAGATGAAAAGTCCTTCGTTCCTTATGGTTCTTACCGCAGTCGGTCAGTTCTCCTACACGCGCAAGGATGGAGTGTTGGTTGTACCTATCGGCTGTCTGAAGCCATAGTGCGGAAAGGGGCTACCCCTGTACGCTTTTCAGCCAGCGGCGGTAAGCGTCTGTACCGCAGATTTCCCCGTCGGCTTCAGCGGTTCTCCTGAACAGGTCTATGATGATGTCCTCTTTCTCCATCTTGGAGCCACGGCGGTCTTTTGCACCCAACAACTGCCGGAGATTGGGCAGATGCCAGTAGTTGCCGAATGTTCTCCATTGGTAGGATATGTTGCAGATTGCCGCGATGCTGTCTGCAATGAAGGCCATCTGCGTGGCATTGCATCCCTTGCATGGGCGGTATTCCCCGTCCAGAAACCCTTCCCGGCGTAAGGCATCCAGCAAAGCGAGGGTTTTCCAGCCTTTCAATGCGTCGGGAAAGTCCGGCGGCAAAACGTTCGGTTGCCCTATAGTGCTTGTATCTATGGTTGTTGCCCTACGTATTCCGACCGCAGGCGTGTTGTTTCGGTTGTGTCTTGAAAACCATTTCTCAATCTGCTGCCGATATTCCATATAGACGGCTATCGGCACGACAAACACAACAAGCGTAACCACGACAAAGAGGATGACGGTAATCGCATTCGTTTCCACTCGGGAAACGACGATACATCCGGCCAGCACCGATACAAGCAGCCATACCGTACCCGGTAGCAGGATATTCATCTTGAAATCTTCGGGCAATTTTTTCATGGGATCAGGTATTTGCAAATTCGGCGTCGATCAGTCCGATAGCGTCGTCTTTTTTCTTATTGATGATTTTCGCGTATATCTGCGTGGTCTTCACGTCCGTGTGACCGAGCAGTTTGCAAACTGTATAAAGGTCTGCGCCGAGTGTCAGCATCATCGTGGCGAACGTGTGGCGACTCACGTGATAGGTTACGTGCTTGGTAATGCCCGCCTCCTTTACCCACGGTTTTATCTGCACGTTGCAGGTATCCTCGCACGGCAGGGTGGCGAATACCGGATCCTCCTCGGCTGCTCCGTCCCGTTCCGGCATCCATTTCCTCGCCTGCATCGAAAGGGGCAGGTATAACGGTTGCCGTGTCTTCTGCATGACGATACTGATATGCCATTGTTCGCCCGTGCAGTCCACGTTCTTCCATTTCAATGCCAATACATCGCTGATACGCAGTCCGCAATAGCAGGAGAACAGAAATGCGCTTTTGATGTCTTCCCGTCTGCACGGGGTGGCGATAAGCGTCTTTACCTCGTCGATAGTCAGAAACTCACGTTTGCTCTCCGGCATCTTGATTTTCTCGTCCGTATTCAGTTTGTTTATGGGGTTCTCGCCGATAATGTCTTCGCGCACCGCTGCATTCAGCGCACCACGGAAACAGCCGAAATAGGAAACGCAGGTAAATTGAGATAGTTTCTTTCCGCTTGCACCGACATAGGTATTACGCAGAAAGTCTATGAAAGCGAGGCAGAAATCACGGTTTATATCCCGCATGACGGCCTTTTCGTCGAACGCACGAAGGATGTTTGTCGTATTGCCGATGAGCTTGCCGCTGCCCCGCACGCCTTTCTTCTCCTGGCTCTCCCTGTAGGTCTGCATCCAGTCAAGCAGCAGCATCTTGGAACGCTGGGAGGTGTTTTTCAATCCCGCCACGCTGTTGGTCAGTTCGATGATGCGCTGCGACTTGATAGTGTTTACAGCCGCCATCGTCGCCTTATTCTGCGTTTTGGCCGCCGCATTCGTTTCGGGGATAAGGTAAAGTTTCAAAAATTCGTACTGGCGCTTGCCGTCCCTGTAAATGTCGAGATAGACGGACTGGCTGCCGTCGCTGAGCGTCTTGTAACGGATGCGCACGGGCTCCTTGACTTTGGGCTGTTTGGGTATCTTTATTATTCTTGCCATAATCGGGTACGTATATAAAAGTGTTGTCATCAATCGAATGCCTTGTCGGCGAGGTTTACCGCCTCGTCTTTCCGCCGGTTGATGATTTCGGCGTAAATCTGCGTGTTCTTGATTTGCGAATGTCCCAACAACTTGGAGACGGTATAAAGGTCTGCCCCCAGCGTCAGCAACATCGTTGCGAACGTGTGCCTGCTGGTGTGGTAGGTTACCGCTTTGGTTATCCCTGCCTTTGCCGTCCACATTTTCAGGTGGGCGTTGATATGGCTATCTCTCGGCAGCTCTCCAAAGACAAGACTATCTGCATCTGCGCTATTCCGCTTCGGTAGCCATCGGCGAGCTTGCACGCCCAACGGGATATGCACGGGTTTTTCGCTCTTGTTCATCAAGACCGACAGCATCCATTTGTCCCCGTCCTTCGCAATGTCTCTCCATTTCAGTTTTCTCACATCGCCCAGACGCAGGCCGCAGTTGCAGGCGAAAAGATAAGCCTGTTTGATGTCCTCCCGTTTGCAGGGTGTCGCTACAAGGGCTTTTACTTCGTCGATAGTCAGGTATTCTCTTTTCCCTTTGCTCGTCTTTGCCCGCTCGTGACGCGACAGTCTGTCCATCGGGTTGAACGGTATAAGCCCCTCGCGGACGGCGGCATTGAGTGCCGTAACCAAAGTGCATTGGCGGTTGAATACGGTTTTGGATTTGAGTTGCCGACCGTCTGCTGTCTTATAGCCTGTTTTCAGGTATTCCATGAACGACAGGCAGAAATCTTTGTCCACCGCCTTGAGTTGTATACCACCGTTACCCATAGCAGCGAAGATGTTAAGAAGCCGGTCTATCGCATAAAGGTCTTTCACGCCCCGGCTCCGCTGTATTTCCTTGAACCGTACGAGCCATTCCGACAGGGTAAAGTCGTTTTGCGATATATTATCCTGCGTAAGCCGTTTGTTGGAGGGCGGCAGTTTCTTCAACTCGCGCAGTCGGACTTTAAGGGCGGCTTCGGCTTTGCGCATGGCGGTTGCATTCAGACGCGCGGTCTTGTCGTCCGTTTCCGGCACAAGATAGAGTTTCAGGTACTCGTAACTGCGGCGACCGTCGTGATAACAATCCAGATAAATGGATTGATACCCGTTCTTCATCGCCTTGAACCTGATCTTGATAGGCGATTTTTGCGTATCTTTGCTTCCGTTGTCTGCCATGCTGAAACTTCGAGTTGTTATCACACCGCAAATATAGTTTGTTTTCCCGAAACAAGAAACAAAAACGGGTAACAAAAATACGTCTGAAATGAGATTTTCCAAGAATTGAAAGGAATTAGCCAAAAATCATAACTACCTAAAAACAAGAAATATATTTGCACTTGTTTAGCTCTTCTTTTCATTTGTATCTATATATCGGAAATTAGGCTCCCCCGAAAAGAATTTCGTGGACAACAGACATACCTATTTATTTTCCGTGAATGGCAAAGTTCTTATATCGAAATAGGAATATAATATTCTCCATTATACAATTTTGTTCCTTTTTTAGAATCATCAGGTAGCATTTATTTGTCGTGAACTATCTCACTACTTTTACTCGTCAAATTACGCAGATAAAGTAGTAGCCTAAAGCAATAAACAAACATTGAGTTATTACCTTATTTTTGAATTATACAAAAGAAAAGGTAGAAACTCAACGGACAAAATTGGCTTTACAATCGTAAAAGACTTTTGGAAAAAAGACAGAAGCAAGTCAGATCTCGAAACTGGAATTCCGAGTTTCAGAAGGCATACCAAAGCACTATGTACGGATTGACCAAACATAGTGCTTTTCCCTTTTGCGAGAGATTCCTGCTTTATAGTTTCAGTTCCTTGATGACTCTTTTTATTCCGTAGGCAACCGATGTCATGTTCTTCCTGACGGCGGAAAGTGCGGATGAAAGATTGGATGCGGTAAAAAGAGGATGGATAAAGTGTGCGCATTCTGTCAGCAGCCCTTTGACGATGTGGATGTTCATTTCGTGGCAGTTTCGGCAAACGGCACTATCGCAGTTGATGTACCGGTGACTGTTTATGAAATCGTCCACATAGCAGCTGTACCGCTTGCCATCCACAATCACATTTTGAAGATAGAGTTCTCTCGCTTCGGAGAGTAACTCGAACAGTTCTTCCGCTACATCCTGTTCGGTAGCAAAGTGGGTCTGGTGTTGCTTCTCTTCAAAAAAAGAGAAGACTTTTTAATCGTCGTTGAATCGGAAGCTGATTCAGTGACGGGGACTCATGTTGTAGGGCGCACCCGCCGCATTGTAACCTGCTTTCAGTTCGTCAATCAGGTCGGGAACGCATTTAACGGTGCAAATGTCGAATGTGTCGATGTCGAAGAAACAGAAAATCTTGCCTCCCGCATAAAACGCCAGTATGGATTGCACAACAACTTGTAAATACAAGAGCTGTCTGTTTTTTGATTTGCAAAATGAAAAACGACTATTTACAAACAGAAAACGGCTTGTCCTCAAACCGGGAACAGGCCGTTCGAAGACCGTCCGACTATAGCCGGAAAGGCTTCCGACTTAAGTCAGACACCTTTCCGACTTAAGTCAGACGGGTTTCCGACTTAAGTCGGAAGCTTTTAGAGTGTCCTGTTTGTGATTGGAGAACGGCCTGTTTACGGTTTGAGGACAGGCATTAATCTCCAATATCACCGTAGATTCGGATTGAAGAAAGACATGAATATAGGATGGGGCACGGTTAATCTGCCCTATGAACGGTTGTGGACAAACAGATAAGGGGCACGCTGCATTGGAAATCGCAACGTGCCCCTTATCCGTTGTTTATATTCTACAGGAATCGTAAACGAAGCTTTACGGCATCACTCCTAAATATCCGAATCCGACAGATGCAATGCCTAACATACACATCAAAACAGTGTAAGAGTATACAGATAGATTACCGCGGCCGGAATGGCAAGCAACGAAGAGTCGAACCTGTCGAGCATTCCACCATGTCCCGGCAGGATATTGCCGCTGTCCTTTATTCCTAAAGTACGCTTGAAAAGACTTTCAACAAGGTCGCCCCAAGTGCCAAAGACAACGATTACAAGGCCGAGACCTACCCATTCATAATGCCGGAGCTGAAGGTCGTTAATACCGTATTTATCGGCAAGATACCACACGCCGACAGCGGCAAGCATCACAAACACCGCCCCGCCTATGGAGCCCTCCCAGCTCTTTCCCGGACTTACCCGTGGAAACAGCTTATGGCGCCCGAATAGCGAACCGCAACAATATGCACCGCTGTCATTAATCCACAGAAACACAAACACGCACAGCGGCATAAGGCAGGTATAGGCAACACTACCGTCCGGAAGCGAACGGTAAGCAAGCACATTCAGCATCGAGAACGGCAATGCCACATACATCTGGCTCATCATGGTGTAAGCCCAGTTGTTCACCGGATCCGGATTCTTTGCATAAAGCTCCGATACAAACAGATATATGACCGTTATGAGATATGGTATGAACACCGTTGAAGGCGTTATACCGGCATTATATCCTGTCATGGCAAGGAAGAAGTATACTCCCGCCACTGTGCAGATAAACCTGTTTATCCACACACCGTCACGACCGTTCACCAAACCGGCGAATTCCCAAACCGTCAGCCCTGTCGCAAGCGCAAACAAAGCTGCCATGGCTGCCGGCTCTAAAAAACAGACAACGATGGCTGCCACAAACAGCACTCCAGTTACCGTACGTACTATAAAATTGCTCATATCCGATAATTTTTATTTTTCTTCCGCAACATCAGAACCACCGCCATCGGGTTCACCGAGAATCTTGCCCTGCGCCTCAAGCTCTTTTGCACGGCGTTCGGCCATAGCTTCAGCCTCAGCTCTCTGCTGGGCCTCAAGAAGTTCCTCGGAACGGCTTGCCCATGGACGTTTTCCGAATATCCTCTCGACATCCTCTGCAAATATCACCTCACGCTCAATAAGAAGATTCGCAAGTTGCTCATGGCCATCCTTATGCTCGGTAAGTATGGCCTTCGCACGGTCATACTGCTCATTTATCATCTTTATGGCCTCATCATCCATTATCTTTGCAGTTGTTTCCGAATAAGGACGCTGGAAGTTATACTCGTTATTGTTATAGAAACAGACATTAGGAAGCACCTTGCTCATGCCCGCATAGGCAATCATACCGTATGCACTCTTGGTCACACGCTCAAGGTCATTCATTGCTCCGGTGGAAATCTTGCCTATGAACAATTCCTCGGCAGCACGCCCTCCAAGAGTGGCACACATCTCGTCAAGCATCTCCTCCTTTGTTGTGATCGCCCTCTCTTCAGGAAGATACCAGGCAGCCCCGAGAGCTCTTCCACGCGGCACTATACTTACTTTCACCAACGGATTGGCATGCTCGGTAAACCATGATATTGTGGCATGGCCGGCTTCATGAATGGCTATAGACCTTTTCTCGCTGGCTGTCATAATCTTCGTCTTTTTCTCCAGACCGCCTATTATGCGGTCTACAGCATCAAGGAAATCCTGTTTGCCGACACTTTGGCTGTTATGACGCGCGGCAATAAGAGCCGCCTCATTACATACATTTGCAATATCCGCACCGGAGAATCCGGGGGTCTGACGGGCAAGGAAGTCGATATCTACAGTCTTGTCTGTCTTGACCGGCTTCAAATGCACCTTAAACACTTCCTTGCGCTCATTAAGGTCAGGCAAATCAACGTGTATCTGCCTGTCAAAACGCCCTGCCCTCAACAATGCGGAATCAAGAATATCAGCGCGGTTGGTGGCTGCAAGAATAATCACACCGCTGTTTGTTCCGAAACCGTCCATCTCTGTAAGAAGCGCATTCAACGTATTCTCACGCTCATCATTTCCACCCATCGACGGATTTTTACCACGGGCACGCCCTACAGCATCAATCTCATCAATGAAAATGATACAAGGCGACTTCTCCTTTGCCTGGCGGAACAGATCGCGGACACGACTTGCTCCCACTCCGACAAACATTTCGACAAAGTCGGAACCGCTCATGGAAAAAAACGGCACACCGGCCTCTCCTGCCACAGCCTTGGCCAACAGTGTCTTGCCTGTTCCCGGAGGACCGACAAGCAACGCACCTTTGGGAATCTTTCCTCCAAGATCGGTATACTTCTTCGGATTCTTTAAAAAATCCACGATCTCCTGCACCTCCTGCTTGGCACCGGCCTGTCCTGCGACATCCTTGAATGTGATATGAAGCTCGGTTCCTTTCTCATACATCTTGGCCTTGCTCTTTCCAACATTAAACACACCGCCGTTACCTCCGCCACCGCCCATGCGGCGCATGAAGAATATCCATATACCGACAATGATTACAAGCGGAAACAAATTCACAAGAATCATGTCGAACAAGCCGTCCTTCTTCTTGTTGTCATAACTATAGTCGCCAGTGAACTTCTTCTCCTGACGGGCTTTCTCCACAAACTGCTCCACCTTGTCGGTAGAACCGATCTGAACCGATACGGTAGGCTCCTTACCCGTCTGTTCGACACCTTTCTTGAAGACATCACGGATATGCTCCGGCTTTATATACATCGTCAAGAGATTCTGCTCCTTGTTTACCACTATTTTAGACGCATAGCCCTTCATCACCATATTCTCGAACTGGTGATACGATGTTTCCGTCTGTATGCTTGAATTCTTACCTCCTGTCGTTAAATAAAACGTAACCAAGGTAATAAGCGCAAGCACATAAATCCAGCCCATGTTAAACTTGGGCATCTTTACTTTTGGATTGTTCTTGTCGTTATCCATACCTCATCAGTCTAAATCAGGCACCCGGGTAAGCTCTGCGTCTTCCCACAAATGCTCCAAATCATAATACTCACGCGTTTCCGGCAAAAAGATATGAACCATAACATCGGTATAGTCCATAGCCACCCACTGTGCATTATTAAGACCAGCTATCTTAACCGGCTTCTCTTTCAACTCTATACGGACAGTTTCTTCTATAGAATCGGTAATGGCCTCTACTTGTGACGGTGACGCACCTTGGCACATAATGAAATATTTGCATATAGCACCCTCAATATGCTCCAGATTTGCTATCACGATATCATGTCCTTTCTTCTCTTGTATACCCTTAATAACAGTCTCAACCAATTGTTTTATTTGCTCCATTACTTGTTTTTGAATTGTAATTGTATGTTTTGAATTTAACTCGTATATTTAAATGTACTGCTACAAAACAACAGTAAAAATAATTTCACCGGACACTCTTCCATATTACATTATATCCATGCACGGTTAATCTCCGCAAAGGTAGTGCAATTTGGTATAACTTCAAAATAAATTGAGAAATATTAGCATATTAGCCGGCCATTCTGTCTTAAAAAAAGAAAAAGAATATGTTTGTGAAAAAAAACATCTCAAAAAATTTTGCGGTAAATAAAAAAAGCCATACCTTTGCAACCGCAAATCAGGAACAACATGAATTGCAAACAAAAACGGCATTGGGATATGGTGTAATGGTAACACTACAGATTCTGGTCCTGTCATTCTTGGTTCGAGTCCGAGTATCCCAACAACGAAAATAAGCACACAATAATGTGTGCTTATTTTCATTTAATACATTTATTTATAATGTGTCCTATTTGGATAGAGAACCGGCATCACGCCAGTTCTCTATCATCCATTCACTCTCCTAAATAATACGATGTGACAGGAGACTGCGGATACCCCATACTGCCATTCATTATATAACTGCGGTAGAGCGGATCCTGCATCAGCGTGACACGTCTGTCACGAGCATGGATGGAAGTACGGTAAACTCTCAGCTCACCGGGCAATGCCGTAACAATCTCCTCACGCCAGTCACCGTCAATGTCGGCAGTCATGAGTATGCTACCCTCTATGCCCTCTGTCAATACCTTGTCCTTCCATTTCCATACGCTTTGCACCGACCGGCCTACACCACGCCCACCGTCACGCGTGGTTGTCTCTCTCAAAAGGTCGGCATCCCACCACAGCCAAGGATATGTTCCGGGAACCCCGCCTTGCTTCGTCTCCACTTTCTTTCCATCGGCTGTCAACAGATACTTATCTGTGCTTCCGCCCTTACGGTCTTCACTGGCGAAACATTCCAATCCCGGCCATTCCGGATTAAAGTCGGCCACCATGCCGCTACCTACATGATATGTAGTATGGCCTATGCCCCATATTAGTTTGCCTGTTCCGGCATCAACCACCGACACGCCACGTCCGTCATCGTTCTTCGGTTCGCTCACCATAAATACCTGCAGGCCTTCCAAATCAGGACGCAACTTGCACAGATATGCCTTGTCACTATGACCTATGCCTGATGACCAAAGTGCAGTGCCATTGTCGTCAAGCATACATGAACCGAGAAGAATCTCATCGCGACCGTCTTTATCGACATCACCCGTCACCATGCTGTGCGCACCCATACTACGTATCACAGGGTTCTCCTCATCACCGTCCCAACGCCAGGCACGGGTGAGTTTTCCATCATTAAGCATCCAGGCGTCAACCACCATCAGTTTGTAAGTGCCACGTGCAGCAAGGATATAAGGAGTTTTGCCGTCAAGGAATGCCACTCCCATCTGATTACGGTTCTGGCGCACGATATTACCATAACGGCCGTTACGTTCAGGCCATGGCACAGATGCAATCTCCTTTCCCGTCATACCGTCGAGGACTGTCATAAACTCGCTGCCGCCACATACACGTCCGTTCTTATCTTTCACAAAGTCGGGACCGGATGTCTTAAGTGCCACCTCGGCACGCCCGTCGCCATCGAAATCGTATGCGACGAAAGGCGAATACCATACTCCTGGCTCTATCCCCGGCCCGAGGTCGTATGTCCAAAGATATGTACCGTCACTGAGATATGCCGATATTTTATATGTCACTCCTTTATTGTCTCCGGGCATTCCGGGGTCAACATTGCTGGAAGGAGTACGAACTATATAGTCGTAAGTGCCATCACCGTTGAGATCGGCTATGGCTAACTTGCCTGCACGGTCGCTGTCCTTCAGCTTAATCGAAGTATAAGGCTTCAATGATGCAAGCTCCACTTCAACACTTCCGCTGACGGACATTCCTCTGACGGGCATCACGCTATACACTGCTTTCGGCACCGGTGACTTGTCTATGAAGTCGCAAGTAGATATCACGGGCTTACGTGTAAGCCTCTTCCTCTTTCCTCCAGTCTCGCGATAAACGTGGAATGCGGCATCGTTTCCGTCAGAAGAAAGCATCCTCCAACTAAGATACACACCTTCACCATCAGCGGCAGGAACGGCTGTAAGGCCACGGTTGAGCCTCTCCGTGACCCTCTCGGCAGCATATCCGTCGACTTTAGGCTTATGCTCGTGTTTTGGCTCAAGCACCTCGTAATAGTAATAACGCTCACGGGCATCCTGTGCATGAATCCGCACAGCCGCAAAGCACAATATAGCAAGTACGGCAAAATGATTATTAAAAAAAACGTCCCGTAATTTGTTCTTTTTGAAATTCTGATTCATTTTATGATTATTAAGTTTGTTTTTATTATTCCGGAATACTACTAACCGTAAACAGTGGCCACAATACTTCTCGGACCGCCATAATCACGGAACTCACAGAGATATATGCCCTGCCAGGTGCCAAGATTCAGTTGTCTGCGGGTAATGGGAATGGTTAGGCTCACTCCGAACAACGAACTTTTGGCATGCGCGGGCATGTCGTCCGCCCCTTCAAAGGTATGGTCATAATACGGTTCGTTCTCCCTCACTATATGGTTTAGAATCTTTTCCATATCTCCACGAACATCCGGATCGGCATTTTCATTAATACTTAGAGCGCATGAGGTATGACGCACAAAAAGATTAAGAAGACCGGTCTCTGGAAGCGGATGCGGTAGATGCTCAAGAATCTCACGTGTCACGATATGGCAGCCACGATGCCGCTCTTTTAACCGAAACTCTACTTGCTGTATCATTATCCTACTCTTTATCTTTTCAACTTCTTGATTAAATACGCAGCCGCCATCATAGAGGCCTTATGCCAATCAGGCTCAAAACCATGACCATAAGCCTCAAGAAGATGAAGCTCACTGTCTTTCCATATATGATGGAAACGCTCACCATAAGTATAAGGGACAATACGGTCACCGGTGCCATGAATTATGCATGCCGGTCCGTCATATTTTTCCGATGTCTCATATATAGGCAACGAAAAGGCTGTCTTTATATAATCACGCCCCAGCTCTCTGTTGCCGAAAAGCCTTACAACTTCCGGAGGATCAAGAGGATTATACTGCGCTCCGAACGTATTTCCGCGTATGGCATCATCGCGAAGCACGGCTGCGGGAGCCATCAGTACGACAGCCTTTATTTTACGGCCGCCCAATTCACCGGCAAGCATTGCAGATACGACACCACCCTGTGAATGACCGACAACAGCCACCTTACTTACATACGGCAACGAAGCAACATAGTTGTATATGCACTTTGCATCCTCAATTTCATTGGGAACAGTCATGTCACGGAAACGCCCCTCACTTTCGCCATGGGCATTGAAGTCAAACAGAATACTTGCTATGCCATGAGCCTTCAACGTATCGGCTATGGAAGTGAACAATCCCGACTTTCTATCACCGCCGAATCCGTGACACATTATCACTATAGGACATTTTTCACCCGACTTCAATTCCGGTTTATGCACCGTGGCCGCAAGTTTTCCTATGGCTCCCTGTAGAGTCACATCGGTATCACTCCCTGCAGAATGTGCAGAGAACAGGCTCAAAAAAAATACCGACACAAAAAACAGTCTTTTCATTTAACTTAATAATTATATGATTATACAATAAAATAATGACTATGAATTATAAATATCCGTCAAATTCCAAAAATCCTTCCACCCAATCAGCCTTGTGCATCTCTGCCTCGACAGACGGATTTGAAACAGACAGCCCTATGAGTCTTATAGGGCGTGCCGGCGAGTATTCAACCTCGTGCAACAGACGTTTCGCCGCAGGCAATATATCATCCTTGGAATGCAACATTTTATTCAGTGTGATACTGCGCGTTATCTGTGTAAAATCAGCGAACTTAACTTTCAGGGTCAGCGTACGCCCCTCAAACCGTGCCTTATCTATCCTTTGAACCAGTTCAAGCACTGTATGATAAAGTTCAATGATAATGGCAGATGATTTATGTATATCGCAGGAAAAAGTATGCTCACAGCCTACAGACTTACGAACATATTCAGTTTCAACCGGCCGCATATCTATCCCACGGGCAAAATCATAATACATACGCCCCATCTTTCCAAAAACTTCAGTAAGATGACGGAGCGAGCATTTCTGCAAATCACGTCCGGTAAATATGCCCATATAATGCATCCTGTCCGCCGTTTTAGGACCGACACCCCAGAAATCACTGATTTTCAAACCGGAAATAAAATCAAGCGCACAATCAGGATGTATGACCGTAATACCGTCCGGTTTACGGAAATCAGACGCGATCTTCGCCAGGAACTTATTATACGACACACCTGCGGATGCCGTAAGATGCAATTCCTCACGTATCCGGCAACGTATTTCCCCCGCAATGTCCACTGCCAGTGCCATTCCCTTTTTATTCTCCGTCACATCGAGAAAGGCCTCATCGATGGAAAGCGGCTCTATTATATCAGTATAGTCATGAAATATGGCATGCACTTGTCGGGACACGGACTTATAAACGTCATGCCGCCCCGGCACTACAATCAGATCCGGACACAACTTGTGGGCACGTGCCATAGGCATTGCCGAACGCACACCATAACGGCGCGCCTCATAACTTGCCGTAGACACGACACCACGCCCTCCGTCATGTCCCACGGCAACAGGCTTACCCCGCAACTCCGGATTATCCCGTTGCTCGACAGACGCAAAAAAAGCGTCCATGTCTATATGTATTATCTTACGCGACTGCACCATGTGACAATATATTGTGGAAAAAAAACAGTAGAGAACATGACATCTGAAAACCTACGTGTCGTTCTTCCTACTGTTATCTTCTCTTTATTATATACAATGTATGTCTCAGAATATTCATCAGCACAGCCATTACCATTCCCGAACAGTGTCTTCAAGTCTGTACGGATTCCCTCACCGGTAAGTTTCAAAAAACTTTCTTTCATTGTCCATAACCTTATAAACTCTGTTTCGGGATTCTCTGACCCAACCACCGCGGCGTATTCACTGCCACTCAACACATGACAGGCAAGCTCTTCCCTGAAAGGACGCAGCGTCTCGACATCAACACCCACCGGACAGCCGTCAACCGCACATGCCGCTGCCTTACGGCAGTGACTAATATTGAAACATACTTCAGGATGACCGACAATAAAAGGCTTTCCATTTTGCTCATATCCTAAATCAGGATTACAATCAAAACCATACAAATCTCTCAGCGAACGTTTCAGCAACAAGTATGCGGCTACAGACAGTATGCGGCCTTCGGCTTTTTTGAAACGCAACGCACTCTGCCGGCGTTGCACTGATATTTCTCGCAACGCCACATCAAGATCAAAGTCAAATTTGTCGTCAATATAAATCATCGGCATATAAACTCATTTCAAGAAACGGTTATTCCATCAACCGATGAACCTGTCTTCCGGCTTTGGAATCTTTCTGTTTGCATTCTCCTTTGCACCAAGATCGACCAACTCGCGGCCTTTCTTCACCACACTCTGATTACCGGCTATCAGCTTATTGTCGGCAAAATCGTATGCCTTTTTTGCCTTATCCAGAACATCGCCAAGTTCGCGGTAGCGCCTTATGAAATCACCAAGACGGTCGAGCAACTGCTCTGCCACACCGAATACCTTTTCCTGGTTCTCCGCCTGCCGGTTCTGTACCCAGGCTACATGTATCATGTGAAGAATGCCAAGCAGATTCTGCTCACCGGTAATGAACACCTTACGCTCAAAAGCATCACGCCAAAGAGTGGGATCATTGGCAAGTGCCAGCTGAAGCGAAGACTCAAAAGGGACAAACATTATAACAAAATCCACAGCCTCGCGCGGAGACCTCACATATTTGCTGTAATCCTTCCGTGCCAGTTCCGTCACATGAGCGCGCACACTCTTTATATGCTCCTGCAAACTGCGTTCCTTTTCTTCCGGTGTTTCCGCATTCACATATCTTTGATAAGCCGTGAGCGAAACCTTCGAATCTATTATGGCATCCTGTCCCTGAGGATAATGGAGTATTACATCCGGTTGCATCTCACGTCCTGTATCATCATTCCTTACAGCCCGTCCGTTCTCGTCACGAAGACGTGCCTGCACCTCATAATGCGTACCCTCGGTAAGTCCCTGTGAAGCCAACAGGTCTCCAAGGATTATCTCGCCCATGTTGCCGGCAGCCTTATTGTCGCGTCTGAGTACATTTGCCAGTCCCTCCGCCTTATCCGCTATATTGCGGTTGCTCTCCATCATCATCCGTATCTGCTCACGAAAAGATGCCGAATGCTGTGCCGAGTCCTTAATATTCTCATTTATTGCCTTTCGCATGTCACTTATGGCATCTTTCAACGGCTGTGTGATACTTCCGATATTCTCCGTATTCTGCTCTTTGAGCTTTCTCGCACTTTGCTCCATCACCTGCCGGGCCATATTTGCCATCTGTTCCTTTGCCGCATCAAGCTGTGTCGCAAACTGTTTCTCACGCAACTGTGCCACATCGGCCTGCTGACGCATAATCATTTCTATCTCTTTACGGAGAGCGGCCGTCTTCGACAGCATGTACATATATGCAAGAGCCGCACCTATTAAGATTCCTATAAAAATATATACCACTATCATAATCTATTTTAATCTTTTGTCTGTGTCATGGGCCAGTTCACCAGATAAAGTTTTTCCGAAGCACGTGTAAAGGCAGTATAAAGCCAATGTATATAATCGGGAGTGAGCATATCGTCTGTCATGTATCCCTGATCAAGATATACATGAGCCCATTGTCCGCCCTGAGCCTTATGACATGTTACCGCGTATGCGAACTTTATCTGTATGGCATTATAATATCCGTCCTCTTTCAGTTTCTTTATCCTGTCGGATTTCAGGGGAATGTCGCCATAATCCTCCATAACAGCATCAAACAGCATTCCGTTCTGTTCACGGGTAAGTGCCGGAGCCTCTGAGGACAGGGTGTCAAGGATTACCGTTGCCGTGACTTCATAATCATCATAGTCAGGAAACTGCATGGTGACATCGGCAAAACGGAATCCGTAAATCTCACGTACATTCCTCACACGCCACACCCTCGCACGGTCACCGTTGGCAATAAAAGGCAGTTCCTTGCCGTCAGCCCAGTGATAGTTGTTTTTGACTATCATTATCATATCTCCCGTTGTCAGTTCCTCCTCGCGGTATAACACCATGTTCCGTATCCCGCGGTTATAAATATTCGCACGCTTGTTGGAACGTGTTATCACCATTGTCTCATCCTGCCCTATCTCGCTATAGCTTGCCGAAAGCTGTTCTATAAGTTCGCTACCGCCTACATACGCGATATCGGCAAATCCTTTCAAGCGTATCATCGGCAACCGGGTAATCTCATCGTGTGTTATCATCTGCCGTATCACCGTGGCATTATATAATATGCCGGATACCGCACTTTGACGCTGCACTTCCGTCAAATCTGCCGAAAACACCTCAAGGCCATAGCCGGCCACCACATCATCCATAAGCGCAGGACTCTCATCCTCACCTACCGGAGGAAGCTGGGCACGGTCGCCGATAAGCATCATCCGACAATTACGCCCGCCATATACAAAACTTACAAGGTCATCAAGCAGACGCCCGCTTCCGAACGCGGCATCGCCATATCCCATGTTGGAAACCATCGAAGCCTCATCCACAATGAACAGAGTATCGACATACAGGTTGTCGTTGAGATTGAATCCGCTCATATCTGCCGTCATTGACTTCTGACGATATATGCGCCGGTGAATGGTATAAGCCGGTTGTCCGGCATTCAGAGAAAAAACCTTGGCTGCCCGACCTGTCGGAGCCAGAAGAACCATCTTCTGTCCCAGCGACAGCATCATCTTAACTATGGCTCCTGCAAGAGAAGTCTTTCCCGTTCCTGCAGAGCCTCTGAGAATCATAGCCGAATGACTGTTGCGGACAGTAAGAAAAGAGCAGAATATTTCCATAGCCCGTTCCTGGTCATCAGTAGGAACAAAGCCGAAAGCCTGCCTTATACGCAATAACAATTCTGATGAAACCATAATGTAAAGATAAGCATTATTCTCATTGAGCACAAGAAAGCCCAAAAGTATTTTCCATTTCTCATTCCCATGCCACATCTATACCATGAAGCATGGTGGTACTCTCTCCGCAAGTTCCGGTATGCTGTATCATCACACCACCTTTATCCGTCATTTCCACATTGGCATTAAGCATAACCGAATGTGCGACAGGAGCAGACGATGGCTGTGATGATGTCGAGACCTCTGCAGACAAGACGTCTCCCGAGAGCGAAACATTGATTACGCATCCCGTACGGTAGCAGTCCGAAGTGACGGAAGGAGTAATCGGAACAACAGTTCCATTGTCGTATCTCACCAGCAGGAAGTCTACAGACTTGGCACTCTTCACTGTCCTTATTATACGTAAGGCATATCCGCTCAACGTCCGTGTGTCCATCTTTATTCCAACATCCATGTATTGTCCCGTAGCACTGCCAAAGCCCTGTCCGGCCGTCTTTGTCGGGTCAACTCTCAGAGTGAGTTTCATATCCTTGTAAACAGCATCAAGAGGCGTGAACATCAGACGCGCACCACGCTGTGCCTGAAGAAGCCCATAGCCTTTGGCACCGTTATATCCTTTGCCGTATGTCCACATATCGCGGCTTTGGTCGAAAGCCCATTGATATTGTTCCGTATCTTTAGGCTTATAGCCGTCCACTGTCCAGTATCCGGGAAGCACACGCGGCTGCCATGCAGTAGGAAAAGAATGGAAATCGGAAACAAGACGCATACTGCGTAAAGATGAATTACCGCCACGACTGACATTGTTACTTCCTACTTTTCTCTTGCTCACCACTCTCACCGTATCACCAGGCAAACTGCGGTGATGACGTGGAACAATATCTGCGATAAGGAAACAACCCGCATCTTCTTCCGTCAACGGATATTCTTTCTCAGGAACGTCCATTCTGCTCACAGCCACGGCAACCGCACTTGCCATACTCCCGTCAGCCGACCTCAACCATGTGACGGACGAATTGTCACGCCTTCCGTCAAGAAAAAGAGAATAGTAAAGACGTGCGACAGAATCACCTTCTATAATAATCTTCGGAGCAGACAAGAAATCCGGAGGTGGCAATATCTCCGGCCGTATCTCTAACTCGCATGCCGCTTCAAGTCCGTCTTCTGTCCGCGACACGACACAGAAACGCACGGCATCATCGCCAATATTCAAAGGAGTTACGACTGTCGTTCCTCCCTTGTCTGTCGACAGGCTCACATATTTCTCATACCCGGGAGCGACACGCCAGAATATCTCAGCGGTATCTGGATATGATAAAGGATAATTACCGTGACGCAACTGACGTGCAGACAGTACAAGCGTATCACGGCCTGTCGTCAATATTGCATTCTTTCTGGAAAGATGCAGACTTGTCGGTATGTTGTTTGCTCCGCTGGTACCAAAACTTCCGTCAGGCGTCCAACCGTCATTTCCGCCAAGCAGGTTCGCTATGTTATATATGCTGTCGTTCACCAAATAAGCCCTCAGTAACGGAAGCGAATCCATCCTTACTGTGTTCTGCGGCTTTCTCTTGCCGACGACATACTGTTCTCCGTTAAGAGTCACTCCATATTGATAGCACCTAAGTTGCTCTGTCGGGTAGTTGGCCCATCCCACATCACTACCCAAACGAGCCTCATACTTACAATTTACAAGAGTGACCTGACCCGGTGACTTACAGAACACCATTTCCCTGTTTGCCCCCATAGCACGGAAACTGCACCCAAGAAATACGGCACCAGCCAAATCAGTGGTATAAAACGGTTTCTGTCCGTAAAAATCAAAAGTGGAATTAAGATATACTCCATTGCCTGTAAGGGCATCATCTGTGCATTCGAAATGACATTTGTCATAAAACGAACGGCGGGCCCCACTGAGCGGATTAAGATTCAACCTGGAAATAAAACGCACATTGCGGGCTGTCATCCTGTCGCCATGCACATATCCCACATGAGCCTGGGTTATGGCGTCGGAACGTTTGCAACGGTTTTCTGCCGTATCAAGAGGAAAAACAAGGTCTACATTACAATAATTGCCCAACGTCATATTCTCAACCACAAGACCGTTGCCCCAAATATCAAGCATTGTGAAATTGCCTATTGCTCCCTGCGTCTGCCCTCTCCGTGATGCAATGATAACATTACGAGCGTCATTTGTTAGCCCCGTAAACCTGAGATTCTCACATTTTATCACCATGCCGAAAGGTTCCCGACCGTTAATTCCAACGGCAACAACGGTATCATCGGGATTATCCGCCCAATATACCCCTGGAGCAAAAAGGATCCTCATTGGCTTCTCATCCGTTCCGTCTTTCAGATGTCTCACGGCATCGGCAATGGTGCGAAACATATATGGATACTTCATATCCCCTGGCCCAAGCCTGCTGTCAACATAAAAAGTATTCTCGTCAAGTCTGAATTTCCCATCAGGACAAACAACGATGCCTTTCTTAACATAAACAGGATACAGAGGGTCGAGACTCCACGATTTGCGCCTTGCGGCAACGCTGTACACAACCAAAAGCGTCATAACAACAGCCATGAGGCGGATAACAGAATGGTATCTTCGGTCTCTTTTTCGTGAAATGCCCGCATAGGGACAAATATGACACATTTTTCTTCTTTCGAAAACTTTTATATACATAATATGAATGTAACAGTTTGTTTCTAAATCCGGTATAAACGGCAACACCGCTACAAAATTAATCAATAATTTGCTCAACTCGCAATTTATTTATAAATTTGCGGATTTAGAAAAGGATTTTACCTTTGCTTACGACAATACAGACGTATCGTATGGACAAAAAGGAAATAATAATGAACATCGGTCTTGGATTGGTGGCGGCACTGATGTTGTACATCTGTGTGATGAGTATCGTATAGAATCACCGGACATCATCCCAATTCCACAAGCACCCTAATAAAAAGGCAAATATTCTCATACATATTAAGAAATGACATCACCCAATAATATCACACAGACAAACGGACGGCGGCTGACAATACGCATAAGCAACAACTCGCTGTCATTCTCTGCAATAGATACTTCCACGGCTGAGGCCAAAATACAATATGAGCCATACGAAATAAAAAACGGAATATCAATGGCCGCCAACCTCAGAGAGGCTCTGAAATCCGCAAGTCTGCCTAAAGAACATTTCAGACGCGCACTGGTGATGATTGACTCGAATGTTCTTATTATCCCCATAGACCTGTTCAGGGAAGGGAGCTATAAATCTCTCTATACACACTCCTTTCCTAAAAACGAGAACGATGAAATTATGTATACCGTGCTGCCATATCTTAATTCCGTGGCCGCCTTTTCGGTAAACAAAGACCTGAAGCTCGTCATTGACGACAATTTCGGATTTGCCACATTTGTGGCAGCCATGTCTCCTGTATGGAAATACCTGCACCAAAGGAGCTTCACCGGCACGAGGAACAAACTTTACGGATATTTCCATGACAACAAGGTTGAGGTGTTCTGCTTTACACAAAACAGATTCAAATTCTGCAACACATTCAACACCGCACGTCCGCAGGATGCAATATATTTCCTGCTTTACGTATGGAAGCAGATGATGCTGAAACCGGAATATGACGAAATGCACATTGTAGGCAATATTCCCGACCGGGAATGGATTCTGGAAGAACTGAAAAGATATCTTCAACGTGCGTACATAATAAATCCTGCCGGTGACTTCAACCGTGCTCCCGCAACACAAATAAAGGATATGCCTTACGACCTGATGACTCTATACGTCAAAGGCAGATAGCCGTTCATCATAATACCAGAAATATACTCTACAAGAAAATGCGCATAATAACCGGTATATATAAAGGACGTCATTTCGATGTTCCGCGTTCATTCAAAGCAAGACCGACAACCGACTTCGCAAAAGAAAACATATTCAACGTTCTTAACGCATATATCTGTTTTGAGGATGCCACAGCCCTTGACTTGTTTTCCGGAACAGGCAGCATATCGCTGGAACTCGTATCACGCGGATGCTCAAACGTGATTGGAATAGAAAAGGACCGCGACCATCACGCCTTTATATGCCAGTGTCTTAAGAAACTCGATACAGACGCATGCACGCCTATACGCGGTGATGTATTCAGATTCCTGAAGTCATGCCGCATGCAGTTCGACTTCATCTTTGCCGACCCTCCATACGCTCTGAAAGAACTGGCAGACATTCCTGACATAATATTCACTAAAGACCTCTTGAAAGAAGGAGGAATCTTCGTACTTGAACACGGCAAGGAGCAGGATTTCAGCCAACATCCGCATTTTATCGAACACAGGGCCTACGGTAGCGTGAACTTCTCAATATTCAAATAGGCCCCTAAACGCTGTTTATATTACAGCAGCGGTGAGAGAAGACGGATGAGACTCTCCCACAGACGGACGAAGAAAGAGCGGAAACGGCCGCGAACTACGGGGGGCTTGTCATTAAGAAGCTCCGATACGGAAATGTCGGACATAAACACGGACTTGAAACGCCTGACAACATCTGTATCGAAAAAGAAGACATTGGCCTCGAAGTTATTCTCAAAGCTACGGAAATCAACGTTTGTGGAACCGACAGTGGCAACACTATCATCGGCAAGCATAAACTTGCTGTGCAGAAAACCGGAATTGTATCTGTAAATCTTTACACCGGCATTCATTACATCACGCATATATGAACGCCCCGCCCACTCCACAAACCGCGAATCACTGCGCCACGGCACAAGCACGCGCACATCGATACCTCCGAGGGCGGCAGTGACAAGAGCGAAAAGCACAGGTTCTGTAGGAAGAAAATACGGACTTTCAATATAGACATATTTCCTTGCACCAAGAATCACGCGCACATACCCCTGCATGATATCGGGATATTCCGACACCGGACCGCTCGTTACAATCTGCGCTATACCGTCATTCCTAACAGCGTCATCCATAGAAGGATAATACTTTGTGCTCGATATTAACGTACGGTCTACAAAATACCAGTCAACGAGAAAGGCTTTCTGAACACTGTAGACCACCCCACCGGTAATTCTAACCATTGTGTCACGCCATTCCTGGCCGTCAATACCTTTTACGTACCTCAGGGCAATGTTCATACCACCGATATACGCCACACGGCCGTCTATGACAATTATTTTCCTATGATTGCGATAGTTCACCTTGCTTGTGAATGAAGGGAAACGCACCGGCAGAAACGGACTTACCTCTATCCCTTCCTCACGCATACGCTCAAAAAAAGAATGACTTACATTCCAGCATCCCACATCATCATATATCACACGTACCTCAACACCACTACGGGCCTTGTCTATCAGCGCATCAGCAACAAGATATCCCAAGGCGTCGTCGGCAAAAATATACATATCGATGTGGATGCTGCTCTTTGCCGCACCTATAGACTTTAAAAGGTCAAGGAAAAAGGAACTGCCTTCGGTGAATATCTCCACGGCATTATCCTTGAACGGAAGAGAGAAACTCTGGTTCACAAACAAATCCACCAAAGGCTTCACACCGTCCGGCACACGAAGATTCTGCTGTCCGACAAATCCGAGCATCGACCGTTTGGTGAGCTGGTTCAGGCTGCGCTCACCGATGAGCCGCTCCTTGCGAGTGTCAAGCCCGAAGAAAAGATACAAGACAATTCCTGCTACGGGCACGAAATAAATCACGAGTGCCCACGCCATTGTCTTCACCGGCTGGCGGTTGCTCATCACCACATGAAGAACGGCTATGATTACGATTATCTCGTATATTATGACAAACGTCATATATATTCCATGCATATCTTTCCTCCTTTTCTATTTTATTGTCATCGGCCTGTCATATAACGCCTATTTAAAAGAGCATATCTTATGGATCTGCAACGACAGCCTCCACTGCGGATGCCCGAGGATATACTCTATACATTTGCCGCGTATCTCTATATTCCGCTGCTCATCGGCCACATCACAAGGTTGCAGATAGTAATAACTTGCCTCCACACCGTAATCGCTAACATCCGTCTGGCCGTTGTAGACACATTTAAGCTCATCACACCGTTTCAGTGCCAGTTCTGCCTTTTCCCCAACAAACTCGACCTTCGGAGACACCGTTACCCAGTCTATGCCGTCAGGCAATGTACGTGTTCCGTTTGTCTCTATCGCTATCCTGAAACCGGCATCATGAAGAAGCCCTATGAGACGGGCATCAATATGCAGGGCAGGCTCCCCTCCCGTCAACACGGCAAAGCGTGCGGGGAATTCGGAAGCACGAGCGACAATCTGCTCATCTGTCATTTCCTGATATCCCGTGAAGTCTGTATCGCAGAAAGGACATTGCAGATTACATCCTGCAAAACGGATAAACACAGCCGCACACCCGGTGTTGCGGCCCTCTCCCTGAAGCGAATAAAATATCTCGTTTATCTTCTTTACCATCAAAGATTATCCTCCTCGTATATGGCTATGTTTCCCTCACTTTCCTGAACAGATACCTTATAGCACTGCGGTATCTGCCCTGCACACCACCGTGCGATATTTTCGGCCGTGGGATTGAAGTCGAGCACTTCATTAAGATTCCTATGGTCGAGCTTTCCTTGTATGAGCTGCTTTATCTCTGTGAAATCACATACCATACCATTGCTGTTCAGTTCACGTGCCTTACAATAGACAGTGATTATCCAGTTGTGGCCGTGCAGCCCCGCGCATTTGCTTTCATAGTCAAGCATCAGGCTGTGCGCTGCCGACACCTCGAATGTTTTTTGTATATAATACATTGTACTTATTATTATTTTGTTACGATTATATCGCTGCCTATCTGCCTGGCAAGCGCGTCTCTAACAACCTGTGTATCTCGATATTTTTCCATGAGGGCACGTATTCTCTCCATGTCGCTTCCCACAGTCCGCAACTGCATCTGTATGTCTTTCAGTCTGCGTTCCATGATACCAAGCCGATAGTCGAGCACGAGGTGGGTAACCTTCTGGCGTATAGAATCAGGCGTAGGCTCGACGCTAAGACTGGCACTGAGCTGATAGCGGTTTATGCCAAGCTGTCCGGCTATACGGCTTATCTCAATGTCCGGATGATGCATGAAATAAGCCTCGGCCCTGAACCCTGGCTCATTGTTATGTGCCACTGCTTCTTCAAGAATCCTGTTATAGAGAACATTGTGGAATATAATGCCGTCCTGCGACAGATCATAGTCGATATATTGCGATACAGAGAGGTCTATCATGCTGCCGTCTTCCGCCTCAAGCCCTTTGTATATTATCTCTTCGCCATGCCTTATGACCATAGTGATGAGCAACCGCTCCACTTCCTGTCCATGGACATCCGCGGCAGACAACACCATATCTGCCGAAGACAATACCGACGACACAGAGGATGGAGCAGCAGAGGATACCTGTTGGGGCTGCGCAGTATTCTGGTTGTCGCGCTCGCGCCGGCGAGCTTCGCGCTCCTGTTCCTTTTCCCGCTCTTCCTTGTCGCCACGGATAAACTTGTTCATGGTGGACACGAGCGTCTGCTCACTCATCTGTAACCTTATGGAACATTCTCGCAGATAAGTGTCGCGGATTATCTGGTTAGGAATTACAGACACGCTCCTTACTATACTTCCTATTGCCTCGGAGCGTTTTATGGGATCTGTAACCCCGCGTAGCAGCCGGGCCGTCTTAAACTCAATGAAGTCGGTCTGATTATCCTCGATATATTGCCTGAACTCCACCGCGGTGTGCTTTCTTGAAAAGCTGTCGGGATCATCACCGTCGGGCAGCACAAGCACCTTTATGTTCATTCCCTCGGAAAGCAGCATATCCGTACCCCGCATGGCGGCATGGATACCTGCCTCATCACCGTCGTAGAGTAACACGATATTGGAAGTAAACCTGTGCAGCAGTCTCACCTGATGCATGCTCAGGGCCGTGCCCGAATTGGCCACCACGTTTTCTATCCCGCACTGGTGCATCGACACCACATCGGTATAGCCTTCCACCATAAACACACGGTCTTCCTTCACTATGGCTTTCTTTGCCTGATAAAGCCCGTAAAGTTCACGGTCCTTATGATATATTTCCGATTCCGGTGAATTTACATACTTCTGCTGTACACCTTTTGTACGTGAGTCGAGCAACCGGCCTCCGAACGCACTCACCTTTCCACTCACGTTGAGCCACGGAAAGATTACTCTTCCTGAGTATCGGTCAACAAGTTCTCCGTTATCTTTTCTGTAGCACAGTCCTGTTTTCACAAGAAACTCCTCCTTGTAACCTTTTGCCAGCGCAGCCTTAGACATGGAGTCGCGCTGCGAGAGAGCAAAACCAAGCTGGAATTTCTTTATTATGTCATCGCGAAACCCACGGCTCCTGAAATACTGTTTTCCTATGGCCACACCATCGGGGTCGTTATCCATTATGTTCATGAAATAGTCTTTTGCCCACTCATTCACAATGAACATGCTCTCCCTCTCACCCGCCTCTTTCTTCTCCTCGTCGGTAAGTTCCTTTTCCTTTATCTCTATATTATATTTTGCGGCAAGCCATCTCAGAGCCTCGGGATAGGTCATCTGCTCATGTTCCATCACGAAATTCACGGCATTGCCTCCCTTGCCGCATGCGAAACAATGACATATACCCTTGGCCGGTGACACCATGAACGACGGTGTCTTGTCATCGTGGAAAGGACACAATCCCTTATAGTTCACCCCCGCCTTGCGGAGATGGACAAATTCCGACACCACATCGACAATGTTGACGGCATCCATTATTCTGTCTACAGTAGCTCTATCTATCATATACTGTCTGAAAACAAAGAGCCGCATAGAGGCGGTTATATTCCCACCGCTACCGGCTCATTTGGGTTTATGCTATAACGTATGTATTCTTTACATATTATAAAACATCCAAGAAAGTACGTTTTTTCACTTATGTCCGTTTGCGGCATCCCGTCCGCAAACGTCATGAACATCTACTTCAGATATTCGGCCAGCGGCGACTTGTTGGCTTTCAGTCCCTTTGCTATACTCCGGGCATTCGTCTTCGCACCGAGCAGCGATGTATGGGTATGATCGCGATTGTAATACTTCATGGCTTTCTCCTTGCTGCCACACTTCTTGTCGAGATAGTCGGCTGTAATATTATGCAGGTCGAGAAATTCCACACCGGTCTGCTCGGCCACCTCACGATACCACTTTCCGTATGAGTCGTTGCGACGCTCTATTTTTCCCTTAGGCCATTCGTTGCGCGGAGTGAGCGACACAAGTATCGGTGTTGCACCCTTTTCCCTTACGTCCTGTATGAACTTTTTCAGATACCATCCAAAGGTATATACAAGTTCGTATGTTCCGCCCTTTTCCATCTTGTATACATGGGTGGAGTCCGATGTTCCCCGAATTGTTCCGCGCATACGGTCTTTATCTATAGGACCTATATCGTTATGTCCGAACTGTATCAACACGAAGTCGCCCGGCTTCAGACTGTTGTACACCTGATCCCATCGTCCCTCGTTAAAATATGTGCGTGTAGAGCGTCCGGCTTTCGCACAATTCACGCATGTTATCTTTTTCTTGTCAAACACGGTATACGCCTGTGAGCCCCATCCCCACATTCCATCTTTGTCCTTATCCTCGTTCTTCACCGTGGAGTCGCCCGTGATAAACACCACCGGCTTGCCTTCCTCGCGATTCACGTCCACCGTAGGCAGCGTCATGTCGTTCATCATCGCCTTAAGCTGTGCCAGCTTCGGATCGTTGCTTGCCGCTATCCCCTCAGCCGCCGAGCGGGCATTCATTTCCGCACCGAAACGGCTTGTGTGTATATGGTCTTTATAGAAATGGTAGCTTTCCTTCCATTTGCCATACATGTCGAGCTTTGCGCCAGATATCTCGTTGAGGTCCACGTATGGCACATTTTCCTCAGCAGCCACCTGCTCGAGCCATTTGCCGTGAGGCTTGCGCACAATCTTTCCATCGTCACCGTATGCGTCGCGCGGAGTGAGCGACATCAGTATAGGATTGCCTCCGGCCTTACGTATGTCCTCTATATATTTGCGCATGTATCCTCCGTATGTGTACACAGTCTCCTTCACTCCGGTCTCCTTTATAGTCACGTTCATGCTGTCGCGCCCGGCTCCGGGAATCGTTGCCCTTGCACGTCCGCTGTCATACGGACCGTTATCGTTGTGGCCTATTGACACTATCACCCAGTCGCCCTTGCGGATGGCCTTACGGATATCCGGCCACAGTACATTATAGAACGTGCGGCTGCTCATTCCTCCAAGAGCCTGGTTTTCAACCGTTATCTTGTTGCTGTCGAAATATTTGTGCTCGAAGAATCCCCATCCCCACTGTCCGTTGTTGCCGTTACCGAGAGTCCCGTTTCTCATTGTAGAGTTGCCTATAAGGAACAACACAGGGTTGTTTCCCTTACGGCTCGAGCCGGGCTTTGGCCTTGCCATCAAGGCCTTGTTTATACTGTCCGGAGTGTTGTCCACAACCTTGTTAACATCTTCGACCGGTTTCAAGCCTTGTCCGAAAGTAAAGGTTGCCGATGCTCCCAGAATCGAGATAGTAGTAAGTAGCTTTTTCATTATCTGTTATTTATATTGTTTTTGTTTTCCAATCTATCCTGCAAAGGTATATAAAAAATCGCGATTTTATACGCCCGGAGAATAAGAAAGTCAAGACCGTGACTATCTTTGTGGGTAAAAAGAGGTCTGTGGGTTTCCCCCTGCCTCGAATAGAGTTAATAACGGGCTTTGTGTCCCAATAAAAAACCCATGAAAAGAACAGTCTGCGGTCTTGACGTGCACAAAGATAGTGTTTTTTGCTGTATTTTATGCGCTGACGGACGAAAAATTCAACACAAATTCGGTGTTTTGACCGAAGAACCGGTCACGCTCCGCGATTTGATGGAGTCGGAAGGCATTGAGGAATGCGCCATGGAGAGCACAGGCATCTACCGGATGCCTATATGGCGGGTACTGGAGAAGACCGTCAAGCTACATCTGGCATTGTCTTTATGGTTGTTAAGTCGACTTTACAATAAACAACCTGTTTGAAAGTTGGAAACAGCCATTTTACGGTGTACCAGAGGGGTTGCGGACTTCTTATCACTTTCTCAGGCGCACGAATATCGGCAAAGCAAACTGTATGACGATGACGGAAAAAAGAAGGCCTCCTGTCACACCGGTTGCAAACGATAACCAAAACGGTTCCTTGCCGCCATCGAAGAAAAACGGAACAAGCCCAATTACAGTAGACGAGATCGTAAGCAGCACGGGAATGATTTTGTGATTATATGCCTTCACGTATATCCTCGCATCCGAAACGCGTCTGCCAGACATACGCGTCTTGAATATGCTGTATTCGTTAAGTATGTATATGGCTGAGTTTACTACTATTCCGGCAAGCATCACCATTGAAGCAAGACCTCCCGTGCCGAAAGGCACCCCGGAAATGGCGAATGTAAGGAACAGCCCGATGAACGACACCGGAATGGTGAAGATTATTGTCAGCGGCATGCACAGTGACTCAAACAATATGGCACAGATAAAGAATACCACCACAACCACAATGCCGATCACCCAGTATGGGGCTTCCTTGTCGCTCTTACCTTTGTATACAGGATTGACACAACGATAGCCCATAGGAAGCATTCCGTTGAAATGGTCAACAACATCTTTCATGAAATCAGACACGTAGACATACGAACCGAGCACATTAAACTCTACTGACAGGATATACTCTTGGTTGCGCTTCGGAATACAGTTCTTTGCTTCCCTGCGACTCACATCAGCAATGTCGGACACTTTTATATCACGGTCATCGACCGAGGTTCTGTCGGCCGAAACGGAAAGATGTCCGCCAGTTCTTATATATGAATTGTCTATCTGCCATTTGTCAAACATGTCAGTCTGTACGGATTTCAACACCACATCTGTCTTGCCGGCACCATTGTCATACACTCCCACTTCGAGCGTGGTTATCAGATTTGCCAGCGATGAGTGTAAATCCGTAGCACCTATACCGTAAAGCGCCATCCGTTCATGGTCATAGCGCATATACAGCTCATCAGCCTCATGATTTCTGTCGGGCACACGCACCACCACATCGCGCGTCCTCGGATTCGCCCCTATATATCTGGCAATTTCTTCGGCATATCTGTTCACACAATCATAGTTGTATCCCGTTATCCAAATACAGTTGCTGCGGTGCTGCAAATTCAGCGAATTACTAAATCCCATGCGGCTTACACCATAGGTACTCCAGTCCGAACCGCCTATACCTATAAGTTTTCCTATCACCTTCTGCTCTATAATATATGGAAGCGATGTGGCAAGACAACTATCTGTAAAATCCACGTTAATGTATGCACCGCGTCCATCGATACGTGTGGTAAAGCATTTTATCCCCTCGCAACTCTTCAGATAATCCTCAACCATCACCACCTTGCGGTTAAGCTCGAGAGCCGTTCCGCCCAACGGAAGCTCACCGCGTATGACAAGACTCAGTTCTTGTTCGTCCACCTCGTTTGTTCGTCCATTGATATTATCTGCAAACCAGTCCAATGCCACACCGAACATCACCGCCATCAGCGCAAACGCTATCCATTTACGTCGCTGTGTCATCCTTACATACCAAAAGTACATACGGCTGAGCACGGCTATGCACCGCACGCGATGTATTCTACAGTGTGACGTGCTGTCATAATGCAGTGCCCCAATGAGAGCAGGCACGAATATCAGGGCGACTATCAGCGACACAGCCAGATTGATACTTATAATGCGGGCAAAGTCGTAAAGATCGCGTTGCCATTCCTCGGGGAGAAACCACACAGAAACGAGCGAACCCACAGTGGTGAGCATCGCGGCGAGAATGGCAAGAAAGGCTTTTCTATCGCGATAGTAGGAATAGTGGTCAGTCATCACTATCGTGGAGTCTATTATCAGGCTCATCGACACAGCCATGCCGGCCATGGAAAACACATGAAGCTTAAGTCCTAAAAACCAGTATATTATTATTGCAAACAGGATATTCAATGCCAGTGTGGAGACTATGATGAAAAGATATTTCCATTCGCGACGTGTAATCCACACAAATAGCAGCAATACGGCAAGAGACAGCAACGAGCGGTTCACAAGTTTTCCCACCTCAACACGTTCTTCCTCTGCCGCATCATGGGCCAAAGTGAGATACATGCCGGCAGGCAGTATCGTGGATATGCGGTCCACCTCACGCTGTATGTATGACGACAGGCTTATGGCATTGGCATCACCAGCAACATCAACACTAATATTCACAGTATTAAGGCCGTTTATGCGGTAATATCTGTCGGGGGCGCGTTTTTTCTCCGTCTGTGTCACAAGACTGTTTAGGTATATCACATCGCCACCTGGAGTAGTCACGGGTATATCGGCTATACTCACACCACCAGAAGTGACAATAAGCGTATGACGAGTATCGTCGCCTGTAGTCACATCACCCACAATATCCTCACGCCCGGTGAAGTTTCTAACGGCATCCGCAATATCCGCTGAAGTGATACCATAACCGGCAAGCACCAACGGATCGTAAGAAAGTTCCATGTAGTGACGTGAGCCGCCCGACAACGATACATTCTCCACACCGCCTATCTGCCTCACACGCCCTATAAAACCATTCTCAAGACATTCGGAAATCTCTTCTTCCGGCATGTCTGCATTCACATAATATGTAAGAAGTGTCAGACGCTCATTGCGTCCGTCACTACCATTCACCACCTCACCGCCCGACAACGACGGATAGTCTGTTCCTTCGGGCAGACGTGAATATATCCGACGCAAAAGCGACGACATCTCAAAACGTGCCGCAGTCACATCGGCCGTCTTCTTCATCTGCACCCGTATCCGGCATCGGCCGAAAAAAGATTCGGAAGTGACACTCTCCACCCCTTTGACACCGGAGAGAATACCCTCAATAACTGATGTGACACTGTTTTCCATAACTTTTGCCGACGCGCCTTTACGACTGCATGTCACAGTAAGCGTCTTCCCCTGCTCAGGCGGCGGCTTCACTCCCACATCGAGACGCGGTATGAGCGCAATGCCAATGATCATGATTACCACCATGGTCATACACACCGTGAAATTAGAGAGAGACTTCATGATTTTTCCCATTACTTGGTTTCATACTGCCATGACTCCATATCGCCACGGCTCTCAGACTTGATTCCGTGTCGCCCGTAAATGACATAATAAAGCATCGGCACGAAAAACAGCGAGACCATCGTACCCACAATCATTCCAATGATGATAGTAAACGACAGCGGATACTGAAGGTCGGAGCCCATGTCTCCGCGGGAGAGAAACGGCATAACACCAAACACGGTTGTGGCAGATGTCATCACTATAGGACGCAGACGTTCCTTGCCCGCTGCAACCACGGCACGAAGCACACCCATGCCTTCGCCCACATGACGGTTCACCGTGTCTATCTTAAGAATGGAATCATTGATCACAATACCGCTCATCACCACAATGCCTATCATCGACATAAGATTGAGCGAAATACCGAAACACCACAACAAAGCCAATACGAAAAAGCAGTTGACAACCATTTCGGAAAGAATTATCAACGGCTGTACCAGACTTTCAAACTGTGCGGCAAGAATAAAGAACAATAATGCCAAAGCCACGGCAAGCACAACAGACAGCTCGCCTATAAGCTCACGGCCCGTAAAATATCCTCCGCCATAATCGGCCCTGAGTGCAATGCCGGCATGCTGGAGACTGTCGGTATATTTCATTACCCGCTCAATGTCGGCATGGCTTCCATTCATACAAACGGGATAATACTCACCGGATGATGAGGCATAAAGACGCTTATAGTCTTTCACCACAGAGTCTGTGACAAGATAACTCACCGGCACGTCAACACCTTTTGCACTTCTCACAACCGACTGCATTATGCGACTCCGGTCGGCCTTGCCGACACCGATTATTACCGGCATGGATTTCTCACCATAGCTTATTTCCATACGCCTGTTGACACCTGTCAGCTCCTGCAAATGCGAAAACAACGAACGATATGAAACTCCATAAAAAGCCATCCTCACCACATCTGCACGGCAAAGAATATTGTTGTCGAGTTCGGGCTTGGGGATATGAATCCCGGGGAATCTCTGTTGAAGACTGTCGGTAAACGCCACTGCACAGGAAACCTCCGGCCGCCCCCCGTCATCACTTCTCATGCGCAGCTCAAGATCGTGTTCGGATGTGTTGAGAATCATATCAAACGGATTGCCAACCGGCTCAAAAGCCACTGTGGCACGTCCGAAGGCAGAATCACAATAACTGACAATCCTACGCTTGGCGGCAGCAAGCTTGTCTACGCTTCCGCAATACATATAACCAAGTGCCTCGGCGCCGGTGATGTTTCGCGTATGTGACAGCACGAAGCTTTGTGTTCCGGTCATTGTAGACGAGGTCTCGCTATATTCTTTCACAGCCGCCATCAACTCGCTTATCCTCTTGTCGCTCTCCTGCTCACTTATACCTTCGTTCCAGATCACAACCACCTGGGTGTCTGTATATGACAGCTCGGGCATCCTCTGCTTGTCTATAAGCATATAGAACAGCACGCTGCCGGGAATGGAAAGCGCAAAAAACACAAGGAAAAGACGCGTATGACGCATCACGAAAAAGAAGGCTTTCTCATACCACATCCACATGATACGGTCCATAAGATTACTTTCTACACAGGACATCCTCCACCTTCTGTGGCGAACACGGAACAATCCATAGAATGTCACAGGCACCACAATCACAGCCACAGCCAGTGAAGCGAACAGAGACACGCTGATGCCAACAGACATGTCGAAGAACAATTCTCCGGCTATTCCACTGATGAATATCAACGGGACAAACACCGAACACGTGGTAAGCACCGAGCACAACATCGGTGTGAATACTTCTCCCGCCCCATGGCATACGGCATCTTCAAGACCGTTGCCGCGCTGAAGTTTCTGTATGATATTATCAGTCACGATTATGGCATTGTCCACAATCATTCCCACACCGAGTATAAGCCCTGATATAGAAATGACATTCAGCGATACTCCCATCACATAAAACATCAACAGCGTGATGATAAGAGACAGAGGAATTGTGAGCGCAACGATGAGCGACAGACGGCCGTTGCGCAGAAAAACAAACAACACTATGCAAGTGAGAATACACGCAACCAGAAGATTGCTTTCAAGATTTGAAAAGGAATAGGAAAGCAACCGGGTCTGGTCGCGGGTGATGGAAAACTCGGTATCGGGGTAATTCTTCTTCAGATCATCAACAGTAGCATCAACGGCCTCTTTCAACTCCGACATCCTGGCATCACTATGCTTTATCACTGCCATAGTAATGGCATTATTGCCATTGTGGCGAACCCATCCATTTCTCACCCCATCCTTCTGCTCTATGCGGCAGATATCCGAAAGTTTCATCAGGCGTCCCTCGTGGGTGATACAAATGCCGGCAATGTCATCACGTACAAGCAACTGCGAGTCAAAATGTATATTATATCTGTACCGGCCGTCTATCACAGACAGCGCACCCACAGTTATGTTATTGTCACTGAGAACTTTCTCTATATTGTCTGTGGTAATACCCATAGAATGCATCTTATCGTAATCGGGAATGATTACTATCTCACGTCCCACTGTACCACTTATATCCACCATAGCAACCTGCGGCAGTTGCTCTATGCGCTTACGCACCACATTGGCAGCGAAATCACTGAGTTCCATAAAGCGCCGCATATCTGTCGCACCATCCTTAAGCGTTATCTCGAGAAAGAACGCTGGAATGTCTAACACACTGGACTTCATTACCTTCGGACGTTCGAAATCCTTGGGCAAGGCCCCCATAGCCATGTCTATTTTCTCATTCACTTCGATAAGAATCAGGTCAATGTTGCTTCCAGGAACGAACGCCAGCTTTATCATACCGGCATCCATACGCGCTTCCGTCTGGATATCTTTCAATCCCGTCACCTGCGAGAGCCTCGACCTAAGCAGACGCATGGCATCCCTGTCTATCTGCTTTGCCGAAGCCCCTCTGCAACTTATCTGCACCGTTATTCCAGGAACATCCACATCAGGGAGCAAAGAAACAGGAATCTTCGTTACCGCCAGCATGCCGAGCACCGCAATGGCAACGACAATCATTCCCACCGCCACCGGCCGTTTTATTATATATCTTATAGCCATATATCAACGATTGCCGTTTCTGTTTTTTATCCTCACGACCGTACCATCAGCCAGATTTTGGTTCTCGGAAATTATCACGGCCTCACCGTCGCTTAGCTTCGTTTCCTTTGCCTTGCAGCCTGTTATAGCATAGTGCGTAAGATTTGAATACTCTATATCAACGTATGTCCATACCGCCTGCGAGTCCTCCACCTCGAATATCACATAATAGCCGTCGCGCTCCACCACAGCCTGCTTAGGTACGACAAATCTTCCCGGAACGCTTTTTTCCACTATCACCCTCACATTCAATCCGTCTATCAGCAGAGGATCTGTATTGCGTATTCCGGCACGCACCTTAACCATGCCTTTTTCATCTACCGTAGGATTTATCTGGGTTATCTTTCCTTCAAACACTTTGTTGTCGTCAATAAACGGTATCACCTTCACCCTCTGTCCCATGGCCAACGACGGCAGTTCGGCCTCAAGCACGGAAAACTCCACATTAAAATATAAGTCATCTATAAGCTTGCCGAATTTTCCTGCCGCCTGATAGGGCTGGCACTCGATATCGGCTACACGCCCTGCAAACGGTGCACGCAACTCACAATATTCAAGAGCCTTGCGGGCCTCGGCAAGTTGGTACTCGGCAGAGAAATATCCCGATGTTATCTTGGCACGTCTCATCACATCATCGGGAACGTTGCTTCCTATACCGTCGTATCCCATACTTATAAGCTTATCGGCCAACGATACGCCAGCACGCTCCAGTTCTTTCTCGTATTTCATTACCTGAAGCCGTTTATCGTCCTTATCGGTTACAGCGAGCAACTGCCCTTTACCCACACGGCTGCCGTTGTGTACATATATTTCTGTAACTACCCCCTGTCCACGAAATGTTATCTCGCTACGAGCTTTTGCCTGCAGCCTGCCGTTGCACACTAACTGCACATTGAAAGGCATGCGCCTAAGCATCATCGTATCCACTGTCGTAACAGCGGTTGCGACTGCCGGTTTGTCCATTTCACGCTTGGTTTCATTGCTGCTGCAAGATGCAAGCAACATTGTAATTATCATATACAAAATACAGCTGTTCTTATATAAATATAAAAAACGGAATCTATTCATAGTTTCTTTCGTTTAACAGTTTATCATAGTCAGTCGACAGCTTACATTGGAACTGCCAATCATAAAGCGTTGTACGGCGCAAAGTATAGTAATCCAACCAATATCTCTGCAACTGACTGACATATTGCGACTTGGCAGTCTCGGCCTCTTGCAGTGCAGTGTTAAGTTCGGTAACGCTAACCGTCCCTTCCTCAAACCTTCGTTTCGTCATCTCGTATCTCTCGGAAGAAATGTCACGGGCACGCTGTGCGGTACGGCATTGTTCTGACTGACAGGCAAACTGCACAACCTGCTTTCTCACGTCCTGCACATATTCCTCGCGCTGCTGTTCCACCTGCAACCTCGCAAGTTCGAGATTGGCTTCAGCCACACGCACACGTCCTTTGCTCACTCCCCAGTCGAATATGGGCAGCGACAACGTAAGCCCAACCTTCTCATTGTCCTTCAATCTGCCGTATGCGTCATGCAGATTATCCGCAGTCTTGGTGAATCCAATCTCACTACGCAATTGTAGCTGTATGCCTTTCTGGGATTTGGCCTGAGCAAGCGATTTCCTTGCCTCGAGCTGTATTAGATTCTGGTTCTGGCTGTGTGAGGAATTTGTAAGCGCATAGGCTATAGCATCGTTTACATTTATAATCACCTCAGGCACATCTGCCGGAACATCAAGTTCCACATTCTGATAGTTGGAAAGCCTAAGATAAGAGAACAGGTTGAACAAACAGTTATCAAGCTGAATCCTGTTGTTCGTCACGGCCACCTTGGCATTGAGCACCGAGAGTTCCAATTGAAGGATGTCGCTTTTATTTATAGTGCCAAGCTCAAAACGCTTCTGCGCCATCTCATACATCGTCCGCAAATCAGCATGATTCTTTATGCTCTGCCTGTAATTTGTCTGTGCCGATATTGCTCCGAAGAAGAGCTGGGTGGCTGTAATAGTTACCTGTTCCATATTCTCGAGATATTCTTTTTTGGCAATGTCGTATTCCACGGGAGCGGTCTTACGCTGCCAATTAAGCGAGTTATATGAACGCAACGGCTGGGTGTATGTTATGCGCAAAGGTTGTGAATTATAGGTGGTAAGATCGTAGTCGAACTGGTCGAGCCTGTAGAGATACGACTGAAGCGACACTGTTCCGCCCAACCACGGTATATGCTGGTCTACAGACAACGTCATGTTGTTTGTCAGCGAATTATTGTCGACATAGTTTATAAGTCCGCTTTCAGAATTGCGCGTCTCAACCTTTGAATGGTCGAAATTAAGCAGACTGCCGCCAAGATTCACCGATGGCAACAGCTCTGCCTTGAAAGAACGATAAGTCCAATAAGCTGCCACAAACCTGAATCTAGCAGACTGGGCATTGTGCGAACGCTGCTTGGCAATAGTTATCACATCATTCAACGTAAGTGGTCTCTCGGCACAATGACACAGCAACGGTATCATAAACACAATACCCATCAAAAGTATCTTTCTTTTTATCATCATACCGGCATTTGTTTAAAACTATACACAACTGCGATATGCCAATATATCATTATTGTATCCATACGATAAATATTCTTTAAAGCGCTTTGTCGGTTCTTTTGATTGCAAATATAGACATTATAATCTTTAATGACAAAGAAAACGTAAACTTTTTATTTCAAAGTGTTACATTGTCAAAAACGCTTAATAACTGATTATCATACACATACACAAAAACGCCCTTTATATGGCATCTAAAAATGTAACAAACACACTTACTTGTTTTTTATAAAAGTCCTTTTTTCTTTATTATTCGATATTCATATATGTAGAATCGTACACGTCTTTAATAAAAATAGAATATCTAAAAAAACGATAATCGGAATCTTTGATTCACATTTTATGGAATATATCAAACTGTTGACATAAAAACAGACTTCTTTATAATATTACAACTGCAATAGGAGTATATATAAAGGTATAAGAGAGAGAAAGATATAACCATAAGTATGGATTGTATATAAAGCTCCTCACCTCATAAAGCCAATAAAGGAAAAGACATAGCTCTATGGCATACAGAGAATACTATAAAATAAAAACGTGGAAAAAGAGCCGATTCTTGTTACCGACAATAATTCAAGTACTTTTATGTCTTTTGTTTGTCAAAAAGGCCGTTTGTTTACTGTTTGACGTGTATTTTGAAAAAGGCCTCAGGTAAATACCCACTTATCCGTCTTTCTGTTGCTGTTTTTGGCCCGAATCTCTCATTCTCGACTTCATGGCCCTGACAGCTCCCGGTGAAGTTGACATCTTTGCGGCTATATCCTTCTCATTCATGCTCATATCGGTCAGAATGCTGTATATACTCCAGTTTGTGGTAGTGTTTTCAGGAAGCTCGAAGCCGTTGTTTGTCATGATGTAATATTTGATAAGGCCTCCTTCTCTGTCTTTTTCCATGTCTGCATGTTCCCGTTTTCCATTTATGTACAGATATAGTCTGTGTCCTTCCACAAAGATGTCCGTCGTGTTCCGCTCTGCCCTGATGATATTCCTCCTGTTTTCTTCCTCAAGCTGTCTTATCCTCTTTTTCCGGTTCTCTGAGATTATTTTTATGTCCGTTTCTTTCTTCTCCAGCCTTTCAATCTTCCTCGCGGACGTATCCACATCCCTCTTGTTCTCGCCAATGAGCTCCCGCTGCCTGTCTATCTGTTCCCTCTGTTTGTATATTGTCTTTTCCATCTTTACTTTCCTGTGTCTGTACAGGCCGGTGGTGGCCGTTGTCAGCCAGGAACACGGCCCTTGAAATAATAAGGCCTTGCCAGTTTTTCCTTGTCGTCGGTTTCCATATAGTGTGTCAGGTTTTCCGCGATCTGTGCACTGTCCGTCCAGCTGTCGTCTTTCCAGAAATGCAGTTGTGTATACAGCAGATTGTAGTATGCCTTATTGTTCTTGTCCTTTATCTTCGTGGTGTCAAAGTCCGATATTGCCATGTATGCGGAATCATACATGTTTTTAGTTATAAGCGAATCTATTGCAGACAGTTTTGTGGTGCAGTCATTGTTTCCGCAACCTATAATAAATAATGTGGAAACTAAAAAGGTTAATAGCTTTTTCATTGTTTTTGGTATGTTGTTTTTTGCAGATATTATGAGAACCGCACGCAATCAAGCTTGTTTTTGAATTTGCACGGTTAAGCGTTAATAATGCAAAAATACGTATATTTGTGGACAGACAAAGAAACATGGAGTTTTATTTGTTACATTTTTAAGGTCAAATACAGTATGGTTTTCAAACCAAGTGATTGATAGTGAACGTTTTTGGTCTTTTTTACACTGTAACACTTTGTAAAAAATATATTTTGATTTTCTTGGCGCAACTCGTTTAAATTCATATATTTGCAGCACGTTTTTTATTCAAACTACTGTTAAACTTAAATTTAAATGTCATGAGGAAACAAACTTTAATCATGTGTCTCGCCGTCTTTTCAATGTCACTCGGCATGTTTGCCGGACCGACAATAACAAAGGATAAAACAAGCAATGAGAACAAGCCAAGAAACGAGGCCGCTACCGACACAACGACAGTAATCGGATTCGACGGTTATAATACAGTTGAAATAGACTTCAACAAAGAGTCTGATGGAGTAAAGATTAAGATTTACCAGCGCGACAGTCTGGTTTATGAGGATACCGATAATGTGAAAGCCGGTACCACTCTCTGTTATACTATAGGGAACACCAAGGATAAGGTTTTCGACATTGTCGTTGAGAGCAACGGTAAGGAAGAGGCATCCGAATCCATAATGGTACACTATTAACCGTTCGATGAAATTTCTTGCTGTAATATTGTTGCCACTTGTCGGGCTGTTTGTTTCCTGCGGCGGCTCAACAGAAATCAAAGACAGTCTTGACGCAATGCTGTCTCATCCTGTCAGGTTAAGTCTTGACAGGATGAAGTGCAGCTATCGTGGCAGTGATACCTTGATGGCGGACAGCATAAAGCCTGATTTGCGTCTTGTGGTATATGTAGACTCATCGGAGTGTTCTTCTTGCGTATTAGACCAGATGTATCATTGGAATGAAATGCTTTCAGAGTCACGCAAATATGACGGCCGGTTACAATATGTGTTTATTGTCGCTCCCCGTCCGTCGCAGCTTGAGGACGCCCGGCTTTCTTTGGAGTATTGTGGACTGCAAAGTCCGGTGTATGTGGACACCGGTTTCGTTTTCCGTTGTTCAAATCCTTGGTTTCCATCCGGCAGGATGTATCATACGTTTCTTCTGAACCGTAATGACAGTGTGCTGTTGGTAGGAAGTCCGTTGGATAATCCTAATATAAACGAATTATTCACGCGGACGGTAAAGTCCGTAATTACAAACAATAGTAAAAATAATAAATTATGAGACGAGAATTAAAGTTTGCACTTTGTGCTGTAGTGTTGGTTTGCAGTGGTATCACCGGTTATTTGTCTATACCAAAGACACAAGACAGTAACATGCTGATGGAGAATGTGGAGGCGTTGGCACATGATGAGAATCCCAATAATTGTTGGGAAGGAAAAGATGAAATAACGTATCCTGTATATATGAAAATTTATGATTCTCAAAAACAAGAATATGTTGATAGTATTATTGGCTATAGAAAATGTATTGACTGTTTTGGTTACAAGAAAGGATGTGTTGAGTGTTATCCAAGAGATTTTCCATGTTAGTTTTATAAAAAATAGAAAATAATGAAAAAGTATATATTGGTGTGTCTTGTTTTATCATTGTTTGTTTATGTCTTTTTACAAGACAACTTTCTTTTTGGTAATAGAAAAGAAAGTATGATGATAAATAATGTAGAAGCATTAAGTCAAGGTGAAAACTATGGCTCGACAGCAGAAATGAAGAGAGTACGCACGGAAAGTAACTTTATGTATTATGAGACTGAAGAAACAGATAGTTGCGTATATGTGTATAAATGTTATTGGATAGTTGAATATGTTGATTGTATCGGAAAGGGGAAACTTCCATGTGAAGAGACTGTAATAGACAGAGGAATAGAAAAAGAGCTTTTATGATGAGAAAACTATATGCATTAATGGTTTGTATGCTGTTTGCGTCCTGTTCGGAAAAAGTGTACAATAATGCTCCTGTACTAAGTATAACGGAAGAGAGCGGCAAACTTGTCGACACTTTATTTACCTGCGATATGCAGGAGATAAAGCTTGAGACCAATCATGAGTGTGCAATAAGCGCAATAGAGAAAATAATACTGCATGACAGCATATATTATATAAAGGACATCCGTCAGGACAAGGTCTTCATGTTCGGTGAAGACGGTCATCATATCCGTACAATAAAAGACATAGGCCGTGGACATGGAGAGTATATAAATCTTATAGATGTAGCAATAGACCGGCATGCCGGCGAGCTACTGCTTCTTGTTTCTCCTAACGGAATTATGCACTATACCGTTGACGGAAAATTCAAATACCGTCAGAATCTGGACAGGCCTTATACTGATATCAGTTGTGACAAGAATCATTATTATCTTCGTTGTGAGACTTATGCCAACAAAAATCAGGTGGGGCATTCGGTCACTGTAATGGATAAGAAAGACGGACATGTTTCCGACCAGTTAAAACTTGATGCCGAACATGCTCCGTTTTGTTCTTTCGGCCCACGTATGTATGATTGTGGCGACAGACGGTTCTTCACGCGTTTCTTCGATGATACAGTATACGAACTGGCGGATGGCGGTGTGACGCCTGCATACAGCATCGGATTTGGGAAATATTCTTTTTCCACGGATATGCTTGACGGGCGGATTGATTGCGACAAACTTTTTGGTAAAGCGCGGAAGAGCAAATCGGTCTATGCCGTTTCCAAATTAAAGGCCGGTAAGAGATTCATGCTGTTTTCTTCCAATCTCTTCGACATTTTCGTATATGACGTGTTGGAGGGCCGCGGCATTCATTCCTTTGCCAATCCGTGGTGTTCAGACATGAACCTCCAATGGGAATACCATCCTTTAGAGGGCACAACGGATAAGATTTGCGGAGTGGTAAGGTCTTCGGTATTTTCTTCCATGAAGAAGATAATAAAAGAAAACCTCTCTCTTCGTGACAGGTTCAGCGAGGAAGCTATCAGGGTTGCCGACAGATTCAATGACGGTGACAATCCTCTTATTCTAATATATACTTTGAAATAATGAACAACAAAGTCAAGTTCCTTTTAAACATTTCTTTTGCAGCGGCTCTTTGTAGCTGTAGCGTAGACCGTGTCGTTTCTGTAGCACATAGTGTTGATGTCGCAAAAATCAATATCGACAGTGCATTGAAAGAGAAATCGGTTAGAATGTCTTCCTATTTCAAGGCTCCCAAGACCATAATATTGGAGACCGGTCCGGAGTCTGCCATAGGCGAGGTTCGTTCCATGGAGATGTTTGAAGGCAAGATATTTGTTTTGGACACTAAGTCTCAGGCGTTGTTTGTTTTTGACGGCAATGGCAAGTATCTGCATAAGATAGGCCGCAGGGGTAAGGGCCATGGCGAGTATGTGGATCTTTCCGATTTTTCCATAGACAGGAAGAACGGTATAATCTACCTGTGGGACGAGGCTCTCGACATGGCCCATAAGTATAATATAAGCGATGGCGGTTATGTCTCATCCATAAAGACGGAACGTAACGGCTACAACAGTTACTACATGCAATATCTTGACGGCCGTCTGTTTGTAAACCGCACCTCATTGGATGTTTCCGGTGACAATTATATGTTGAAGGAAATCGACTGTGAGACGGGTGTTCAGCAGGCATCCCTGTTGAGTGCCGGCAGTTACAATAAAGGGTGGAATGTTCCTTTACGGTTGCCACACAGCATGTTTTATTCAAAGAACACAGATTCTCCTAAGTATATAGAAATGTTTTCCGACACGATAGTTTCAATTACTCCCGAGGGTATTGTGCCGTCGTATGTCATTCAGAGTAAGGATTTTGCCACAGCGGAAGAAGTCGCGCGTATACTTGAAAAACGGAAAGAAGGTGACCGTAATACGGATTTTGCTGAATTGTATGGCAAAAAACGGGTATTCTCATTTTCCCAGTTTGTTGAGTTTGGAAATAAAATTTGTTTAAAGTTTTATATGGGGGCGGATAGATATTATCTTCTTTATGACAAGAAGACCAAGGAGACGGTAGTTACCAATATGCTTGTTGATGATTATATTTATGAAAATAACTTTATTCCAATGGATTTGTGTTATAGCGATGAGAAAGGTGTCATAGCGTTGTTGAATTCAGAGTATATACATCCTTTTGTAAAACATATCATTTCAGAAGGCCTGCTTGACAAGAATATCGACCAGTATGAGCGTTTGATGAATCTCACAGAGGAATCAAATCCCGTATTATTCTATCATGAACTGAAGTGACAATAATATGATATAGAGTTTCAGAGGGTGTGTCAAAATCCTATAATTAGGCATCGCTTTGTTGGGTATTTTGCCACACCCTCATGTCTTTTCATGCCAGTCTATCCTTTGTTTATTGTTGTTCGGACATTCTCGATTTCATTGTTCTGAGTGCTCCTGACGACAACGCCATTTTCTCTACAATCTCCTTTTCTTCAAATTTCATATCTGCCAGTATTCGGTAAATGCTTTGGTTGGCAGTATAGTTTTCCGGCAGTGTGAAATCCTTGTTTATCGTGGTGTAGTACTCGATGAACGCCTCTTTTTCCGTCTTTCTCCATTCCTTTGTTCTCCCGTTGTCTTCTTTAATCTTATTGTACAGCCTGTATCCCAAAGAAATTCTGTCGGCCATGTTTTGCTCCGCCTTGATGATGTTCCTGTTGTTTTCGTTTTCAAGCTGTTTTATTCTCTTTTTCTGGTTCTCGGAGATAGTTTTCATGTCTGTTTCCTTTTTCTCCAGTTTTTTGATTTTCTTGGCTACCGCCTCCGCCTCCTTCCTGTTTTCTCCAAGCTGTTCCTGCTGTTCTTCTATCAGTTCCTTCTGCTTGTATATTGTCTTTTTCATCTTTCCTTTCCTGTATCTGTACAAGGAGACAATGGTTATTGTCACCATCAACATAATCACGGCTGTTATTACGGCGGTAGTCTTTCCGTTTTCCGCCTTTTCCACGTTCCTGTCTGCCTCAAACCTCGCCTGCACCTCCTTCACACTGTCCGCCTCCCATTTCCTTTGCAGCATATTGTCGAGGACCAATATGCTGTCCGCCAGCTCCGCCGCCTCTTCAGCGGCTCCGATGCCGAGCTTGTACTCTCGCATGTCGTTCATGATATTTATTCGTGTATGCATGTCGTCTCCGCATATCTCCAGTCCTTGTCTCCATGCTTTCACGGCATTGGTGAAATCACGCTCTTCAAGATATATTGCCGCCAATACACGGTATGTTGTGGCAAGTGGTTTTATTTTCAACGACCGTAACACATACCGCATTGCCTTGTCCGTCCCCCATAATTCGTATTCGGTTCCAAGATTGGCCAGGAATATGGCCTGTTCCTCTTCCGGTATGTACTTAAGCAATGGAATATATTTCTTTTTATAATATAAAGAGCTGTCTGTGTGGCCATCACGTCCGAAAAGAAACGCCAAATTGTTGTAAGTGGAAATCAGCTGTTCCTTATCGCCCGATATCTTGGCATATTCAACGGCACGTCTGCTATACGGGAATGCGCTTTTGATTTCTCCGCCGTCAGAGTTCAAACATGATATTGTCATCTGTATTCTGCTCTTTAACAAGTAATCGCTTGTTTCTTCCGAATGGTGTTCCGCATGTTTCAGCATCAGTATAGCCTCTTTGAGATTTCCGCATCTTCCTGATATCCGTCCATAGAAATAATATGCCCTCGCCAATTTTTCCTTGTCATCCGTGTCTGAATAATGCTTTATGCTTTTAGATATACCGGTGCTGTCGGTCCAATCGGCATCTTTCCAAAAGCGTAGCTGGGTATACAGCAGATTGTAGTATGCCTTATTGTTCTTGTCCTTTATCTTCGTGGTGTCAAAGTCCGATATTGCCATGTATGCGGAATCATACATGTTTTTAGTTATAAGCGAATCTATTGCAGACAGTTTTGTGGTGCAGTCATTGTTTCCGCAACCTATAATAAATAATGTGGAAACTAAAAAGGTTAATAGCTTTTTCATTGTTTTTGGTATGTTGTTTTTTGCAGATATTATGAGAACCGCACGCAATCAAGCTTGTTTTTGAATTTGCACGGTTAAGCGTTAATAATGCAAAAATACGTATATTTGTGGACAGACAAAGAAACATGGAGTTTTATTTGTTACATTTTTAAGGTCAAATACAGTATGGTTTTCAAACCAAGTGATTGATAGTGAACGTTTTTGGTCTTTTTTACACTGTAACACTTTGTAAAAAATATATTTTGATTTTCTTGGCGCAACTCGTTTAAATTCATATATTTGCAGCACGTTTTTTATTCAAACTACTGTTAAACTTAAATTTAAATGTCATGAGGAAACAAACTTTAATCATGTGTCTCGCCGTCTTTTCAATGTCACTCGGCATGTTTGCCGGACCGACAATAACAAAGGATAAAACAAGCAATGAGAACAAGCCAAGAAACGAGGCCGCTACCGACACAACGACAGTAATCGGATTCGACGGTTATAATACAGTTGAAATAGACTTCAACAAAGAGTCTGATGGAGTAAAGATTAAGATTTACCAGCGCGACAGTCTGGTTTATGAGGATACCGATAATGTGAAAGCCGGTACCACTCTCTGTTATACTATAGGGAACACCAAGGATAAGGTTTTCGACATTGTCGTTGAGAGCAACGGTAAGGAAGAGGCATCCGAATCCATAATGGTACACTATTAACCGTTCGATGAAATTTCTTGCTGTAATATTGTTGCCACTTGTCGGGCTGTTTGTTTCCTGCGGCGGCTCAACAGAAATCAAAGACAGTCTTGACGCAATGCTGTCTCATCCTGTCAGGTTAAGTCTTGACAGGATGAAGTGCAGCTATCGTGGCAGTGATACCTTGATGGCGGACAGCATAAAGCCTGATTTGCGTCTTGTGGTATATGTAGACTCATCGGAGTGTTCTTCTTGCGTATTAGACCAGATGTATCATTGGAATGAAATGCTTTCAGAGTCACGCAAATATGACGGCCGGTTACAATATGTGTTTATTGTCGCTCCCCGTCCGTCGCAGCTTGAGGACGCCCGGCTTTCTTTGGAGTATTGTGGACTGCAAAGTCCGGTGTATGTGGACACCGGTTTCGTTTTCCGTTGTTCAAATCCTTGGTTTCCATCCGGCAGGATGTATCATACGTTTCTTCTGAACCGTAATGACAGTGTGCTGTTGGTAGGAAGTCCGTTGGATAATCCTAATATAAACGAATTATTCACGCGGACGGTAAAGTCCGTAATTACAAACAATAGTAAAAATAATAAATTATGAGACGAGAATTAAAGTTTGCACTTTGTGCTGTAGTGTTGGTTTGCAGTGGTATCACCGGTTATTTGTCTATGCCAAAGACACAAGAAAGTAACATGCTGATGGAGAATGTGGAGGCGTTGGCTAATGTTGGTGAAGAACCATGTAATAGTATAAATGGCTATCGGCAATGGAAGGTAAACGGAAATTGGTTTGAGTCAAAAAAGGAATTTTATGATTGTTGTGATATGAAGCAAGAAGGATATTCTCCTAAAGAAAATTGTAGAAGATAGTATTAAAATTGGTTTTTGTCTTGAATAAGAGCAATGGCTTCATGAGAGTTTTGTGACACTTTCATGAAGTTTGTAATCATAAATATAAAAACGTATGATAAGATATATTTCTGTTTTAACAGTCTTGTTTATGTTCTTTTCCTGCGGCAGCAAGGAAAAAGCAATAGGTCATCATAAACTTGATGACAGTTTTTTGGAGGAGCGTAAGGTGACTTCAGATGCTTGTGGCTTGGACATTCAATTAGAGGAATGGCTGTTGACCTCAAACGCATTGATATGTAAGACCGGGAATCCGGATTCTTTATATGTATGCTACGACAGAAACACATTGCGTAAGGTCTCGTCGTTTGGAAAGAGAGGGCATGGTAAGGACGAATGGATTTATCCTCATTTGTTTAATGTAACCGATGATGAGGTTGCTGTGATAGATAACGGTTCCCGAAAAATGTTCGTATTGGGAGAAGGTGGGATTTCTTATAAACGCACCGCTCCGTTTTCAGACCTCCTTAACAACGTGAAGACCTTACGGTATCCTGTTGCAGGCTATGTATCAACGACTCCACGCATGCTGTCATTGAAAATAGCCGACATGGAGACGGCAAACCTCTTGGATTCGATTTGTTTCGTTTCCGAAGACGGCAACTCGTCAGTATATGATTTCTCATGGTCGTGCAATGAAAATAAGCTGGTGCTCGCCAATATGTATTCAAACATGTTTGTTGTATGTAAGTTAGGCGAGAAGTATAATATAGAGACAATGGATTATTACGAGACAGACCTGAAGTTTTATGATGACAAGGTGTTCTATACAGATATTGCATGCGGTGAGAACATATATCTGTTGTCTCAAAAGAAAATAGACATGGAAAACAAAAGCGGTTTTTCGGAAATAGAGATATATGACTATAACGGGAAACCAGTGATGAAACTGTCATTGGATTTTGTTGCAGGAAAAATGTTGCTTGACGAACGGAATCACCGCCTGTTGCTTACATCTGTAATGGATGGAGACATTCATACGGTAAAGTTGAGAAGCTAATCCCAACAGTCTAATGACTATTGACGGTAAGTCTGAAAGTTATGATATAAAAGAATGTACGGTTTATAGAAAACGTTATATGAGTAATGATAAAGCGTTTCTTTAGTATTATCCTCACATTGATATATATGTCTTGTACAGCTTTGCTGTCTGTATCTTTCGCATCATGTGATGACGGTGTGGAGCGTGCGATGCAGGCGGCCGGCAAGAACAGTGCGGAATTGCAGAAAGTGATAGATCTGTATGCCGATGAAGGCGGCCTCAGATATAAGGCGGCTGAGTTTCTTGTAGAAAACATGCTGGTTCACCATACTCGGACCAGTGCCGCTGTGGACTCGTTTGTGCGGCGTATGCTGAAGGCCGACACACTGGAATCAAGAGAACTTACAAAATGGTGGAAAGAATACAGGAAAGCAGACAAACCGGTGTGTGTTTATGACGTCAAGACGCTGGATGTCCGTTTTCTGGCAGCAAATATTGATGCGGCATGCCGGGTTTACGATGCAGTGCCGTGGAAAGAAGATATAGACGAGGACATGTTCCTCAACTACATACTGCCCTACAGAATAAGCGACGAGCCGCTGTCGCCTACAGGATGGAGAGACTCGCTTTATCACCGTTATCATCCAATAACAGACACGATAACAGACATGAAACGCGCCTATTATGCCGTATACAGGGCAGTGTCAGCAGAAGTGAGGGTGCGTTTGCTGGGTGACATGACCTATCTGATGAGTGTGGCGGATGCCGGCCGGATAAAGCGCGGCCGTTGTCTGCAACAGTGCGTATATATAGCATCCGTGATGCGCGCGCTCGGCATTCCGGCCGTTGTGGACGGTGTATCGCGATGGGCAAACTACAGCACCACCGGGCACTCGTGGGTGGCATTAGTGACGCGCGACGGGACATATACCGTGTATGGTGACGACACGATAGCCAGAAAACACAACCCCATAAACTCTTCTTCGTTCTCGCTTAAATATAAGGTGGAGAAAGACTATCCCATACCTCTCGACTTTGTCAAGACCGTGCCGAAGGTGTGGCGCACGGAGTTCGCGTTAAAATCCCCGTCATTCATGGATAAGGACGCCCCGGAGAGCGTGAAGCGGATGTTCGGGTATAACCAGTCTGCGGATGTGTCGGAGGAATACGGCCTCACAGGTAAGTATAATCAGAAGATGCCGTCGTCGGCAGAATGCGCTTATCTTTGTGTATATGCTACGGGTACAGACTGGACACCTGTATGCACTGCCAGGCGCAGTTTCGGCAAATGCCGATTCACCGGCTTGCAGGATTCTGTGGTATACATACCGATGACATACACAGGCGGACAGTTGGCGCCCATTGGCAAACCCTTTTATCTTGACAAAGGAACGCGCCATGAGATAACGCCCAACATGACGCGCAAGCATAAGGTGGTGCTTACGCGCAAATATCCGTTTGCAAGGAGCATTTTGCGTCCGTGGCAGGAAACGGCCGGAGGCTGCGTGACGGCCTCGCAAGACAAGGAGTTTAAAAATCCGGACACACTGTTTGTCATAGACAAGACACCGGTGTTCAGAAATGTGGCCTATGCCGACAGCGCGCGCCGATACCGATATATGAAGTATGCCTCTGCCCCCAACAGGCGTGGCGCGATAATGGAATTATGTATATATTCTGCCGGCAGGAGGATGACCGGCAAGCTGTTTGCCGACGGAGCGGAAAACATAGAAAGTATTTTCGATGGCGACACATTTACAGGCATGGAAAAACTGCAGCCGGGATATTCGGTAGGACTCGACATGGAAAAGGCGGTGAGGGTCGATTCCGTGGCGTTCTATCTGCGCAACGATGGTAATTTTATTGACATAGGCGATGATTATGAGCTTTTGCATTATGATAACGGATGGCATCCGCTTGGCCGGCAGAAAGCCGTAGCGGAACATTTGGTATTCGATGATGTGCCTGTCGGAGCGTTGTTGTTGTTGAAAAACCGCACCAAGGGCAGCGAGGAACGTATCTTCACGTATGAGAACGGCCGTCAGTCATGGTGGTAGGAGTTATATTATAAAGACCGGTTTATGTTGAACAGGATATGTAACACTATATTGCCGACAGTCTTTGGCTGCATTGCGCTTATGGTGCTTTATGGTATTGTACGGATGTTTGCGGCCGACCGTTTCCGCATACCCACAGAATCGATGACACCTACACTTATTCCCGGTGATAACGTGCTTGTGGACAAGACGCTGATAGGAGCGCGGATATACACGGATTTCGGTTTCACTAAGGACGGTGTGCGGCTGCGAAGCGTGCGCATGCGCGGCCGGCGCAAGATAAGACATAATGATATTGTGATATTCAACCGCGCCAACCACTGGCACGCTATAAAGTTTATTATCAACAATGTATATTGCAAGCGTTGTGTGGGGTTGCCCGGTGACACGGTAAGTGTTGTAGGCGGACATTATGTAAACAACAATTATGAAGGTGTGCTCGGGGTGGAGGAGCGGCAGAGGCGTCTTGCGGCTATGCCCGACAGTATATTGAGGAAGCGCAGGGTGTTGAGGGCGTCTCCGAGAGACAAGCATGTGAAGTGGACCATACGCGATTTCGGTCCGATGTATGTGCCGCGGAAGGGCGACCTGATGGAGGTTACGCCTGAAACGGCGACTGTATATAAAGACATATTGGAGTGGGAGATCGGGAAAAAGCTGGATATAGATTGGGAAAGGAACAGGGTTGAGGCCGGCGGCAGGCCGTTTGTCTCTCATGTCTTTCGTCACAACTATTACTTCATGGCCGGCGACAATGTGTTCGATTCCGACGACTCCCGATATATGGGGCCTGTGCCTGAGGAGTATATCGTTGGTATAGTATCGCATATAATCCATTCAAAGAATCCTGAGACAGGGGCGACGAGATGGGACAGGGTGTTGCGTGCTCTATAAGAAAGGACCTATAATGATACGTATGAAAGCGAATGACATGACGATAAAGATAGCAATATCCTTGCAGGCTGTGATGCTTGTTGCCGTATTGTGGCTTACAACGGTGGATGTGGAGAAAAGGTGGAGCTGCGGTGACCTGTGGCTCGCCTCCGCAGTGCCTGTTGTGGCTGTGGTGTCGGCAACGCTTTGTCTGGTCCTTGGCCGCAAGTTGCGTATAAGCATCGCCGATGCGATAGTGACGTTGTGGTGGATATTTGAGAATGTGCTTGTATATGTCGGTTATGGTGTGGTCACCCCTACAGCTTTCATGACCTTTACCGGGTCGGTGCTTCTTTATGTGGCATTGCGGCTGCTTTTCACAGTGAACCATATAGACTGGCGGATAATTGCCGGTGGCATAATGGCGGTTTGCCTGTATCAGTGCTTTTCGGGATTCGCGCAGCTTTTCACCGGCATCAGTCGTCATGCCGTCTATCCCGTTACGGGCTGTTTCCTTAATCCCGGGCCGTATTCAGCGTTTATAACCATTGGTCTTTGTATTGCTTTATGCTGTATGTATAAGGACGGGAAAAAGGAAACGGCGGATGTTCATGCCGGTCATGACGGCATATACGGAAAACTTTTATCTGCATTGTTCAGGCTGTTGGCTGTATCGGTGACAATATGCGGTATGGTTATGTTGCCTGTGACATGGAGCAGGGCGGCCGTGGTGGCTGTTGTTGCCGTGGCGGCTGTTTTATATCGAAGATATTGGTTGCGCTATTGGTTCGCGGTTGTTCCGGTAGTAGCAGCCGCGATGCTGTTGCTGTATCATACAAAATCCGGTTCGGCCGACAGCCGTCTGCTTATGTGGACAGTGTCGCTTGGCTGTATAAAAAGCAACTTCTTGTTTGGCGGCGGTATAGGCAGTTTTCCTTTTGTCTATGGTTTGGGGCGTGCGGATTTTTATGCCGACAATAATTCCGCTTATATAGATGTGGCCGATGTTACAGACAATGCTTTTAATGAGTTTCTTACCCTTTGCGTGGAGCAGGGAACTGTTGGTATGCTGCTTTTTGCCGCTTTGCTGGCAGTGGTGTTCCTGCGTCTGCATGCAAACAGTCGCGCGTTGAAGTATGGTCTGGCTGCATTGCTGGTATTCTCCATGTTCTCCTATCCGTTCCATTGTCTTCCTTACCGCATATTGCTTGCCGTGATATGCGCTTGGGCGGTAAGCATGCCCTCAGGAAAAGGGCTTGTCGGTGGGAAGAGATGTATAATCGCAATTACAGCCGTTGTGTTTACTGTAGGTATGTTGCTGCATGGTGAGACAGGCCGGCGTGTTGAGGCTGCGGACAGTTATAGGCAAATATCAGGTATAGACGTGCGTTACGTTATAGACGACTATTATGAGCTGTTGCCTTACCTTGATGACAATCCTGATTTTCTTTTTTCTTTCGCAAAGGGACTGGCGGAACTTGGACGCTATAATGACAGCAATTGTATGCTCAGACTTGGCACTAAGGTGAGCAACGACCCGATGTTCCTGGTGTGCATGGCGAATAATTACTATAAGATGGGAGAGCCGCACACCGCTTCGGAATATTATATGCATGCGTTTGATATGTTGCCAAACAGAGTATATCCGCTTTATAAACTGATGTTGCTCTATCATGATGAGGGTGATGCTCATAATGCCTATAAGGCGGCCTGTAGTGTGATGGAGTTTAAAGAAAAAGTGTCATCGCCTGCTACAATGTATATGAAAACGAAGGCGAAAGACATTGTTTCAACGGGAAGTATTAATGAATCGATAATTAAATAATCATATTATTGCTTGTACGGTAAAACTCAAGACAGCAATATATATAAATAACAGGGTAAATTCCTGCTGTAGGATTCACCCTGTTTCCTTATTTGATTGTGCGTATTTTTAGTGCAGGTTCCCGATGCTTATTCTCTCTTTATACACCATCTGCTCTGGTACACAACTGCAAACAGTCATCACCTATGAGGCAAGAAACATCTTTATTTTTCCCAATTTCCACATGTCGTTTTTACTCCGTTTAAGACGTGCTGCAAATATATGAATTAAAACGGTTTACACCAAGAAAACAAAAAGATATTTTTTGAGGTGTGTTACATTTCTAAAAATGACAAATATCTAATTGTCAGACACTTGATTAAAAAGCAGGCCTTATTTGGCACTGAAAATGTAACAAAGGATTTCACTGTTTTCTTTGACAGTTTACGAAATATGCTTATTTTTGCACCGTTAACACATCACCCCTGTAGTTCCAGGCCGGCTTGGCCGCTCCAGGTTTGCATTATCTCTGAAAAGACAAAGACATTAAAAACAATGGAAAAACTATCGGCCCTTTGTTTTTTTATATTATTCATTATAGGACGCGGAAACAATGACTGCCACACAAGATTTGCGGGAACAGACTCCATAATAATGATTCCGCATATACGGCGATATCAGATTTCGATACCGCCCATATCAGAAGCGAAAGCGACAGGGCATACCATGACCTGCTGTATACACAACTGCATTTCTGGAAAGACGACAGCTGGACGACAGTGCACGGATTGCGGAAAGCCTCCAAGAAAAAGTCTCATAACATTATTATATATGTATTCCATACTTAAAAACGGCATAAACCGGTCAAAATCTGTAATAAAAAATCATATCTTCTTTTAAGCCTGTCTCCGCAAATCCCCACAAAACTCATAACATACTGATAAACAACATGTTAACAGCTAACAAAAAGTATGCCAAAAATGAACAGGCTATTCTCTCTTAATGAATAGGCCATTCTCCTTCGATGAACATGCTATTCATTAAGCATGAATATGCCATTCATCGAAAGAGAAATTCACCAATACCCAAGATGTAAATAGATTTCAAAAAATCACATTATCCGAAACTTTTTTACCTGACTGCCGGTCTTGACATGTTGGATTTCATCCAACATGGATATACATGCTTTTGGCACGTGACTGACGGGAAAATAATGGTAACATTATAACATCGCAGATTTGTAATGTCCACATCCTCTTCCATAATCTCCCCTTGGGGAGTCGGAAGGGATATTTTACATCACAAAGCCTTCAACTCCCTTATCCTTTTCCTTATGCGGGCAATCAACAGAAAGGCTGCCACGGAAAGGCCGATGATAAAGCCACAATAAAGACCGGCCGGCCCCATGCCAACCACAAACGCAAGCAGATAGCCGACAGGAATGTTGAGCAACCAATATGCCACAACCGCAATAGGCATGATTATCCTGACATCCTGTATGCCACGAAGCACTCCCACAGACACATTCTGCAATCCGTCGGAAAGCTGGAAAAAAGCAGTAAAAACAAACAGGACCGCAGCAATGTCGATAACCTCCGCATTGGATGTGAACAAGGAGGGAATAAAACGGCTGAAGGCAATAAATACCACAGCGGCAAAGGCATTCCATGCCAAAACAAGATGATATGAGGCATTGACAGCCAGCGACAGCCGTTCGAAATCGCGCTGGCCATAACAATGTGAGGTACGGATGGTGGTGGCGGCACCTATAGAAAGCACAATCATAAAAGCACTGTTGCTGAGCGTGCCGGCTATCTGGTTGGCACTCATGGCAACCTTGCCGAACCATCCCATCATAATGCTCGTCCCGATGAATGCGGACGACTCAAGAAACATCTGTGCCGAAATGGGCAGTCCCATGTGCAACAACCGCCTTACGGAACTGGCGGAGAAATTACGCATGGCAAAATATCTCATATAACCGCGATACCGTGAGTGGGCGATAAAATATCCCACCATAAGGAAAGCCGAGATTACGCGCGCAAGAAAAGTGCCGAGGCCGGCTCCCTCCACGCCCATCTCCGCAAACCCCATGTTACCATAGATAAATATCCAGTTGAATACACAGTTTAAGACATTGGCTATAATCGTGACGAGAAGCTCTGCCTTTGTATTGCCGACCCCCTCAAGGAATTGCTTGAAAGCAAAAAACAACATTATGAACGGCATGCTCATAAGAAGCATGCGGTAGTAGGGAATGGCCATGTCGACAACATCAACCGGCTGTCCCATACGGTACATCAGCGGGATAAAGGCATACTGAACCACCGACACTATCACACCGAGCAGCACATAGAACGCTATGCCGTTCTGAAGCAATACGGCCGAACGCCTGTGCTTGCCCTGGACATAACATTCACCGACAAGGGGAGTCAGTCCGAGCGCCACACCGATTGAAGTGAGAAACAGTATCGTGAACACAGATCCGCCAAACGACACGGCGGCGAGGGGCTCGGGAGCGCTGCCGCCATAGTGGCCAACCATAAGGTTGTCGGCAACCTGGGTAAGTATCTGCCCCAACTGTGTCAGCACGACAGGCAATGCCAGCATCAGGTTCTGACGATACTGATCCTTGTATTTCGCAAAGAAAGAAGTAATTGACCGCATATTTTCTTTTCACCTTGATTTAATAAGTCTGTATACCGCAACCATGCCTACAGACACCGAACAGTCTGCAAAGTTAGCACAAAATGCCGAGAAATAAGAATCCGGGCATAGTAATCAGCCGCAAACCCATGTCAGCAAAACAATATCCATATAGATTAGATAACCCTGACTGAAAAAACACGGCATCAAAATACTTATTCCAAATAACGTACATCATTGAAATAGAAAAATATCAAAGAATGGTTGGAATCTGAGGTGACATTGAAGAGACAAATCCAACGGTTTCGATAACAGAATCAGACGTTTATGAAAATGCACACCCAAAAAGTAGGGACGTGCTTTTGGCATGTGTCAGGAGAAAAACAACCACACATTGATTTATTCTACAAACAGAATTTATTCATTGGAAAGTGATTCCCGTTTGACACGTGCCAAAGGCACGTCCCTACCCAGAAAAAGGACAGGATGAAATACTAAATTTACATCTTATTAATTAATAATACAATAAATTCGTATGACAACACTAAAAATGAAAATCCGCCTTTGCCCTGTCAAAGACAGGGAAGGCACATTATGCTATCAGTTGACCCACAAACGCAAGACAAGGCTCATACCCACGGACTACCGTATAATGAAAGACGAATGGGATGAAGTGAAATCAGACATAATAATACCCAACGGCAACAACCGACGGAACATGCTTATACTGATAAGAGACAAGACACGATGGGAAATGACACAGATGGAGCGCATAATAAGGCAGTCCGTTGCAGATTATCCGCAGATTTCCGCCGATTCACTCACAACATCACTTAAACAAGTCAAACCATGCCTGAGCGTAATGGCTTTTACACGCCACATAATAGAAAAGAAATACAGAATGGGGAAAATACGCACTGCCGAGACTTATCTCTCGACACTCAACAGCTTCACACATTTCAGACATGGTGAGGATTTATGCTTCTGCTCGCTCGACACCGACACGATAGACATGTATGAGACTTACATGAAAACCAATGGGCTGACACACAACACGCGCTCATTCTATCTCCGTATACTGAGGGCAATATACAACATGGCAGTGGAAAACGGACTTGCAGACATGTCACCGTCGCCATTCAGACATATATGCACAGGAATGGAAAAAACAACACGGAGAGCCGTGTCACTGTCATATATAAAGAGGATAAAGGCAACGGATTGCCACAAAAAACCATATATGGAACTTGCACGCGACATGTTCATGTTCTCGTTCTATACCCGCGGAATGGCATTCGTAGACATGGCTTATCTCAAGAAAACAGACCTCAAAGACGGTATCCTGACATACCACAGAAAAAAAACAGGACAGAAACTATGCATAAAGTGGAACAGACAAATGAAAGAAATAACAGACCGCTATTCACAGGCAACGGCATCTACAGAATATATGCTGCCGATAATAACACGAAACGACAACGAACGACAACAATACAGAAACGCACAACGACTGATTAACGGGAAACTGAAAACAATAGGAAAAATGGCAGGACTTCCAATACCGCTAACCCTATATGTATCCCGCCACTCGTGGGCAAGCATAGCAAAAGCAATGAACACACCGGTAGGGATAATCAGCGAGGCACTCGGACACAGTTCTGAGAAAACCACACTGACCTATCTTTCCACTCTCGACACGTCTGCCGTAGACATGGTAAATCAAAAAATACTCGAAAAATTATAATGAATCCATCTTGTGGGACAAGAGGGATTGGAAACACTTTATTCTCAGTCTGTTGACGGATATCTCAAAACCTCACTGTTAAAAATAGCTAAGGATTCTATAAGTCTGTAATTTACAAGATTTATTTATGTACCTTTGCATGTTGAAAAGATAAATAATGACAGTATAGAGGAATAGTATTGTTGAAATTCCAATCCCTCTTGTCCCACAAGAGAGATTATTCTGACGTTCAATTGCAAAAAAGAATGGGATTCAACATGGATTTCCTGATATACAGGACAAATCAGTGGCATTGTATGAACAGGAGTAATAAATACCCGCTTGCCAATATATACAAAAGCGGAAAATGCCATAGAGACAGAGTACGACCCTCCGCACTTTTCTGCTGGTGACTCTCTGTTTGTCGGACCGCAGACACCGACCATGCACCCGGAACCGTAATGGTGACCGGGGAAAGAGTGCATTAACAGAGCCACAACACCGTCAAACCTTTTTCATAATGTGCTTTTCCGATATCCATACATCCATACAGCCGGAAAACAGTTATGACTGTGTTCAAGAGGCAACAGGGGAATGGCATGTGCTGCACGTTTGGCCACAACAGCAGGAACGCATCAACAGACAGATTCTATCGTATAAAGACTATAAATTCAAGACATTCATACCAAAACAGAAAAAGAGATCTCCCGACACAGGAAAGTATCACGAACAGGCTTCCGCACTGTTGCCCGACCTTATATTCATACTCGGAGAATATCAGGCTATCAATAACTTTATATACGAGAAATCCATCTCGTGCAGTTTCTATCGCGAGAAATTCAGCCGCAACCCTATAATAGTGCCCACGGAACAGATGGAACGGTTCAGGAAATACTATGAGTTTACAAGCGAAGAAGTGATAGTGTTTAAAAAGAAATACAGTTATTTCGCAAACAAGGATATAATAAGGATGGTGTCCGGCCCGCTCAAGGGATTTGAAGGACGCATATATCAGGTCGGGAAAAACTACAAACTTGTATATGGCATAGGTGAACTTGCCCTGGGTATATCCGACATCGCCCGACACGCATTCATTTATATGGGAAAGACATTGCCCGATAAAAACAGCAAGGTAAGCCTGACGGAACAATACTACGGAATGATAAGCCGCAAGGCAATGCTGCCGGTGGAAGACAATACGAAAACCGAATATATAATGCGTGATTTCGAGAGATGGCTGATGGGAGCGCAGTCGTACATGCCTGAAGACCCGGAAACTGCCGCAACAATATGCTGCACCTTATTGAAGGTTATTGCTGATTTCAAAAGCAGACCCGATTTGCCGGAAGACATGGACTCATGCCGTCTGAAAAGAATTGTATCTGATGTGGACACTTATCTGCATGAGGCTGCCGTATGCAGGGAATACGCCCAAAAGGCATACGCAAAGCTGCGCCGCCGCTCCATATACAGTCCGGAAGGGACATATCCGCTGACACCTCTATAAACGCCTTATGACACAAGACTCATACATTACAACGACATACTCGGACAGCGAACTGCACGACATCGTCTGCGATTATCTGATAATGCAGGAAGACCGTTTCACTTTCTGCGGCATCTGCAACCACATTTTCTGCCATGCCCGCAACGATGACCGCACAAGCGGATGCGTATGCCCGCAAACAGACAATCCACTTACCGCGGAAGAGCAGGCACGCGTGAAAGACGTGTTATGGAAGATGCTGGGCACCAACGATATATATATCGCAGATGCTGACGCGGCAGAAAAAGAGCATGATCTTTTCAACAGTGTGTTTTGCCGGACATATCCTGACGGATACGCAGAAGACATCGTGTCTGCCGACAGCGGACACAACTATGTGCAGGCCCCGGCAGCACACCGCACGGTGTCGCTGTCTGAATGCAACGAAGACCTTGCCGATGCCATAGACAGATGCTTCATAATCCCACGCTCCGCCTGTGACCTGCACACAATAACGCAAAACATCACGGCTTTCTTCCGCAATCTTGAATCGGAATACTACATAGACCGTATAAGGGCTGTCAGAAACCACGCACAGGCATTAGTATACACTCTCGACTGCACGGCATGGCATTACCATACTGAAGCCCATGCCTCCGTTGCCACGGGCATCTGCGACACAGACTATATATGCCGCTTCGCCGGCCGTGAGCTTCTGAGAATCATGGCTTCTCCGGACACTCCGGAAGACGTGCGCCAATACATCATACACGAATCCGGACGCCTTCTCTCCCACCCCTCATTCGCACGCCACAACTTCTTCGACATAAGGAAGTTCGCCACAGAAGTGAGAAACAAGAAAAAAAACGTGCTGGAGACGGTGTGAGCCTGTATCGGCCTCAGATTCGGAATTAGCAGCCTCAAATCCATCAAAATTCAGTTTATATTTTGCAATCTGAATAAAAAACACTACTTTTGTGTCTGTATTTATAAGATTTACAAAGCGTTTCTTTTCCGAAGGACTCAAGTCTTTGTAATAATTATACGACTATACAAAAGTATCTTGACAAGAGTATCATTTTTATATGAGCAAATATATATATTCATTACACGATTTTCATGCAGTAAGAAAAGCTGTCATAAAAATCGATGGCATCACAGTAATCTCTGGTGAGAACGGCTGCGGTAAAAGCACTTTGTCCAAATGGCTGTACTACATTGTAAACGGAGCCGGAAATCTTGATCTATATATATATAACTCTTTGATATATAACATATCCGATATGATACGCCGCCTTAATATGGTGAGACGTGAGATGGAAAGGTTCAACCGAAATGATAACTTTAAAATATTCCATGACGGTGAAACAAGACTTCACCGTCTCTTAGGTGACGACAGTCAGGAGAATATTGACAGTGCAATAACAGTATTTGAAGCGATTCTCGACAAATTTATAAGTATATTGGCCGATTACCTTAAACACCGTCCGTCGGAGGTTGTGAAAGAACGCTTACTAAGATATTTGAACATAGACATACAAGACAACGAATATATAGATGAGAAACTTGAAGAATTTGCCTATCAGCAAATGGAACAGATAAGAGAACTTGTCAACAACTATATAAAAAACAAGAACGAACGGAACAAAACAATTTTCTTTTCACGCATACAATCAGAATATGCAATAAAAGACAAAGCACCGATAAACATCCAGCTCGAAGAAGAAGGAGTAAAACTCTTTAAGAAAAACAATACAGGAACACTATTCAATTTACATAAGGCTATCTACGTAGACACTCCTATGGCCATTTCCGAAGAAATTGCCTACGACAACAAGTTTTGGGAGAACCTTCAGGATCTGATGATGTATCCGAAAGAGAATCATGAACCGTCTGCAGCATCACTCAAAATAGAACGTCGGATAAGCAAGCTTATCAAAGGACAAGTAAAGATAAGTAAAGATGATTTTAATCAGGATGAATTACATTATATCCGCGAAGACGGACTTGACATCAAACTTGATGATGTAGCTACAGGACTGAAATCGTTCTCATATATACAAAGACTTCTTGAAAACGGTTATCTGAACGATACGACCCTTCTACTTATAGACGAACCGGAAGCACATCTGCATCCGCAATGGATTGTGGAATTTGCACGCCTGCTGGTATTGCTGAACAAGGAATTAGGAGTGAAAATAATGATTGCAAGCCATAATCCGGACATGGTTGCTGCAATACAGTCTATAGCAAGAAAAGAAAACACACTCGACACCACAAGATTCTATATTGCAGAAAAAGCGGAAACTCCATACACATACTCATACCGTGATTTGGCACATGAGATAGAAGATATATTCAAATCATTCAACATAGCATACGAGCGGATAGAGCAATATGGAACCACTGGCATTTGACAACGGCATTATCATAAATCATAAATTCTACAGACATTGCGGCAAGACTTTGGATACAGTGTCAAAGAAAGACTATCCCGATGAAGAGTTTTTCGATAAAAGCATCCTATGCCTCGACATGGATGCTTTTGAGACACAAACACACAAAGGAAGCAAAGAGCATACAGTAGATGCCATAATTGGCATAAAAGATTTTTCTAATAACAAATTCCACAGCCACAGACTGTTGCTCATAGAGCTGCGTATTGATTTCGAAAGCGAAAAAAGACTGTCAAAAACTGAGTTGGAGAAGAAAGTATGCCATACAAAGGAACTGCTCGGCAACGACATCGCAATAAATAAAATCAGTTTTTTCGTTTTCAAGCAAGATATAATAAACCGTGTAATAAACTGGTTTAACAACAAATCACAGGAAGGTGGAAATCTGAAATTCTGCAAACCAATATCGACAAAAGAGTTTGGAACATTAATAAAATCAGAAAACAGCTTTCCTTATGTTCCTATTACAGACCTGAAATCATTGGAAAAGACTTTACTCAGCTTCCTTGAACAAAAAGACTATTCCAAATTCATAAACCAAACGGAATACTGGCTGAAAGAAGCTGCCAGGTTCAAACGGCAATACAACAACGAGGAACATCGCCTTATCATGGAAGTCATAACCGGACTATGGCGCAAATTCCGCACCTCATCCCCAATCCTCTCCGATGATGAGAGTATTGATACAGAGATACTTGAAGAGGATTATGAAGCGTTGACGAAGATTACTAACATGCTTGACAACAGGAATAAACCACAATCCAGACATTGATGAAAAAGAAAGAAACGATTGTCTGCTACTGCCACTCATGCAAGCATGACACACGTCATGAAATACTATTCACCGAGAACATGCACAATAGCGATGATGACTATTGGTGGACATGCGACTATTCCATAACAAAATGCTGCGGATGCGGTGACATTACATTTCTCACGGAAACGACAGAGGAAGGCGATATAGAATATGATGAGAACGGCAACAATTATATACCGACAAAATACAAGACATATCCGTTCTCACCGCAAAAAGTGGCCGGACTATCTGATTTATGGTATGTTCCTAACACGATATCAACAGTATACAGAGAAACGATAAAGGCCTTTAACAATGACTGTCATCTATTGGCCGCAACCGGATTCAGAATGATTATAGAGGCCGTATGCACAGAAAACAACATACAAGGCAAGACTCTTGAAGTAAAGATAAACAATCTCTGTAAAAACGACATCATAACAAAACACGACAGAGACCGCCTGCACTCCATACGCTTCATGGGAAACGACTCTGTCCATCAAATGAAAGTGGCTGATATAAACGCACTGCTCTTAGTGAAAGAAATAATAGATATCATGCTCAAGAATATCTATATACTTGCCAAAAAGTGCAGCCACATACTTGAAGGCCCTATCACCACTTTCGAGGATTTCTGCTGCCTGCTTGACGAAGGGCTGCGTACACGCAAAATAGGCGACACCGACATTCTAAAAAACCTTCTTCCGCAAGACAGGAGGCTTATAAAAGAGGACCGGAGTAATTTTGAGATAATCCTCAAAGAAAAGATTGCAGAAGGGAAATATACAAAACTCTCTTTATGCCCTACGCCACTACAGGGAAAGAATCAGCAATATAAGGTGGAGAGCATATAATAAACAAGCTTATTTTTTACAAGTAAGAACTCTAATTAGAGCTTAAACAATAAACGTATACCTTCGCGACTGAAATAAAAACATCAAAATTTATTGCTGTCCAGTAAAACTTTTGCTTCACTATAAAATCTGCCATTTATCTGTGCATTATCAGTGCCGTTAAGCTGCAAGTACGGTCTGCATGGGAGTACCTTGGTAAATTTTATAGTAAGAATTAACGGTTGCAGGGATTTTCAGTTTGCGACCAAATTAAATAGGATTGGCAATATGCCAAAATATTCGATAAATAAGAGCAATCATAAAATTTATTTTAAGATTGCCGAATGCTGAATATTTACCGAATAGTTAATAAACAAGTCAAATTCTAACTCCTTTATAGATGGAAACTTCTGCAAGTGCCCATACAAGGGGCTCTAATTTGAGTACTAACATATTAGTTGGCGACATGCTAATAGTTAATAAATACATTAATTTTCAAAAATTTAATATATAGGAATTAGCAAGAGGACATACAACAAGAGGCATGTTCTTTTGGAGTATTGATTTTTACATATTTTGAATTTGATATAATATGTATTAGTTGTAGAATTTAAGATAGTTTTGCATGAAGAAAGTTATTACATATGGGACTTATGACCTTTTGCATCAGGGACATATTAATCTCTTACGTCGAGCAAAAGAATTAGGAGACTATTTGATAGTTGGAGTTACTAATGATAGTTTTGACAGAGATAGAGGAAAACTTAATGTAAGAAACAACGTATTAGAACGCGTTGAGGCCGTAAAAGCAACAGGGCTTGCAGATAAGATTGTTATAGAAGATTATGTTGGACAGAAAATTGACGATATTCAAAAATATGATGTTGATATATTCGCTATAGGTTCTGATTGGGATGGCAAGTTTGATTATCTCAATGAATTTTGCGAAGTCATTTATTTACCTCGTACGGAAGGCATATCTTCTACAATGCTTCGGGCAGAAAATCAAGATGAAGTAAAAGTTGGTATAATTGGTTGTGGCCGTGTGGCTAAACGTTTTCCTTCAGAAGCAAATGTGGTTAGTGGTATAAAAGTTTGTGCAGCTTATGATATTAACAAGCAAGCCGTTATGAGTATATCAAAAGATAACGAAGACATATGGGCTTATTCCGATATCGATAAATTGTTTAATGCTGTAGATGCTGTATACATAGCAACTCCTCATCTTTCGCACTATGAATATATAAAGAAAGCTTTAAGGGCTAAGAAACATGTACTTTGTGAAACTCCTTTAACATTAGACGGGATACAAGCTAAGGAAATGTATGATTTTGCAGAGAAACAAGATTGTGTATTAATGGAAGCTAACAAAACAGCCCATTGTCCTGCATTCAATCATTTAATAGTGATGATAAAATCAGGATTAATTGGAGAAGTTGTAGATATAGAAGCTTCTCTTTCTCAATTACTGGATAAAAAAGGAAGAGAATTTGAACCAACTCAGGCTGGTGGAGCAATGTATGAGGAAGGGAGCTATCCTTTATTGCCAATAGTTAAACTAATGGGAGTCGATTTTGAGAAACTAACACTCTATTCTCGTTTAGAGAACAACATTGACATATATACTCATGGTGTTTTTCATTATCCACAAGCAACTTGTTCTTTTAAAGTGGGGATAGGCGTTAAGACAGAAGGAAACTTAGTTATATCTGGCACTAAAGGATACGCCTATGTTCCTGCTCCATGGTGGAAAACTGATTATTTCGAATTACGTTACGAAAATCAAAATGATACAAAGAAGTATTTTTATAAATGGGATGGCTTTGGGCTTCGATATGAAATTCAAGAATTTATTAGTTGTATAGTGAATAAACGCTTTTCGTCAGCTCGTTTGCATCGTAAAGAGAGTATTTGGATGGCAAAAGTTATGCAACAATTTAGAGAAAAACAAAATTTTTATCAATTATAAATTATATTAAAATGTTCTATACAAATCCTGTGTTAAAAGACTTGGTCAGAATTTTCGATCAAAATGAGAGAAAAGATTATTTACGTTTGGATTTAAATGAAAACCCAGGAGGACTTCCACAAAATTTTATAAAAGAAGTTTTATCTGATGTTACGCCAAGATTTGTTTCTCAGTATCCTGAAACTCTTCACTTTTCTGAAGTCTTAGCAAAGTTTTTGAATACAGATATTAATCACTTATGCCTTGTAAACGGTTCTTCTGAAGGTATTCGCTATATTATACAAGCATTCACAAATGAGAAAGGGCGAATATTAGGTGTTGTACCTTCTTATTTTATGTTTCAAGTTTACTCAGAAATGTATAATCGTGAGTTTATAAAAATTCCTTATGATGAGGATTTGACAATGAATGTAGATAATATTATTAAGGAGATGACAGATGATACTCAACTTTTAATTCTGTTAAATCCAAACAATCCAATGGGTAATGTATATACAGAGAAAGAATTTGAGAAAATATTGAGAGTTGCACAAGAAAAACAGATAACACTTCTTGTTGATGAAGCTTATCATTATTTTTATGAAGGTACTTTTATAAAATATGCTTTGGAGAATAACCATATTTTTATTACTCGTACTTTTTCTAAGTTATTTTCCATGGCGGGATGCCGTTTAGGATATGTTGTTGGCTGGCCAGAAGGTATTAAGTTAGTACAAAAATTATGTACTCCTCATAATACAAATGCTTTTGCAATGAAGTTTGCCGAAGCAATATTGAAATCACCAAATTTATTAGGCAATTTAATCTTAAACTTTCAGAAAGGTCGTCAGTACTTAATTAATGCTCTTGATGCTCATGGTTACAAGCATAAAGGTGAGGCAGGAAACTTTTTGTTTATCAAACCAAAGACTGATGCGCTGAAAATTGTTGATAATATGAAAATAGAAAAGAAGATATTAATAAAATCTTATCCTGATGTAGGGGATTTTGGTACTTGTCTTCGTGTCTCTATCGGTGAGAAAAAGTATATGGAACAATTTATGAATGCATTATTAGAATTGGATAAAAATGCATAAGACCTTAGATATTAATGGGGAATCATATATTTATGAGCCTGTTGTTTTGTCTTATGGCAAAACAAAGCCGATGTCGTTAGAATCTGGTAAGTTATTGTTGCGTTCTGTTGATGAAATTTTTAGGTCAATAGACCTGCCGTTTTATCTTTGTTATGGCACTCTTTTGGGTGCCATAAGAGAGAAATCGCTGATTAAAAATGACGAAGATTTAGATGTTTTTATAAATAAAGAAAAACTACTTTATAGCAAATTGCCTTTCTTGAAATTAAAAGGATTAGAGTTAATTAGGTATGTGCCAAATATAGTTTATTCTTTTAGAATGAATGATGATGGTTATATTGACGTTTACATTCTTCATGAATTAAAATGGTATAATCCATGGAGCTTTTATTGTTTTTCTTTGGAAAGTAAAATACAGCCTAAAAAATACTTTATGGAGTATGAGCAGATAGATTTTTTGGGTGTAAAATGTATGTGTCCCAAGAATCCTGAAAGCTTATTGGCTTTTTGGTATGGAGATGATTGGCGAACTCCTGTTAATGGGCATAATTTTTGTTATGAAGTAAAAACAGCTTATTATTGGCATAATTTTAAGAACAAAGTTTTAAAAAAACTCATATTCTATGAATATTGGTATAGATTTTTAAAATAGAGTAAAGAAAATAAATGAATGATTTTAGAAAAGTTGTAAATAGTCAATTATTTGCAAATTTTATTTCTTTAGGACTGATTCAAGGCATCAATTATTTACTTCCATTAATAACTATTCCTTTTTTATTTAATCAATTAGGAGTTGAAAAATATGGTTTGGTAAATTTTTCTTTTGCCTTTATCCAATATTTTATAATGATTACAGATTTTGGATATGGTTTGTCAGGTACTAGATATATAGCAGAGTATAGAGAAAATAAGATAAAAATAAATCGTTTTCTAAACTCTGCAACTTTGTCTAGAGGGTGCATGGCGACTCTTTCTTTTTTGGTATTAATAATATGTATGTTTAGTATTCCGAAATTTTCGGAGTATAAATTATTTACTTGCTTATTTTTTGGACAAGTAATAGGAAATGTGTTGAATCCATCTTGGTTTTTTCAAGGAATGGAACGAATGAAGTTTAACACAATATTACATATAACAACCCGGTTAATAAGCATTTTACCTCTTTTTATTGTTATAAGAAATTCTAATGATTATTTATATATTCCAATTTGTTACAGTTCAGGTTCTATTGTTGCCGGATGTTTAAGTTTATATTTGATAAAAAGACAATTTGGTATGAGTTTCTTCTTCACTTCTTTTAAAGAGATTTGGCAGGCTACTCATGATTCTGGCAAATATTTTCTATCTCGATTATCAGTCAGCCTGTTTACTAATACAAATACTTTTATATTAGGATTGGTTTGCGGAAATACTGCTGTAGGCTTTTACTCCTTAGCAGATAAAATCTATGTTGCCCTGAATGCTATTTACGGTCCAATTAATGGAACAATATTCCCGTATATGACAAAAAACAAGAATTTAGCTTTGTTTAAGAAATTTCTTATGTATGGAACTGTATTTAATACGATACTTATCATTTGTTTTTATTGGATTTTTCCATACTTGAGCTCATTTATATTTTCTAATTTCGCTACAGAAAGCATGACTGTATTGACTATATTATTATTTTCTAATCTGGTAAGTTTACCTGCTACATTCCTTGGATATCCATTCCTTGCAGCATGGGGACATCCTGATTACTGTAATTTTAGTTTAGTGGCTTCTTCTATATTCCATCTTGTCGGAATTGGGATTTTGTTTATTTGTGGATTAGTTTCTATTTATAGCGTTGCAATCATGGTTGTTCTATGCGAATTATTCTTATTGTTATTTAGAATATACGGTGTCAGAAAATTCAAATTATGGAGTTTATAAAAATAAAACAGGATAATTCTACCAAATATAGTATATATAGTATTCTATTTGCATCAATAGTTACTGCATTTTTTGGTTATACAGTAAACGCCAACCTCTTTTTTAAATTTATTATTACTTTATTCAGTTGGACTGGCGTATTTTTTTCCATTAAAAGATTTTATTCATTAAAAAGATATTCTCTATTACCAAAAATTACTGCAATCTTTTTATGTCTTATGGTTGTCCAGTCGTTTTTGCACTCTATTTTCAATGGGGAAGTTCATGCTGGAGAAAAAATGGTTGTTATATTAACCAATAAAGTTGCAGTTTTAGACTTGGTTGGAGTTTTTTTCTTAACATGTATATTGGATTTGCATGAGTTGAAATTTTTATTTAAGGCCAGTTTATACTTTGCCATTATATCAATATTCCTTCTGTTATTTAACTTTAATGTTACTGAAGATTCATATTTTTTAGGATATGTCTTGTTGTATACACCCATAATGTTACCTTATATAAAAAAAAGAAACACTATAATACTGCTAGTATCTTATGCTATTTCTGTATTTGCTTTCTTAGGTGGAGGAAGACAAATTGCCCTTCTTTTGTTTTTTGCGATATTAGCGATAGTAGTCCCAAAGTGTTGTAGTAAAAAATATACATTTTATGTATCTTTAATAATCTGTATTTTACCTATACTTTTCTTGTTTTGGAGTTTGTCTAATGTTTCTATTTTTGAATTATTATCAGATAATTATGATTACGATTACGATGACGATATATCAGTTGATACAAGAACTTTTTTGTGGCAAGAATTGGCTGCAGATATGCTTAGGCAAGATTGGCTTACAATATTGTTTGGCAAGGGAGTTCTTGGTTATTATAAATCTGATTTCTTTAGTATGAATTATCGTTTTGGAATAGAAGTTCCTATCTTACAGTGGTTTCTTCAAGCAGGTTTTATTTATATATTTCTATTTACAAGCCTCATATGTTATTCTATTTGGGGGTTATATAAACATGGACGTAACATAATGTGTCAAAGAGCCTCTATATTAATAGCAGGTTTTTATTTAAATTGTTATGTATCTAATCTATTAGGTTGTAATATAGGTATTCTTGGTGTTTGGGTTCTTATCTCAATGGCATTTAATCCCAATATATATAATGCCACAGATTTACAAATAACAAAAAAACTATTTTAAAAAGAGTATTATGGTTGATAAAAATATAATATTTTTGGCAGACATAAGAAGTTTAACCCCTGATGGTAAAATAAAGACAGGACATTGTGTACCAGTTGCAAGAATGTATAAAGAAATCTTTAAAGATGAAGCAACTTTATTGATAACCGGAGGCAGTGTCTATCATAACTATTTCCCATTACAAGACTGTTTTACACTTCCATATAATGAATTAACAGCAGACCTGTCTGAAAAATGGAAAACATTTAAGAATTGTTGGAAACTTTTCAAAAAAGCAGAAGGAAAAACGATAGTATTCCAATCAATATCTCCTGTTACTCTATTCTTGTGTATTATTTTATTTTACCAAAAGAAAAGCAGAATATTTCTAATTCAGTATAATACTTTTGCCGTTAGCACACATCTTAATCATTTCTTGTATAAGATAGCAAAAGGGGCGTTTGATGGTTTAATATGCCCAAATGATTATGTAGGACAAAAATTTAAATTACCATACTGTGTTGTTCCTGATTACATTTATACAGGAAATAATTCCATTATCAAGAATATAAAATATATCAATAAGCAGTATGATTTTTGCATTATTGGCCGATTGAATAAAGATAAAGGAGTTATTGAAGCTGCAAGACATTTTACAGGAAAACAGTACAAACTATTAATTGCTGGGTCTGTGCAATCTCAGTCATTACAAAATGAATTGTTGAGTATATGTAGAAATGCAGATAATATAGATTTAAGAATAGGATATGTTTCTGATGAAATGTATTTACAGTACCTTTCATTAAGTAGGTATGCAATACTAAATTATATGGGTGAATATTCTGATAGAAGCAGTGGCGTTGTTTTTGATACATTATTTAATGATGTTCCTGTAATAGGCAGACGATGTCGAGCATTAGAGTTTATTGAACAAAATGATATTGGCTACATTTATGATAGCATAAATAAGTTCAATCCTGATATGGTCTTAAATGAAACTTTCCATTCTAAATGCTTGTGTAATATAATAGAGTATAGAAAAAAACATAAATTTTACAAGAAAAAACTCATAAATTTCATCTTACAATGACACCTATAAAAAATCTTTATGGATTAAGATTTATTCTTGCCGCATTTGTTTGTTTTGCACATGTGTCGCAAAATCAAATTGCAGGAAAATATGCCGTCTGTGTATTTTTCGTGCTTAGTGGATTTCTCTTTGGATTAAAATACGATTCAGGGGGGGATATATTCTCTGAAGAAATGGTTTAATAGTATCTTGAAATTATATCCAGCATACTTATTAACGATAATTTTCTTTGCCTTTATAGGTATAACGGTAATAAACAAATCATTTCAAACTATTGGCTTTTCATTTGCATTACACTTAATTTATGCTCAGTCTATAATACCGTATGATTTGATAGAGCCTCTTAATAGTCCTACATGGTTCTTGTCAACTTATTTTGCTATATTACTTATCTATTGGGCAGTGCAAAAAACAATTGGTATAAATTTTTGGATAGTTATTGTCATTGCTGCTTTTGGATTTCTTGGAGGTGCTTTTGTTGATGACAAACATTGGTTTTTTTATATTTCACCATATACACGCTGTGTAGATTTCCTTATTGGATTTCAAATCGGGAAACTCTCACTTGTGAGAAATAAGGAATGCCATAAATGTATTCTTTTGGAAATATGTATTATACTTATAGTAGGTTTTACGCTTGCGGTTAGACTATATACAGATATTCCGGAATGTATCAAATATAGCTATGTATATTTGCCATCATCTTTATCTATCGTGTATATATTATATACAATAGATAAAAAGCCTGTTTTGCTGAGTAAATTATTGCAAGGTAAGTTTATACAGAAAATGGGAATGTTAAGCATGGAAATATTTATATATCACTGGGTATATGCAAGAATATGTTTCTATGTATATAAGGATATTCCTACTTGGGTATTATTCCCAACAGTCTTAGCGTTAACACTACTGACATCGTTGTTTATGAGAAGTTTTTTTGAAAAGCCAATAGCAAAATATATAGGGAATAAAACATGAACTTTAAATTTCTAAAAGATAAAAAAAACTGGGAGAAACTCTTGTTTGTATATCGACATAATAAGAGGAATAACTTAATAGAGTCCCAATACCGGGGAACAACTAAAAAGATTTACGGCTTCTATCATGCATATTGCATGTGTGAGAAGTGGGAAAAACTTGTGGAAGAACAACTTGAACATCTCGTTTCTTCTGGCTTGTATGATAATATAGACTGCTTGTTTACTGGAATTCTGATTTCTCAAAAAGACATGGAGAAATTAGAAAAACTACTTTCCAAGTATAGCAAAGTGAAAATTTTATATACAGATGATGACAGCTCACTATTAGAATTCAAAACCTTGATGGAAATGCAAAAGAAATCTTATGAGGAAACATTCTTTGGTTTCTATTTCCATACCAAAGGAATAACCTGGCTGAACACCGACCCCAAAATTTATAGCGTAGGCAATTCATGGCGATTGATGAACGAATATTTTCTCTTTGACAAATGGAAACTTGCAGTCGAAACTTTGCAACAAGGAGCAAACCTTTATGGAACAAACTATCAGAAAATTTTCAATGATAAATTTCGACTCATTGGAATGAACTTCTTTTGGTTTAAATCAGACTACGTAGCAAATGTACATATAAATCGCGAGATTTCTACACCGACAGAATAAAAAGGTCAAGGCCGTGACAAATTATCTGCCATTAATACCGTGCTTTATGCACATTTATTGGTAAATTTATGGTGTAAACATTAAAAACCTCTTACAATGTACAGAAACAGAATTGTAGCAGGCCTTGACGTTCACAAAGATAGTGTCTTTTTGTGTATTATGCGTCATGACGTGGCCATTATTTTTGAGAAAACATATGGAACTCTGACAACCCACCTCCGTCAGATGCGCGAAGACATGCTCCGTCATGGAGTCACAGAGTGCGCCATGGAGAGCACCGCGGTATATTGGATACCGGTATGGAACGAGCTGTGCGAACACATGTCCCTGCGACTTGCGAATCCTCATTTCATAAAGCAACTTCCCGGTCGCAAGAGTGATACCAAGGACGCGCAGTGGATAGCCGAGTGTCAGTTGAAGAATCTTATCAGGGAAAGCTTTGTTCCAAATCCAGTCGTACAGGACATGCGCAAGCTCAACCGCCGCATCTTCAATCTGAACGAGGATATGTCTTACAACAAGAACAAGCTCGATGCCGCCATGCAGCGTTGCGGTTTCCGCCTCAGCAACTACGTCTCTGACACCGGTGGCCGGAGTTATCAGAATGTAGTGCGGGCAATATCACGGGGAGAGACCGATGCCGGGAAGCTTGTCGCGCTGGTTCATGGCCGCACAGTCAACAAGCATGGCCGGGACACCGTCATGGGAGCGGTGACCGGCAACTTCTCAACGATTGACATCACCGTCATCCGTCAGTATCTTGCAATGATAGATTTGATAAACGTCCAGTTGGACGAGTGCCAGAAGATGCTCACAGCCATGTGTGAAGAGCATTTTGCCGAACAATACAGACGCCTGCAGACCATCCCCGGAGTAAAAGAACGCGCAGCCACAGCAATAATTGCGGAGACCGGGGCTGACATGTCTTTGTTTGCAAAGGCCACGAACCTGGTGGGATGGTGCGGCCTCAAGCCACGTAACGACGAGAGCAACCGCAAGATAAAGAGCAACAGGATCACGCACGGCAACAAGTACCTCAGACAGATACTTATAGAAATCGCTTGGGTCGCATCAAGAACCCGCAACTGCTTCTTCTCCAACTTCAGCTATGTGCAGGTGACGGTGAAGAAGAAACGAAAGATGAAAATACAGGTGGCAATCGCCCGTAAAATTCTTGTCGCCGTATGGCATATGCTTTCAAATCGCGAGGACTTCATCGATATCTATCTCAAACGCCTTGAAGAGCAACGGCTCATCCAACAGAGGATAGAACAGCTTGAATCGACAATGACCGTATAGGCCATCCGATATACCCCCGGTTGCAAAGTAACTAACTTTGTGCCTGACTTATGAGCGCGGTTTGCAAATCTGCTGACGCTTCCGGTGGGAATTGGACACCGACATAGTGCCGAAGAGCCTGTAGAGGAAAGTAATAATCTTTAATCAGAAAGCCATAGCATCGCCGTGGCTTAGAATGTTATACCTCTTAAGGAAATGTCACCAAATATTTTACTCTGGTAATCAGCCCTTTAACTTGGAAGAGATTTTGGGAAATCTTGACTTTTTAGAGGAAAGTTAGTAAAAAAAACAAAAATCTCGGAATTTGATAGATTACTTCTTGTAAAAAACATTGCCGCAAGTGGAAAACAGTATAACTTTACATGAAAATTCACTAACTGAAATAAAATCGAAACAATGATGAGAAAAAAACGTTTTCTGCCAATGCTTTTGCTATTGGCTTTTTCTGTTGGACATGCTTTTGCACAGAAGCCGGTGCCTGAGCGTCCGAGGATCCTTATCAGTACAGATATTGGCGGTACAGATCCGGACGATAATCAGTCAATGATGCATTATCTTCTTTATTCCAATGAGTTTGACTGCGAAGGACTTGTATCTTCGCCTTCATTTGGTGATGGCGACAAGAGCGAGATTTTAAGGATGATAGACATCTATGAAGAGGATTTGCCAAAACTTAAACAGCATGCGAGACGCTATCCGTCGCCAGAATACCTGCGCTCCATCACCAAGCAGGGGCGTCATGGGGCGGCTCCGCTGGTAGGGTATTCAACTCCCACGGAGGGTTCCGAATGGATAGTGAGATGTGCGAGAAAGAATACCGCCCGTCCTCTTTATGTTCTCGTTTGGGGCGGTCTCGATGATGTGGCTCAGGCATTGCACGATGCTCCGGATATTGCAAGAAAGATACGTGTATACTGGATTGGCGGTCCGAATAAGAAGTGGGGTATCAATGCCTACGTGTATATTATAGAGCATTTTCCCGACTTGTGGATGATAGAAAATAATTCCACCTACCGCAGTTTCATTGCCAAGTATAAACAGGATGACAGATGGAACGGGGGCTTTTACGACCACTATGTGAAAGGTTGCGGATTTCTTGGTGAGGACTTCTTTAATTATCTTGGCGGAAAACCGAAACTTGGAGACACTCCCTCGCTGCTTTATATGATGGACGGTGACCCTTCGGACCCATGCCGGGAATCATGGGGTGGAAGCTTTGAAAAATACAGTTATACTCCACGTGTGGTGTTCAGTCATCAGACTACAGCCAGGGACACTGCGCAGATATATTCCATCATCGAGTGGCATGTGAAAGGTCCGGTGAGAAAAGACATACCGGTGGGAACGGAATGTATAACGCTTGATATCGCCAGGCAGAAGTGGCAAGGCTACTATATGGGTGATGGCAACTATATGGTAAAATACAGTACCTATAAGGTCGGTACCCAGCCTTACACCATCACATCTGATATAAAGGGCTTTCCGCAACAGCAAGGCTTCATCACCATCGAAAATGTTTTTCCTGGAAAGCATCGCAGCACGGATTACCGTACCGGTGCGCAATGGTATTCGGACAAGGTTGCTCCGGAGCTGTTCTATGACAACAACCAAGGTGCGATGACCGTATACAAATGGCGCAAGGATGCAATTGAAGACTGGGGCAAACGGTGTCAGTGGTTAAAGTATACTGATATAAAAAAGTAAATGGATATGGGAAAAGTATTATTAAGTATTGTCATTTTTTTTGCGGCCGCATTCTGCGTTAATGCCGCGAATGTGAATTCGCTGACATGGGCTCAGGTATGCTCCGGCAATATGGGAGCGGCATGGTATTCCTCTCAGGAGGCCCGCGACATAGCAGATGTAGTTCTCTCTGTGCAGAAAAATAACGGAGGATGGATGAAGAACGACCAGCTTCACAAATTGTCGCCTTCAGAACTTTCCGGCTTGTTGGGCAAACGTCACGAGCATTCTTGTCTTGACAACTATGCCACCACACAGGAAATGCGTTTCCTTGCAAAGGTATACAAAGGCACGGGAAATGATGAATACCGTGGTGCTTTTGTCAAGGCACTGAATATGATTTTCGCAGCGGAGAAGAATTGCGGTGGATGGTCGCAGTATTGGCCGCTTTCAGGCAATGGCAGTTATCAGGACTACATAACATTCAACGACGACCTTGTGACAAACGTTATGAAGATACTGCGCGACATTTATGAGAACAAGGGCGATTTTGAGAATATCGTGGATGAGTGGACGCGTGAGAAATGTCAGGCCGCGTTCCAACGTACCATAGACATGATAATCAGATGTCAGGTAGACGACAATGGCACTAAAGCAGCATGGTGTGCTCAGCACGACACTATAGATATGCTGCCTGTAGAGGGACGTCCTCATGAGTTGCCGTCGATAAGCGGAAGTGAATCCGCTACATTGCTCTCTTTTCTTATGACTGTGGAGAATCCCTCAAAGGAACTTCAAAGCTGTATAACGTCTGCCGTTGAATGGCTTGACACCCATAAGATAGAGGGAAAGGCTATAGAGGACTTTACCAATGGTTCCGGTGAGAGAGACCGCCGTGTCGTAGACAGGCCCGGCAGTGCCATTTGGGGGCGTTTTATCCAGATTGGGGGAGAAAGCGGCAGGAAAATATACGACAAGTTCTTCAATATGCTGAAAAAAAGAAACAAAAGCCGCAGCTATACATATAACGGCAAGGTATACACCTATAAGGAGTATGAGATAGCCACAGTATCGTATAATGAGGAAAGAGCATATCAGCCTATTTTTGCAATATATTCAAATGATTATCAACATCTCTTTTATCGCTTTTTGTATAACTATGAGGACACGGACCCAGTGGTCGACAATAAGGGTCTTCCGGTGGCAACATCGTTGACGGCAGGTAACCGTTCGAGCTATCAGTATCTTGGCAGCTGGTGTCTCAACGTCATAAATGTGGAATATCCGGCATGGAAAAGGAAAATGGATGACCTCAATGCTGCCGGTGACGCAAAATTGTATGAGATTTCGAATGGCACATATCAGAAAGAAACTATCGGTGACGGGGCCAATGTATGGCATTTTTCCAATGGTTTTACTGTCAGCAACACAAGAGGAAAGGGATATTCAACAGGTAAGACAAACACTGTGAAATACTCGGCTGGAGTGGATTATTCTATAGACATTCCGAATGATCTTAAGGTTGTAAAGGCCTCTTTATACGGTTATGATAATTATGATGAAGACGCTTACCTCCGCAGTTTCAATGGCACTTCATATACTGCTTCCGACTATGTGTTTCCGGCAAAGGTAACCGATCCAGTATATGTGTCATATATGTTTGACATGACTGACAATCCTGTTTCCGGTACACTCTCGTTCTCTCTCGCAGTGAAACAGTGCTGTATCATTCTAAACCTGTATTGCAAGGATATCGAAAATGGCATTTCAGAAATCGGTATGCCACAGTCTGCGGTGATACCTGTCAAGCATATCGAGCAAGGCAGGATGATAATAATAAAAGGAGACAGGAAATTTAATATCAACGGTTGTGGGCTGAAGTAGTCACGCAGTCTGTAAAATGCCTGTTTTCGATTTTTGCAGTGTGTAGTTTCCTGTTTTTAAGACCATTTTTAAATAGTCCTGTAATATGTGGAAATTATTAAAAATATTCACTACCTTTGCACGGTAATTCTATTTTGGATAACGGAATATAAAAGAAAGAAAAAGATGAAGACAGGTTTTGACAACGACAAATACATCCGCATCCAGTCGGAGCATATCAAGGAACGTATTACTCAGTTTAAGGGCAAGCTGTATCTTGAGCTTGGCGGAAAACTTTTCGATGATTATCATGCAAGCCGCGTGCTTCCGGGCTTTCAGCCTGATTCAAAGTTGCGCATGTTCAGCAAGATAAGCGACCAGATAGAAATAGTGATTGTCATCAGTGCTGAAGACATCGTGAAGAATAAGGTGCGTGCCGATCTCGGTATCACATACGATGAAGATGTGCTTCGTTTGCGCGATGAGTTTATCGGCCGCGGCTTTATGGTGGGCAGCGTTGTCATAACACATTACAACGGCCAGCATGCCGCGGATGATTTCCGCAAACGTCTGGAGCGTATGGGCATCAGGTCGTATGTTCATTATCTTATCGACGGTTATCCGCACAACGTATCACTCATCGCCAGCGAGGAAGGTTTCGGAAAGAACGATTATGTCCGTACCGGACGTCCGCTTGTGATTGTCACTGCTCCGGGTCCTGGCTCAGGCAAAATGGCGGTATGTCTCTCGCAGCTTTACAACGAGCATAAGCGGGGCGTCGAGGCAGGCTATGCAAAGTTCGAGACCTTTCCTGTATGGAATCTTCCATTGAAGCATCCTGTCAACATTGCATACGAGGCCGCCACGGCCGACCTCAACGATGTGAACATGATAGACCCGTTCCATCTTGAGGCTTACAACAAGATTGCGATAAACTATAACCGTGATATAGAGATTTTTCCGGTGCTTAATGCCCTGTTTGAAGGCATATACGGCAACAATCCGTATAAGTCGCCTACCGATATGGGAGTTAACATGGTCGGTTTCTGTATAAGCGATGATGCCGTTTGCTGTGATGCTTCAGGCAATGAGATTATACGACGTTATTATGACGCCACAAACAAGTTTGCCAACGGTGCCAACAACGAGGCCGAGGTGCAGAAGATACAGATGCTTTTCAATCAGGCCAAGATTTCCACGGACTGCCGCAAGGTGACCGTGGCGGCAAAGGAACGTCGCGACTTGTGCGGCAAACCGTGTGCGGCGATAGAGCTTGCCGACGGCACAGTGATTACTTCGGAGACATCATCCCTTCTCGGTCCGAGTGCTGCCCTGATACTGAATGCCTCAAAACATCTTGCAGGAATAGATCACAGTGTGAAGCTCATACCACAGGCAATGATTGAGCCCATACAGAAAACGAAGGTGGAATATCTCGGAGGAAACAATCCTCGTCTGCATACTGATGAGGTGCTCGTGGCCCTGTCGGTGCTGTCGCAGGCTGACGACAACTGCCGCAAGGCTCTTTGCGTCCTGCCACAGTTCAGAGGATGTCAGGTTCATTCCACAGTTATGCTGTCTGAGGTTGACCGCAAGATATTCAAGAAACTCGGTGTGGGGCTTACATGTGAGCCTGTGAAAAAGAAACAAGGGGCGTGACCGATGCCTCTTGCTTTCCGTGGGTCGGACTGGAAATTTCGAAACATCCATGACAATGGGGAAGAGGCTGTGGCTGATGTTCTATAATCATTATCAGGAATAAAAAGTAAAATCATGTACAATAGAGAATATACCCCTGAGAGAATCACCTCTCTTGCCGAGAACGAGATATTCGTCTTTGGCAGCAATTTGTCGGGAGCCCATGGTGGCGGTGCTGCGAGATTAGCTTACGAGCGGTTCGGCGCCGTATGGGGAGAAGGCGTAGGACTGCATGGCCGGACTTATGCCATCCCTACCATGCATGGAGGTGTGGAAACAATCAAGCCGTATGTAGATGAATTTATCCTATTTGCCCGTGAACATAAGGATATGACTTTTTTAGTCACACGCATCGGTTGCGGCATTGCAGGATTCAAGGACGATGAGATTGCACCGCTGTTCCGTGATGCAATAGATGATGAAAACGTTGTTTTGCCTGAAGTTTTTGTGAATATTCTATTGAACTGACGTTAAATAAAAAGCACCGCACCTTATATAGGTTTCCAATAAAACTATTGTTAAAGTGCGGTGCTTTTTTATTTTGATACCTGTGTTGTTTACACAAGTATATATGTCTTTTCGGCCCAATACACCAGAATTCCGGCAAGATAGCCTGCAAGTGCGATAAGGGATATATTCTTCATATACCATCCGAAGGAAATCTTTTCAAGCCCCATCACCACAACGCCTGCGGCGGAACCTATGATGAGCATTGAGCCTCCTACGCCAGCGCAGTAGGCCAGCAGTTGCCAGAATATTCCGTCTACAGCCATTGCACCCGTTTCTGCCACTGGATACATGCCCATGCATCCGGCAACAAGCGGAACGTTGTCGACAATGCTTGACAGTATGCCGATGATTCCGGTAATCATATAATAGTTTCCGTCGAAAGCCGTGTCCAGGCTGTTGCCGAGCATTGTCAGTACACCGATAGTTTCAAGACAGGCGACAGCCATGAGTATTCCGAGGAAGAACAGGATGGTGCTCATGTCTATTCTCGACAGCATGTTGGTCACGCGCTTTTGCATGCCGTTCTTGTCTTCACCGAGATTAAGCCTGCTGTAGAACACTTCCGTAACCGTCCACAGCACACCGAGTACGAGAAGGATGCCGACAAACGGAGGAAGATGGGTTATAGACTTGAAGATTGGCACAAAGATAAGACCTCCTATACCTATTATGAATATGATTTTACGTTGTATGCCGCTGAAATCTCCGGATTCGTACGTGGCGGTTTTACATGCCTTTACCGCGAGCTCTCCTTTCAACGGTAAGGAAAGGATATAGGCCGGAATGGTCATTGATACGACAGAAGGCACAAGGATTTCCTTTATTACACCTGCCGCTGTCAAAACACCCTTATTCCAAAGCATGATTGTCGTCACATCACCAATAGGGGAGAAAGCTCCACCTGAGTTTGCCGCGATAATAACAAGGGAGGCATATATCATACGGTCTTTTTTATTGCCCACCAGCTTCCGGAGAATCATTATCATGACAATACTCGTGGTAAGATTGTCGAGAATGGCCGAAAGGATAAATGTAAGGAAGGCGATGCGCCATAGCAATGCTTTCTTGCTTCTGGTCTTCATCATGTCGCGCACGAAGTTAAATCCTCCGTTCTGGTCGACAAGTTCGACAATGGTCATTGCTCCCATCAGGAAGAACAGTGTCGTGGCAGTGCTGCCGAGATGTTTTTCCATAATCTCACTTACGGCAAGAGCCGTCTTGTCGCCTAATGCTGTGGATACGTATTGTCCGGGATCTGTCATGAAAAGAGTCCAGCACATTACGAACATCAGTAGCGCGACTGCCGCTTTGTTTACTTTTGTCAGGCTTTCGATGGCTATACAAAAATAGCCTATGACGAAAACCGTCACGATACACATTGTTAAAGTCGTCATGTTTTTAATACTTAATTTTTCAGGTTGTTTGTTTTACGATGCAAAAGTAGCAATTATTACAACAAAACATATACAAAAGATCAAAATACACACGTAATCGTTTACTGCATTGCCGCTCATTTGCCACTCTCAAAACTTTTAGCACAAAAATCAAAATATAATGTTGCAGAATAATAATAAAATATTATCTTTGCAACTAATTAAAACGTAATAGCTACTGCTAACAAACTAATCATGGAAGAAAAGAAATATTTTTTTGCCGTTGACCTTGGCGCTACAAGCGGAAGGACAATTATCGGCACGCTTTACGGCGGGAAGATTGAATTGGAGGAAATAACACGTTTTGACAATAATCTTATCCAGACTTGCGGTCATTTTTACTGGGATATCTATGCCCTCTATAATGAGATAATAAAAGGTCTGAAGCTTACAGCCAAGAGAAATATTCCTATAACCTCGATAGGAATCGACACATGGGGTGTCGATTTTGTATGCGTGGGAAGTGACGGTGCGTTGCTGCGCAACCCTATTGCCTATCGTGACCCTCATACATTCGGAATGATGGAGGATTATTTCAAGAATTCCATAGATAAGAAAACCGTATATAATACCACCGGAATACAGTTTATGAATTTCAACACACTGTTCCAGTTGCATGCAATGAAGAAAAACGGTGATGTTGTATTGGTTAATGCCGACAAGATATTGTTTGTGCCGGATGCGCTTAGCTATATGCTTACAGGCAAGATGGTTTGTGAGTATACCATCGCATCAACGAGCCAGCTTCTTGATCCGCGTACAAAGAAGCTTGACGAGCAGCTTCTTGCCAGTGTTGGCCTGAGCCGCCGCAGGTTTGGAAAGATGGTGAACCCGGCTGTGGAAATCGGACGGCTTACTGCCGAAGTTCAGGAAATGACCGGTTTGGGCGATGTGCCTGTAATAGCCGTTGCCGGACATGATACGGCAAGTGCCGTTGCGGCTGTGCCTGCGGCAAACAAGAACTTTGCCTACCTCAGCAGTGGCACATGGAGCCTTATGGGTATAGAGACAAAGAACGCGATAATCAACGACCTCAGCTACGAACGTAACTTTACAAATGAAGGAGGTATTGAAGGAACGACACGCTTCCTTAAGAATATATGCGGAATGTGGATCTACGAGCGTTGCCGCAAGGAATGGACAGACGCGCCGGAGTCGCATGCGGAACTTCAGGCAGAAGCGATGAAGCAGCCGGCATTCCAAAGCATTATCAATCCCGATGATGAGATGTTCGCGAACCCCTCTTCGATGATTGAGGCCATACAGACATATTGCCGTGAGACAGAGCAACATGTTCCGCAAGGATATGCGGAAATATGCAGATGTATTTTCGACAGCCTTGCATTGCGCTATCGTCAGGTGTTCGTATATCTGCGTGAGATGGCCTCATTCCCGATAGATGTGCTGCATATCATCGGTGGAGGCTCGTTGAACAACTATCTGAACCAGTTCACTGCGAACAGTCTTGGAGTAACTGTTCTTGCAGGGCCTCAGGAAGGCACAGCCATCGGCAACATCATGCTTCAGGCAAAGGGAGCCGGAGTGGTTGACGACATTTGGGAAATGCGCGGAATAATCGCCGACAGTATAGAGATGAAACGTTTCGAACCGCAGGACAGGGAATTGTGGGACAATGCCTACTGCAAATATCTTGAAATGGTGATAAATAGAGGATAAGTAATCCCTACAATCAGGAAACTAAAACAATAAGATATAAACGATAATAAAAACTAACATTTGATTATGAAAGAAGAATTAGTAAGAAAGGCTTACGAAGTGGCCAAAGAGCGCTACGCAGCCCTTGGTGTTGATACAGAGAAAGTATTGAAACAGATGCAGGATTTCCACCTGAGCATGCACTGCTGGCAGGCAGATGATGTCGCAGGTTTCGAGAACCAGGGCGGCTCTCTCACCGGTGGTATCCAGGTGAACGGAAACTATCCCGGCAAAGCACGCAATATTGATGAACTTCGTGCAGATATACTATATGCAAAGTCTCTTATTCCCGGAACACACCGTTTGAACCTACATGAGATTTACGGTGACTTCGGCGGTAAATATGTAGACCGCGACCAGTGCGGTGTGGAGCACTTCCAGAGCTGGATCGAATGGGGTAAGGAGAATAATACTCTTCTTGACTTCAACTCGACGTCTTTCTCACATGCGAAGAGCGGTGATCTGAGCCTTTCCAATCCTGACAAGGGTATCCGTGACTTTTGGATTGAGCACTCAAAGCGTTGCCGTGCCATTTCCGAGGCAATAGGCAAGGCTCAGGGAGACCCCTGTATCATGAACACATGGGTACACGACGGAAGCAAGGATCTTACCGTAAACCGCCTTATGTACCGTGAGTTGCTGAAAGATTCTCTTGATCAGATTTTCGCCCAGAAGTATGACAACATGAAGGACTGTGTAGAGTCTAAGGTGTTCGGTATCGGTCTTGAGAGCTATACCGTTGGTTCTAACGACTTCTATACATCATACGCGGCAAAGAACAATATGATGATTACTCTCGACACCGGTCATTTCCATCCGACAGAAAGTGTTGCCGACAAGGTTTCTGCAATGCTGTTGTTCGTTCCGGAACTGATGCTTCACGTTTCCCGTCCGGTACGTTGGGATTCAGACCACGTTACTATTATGGACGATCCGACAATGGATCTTTTTAGCGAGATTGTACGTGCCGGTGCACTCGACCGCGTCCACTATGGTCTTGACTACTTCGACGGTACTCTCAACCGTATTGGTGCATACGTTATCGGTAGCCGTGCAGCACAGAAGTGCATGCTCCGCGCTCTTCTCGAGCCTATCGCCACACTGCGCAAGTATGAGCTTGAAGACAAGAAGTTCCAGCGTCTCGCATTGCTCGAGGAATGCAAGAATATGCCTTGGAACGCTGTATATGATGAGTTCTGTCTGCGTAACAATGTTCCGGTTGGCGAGGAGTATCTTGCTGCTGTTGAGAAGTACGAGGCTGATGTATTGTCAAAAAGAAACTGAAAACAGAATGTTCTATAAATGAAGAAGTCAGGAAATCCGTAGCGATGCGGGTTTCTTAACTTCTTTTTTTTAATATATGGGTCCTTGCATGTTGCATGAAAGTGGTGCTTTTTTGTGTTCACGGTCGTGACGGTAGCCGATGATAGGACTTGTTTTGTACATATAATCTAAATTGAATTGAAAAGTTATGGATATTATAATAGGACTTTTTATTATAGCAATAGGTGCGTTTTGCCAGTCGAGTTGCTATGTTCCTATCAATAAGATAAAAGACTGGAGCTGGGAAAGCTATTGGATTGTTCAGGGAGTGTTTGCCTGGGTGCTTTGTCCGTTGTTGGGTGCGATGCTTGCTGTGCCGGAAGGCCACAGCCTTTGCGAGTTGTTCACATCTTGCAGTACGTTTAATATTTGGATGACAGTGTTGTTTGGAGTCCTGTGGGGTATAGGAGGTCTTACATTCGGACTGTCAATGCGTTATCTCGGTGTGGCATTAGGCCAGTCTATTGCTCTCGGAACGTGTGCCGGTCTTGGCACGATAATGGGACCGGTTCTTCTCAATATCTTCTTTCCGGAGCTTAATGCCCTTGAGTCATTGACGTTTGCCGTTATTCTTGGCGTTGTGGTTACTCTTATCGGTATTGCCATCATTGGTGTTGCCGGCTCAATGAAGGCAGCCTCGCTTTCCGAGGAGGAGAAGAAGGCTGCTGTGAAAGACTTCAATTTCCCTAAAGGTCTTGCCATCGCGCTTCTCGCAGGCTTTATGAGCGGATGCTTTAACGTAGGTCTTGAATTCGGAAAGGGAATAAATTTCGGTGATCTCACTCCCGATATGTATAAGACACTGCCCGCTACTCTGCTTGTTACCCTTGGCGGTTTTGTCACCAATGCCATTTACTGTTTCTATCAGAACGGCAAGAACGGCACGTGGGGTGATTATAGGAATGGAAGGGTATGGGGCAATAATCTTTTGTTCTGTGCATTGGCCGGTGCCTTGTGGTACAGCCAGTTCTTTGGCCTGTCTCTTGGCAAGGGATTCCTTACAGAGTCTCCGACGCTCCTCACTTTGTCTTTCTGTATACTTATGGCGCTTAATGTGGTGTTCTCGAACGTATGGGGCATCATCCTTAAGGAATGGAAAGGATGCTCTCAGAAAACAATTATGGTGCTTATAACAGGTATTGTGGTATTGATAATATCGTCATTCCTGCCGCAGCTCATATAATTTTCATTAAGCATGAATTGATGAAGTTCCGCTTTCGGATGGAGAAAGCGGAATTTCTTTTTGCATTAATATAAGTTTAGGACATTAGTATTGATAAAATGAAGAAATTTGTCATTGGCTTATCGTTTATTTTTGCATTTTCAGGAATAACCGTTGCACAAAGGCCGGTATTTAAAACAGGTAAAGAGATTGTTAAGGTTATGCTTGACGGAAAGAGAATGCACGGTGACTGGAGGGTTGCTCCGGAAATAAATCCCGATATTCTTGAAACGACATCCGAGAAAATAGTTTTTATTTCAGATGTGGATACTTTTTCCATTACCCTTGACGAATGGAAGTCGGAAGAATTCGATATTCTCACTCTTCAGGGAGACACATCTCATGTGTTGGTGAAAAGAAGTGCCTTGAATCCGTTTGAGAATCCCGATCCTGAATTTATAAAGAGACCGCAGTCGGGAATGATGACGCGTGAACAGGCCAAATTTGATATTGATGCCCTTGTTTATGCCCTTACCCAGATTCATATAGACATATTCTCGGAATGCAGGCAGGAAGATTTTTTCAGGGCGGTGAATAAGGCTGTGGAGAGTTTGCCCGACTCTGTTTCTTCTGTAGATCTGTATCGGTGTCTTGCACCCGTAGTGGCAATGATAGGAGACGGTCACACGAATCTTGGATTCCCTTTCAAAAGCGTTTTCACAAAAGATTTGAAAAGGCTTCCGGTGTTTTTTGAAGTGCTTACCGACCGTTCTGTAGTATGCACTGCATGTATTGATTCTTTAATACCGTCGGGTGCGAAGATTCTGGGCGTAAACGGAATAAAGACAGATGCGCTTTTGGATACGATGCTGTTGTTTGTAAGTGGGGAGAGGCCTCATTTCAAACTGTCGAGAGTTGACGGTGTTTTTTCTGCCTTATTACAGATTCTTTATCCGGCGGACAGCTATACGGTAGAGTATTTGCCGCAGGGCATGAAGAAGCCTCTTGTTCACACTTTCCCTGCAGCAACGTATGATGAGATAATGAGCCGTATTCCTTTAAAAGACTCTCAAAAGAGAAGTTCCGCCTATTCTTTTACTGTCGACAGTATAAATAATGTGGCGGTGATGGATTTCCGGTCGTTCAGCAACCCTTCCATGATGAAACATTTTGCGGATTCGATGTTTACGACACTTAGGAACAAAGGGATTGGCAATCTTATAATAGACCTTAGAAATAACGGAGGAGGAAACAGCATTGTCGGTGATATACTTTTGCGATATATCTCCCCAAAGCCGTTTGTGCAGATGGATAAGGTAATGGTGAAAATTACACCTCTCACCATGAAGCTGCAGAGGGATGGTGTTGTCATGAAACCATTTAAGTTTGTTGATATAAAAGAAAATGGATATGAAAACCCTCTGACGGACAAAGAAGGACATTATAATGGAAAGGTATATCTTCTTACATCGAATCATACATTCTCTTCGGCGGCAGCCTTTTCCTGGACATTCAAGGAATGCGGAATAGGCAAGGTTATTGGTGAGGAAACGGGAGGAATGAATGTATGCTATGGCGATATATTAAGTTATCGGCTTCCTGTTTCGAAACTTTCTTGCTCTATTTCTTATAAGCGTTTTTGGGGATTACATGCCGATGAGAAAGACATCCACGGCACTATTCCGGATATTGCAGTTCCGTCATCCGAAGCCATGAATGCGGTCATGAAGCTTGTGAGGAAGAGTAACAGAAAGCGCAAATAAGCGCATTGTTATCCGTTTTTCGCAGCAATGGTTATGTTTTTTGCTTTATGTAAAAATTAAAAAGACAGCCTGCTCTCAACGTTCATGGGAGCAGGCTGTTTTTGTCATATACAGACGTTTTGGAGCCGGTTCTATTCAGTTATTCCCGTTTTGCTGTTGTCTGTCACGATATGTGCCTTTTCCATTGTGAGGAAAGCTCCTTTCACGCCAACCGGCAGTCCGGACACATTGTAGGAGTAGTTGTATGACTTTCCGTCTTTTGTGGTTACTGTGGCGTTCATAGCAACGCTTCCTCCGTTTACTTTCACGGTCATGTCAACTTGCGCACCGTCCATGTCTTCGCGGAATGTATCCCAATCGTAGTCGTTTTTCATTCCTGCCGTACGCATGGCATCTGTGGCAAAATCGCCCCATCCGTAGCTGTCGGCGCGCAGCACCATGTATTCCTTGTATCCGCCCGCACCTCTTTGCTTTCCGTTTGTCAGTACGAGCAGCCAGTTGTTCCAGTTCTCGGCCTTGTCTGTGTAGTTCTTGAAAGAGAAGTTGAATTCGCATACAGACTTTGTCGATGTGATGTAGGGAGTGAATGCGGTCCAGAATGCGGTCTTGTTGTCCTCGCTGCCGTAAGTGGAGTGGGGCTGTGTATTCTTTCCCCAGTATGTTTTCTTTCCTCCTGCCGCATATCCTGCGTATATTATGGTGGCGGCTCTTGGTGTAGCCTCCCAGTCAGCCTCGCGGCACAGGTTAAGTTTCTGGTTGCCTATGGTGAGAACGTTTGTTTGCTTGTCGAAACTCCATTTCTGTCCGCTGAACGGTGCCCCGAGCACTTTGTGGTCTTTAGTGAGGGTTATCAGTGTTGATTCGTTTTGTTTCTGGTACGTGTATTCAAGAATGATGTTTTCCCATGTTCCGGCTATATCTTCATCGGTTATTTCCGTTTGTGGCACGGCTCCATAGCATTCAGGCATCACGAGAGGCCATCCGTCGGCAGTCCACATAATCTTTCTGACCTGTCCCATCATGATGGCATTGCTGTATTCGTCACCGTAGGCATTGCTTGGCAGGCGTCCCTGAGAAGAGTAGAACCAGTTGTCGTTTCCGTCGTTGAACACTGCGCAGTGGCTTATTCCGACCCATCCGTATCCCTGTGAGAAACGGTAGGGATGTGTGAGTAGCGGATAAGCGTCTCCACCGCGGTTGGTCACGTCTGTTCCGTCGATGCCATAGTATGGCCCGTCAATGTTGCGAGAGCGCACTACGCGTGTGTTGTATGCCACGGCCAGTTCGTCGCAGGCCATGAATAGGTAGTAGTATCCGTTGCGGTAAATTACTTCCGGTGCCTCGGCTGCCTGCCAGCGGTTGTTCATCTGCCTGGTGTAGATACGTTTGCCGTATGCCGATATGTCGCCCCATGGCATTCCGGGTTCTTTCTCAGGCATTCCTGTTTCAGGATTTAGTTTTACGGCAGGAAAACCTGAGTGCCACGAACCGTAGACGAGCCAGTGTTCCCCTTCAGGTGTTATGATGTATGACGGGTCTATGGCATTCCATTTGAAGTAGCAGTTGGCCCAGTCGTCAGCCTTTACGTTGAAGTTCAGCTGTTTGTCTGATGCGTTTGTTATCACATATCCCTTATCCTTCCAGCTCGATACGTCATCCGGTGTCGATGTTTCCATCATTCCTATGAAGGCTCTTTCTCCCCATGTGCCGTCACCGTTTATTGTTCCGGGGCATGTTATGGCGTAATACATGCGGTAAAGGCCGCTTTTTACGCGTCTGACGCATGGTGCCCAAAAACCGAATTGGGTGTCGTCATTGAAGTTGGCCGGACTGTCGGGCAGTCCCATTGCCGCACGTATCTCATTAAGTTTCTGCTTGACCCATTTTGGAAGTCTCGGCATTGTTGTTCCGAGAAATTCCCAATCTACAAGGTTTCTCGAGCGCCGGCACATAAAGTGTCCGTGTCCGTTGTGGGCATTTCCGAAACTCGCATCGGTGGTATACATGTAATAATAACCGTCGTCGGCACGCATGACAGAAGGATCGTGTACGTTTGCCAGATTCCATTTGCTACGTTGGCTCCATCCGCTTATGTCGCGGTAATAGTCGCCATATTGAGGTGCGACATAGTCGTCGAGCCTGTCTTTTAGCGGTTCGGCTTTTATGGATTTGATGTTGCTGATGTCGATTCCTCCAAGTGTCCAGGTGTTTATTCTTTGGTTGAATGATATGGCGGTGTTCTTCATTTTTGTCTTGGTGCCGTCTTGGCTTTCCACAATAAACTGTGCATTTACTGTCAGGCTTGCCGCAAGCATCGCTGCCATTGCCTTATATTTCATTTTCATAGTCGTGTCTCCTCCTTATTTCTTTATAAATTTTACGGCAGCCTTTCCTGCACGCAGGATGTATATCCCGTCGGACAGCCGTGTTATGTCTATTGTGCAGTCGTTTCCGGTTATTGTTTTCTCTGCAACCTTGTGTCCGGCGGCATCGAATATTGCGGCTTTTGTACCGTCTGCACATCCGGTGAGCGTGAGGCGTCCATCTGCATATCCGTGCAGCATGGGACCACTGTTGTTTTCCTTAATACTGCCGATACTTGTCGGGTCCACCTGTTTGAATGTCACCCCGTTTGTGTTGCGGATGATATTTCCGTCGTTACATATCACGGAGAATGTCTCTTCATTGTCGGATGCCAGCATAAAGCCGACATTTTTCATTAGTACGGTAGTTCCGCTCTGCGGTTCCACCAAGGCCCATTCGAGTGTGTTCTGGGCGTTTGTCACCGAGACACATAATGTTAGGAATGAAAGTAGAAGTTTTTTCATAATCGGTTGTGTTATTGCAGATAAGTGATTATTTTCCAATGCCGCGAAGTTACTTAAAATTAATGTAACTGGCAAATAAGATGACAGGAAAGTGTTTCCTTGGAAAAAAAAGATATTTTATTTTTGTTTTATATAAAAAAATATTACCTTTGCAACCGCAACGGTTCATCTGTTTAAAGATGATTAAAAGGGAAACGGGTGTGAATCCCGTGCAGTCCCGCTGCTGTATTCCGTCCTTATCGGGAGCGAACAAAAAGCCACTGACATTTTTTCGGGAAGGCGTTCGTATCCGGACGGTAAGCCAGAAGACCTGCCTTGCTTTCAGACTTTTCCGTCTCGAGGAAAGACGAAGAGGTTTAAAATAAATATATGATGTGTTTGGTATAAGGCGGAGATTGTCGTGAGCGGACGTCGATAAGTTGGTTCATTGACATATTTCCTTTAAATAATAGTATTATACATACCTGTGTCCGTATTCCACGGCATCTCTGCTTTTATACCATTTAGTTCAGCTGCAAGACAGATAAACATTATATTAATTCAATTTTTATGGTACAAAAGTTCATTTATCAGCTGTCTGCCATTATTGTCATGCTGCTTTGCGTGTCGCCATCAGCGCGTGCGCAGCAGGAAGGCAACGTGGTCACACAGCTTCAGTTCGGCAAGCAGGTGATAACCGTGCCCACCGGACAAGAGCTGACATTCTACGACCCTAAAGGTACGGGGCCGATTTCAAGCAGCTCGTCAAACAACACCCATTCGCTCACGGTGTTCAAGCCGGAAGAGGAGGGAATGGCCGTTCAAGTATGCTTTGAGCAGATTGACGTAAGGAATGACGGAGCATCGTATCCGGGAGAAGTCAGAGCCTACAGCGGTAATCCCGATGCCGATGATTCCTTTGAGTGGGCGACAGGCGTATACGGAGCATTCAATACTCTTCCTGAAGGCAATGTCATTAAGACATACGACGGTGAGTATTCACATGACTCTATTTACTCTACATCACCGGACGGTATATTGTCTGTTGGTATGCTGTGGCGTTATGCCAAGCGTTGTGAAGGATGGGTGGCAAAGGTTAAGGCCATTAAGCTTACGGAGATGGAGGTTACAGGTGGCGGTACTGATTATTCCGTTGTTTCGGCTTCACCGTCGGCAAAGACAAATGTTCCATTTGCCGCATTTTACCTCGATGCTGCCGGAATAACGTCTCCCGACCGTCTTACTTCCGTCAGATTCAAGATGACCAAGAATGCTGCGGGGATAGATCCGCTGTCACTCAGACTTTATTCCGGTAATGTCATAACAAAAGATTCGCAACCTTTGGATGCCGTAGTGGCAGCTGATGGTGATGGTTGGCACATCACTCTCGATCACATCTTATCCCAAGGTAAGAACATGTTTGTCATTGCCGGTGATTTCCCGTTAGACGCCCCAGTGTCGGCTTCAGTAGAGATAGAGGTGACAGGATTGACAACGTCGGCCATGCCTGATGGAGTGACACCGTTTAGCGGTACCGATCCTGTTGCAGTACTTAATCCTGCCATTGTGATGATTGCTGAAGGCGAGACAACGGCTACCGTAGGCGATACTCCTTTGGCATTCTATGATGACGGAGGGGTTGACGGACAGATAACGAAAGGCTTCAAGGGAATTATCACTTTTGTACCTGAGAAACCGGGAAAGAAAGTGATGATAGACATTAAGAGCCTGAAACTTTATGAAGGTTCCGTTTATTACCAGTATCTCAATATATATAATGGTAAGGAGGCTGTGCCTGAAAACCTTGTGAAACGGATGAAGAACGGCAGTACGGCTATTGTTCACTCTTCTTCTGAAGACGGGGCATTGACTGTGGAGCTCAGCCACAACGGACTGACAGGGTTCACGGCCGACGGTTTTGAGGCCACGGTAAGCCTGTTCGAGCCACAGCCGATGACGCTTGACTCAATCTTCGTTTCACAGGTTACGGAAGGTACTGTCTGCGCAGGAGACACCGGTCAGCCGATACTCAGGCTTAATTTACGTACGTATGATACTGAGCCTGTGCTTACTGCCACGAAGTTCCGCTTCACGACCAACAATACTTTCGATGTGATAACCGGAGCCGCTCTTTACTATGGCCGTGCCGATGACAGATTCTCTGCAATGATAAGAGTTGGCGAGGCTGAGGTGAATGGAGATGTCTTCGAGATAACCGTATCGGAGCCAGTGGCGCTTGTCGAGGGTGAGAATCATTTCATGCTCGTATACGATATTGATAATATGGCCGTGAACGGTAAGAAGATAGATGCCGCACTTGTTTCCGTTGTTGCAGGCGGTGAGACCTTTACACCTGCTTTGGGAAATCCTGACGGTGACCGCACCGTGGAGAACACCGTATATTCACATGCCGGACAAGGCACGGTGACAAAATCGGTGAATGGAAGTCTTGCGTTCAGGACACAGCCTAAGGGCGAATATTCATCCGACTATGAGGCCGGTACCGATGACCGCATCAACACATTCGTACCGATGCACGATGGAATGATGTGCCAGATGGACATCACAAAGTTCGACCTATACTATGGCTCGTCGTCATACCAGCCGAAAGCAAAGTTCCGTGTATACAGCGGACAGGGTACTGACGGTGAGCTTCTTTGGGAACTGTCATCTGCAGACCATAAGACAACGGGACCGGAACGGATTCTCCGCTCCACATCATCAGATGGGGCGATTACCGTAGTGTTCAATCCCAATGAGAGTGCAACGTACTATACAGCGAAAGGTTTCGAGGCGGTTGTGAGCGAGTATAAGTCGCAGCCTATGGCATTGGATACTGTTATTGTGGCTCAGACATCCACGGATATAGTCTCTCCTGGAATGAAAGACCAGGCCTTGCTTACAGTGAATGTTGTTACCGCGGGCGACATAGATCCTCTCGCGCTCGACAGAATGAAACTCGGTCTTAAAGGGTTGCAAGGAAACATTTCACGGCTCAGCCTGTATGCGGTGGGGGCAAAAGATATGGAGCCTGTTGTCGGTGCAACGCCTGTGGCCACTGTTGCTGTTACGGAAGAAACGGCAGAGGCAGTGCTTGTTCCGGAGCAATGTAAACTTAGGGAAGGAAGCAACTATTTCCGTATCACTGCCGATGTCAGTGACGGTGCGGAAAGCGAGGGACTTGTCGATGCGTCTGTAATTTCCTTATGTCTCAGCGGTAATGAAAATGATATTGCCGGAGGCGATCCGGATGGAACGCGCACGGTGAAGGATGTGTATGTGATGCATGCCGGTGACAATGGGGAGATTGTCGTGAAACCAGGGCGTAAGATTCTTTTCTATGACAATGGAGGCGCGTCTGGAAGTGCATCCAAGGGTTTTGAGGGAAAGGTGACGTTTGCTCCCGGTGCCGAAGGTGATGTGATAAAACTCGTTTATAACAATATAAAGCTCGGCTACAGCGATCATCTTTATATATATGACGGCACTGTGGCTGAAGGTGTCGGGCCGGTAAAGGATTATTCCGGTTCAAACATACAGGATAGGGAGTATGTTTCGGGTGCGGCCGATGGAAAGGTGACTGTAAGGTTTGTGGTGAAGAGCAGCTATAGCCTGCCTGACTTCGAGATGGAAGTTTCGTCATACCGCAGGAAAGCCAAGGAAATAGCGGCGGTGAAAGTGGACACCGTTGCCCCCGCAGGAGTGCTTCGCGGACAGCAGGATGTTCCAATGTTGCGTGTGGCGATGACTGTTGAAGGCGACTATGACACTGTGTCTGTCGTAAGGTTTACTGCTTGTAGTAAAGATGTGAAGGCCGTGAAAGTCTTCTATACAGGAACAGCAGATGTTTTTGCACCGACATGTCTCTATGGTGTTTGCGATTCTCCTTCTGAAGGACAGGTGGATATTGCCGGCAAGACATTCATTACCGAGAACGGCATACACTATTTCTGGCTCGCTTATGATGTTGATGCCTCAGCGGAGATTGGAAGCAGACCGGCTGTTTCTCTCGGTTCGATCACAGCCGGAGACAATACTGTTACTATTGAAAATGCAAATGCTGGGGCAACGGTGAGGGAAGGTGTCCACGGCATAATCACTGTAGGAGCCGGTGCTGACTTCGGCACGGTGCAGGGGGCTGTCGACCATATCGCGGAAGGTATCGACGGTCCGGTGGTTATAAACATCATGCGCGGTATATACAACGAGCGTGTGAACGTGCCTGATATTCCCGGAACATCGGCAATCAACACCATCATCATACAGAGTGAGAGCGGCTATAGCGATGTGAAGATTTATCACAACAGTTATGACGAGCCAGACTATTCCGATGACAAGATGTTCCACGAGTACGGAGTGTTTACCATTTCCGGAGCCGACTATCTGACGTTACGCGGCATCGAGCTCACTACGGCAGATATTAAGTATCCGAGTGTTGTTCATGTGAAGAACGTAAGCCGTCATGTCACTGTGGACAGCTGTTATGTTCACGCGGAGATGACCACAAGCTACTCCGATGACATAAACCTTATTTATACTTACGCAAAGAGTGAGCCTAATGCGAACAACGACTATCTTACTGTAAGAAACTCTCTGCTTGAGGGCGGGTATGTCGGTGTGCGTTTCACCGGCACGAGCACATTGTCGCTGCCCAAGCAGGTTGGCGGAATAGTAGAGAACTGTGTTTTCCGCAATCAAGGTTCAAAAAGTATCTATGCTTATGACGAGCTTGGCATACGCATAGCGGACAACATTTTCGAAAACAATGCGTCCGATGCGTCAACGTGCTATGGTATCGATTTGAATGTGCGTGAAGAATACAGGGAAAGCACTGTTATAGAAAACAACCGTTTCAACTTTGCAGCCGCCAAGGCAGCCATTCCCGTTTATATCCGCGGTATCAAGGCATCGGCATCTGTGCCCGGATTGATTAAAAACAATGAGATTGTGCTCAACAGCACTGCCAGATCAAGTGCCGGTATCGAGTTCTCAGGTCCGTCATCCAATGTGAACATCGCACATAACACCGTCCGTGTCAGCGGCATGTCTTCTAACGCCGTATTGTGGTTCAACGACGACATGGGTGAGGGCGTCAGTGTGGTTAACAACATTTTGCAGAACGAGTCGCACAGTCCGGTCTACAGATTCTACCGTGCAACAAATATCCCGACTGTAAGCTTCTCAAACAACATGCTTTTCACCAACGGCACTGTGTTTGCGTATGCTCAGGACGACATTGCAACCTTTGATGACTGGAAACAGACGTCTTCTTCAGATGCCGGAAGCTACAACGACAGCACGGTATTCCTCAGCAACGTCATACTCGAGCCGGCTGCAGAAGGAAATCTTCTCAATGCCATTCCATTGGCCTATGTGGCAGAGGATATTGACGGCACGCGGCGTTCCTCAACAGCCCCGACCATCGGAGCATACGAGTATAATCCGGATGCGGCTACAGCTGTTCCTGTACCGGAGGACGGTTTTCCGTTTGTTGGTAATATTACGGACTCAACGGCCGTGGTATACGTTAAGGCCTGTCTCAATGGCAAGGCATACGTGACAGTCAGGGATGCTGATGTACCGGTTCCTGCGAAGGATGAGGTGCTGGATGCATCCGCAGCATTAAACATCCGTAAAAACAAAGTGGCTTCGGCAGTTGCAGATACATTGACAAAAGACCGTGAATATGTGGCATACGTGGTGCTGGAAAGTCTCTACGGTATCACTTCAGACGTGATTGCAACCGACAGGTTTACGGCAAATGGAGAACCTGTGATAGAGATTCCTTCTGTAATCGTTGATGCTGAGGGAAGTACTGTGGCTAAAGGCGAAGCAGCCGTGTTTACGGTTACTGTGCTTGGAGGCACGGCTCCGTTTGACATCCGTTGGATTGACGGCAAGCACAATGAGATAGCTACGGACGAGATTGTGATGCTTGGCACTTCCGCATTGGAATATATCCCCACGGAATGTGACGACTACTATGTGACCGTGACTGACGCCAACGGCAAACAGGCAACAGATACGTGCCGCGTGATTTTGACAGGCGAAGCAGTTTCCGCTACTTTCGAGAATCTTTGGCTTGCGCCCGAGAGTTCGTGGAGCGGACCCCACACCAAGGGAAATGTGGTGTCCGGACTGTATGGCGATGAGATGCACGGCTCGTTTGTGAGCGGCTCGTATTCGTTCTCAAATGTCTACAATCTCTCTTACGGTTCGTGGAGTGGATTTGCTTACTCTAACAGCACGTCAAGTGATTTCATTACAATGAAAGACCAGTATAATTCCGTCACGGGAAAAGGCTTTGACGGATCGGATAACTATTGTGTGGCGTTTACGTCGGGTACTATCGGTATCCTGAATGCGGAAGATGGTGATGAGCTGAGAGGATGCTATGTGACTAACTCCGCATATACTCTGCACACCATTCTCAATGGTGACAGCTATGCCAGGAAGTTCGAAACGGGCGACTGGCTTAAGGTTGTCTTCACCGGAAAGCATGCCGATGGCACAGAGTCTTCTGTTGAATACTATCTGGCCGACTACCGTTCCGACAATATTGCCGAGCATACTTATGCGAATAAATGGGAGTGGGTAGATCTGTCACCTCTCGGAAAAGTTGTTTCGGTGAGCTTCACCCTGGACGGTTCAGATGCTTCTGCATGGGGGCTTAACACTCCGGCATACTTCTGTATGGACAGTTTCAATGGAGTCTCGCCCCAAATACCCGATGGTATTGGGTCTGTTTCTGGAAGCAACGGTGACGGTGATGTTCGCGAGATTGCGCGCCACACTCTTGACGGACGTCCGCTTGCATCTCCGGTGCCAGGTGTTAATATCGTTAAGATGAGCGATGGCACTACAATAAAGGTAGTGGTAAAGTAAGAACCTAAGTTACAAATTGTAACTATAAGAATAGAAAGAGTCGTGCCAAGCTCTGTTTTGAGAATGGTACGACTCTTCTTTTTTGCCTTTAAGGATGTTCAAGTTTCAAATCAAAAGCTAATCTAAACTGAAATTGAGTTTTGTCACAACATCTTTTTCTATTTGTTGTAATAATTCTCCCATCTATAGTTTTCACTGACTACATTCATGTCTTCATGATACATTTCCATGTTGGTAATATCTGTCATAGAGACAGATTGCGTTTTCAATGTTTTGGTCTTGTAATCAATGATTTCAAATGTAACCTTGGCCTTGTTGTTGGACAGGAATGAGTATGTTTCCTTTTTCAATACCGTGCCATACCTGCTTATTTCTTGCTTATATGCCAACAATCCGTTTTTATACGCACGTTGATGTTTGCTGCCATCTTTCCGTGTGATTGAATATACATTTAAGTCACCTGTTCTTACAGGGGTGAAGACAAGATCCTTGTCATCAGGCTCTATACATGGGTCACGATGCCATACAGTCTTGACAATGTATCCATTCCGATAATCGGATTCCACTGAAGGCATGTAATCGGCAAATCGACACACCTTATATTCCGGCAAATTATTTCTTTTGGGTGTCATCACGGCATGGAAAATGTAAAAGCCGCCATTCAAGTCACTTTGCCAGAAATATCGGCAAGGCTCTACCGAAACACTCAACTTATACCCGATGGGAGCAACAATACTGTCTTTACCATATACTATATAGGCTTTTACAACATCTCCGTCCTTGTCATATTCGATGTTTGTCTGTTCATATTTCGTTGTGTCAGGATGTTCGTAGTCTATGTTGGCTATCATCTGACGAAAGCCAAGATACCCTTCTTTGGTTCTTCCGTAACCGGTGCTGTCTGATTCCAGACCTTCAAAGATTTCATACTCGTATCGAAGAAGATGCGCCAATCTTCCTTCATTGTCATAGTCATACACAAGAGTTTGTGCATAGCATTCTGATGCCCTTGCAATCGTCGCAATCGTACGTCCTTTACAATCAAAGAATTCCGTCAGACTGTTTTGTGGAGCATATTGCAGGCGGTGAACGGCATACGAACCATCTGAAAACCGAACGGAGTCATATTCTATCAATCCACAATAAATCATTGAATCCTCTTTGTCCGTATTGTATGGCATACTTTGTTGCTGCTTGAAATAAGTTATGCTTATATCTTCTTTTTTGTTGCAAGAAGCAACCAATAGTAGTGTCAGTCCTAATATAAATAAGGTATAACAAGTTTTCATAATCGTTTCCATAAAAATTAGACATATCCCGTTGCTATGTCTTCGTCCTGTCTTGTCGATTGTCGCGAATCTTATCTCCATGTCATTATTCTTTTTGTTTTATGACAATTATAGAGTCAAATGTAACCTCTTATATATCTGTAACGTGACATTTTCGACTATATTATTTCAACAACAAAGAAGTTTTCTCCGCAACTCTATGAAATCCTCTCGTTCCTGATTCTTTCTCTTGTAGTCCGGATAAGGATTCATATATAGTTTTTACTTTCTTTATTCACATAATAAGGCAGACAAAGAGCCTGTCTTTGTCTGCCTGGAGTTGCATATATCATTTAAACTGCCTACCTTTGCATTCCGTGTAAAAGTATAACAGGAAAAAAATATATATGGCAGTTATTGAGATATCAACTCTCGGGTATCCCGGAGTGGAAGTGTTCGGCAGGCTTACTGAGGCGCAGTTGCGTAGCAGGGTAGAGCCGGAAAAGGGAGTGTTTATTGTGGAGAGTCCGAAGGTCATACGTGTGGCTCTCGATGCCGGGTACGAGCCTCTTGCGCTTATGTGTGAGAGGAAGCATATTACGGGTGATGCGTCCGATATAGTGGAGCGGTGTGGTGACATTCCCGTATATACAGGCGACAGAGAACTGCTTGCCAGACTCACCGGCTATACGCTCACCCGCGGTGTGCTGTGCGCCATGCGGAGACCTAAGCCGGTGTCAGTTGGCGATGTGTGCCGCGGAGCCAGGAGGATAGTGGTGATAGACGGTGTTGTGGATACTACCAATATCGGAGCCATATTCCGCTCGGCCGCCGCTCTCGGTATCGATGGTGTACTGCTCACGACTACATCGTGTGATCCCCTTAACCGTCGTGCGGTGCGCGTGTCGATGGGGTCCGTGTTTCTTGTTCCGTGGGCGTGGCTCGATATTCCGTTGCCGGAGCTTGGCCGCTATGGTTTCCGCACAGCGGCCATGGCATTGACGGATGATTCACTTACCATCGACAATCCTGTGCTTGCGGCAGAGCCACGCCTGGCTATTGTGATGGGAACAGAGGGCGACGGGTTGGCCCATGAAACAATCTCGCAGGTGGATTATGTGGTGCGTATACCGATGTATCATTGCGTGGACTCACTTAATGTCGCCGCCGCTGCCGCTGTGGCCTTTTGGGAGTTGAGGGCGAAAGGATAAAGTGAATGAAAAATTAGAAATACTTTTACATGTTGACATATATGTAAAATTCTCTTTCAATGAATAGGCCATTCATGCTTGATGAACATGCCATTCACGTTCGATGAATGGCATGTTCATTGAACGTGAATGGCATGCTCATTTTTAGTACACTTTTCGTTGTTGCTAATAGACTGTAAATCAGTGTGTTATAGGGATTGTGAAAACAAGCAAAAACGAGCCGGGAAATGGTTGCGAATTTTTATTACAGATAGTGGCGCTTTATTGTTTCTTTTCGTGAAATTTATGATGTTTTCCGTTCTTATCTTATTCAGCCTTGAGTAGGGATGTGTCTTTGGCACGTGTCAAAGGCATTGGCATTGACGTATGACAAAACACCGTACACATCGCAAAGCGATGTCCCTACATGGGGCGGTGCTCTGCATACCCACCTGATGCTTCCACAACCCATCCCTTTTCCTTCCCTTTGGGGAAGTCAGGAGGGGGCTTTTTCATTCACATGTTATAAAAAGACGACGTGCCGGAACTCCGGCACGTCGTCTTTTTATAATCAATGTATGTATGCTGTCAGAGCGTAGGCTCTACAACCTTTATCGTTCCGTCGGCATTGAATTCCATCTTGTCTATGCATACTTCACGGTTGTAGCCGGCCGACCATCCGAGTTTTATGGCATCGGGACGTGCGAAACGATGGTATACTATATACCATTCGTCAGTGCCGGGCTTTTGGAGTATGGAGTGGTGTCCCGTTCCGTATATTCCTTTCGACGGATCCTGATGCAATACAACGGTGCGTTCCTGCATGGCAGGCTTGCCGTTGCGTGTGAACTCCGTCGGTGATTCGCTGATGAGATAGCGCACACGGTAGTTTGCGCTTCGTGTATCGTTTTCCGACCACATGAAGTAATACAGGCCGTTGCGTTCGAAGACGTAGGTGCCTTCGTTGTAGTCATATTTTGATTTGTCGTTGCGGTTGATAAGAATCTTGGTATTTACTATTGATGTCATGTCTTTACCAAGCTCTGACACTGCGAGAAACCCGTTACCCCAGTACAGGTAGTATTTTCCAGTTGCCGGATCACGGAATACATCAGGATCGATCACCTGTCCTCCTTTGACCCCTTCCGGCTTCTTGTCGAGCAAAGGCTTGCCGAGTGCGTCGCGGAATGGTCCGGTGGGATTGTCGGCCGTGGCCACGCCTATTTTCCCTTCAGCAGTGAAGTAATAGAAATATTTGTATTTTTTCTTTCCTTTCTTGTGTTCTATGATACATGGTGCCCAAAGACATTTGTCGGCCCAGCTGCAGTCTTTTCTCAGGTCGAACATCACGCCTTCGTCAGTCCAGTTCTTAAGGTCGGGTGACGAATAAACCTTGGCATCGTGGTTTTGCCATCCTTCCTTACCGTCGGTGGTGGGGTAGAGATAGTATTTTCCGGTCTTCTCGCTGTACATTATCTCCGGATCTGCGAAGAGGCCGTTTATAACGGGATTGTTTTTGTTGGGGGCGATGTGCTTGCTTTCCCTTGCGTCCGACCATGCCTGCAAACGGTCGTACTCCTCTTTTGTGAGTCTCATGAACGAACCGTGCTGCGGCCCGTTAACCCCTTCTATATCCTGCGGATTACTGAAGTTGCGCATGTATTTGTCGGCTTTGCATATACGGTAGCGTTTAGGATTTGATGAGTATTCTATATAGCCGATACGCCATGTGGAGTCGCCTGCAAGCTGGAACGCCGACACACCCTCACATTTTTTATTACCCTCGAAATCAATGTAGTCGTCAGCCACAGGCTCGCTCCATGGCCCGGTGAGCGATTTTGCCGTTGCAGTGAACAGTCCGGGCTGTCCGCCTTCTTTCTTTATCATCATGTGGTATAATCCGTCGGCCTCGAGGTAGTTTATATCTGCGTCGATGGTGGCGTATCCCCAGTCGAACAGCAGTTGCGGTTTGGTGAGCTTGGTGAAGGTCTCGTCGGCGTATGAGTAATACATCCTGTCGTATTTTTCCTCAGCCTTGTTCCACAGCGAGTAGTAGATGAAGTATCCTCCCTTTCGTCCGTCGGTCCATTGATAGTCCGGATCCCAGAAAATCTGCGGTGCCCACACGCGGTTGACGGTGCTCCAGTCTTTGTATACGTCCGGTGAGGTCGGGTCGCAGAAGATGGCGGAGCCCTTGCGGAAGTCGAATGTCACGGATTTCCAGTTGATCATGTCGTCGCTTGTATACAGGTCTATTCCGTAGTTGTCCCATTTATGGCTTTTTGCCACACACATGTCGGTTGTCACCATGAGATAGCCGCTTCCGTCATGTTTTCTGCAGATGTAGGCATCGCGTGTGCCGCCCTCGATGCGTGCGTGTTCTTCAGGCGAGAATATCGGGTCACCGTTGATAAGGTCGTGGAAATGCAGGCCGTCGCGGCTAAGGGCGTATGCCGTCCATTCTCCCCGTCCGCTCATGTGGCAGTACAGGTAGCCGTAGTTCCCTTTCTGAAAGTTCTGTGCCGGAAGCATCATCGGTGTCATGGCCATGGTCAGGACCAGGCCTAATTGTTTCATCATTTTCTTCATTGTTATGTAATATTTATTTGTAGATTAACCTGATAATTAATGTTACAAAATTAACTTATATATTTCTATATTCATAGAATACGGCAACATAACAGTAAAAGTTTTCGGAGTTTTAACAAATTTATCTGATGAAACGATAAAAGTTGGTGTCTTACAGGGCGTTTTTTCATTCAATCAAGACACTTTTTTATGTATTTTCCTTAATTTTGTAGCTGTTCACGATAAAAGATATTTATTATTACATTGAATATATGTCAATTTGGAGCAAACTCATGAGAATCGGTAATAACGGCAACGCAGACGATGTGGCCGGAAATAAAAACATATCCGGTTCGTATGATTCCTCACTTTATGCCATAGTTGATGTAGAGGTTGGTTTGAAAGACAATAAAATCCATGATATAGGGGCATTACGCCATGACGGTGAGATATATCATAATGCATCGAAAGAGAAACTGTTTGAGTTCCTGCAGGATACAGACTATATCTGCGGACATAATATCATTCATCATGATGCGGAGTATCTGTTTAAGGATAAAGCCTGCCGTCAGCTTATTGTCGATACGCTTTATGTGTCGCCCCTGCTGTTTCCTGAGCGTCCTTACCACAAGCTTTTAAAAGACGACAAGCTTATAAGCGACCAGATAAACAATCCCGTGAATGACTGCGAAAAGGCCAAGGATTTGCTTTTTGACGAAATTTCGCGTTGGGAAATGTTGCCGAAGGAAAAGCGGATACTGTTTGCGTCGCTGTTGAGAGACAAGAAAGAATTTGTGGGATTTCTCAGTATGGTGAGAGCTGAGTTTGCCGATAAAGGACAGGCAGAACTGATAGGTAGCCTTTATGATGGAAAGATATGCGGCAATGCCGGTCTTGACATGCTGATAAGTCAATACCCGTGTGAGCTGGCATACGCTTTGGCATTGATTGACACAACAGACCATCGTTCCATTACTCCGGGATGGGTGCTTCATAATTATCCCGAAGTGGAATTTGTCGTGAAGCTATTGCGTCATACCTCTTGTAAAGAGGGATGTGCCTACTGCAATACCAGACTGGATGTTGTTTATAATCTAAAGACATTTTTCGGGTATGACCGTTTTCGCACATACGAAGGCGAACCGCTTCAGGAGCAAGCCGCCAAAGCGGCGGTGGAAGGGGCGTCGTTGCTGGCCATATTTCCTACAGGCGGAGGAAAATCGTTGACATTCCAGTTGCCTGCACTCATGGCAGGACGTTCTGTACACGGACTTACGGTAGTTATTTCACCGTTGCAGTCGCTAATGAAAGATCAGGTGGATAATCTTGCCGAAAGAGGCATTACCGATGCTGTAACGATTAACGGGCTTTTAGACCCGATAACAAGGGCAGAGTCGATAAGAATGGTACAGGAAGGCGAGGCTTCCCTTTTGTATATTTCTCCTGAAATGCTCCGTTCAAAAACCATAGAGAGGATATTGATGTCGCGTCATGTAGTGAGGTTTGTGATAGACGAGGCACATTGTTTTTCTTCCTGGGGACAGGATTTCAGGGTGGACTATCTCTATATAGGTAAATTCATCAGCAAGTATAAACAGGAGAAAGGATACAAGAGTCCAATACCGGTATCTTGTTTTACGGCAACGGCAAAGCAGAAAGTGGTGCAGGACATTTGCGACTATTTCAAACATACACTGAATTTAGACCTGAAGCTTTTTGCATCATCGGCCTCAAGGACAAACCTTCGCTATTCTGTGATACATGCCGAAGGCGATAGTGATAAATATATGAAGCTTCGTGGGCTTGTGGCGGAGTCACATTGCCCGACAATCATTTATGTTTCACGTACCAGACGCACTCTGGAACTGGCCTCAAAGTTGACGCGTGACGGTTATAAGGCATTGCCTTTCAACGGAAAAATGGGATCAGACGAAAAGGTTGAAAACCAGGATGCCTTTATGAATGACCGTGTACGAATTATCGTGGCTACATCGGCTTTCGGGATGGGAGTAGACAAGAAGGATGTAGGACTTGTGATACATTACGATATTTCCGACTCGTTGGAGAATTATGTTCAGGAGGCCGGACGTGCCGGTCGCGATCCGAATCTCAGTGCGCGTTGTTATGTGCTTTATAGCGACAGTGATCTCGACAAGCATTTCATACTTTTGAATCAGACAAAGTTGAGTATCAGTGAAATACAACAGGTATGGAAAGCTGTGAAGGAACTTACACGTCAGCGTATGAGGGTCTGCTGTTCCGCGTTGGAAATTGCTCGGCAGGCTGGATGGGACGATTCTGTCTCGGATATTGAAACTCGTGTGCGTACAGCGTTGGCAACGTTGGAGCAGGGCGGATATTTAGTGAGAGGCAACAATGTCCCCCATGTATATGCCACAGGCATCACTGTGAAAAAACTGGATGAGGCGAGGGAACGCATAACCGCATCGTTACTGTTTGAAAATGAAGACATTGAAAAGGCTGTAAGGGTTATCCGTTCGTTGATTTCGCAAAAACATACAGCAAAGGCAAGGAACTCCGAGTCAGAGTCGCGAATAGATTATCTTGCGGATATATTGGGAATAAGCAAGGGAGAGGTTGTGTCGGTAGTGGAACGTATGCGGCAGGAAGGCATATTGGCAGACAGTAAGGATATATCGGCCTATCTGTCGGATACCGGTGATTCGGAACGGAAGTCGAGAATGCTTCTCGAACGCTTTGCGAGACTCGAACAATATATTCTCAGTCATATCCCGGATGAATCTTTGAGGATCTCATGCAAACAGCTGAACGACAATGCCGTGAACTCAGGGATAGGTACATCCAAGGAAAAAGATATCCGTACGCTGCTGTATTTTCTTACTATAAAAGGATATACCCGCAAGAAAGAAGATGCTATACACAATATTGAACTCAGCCGTGCGACAGGGCTTGAGGCAACAATAAGCCGTTTTGAGAAGAGGCTGGAAATCTGTCGTTTTGCAGTGGAATGGCTGTACAGGCTGGTTGCCGGTGTGGAAGCAGAAGGGCAACAAGGCAAGCCTGTACAGTTCTCTGTCGTGGAACTTCTTAATGGAATAAAGTCAAGTCACTCGTCTCTTTTTTCGGGGCTTGACAATCTGCATCTTGAAGACGTGGAGGAGGCGCTTCTGTATTTGTCTAAAATAGGTGCGTTAAAGCTCGAAGGCGGTTTTCTTGTTCTTTATAATGCAATGGATATACAACGTATAAAGGACAACAAGGCCAGATATAGGCAGGATGATTATCGGATGCTCAATGAATTCTATAAGCAGAAGATTCAGCAAGTGCATATTGTAGGCGAATATGCCAATCTGATGGTAAGGGATTATAATGCAGCCCTGCAATATGTGCAGGACTATTTCCGGATGGATTACAGGAAGTTTATCGCAAAGTATTTCAAAGGAGAAAGGGTGAGTGAGATACAGCGCAACCTTACCCCAGATAAATACAGGCAGCTGTTCGGCCGGCTGTCTGTGCGTCAGATGGAAATAATCTCTGATAAGGATTCACGCTGTATCGTTGTTGCGGCAGGTCCGGGCAGCGGGAAAACACGTGTACTGGTTCATAAACTCGCGTCTCTTCTGTTGCTTGAGGATGTCAAGCATGAGCAGCTTCTGATGCTGACATTCTCAAGGGCGGCTGCTACAGAGTTTAAGCAGAGGCTTATAGAACTTATTGGCAATGCGGCGCATTTTGTAGAGATAAAGACGTTTCATTCCTATTGTTTTGATCTTTTGGGACGTATCGGAAACCTGGAGGATGCGGAAGATGTGGCTGCGAATGCGGCCTTGATGATTAAGAATGGGGATGTGGAGCCGAACAGGATAGGAAAGACGGTTCTTGTTATAGATGAGGCTCAAGATATGGGGGCTCCGGAATATTCTCTCGTGAAAGCCCTTATGGCTGCCAACGAGGAAATGCGTGTAATAGCTGTGGGCGATGACGACCAGAACATTTACGAGTTTCGCGGTTCTGATTCCGAATACATGTATAAGTTGAGCAGGGAGGAAGGAGCCCGATTTATCGAGATGACGGAAAATTACCGCAGTTCACGCCATGTCGTGGATTTCGCAAACGGATTTGTGAAAGGTATTGGCAGACGAATGAAGAGCCAGCCTATTTTTTCAAGACGTGAAGAAGATGGATGGATAGAGGTGACACATTATTATTCACAGTATATGTACCGGCCGCTTGTTGAGGAGATAGCTTTTAATAGGGATGAAGGTCTTTCATGTGTGCTTACCCAGACAAACGAGGAGGCTGTTATTGTGACGGCTCTTTTGCGCAGGCATGGCATAGACTGTAAGCTTGTGCAGTCTATGGACGGACTGCGTTTTTGGAATATAGCCGAGATGAGGTTTTTCTTAAGGTTTATTGATAGGCGGCTGAAGACGCCCCTGATTCCGGAAGATGTATGGGAAGATGCGAAACGTGCAACTTTTTCCAATTATGAGAGAAGTCATAGTCTTGGATATGTGAGACGTTGTGTGGAGTTGTTCGAGCAGACTAACAGAGTAAAATATGTCAGTGATTTTAAGGAGTTTGTATTTGAATCATCTGTAGAGGATTTCTGTGATCTTTCGAAAGCGGATGTTGTGGTGTCTACCATTCATAAGGCCAAGGGCAGGGAGTTTGACAATGTATATATGCTTATATCAGGATGCTATCAGAAGGATGATCCGTTGATGCGCCGGTATTATGTGGGAATGACCCGTGCGAAAAACCGTCTGTATGTACATACGGATGGTTGTTGTTTTGATAATCTGAGTGCAGACAGATGCACTGTAAATCAACAGCAGTATGAGATGCCTGATGAAATTATACTTCAACTTTCTCATAAGGATGTCAATTTGGGATACTTCAAAGAACTGAAAAGGGAAGTACTGTCATTAATGGGCGGTGATCCGTTGTATTATAAAGACTATGTTCTTTATAACGTCCGGACTTGTAAGCCTGTGGCAAAATTGTCACAGAAGATGCGGAAGACATTGTCTGAGTGGCAACAAAGGGGCTATAATGTAAAATCAGCGTCGGTCCGTTTCGTTGTGGCATGGAAATCCAAGGATGCGCCTAAGGACGAAACGGAGACGGCAGTATTGTTGGCGGATATGGTGCTTCAATTTAACGCCTCATGATATTCTATGCCTAAAACTTGGAAATCCAACGTTTTATTAATCCTTTAAATCCTATATCCGGATAGTTCCTGTCTTGAGGCAGTGTCGCGCATAGAGAAATGCTGATATTATCCTGTCCGCCGGTGTTTAGCGCAATTTGAAGCAAGGCATTGCGGCATTCTTCAATATTCCTATAATGCCTATACATGGTATTCTCTATCAGTCTGTCTCTGCAATATCCGCAAAGTCCGTCAGAGCATAAAAGGAAAATGTCTCCTGGGGTTATATTATATGTAATAATATCGGGTTCATGTTCGGTGTCAATATCTCCTAAACATCTCGTGACAATATTGTTGTCGGGATGATTGAAAGTATCTTTGCTTCTGAGTGCCCCTTTATCTGCCAGTTCCTGGACTAAGGAATGGTCTTTTGTAAGCAAGGTCAGGCCGGTATTCGGGTTAAAACAATAACATCTGCTGTCTCCGCACCATGCAATATATGCTTTACTTTCTGTAATCCAAATCAGGACAATTGTGGTGCCAAGCCCGATGGAATCGGGTGAGCTTATAACATGGTCAAGAATCGCCTGGTTTGATTTGGCTATACATTCTCTAAGAAAAGCATGCGCGTCTGTGTCTGATCTTAGTGTTTCTTCAATCTCCTTGCCGTTAAAGAGATTTATTATGCCCTTGATTGCCAATGTAGAAGCTATCTCACCGGCATTGGCACCTCCCATGCCGTCTGCGATTACCGCCAAAGCCCCTGTGGAAGACAATGTGATATATCCGTCTGTAGAAAGACTGTTCCAAACTTGAGTCTTTAAATCAGGGCATACTGCGACGGCATCTTCGTTATTCGTGCGTTCTATACCGATATCGCTTATGGAACTTATATTTATCTTCATACTGGCATTACTACATTATTACGCGTGGCCTTACTGTCTCTTCAGCGGGTTTGGGAGTTTTTTCCTTCTTCTTGATTGTCACCTTTTCCTTTTCTGCAGGATTGTTCCTTGTTTTGGCAACAGGTTTATGATACTCAACCTCAAAGGGGAAAGCTGCGGGAGGACATCCCTGCTCCAATATTTGTACCACGATGTTGTTTATGCCCTCTTTCAATGAATACACCTTACACTTATGGCGGATTTCAGACATTTTTTCGTATTCATATTGCAGGGAGTCTGTCAGTATGTTGACCGTGGTAGGGTAGATACCGTCACTTGCTATTCTTTCTGCATTTATATTGAAAACAAATGAAACGGTGCCGTTTTCAAGAGCAGTCTGAGAATCATCGACATCCACTACAAAGTATTTATAATGCCAGGCATTAACATTGAATGGTATCTTCGAAGATTTAATGCCGTCATAATGGATTGTTATCGGATATTCTATTGTTGTCAGCTCATCAGGCAGGTTCTCCGGAATATTAAGAACACAATTGTATTGAACGAAATTGCCGCTTTCTGTATTCTTGCAGTTCTTCGAAGTCTTATCTATATCACAACCCGTCTGAGTGTCTATTTCAATGTTTACCTTGTCTGCATTCAGGAATGTCGGGAAATCCGCACGAATGGTGGTTTCAAATTTCTGATGTCTGAAAGCAATGTCGTCTCCTTTGTTCATTCTCAGTTTGAATGTCTTGTCCTTAAGTATTTCCAACATGCCGGCCTTCCCTTTTATCCTTACTAAAGCTTTATTTCCAAAACATGTTATGACTTCTTCGAATTGAGGGGGAAGAATCTCATCGTTTTCATTCCAATACAGTCCAAGGTAATCACCGTCTTTTTTACTTATTAGATCTGAAGCCAAGGTTTTTTCCGCTTTCTGTTTTACCTTGTAAAAAAGCTCTGTATCATTCCTCTTCACGGACAATGGTCTTCTCATTAAGTCGAAGCATATTGAGACCGTATCACCCTTACCGCATTTTGCCGTTAGCGTGTATGTTGAATCGGAGCTCTGCAAATAGCATTGTTCTATGTCTGAGATAAGTTTTGCCTGTTCTTTTAAATTAGTCATCGAACTGTCCTTTGCAAATACAGGAGACAGTTTTTGGTCTATGCCGTTAAAGAAATATACTTTCTGCTTAATGACAACAATTCCTGTGTTTTCATCATTCACCGATGAGACGAACTGTATGTCGTCTGTATCAAAATCCTTTCCTTGGAAAGAAAACTTACAGGCTTTACCGTTAGCGTCCAGCAGTATATGCCCGGTGTCCTTTTGCTTTTCCATATTAAGGTAAGTGTCACATGCCGCATAGTTGTTAAAATAAGGGAAGGCATTTGTATATTTTCCTTCCAGAAAGTTTCCGGAAGTATCAACAAATCTGTAGAATGTTCCTTGCCGGACTAACAGTTTACCATTGGAATAAAACGGATAGTCATGAGTAGTATTACAGCCTTCAAATTTTATTGTTTCTCCGTTCTGCCTGTATATTCCTGATATAATGGAAGTTCCTGGCGAGACGGATACCGCCATTCCTTCTTTAAAAGAAAATATTTGATTCTTTGATGAAATGAGTCTGCGTCCGTCCATTGCCCAGATTGTTTTTATACCCCCTGAATCTGTCATAATAGCATTTATTCCGTTTACAAGTCGTATTTTCTCATACGAAGGGGGGATTATCCATTTCGCAATTTGTGACTTTGTACGGGGGATAAAACGAAATGTGTAAAATGAAAATATTGGCTTTATGTTGAAAGGCGTTGTGAGTAAATGAGTTACGGACGTTTGGCGTAATAGAGTAGGGAAGTAAAGTCAAAAACGAAACGTAACATATGCTTTACATTGATGTTACATTCAAAGAACGTTTGAACGGTGTTTTACTTGAATAATGTTACATGGCGACTGAATGGTCGCCTTTTTCGTTATAGTTGTTCCATGTGGTATCTTGTGAGCCTTTTGTTTAATTATATATTGTTTTTAATATCTATTTTTATTCCATATAATTATTATTTAGTATATTTACATCAAAATTATATGATTATGGCAAAGGTTATACATGTGCATCTGTTGAATAGGAGACGTTATGAGCGTAAAGACTATTATTTTGCGAGTATTTCTGCGGTATATACCGTTTTAACGGCTCAGGACGTTGGAGCGACAAAAGGATATCTGTTGCATGCAGGACTGTCTGGAAACGGCACTGTGGCCACGAAATGTGCTATAATAAAGCAATCTACGCTTATACGTTGTACAAGGCACACAGATGGCAAATAATTGGTCTTAGAACGGTTATGTCATTCTGATGGGGTAGGGGATGTGTTCGGGAAGCATGTCCCTTTATTTTTTTGTTTAAAAATGTGGTTGGGTGGACACTTGGATGGACATTTGGGTGGACAAATATTGTGCTGTAAAAACGAAATGTGTTGATTGGGTGGACATTTGGGTGGACACTTTTAACATCAAAATGTGTGGATAAATAGGGCGGATGGGTATAAAAAGACAGAAAAACGGCATTTTTAGTGGTTTTTGAGGGGTAAAATACACTAAATATACCGTTTTCGAGGGGCGGATTTTATACGAAAGTGCCTAAATACAGACGTTTACGAGAAAATACATGAAATTTGTGTATACATTTCGTTTCAGTGGGGTATTATTCGAGGCTTACGGAACCGACTACGAGTGCAAGTCCGGTTATGTCTTCAATGGGAATGTCAAAAGGTAGGTAGTCCTTATTGTCGGACACAGCCGTAAGGCTATCCTTGTTGTTGCTCGGCATGAGGCGTTTCACGAGTATACCTTGCTCGCGTGTTGCTATGACATGACATTTGTTCCACTGTATGAATTTACGGTCATTAAGTATGGTACAAGCAATTACGTCTCCAGGGTTGAAGTGTGGATACATGGATAGACCTGATACTTCAATCATAAAATCTACACGGCAAAAGCGGAACTTAGGAATTACATAATATTCTTTCACATCTTTTTCGGTTATAGAGAAGTGTTCGTTACCGAAACCTGCTGCAACTGTTTCGGTAACCAGTGGGATTGGTTTAATCTTGCTTGTTTCTTTTATTTCAGTAAGTGGGATAGCTTCTTTTTGGGAATATTGCTCCATAGGAGCTGTTGGCGGAATGTAGTTTTCGCCTTTGGTTGGGTCTGTTTTCACTAACTCTGATGAAATACCATTAGTAGGCTTTTTAAGCATAGAACCGTTACCTGTGAGTAACCATTCTGTATTAACGTCTGGAGCATAAGCGAGAAATCTTGCTATATTTTCTTCGCTTATCCCGTTATTCTGTTGTAATATTCCTCTGGTTACCCCAGATTTCTTATAGAATTCGTAAGGAGAAACCTCTTTTTTGGCTAAATAAAGCAAGATATTTTGCTTTATAAGTGATTTTTCTTGTTTGTTATCTTGCATAAGCGAGAAATCTTGTTTATCTTTGCAGCGTGTTCCAAATATGAACAGCGTTCAAAGGTACAAACATTTGGCGAGAAAAAAGAATTTTAATACATAAAGAAAATGAACGACGAAATTAAAGAGTGGAAAACTCAGACCGTAAAAAATAAGGTTGCAGGAGTTTTGATGATGGACGGTGTAAGTTTCAACTATACGGAAGAGAACGGCATCATGTTTACTGCGCCGGAATCCTATGTCAAGTGTCTTGTGTACCGGTTGAAGGTAGTTTTTGGTTGTCGTAGGAAACCTATAATCGAAGAGTATTAACAACAAAAATAAGTGAGACAATGACACAGAAAGAATTTGAAGAACGGACACGGCGACTGATAGCAGTTGAAGAGTATTACTTGGTGGAAAATCTCTATATGGCTGCCGGTAATATGACTAAGGACGAGTTCTGCGAGGAGATACGCAGAATGTGTGCATACGATGGTGCCAATGACCATATAGAGTTGCGCAAGTGCTTGAAGGAGATTGGACGGTATGTCGGTGCGAAAGATGCCGAACTCGGGTACTTGAAGAAGACGATAACCAATAGAAATATGGAACTTGCCGAATTCCTGATAGGAAAGGCCTGTGCTTACGAGGACACGGACTTCTACCGTGAGGCAGTAAAACTTATCGGTCAGCGTGAAGTGACGCTTATGAAGTTGCGCATGGACTTGCCGCTTTGGGAAGAGGATAAGAAATACCTCAAAGAAATTTTGGAGGACGATATACAAGGCAGAAAGATTGCCGGATAACTGACAGACCGGAAAGACGGGTGAAGGCGGTTAGTTCAGTTGGTAGAACACACCAAACTCCAAACTTAAGGAGAGGTCAAAGTCCGTGGTTCGAATCCACGACCGCCTACAAAAATTGTAAACGAAAGTGATATGAGAAAGAAAATTGTTTTGGACCGTGGCAATGTCGCTAAGATAGCCAAAGTGATGAACTGCACACCGGAGATGGTAAGCAAGTCGATTAATTTCAAGAAGAACAGCCTGCTTGCCAGAAAGATACGTTTTGTGGCTATAAAGCATTTTGGTGGTGTTGAAGTAGGAGAGTAAGGAGGACCGGTTTATGACAAGGATTTTTAAGGAAGCCGTGAAACTGTTGACAGCCGTAGTGCTGGGTCTGGTGTATATGTGGTTCCTGTTGAGTTTTACCTGGAGCCTTGACGATATGTCTGTAGGTGAAAAGATAATGGGTGTAGCATACATTTTTCTGATGATGCCGATATATAGCGGTATAAAGAGACTGTTAAGGCTGTCATAAACGAAAGGGCTGTATGGAGTTTTACAAGAGAATATTGTGTGTAACCTTTGAGGAACTGACGGGCGGTGATAATCCTGTTATCACCCCTCAGACCCTCATGAAGAATGTCCAGCGTGGCAACATCCAGTGTGCGCGTCGTGGAGGTGGTGAGAACACGATAGCTCTCTATGTCTACTCCTCCCTCCCCGTGAAATACAAGATGAAGTTTGAGGCTAAATACGGCAAGCCTGAAGACGTGCTGAAAGCCCAGGAATTGAAAGACACCGTATGTATGGATGAGAAAGCCCGTGAGTTTTACGAGTCGTTTGAATATGATTTGAACGGTGTTCAAACGACGCTCACCGACAAGTTAAAGGAAGAGTATACAGTGAACGCGAGCGTACTTGGAATGTTGTGGAACCGCATGAACGAACTGACCTCGACAAGCAACGCCCTCGGCAACGGCCGTCGCAGTGACCTTTGGGATATCGTGTTCACCCAAAGCGAGAAGCTGCGTGAGGTGACCGGGCACACGCTGCCCAGAAACCTTGCCCGTCTGAAGGACAAGATGAACCGCTACAAGAAAGACGGGTACATGTCCGTCATCAGCGGCAAGGTAGGCAACAGCAACACGCTGAAGATAACCGAGGATGCCGGCCGCCGTCTGGTAGCCTTGAAGCGCAGCCGTGTTCCGGTGCTGACCGACCGGCAGATATTCGACACTTTCAACGGCGAGGCGGAGGGTAGGGGATGGAAGCCCCTGAAAAGCGTCGCCGGAATGAAAGCCTGGCTTAACAGTGCCGCCATAGAGCCGCTGTGGTATGATGCCGTCCACGGAGAGATGAGCGCACACCAGAAATTCGACCGCCGGCACAAGACCCAACTTCCCACGATGCGTGACGCCCTGTGGTACGGTGACGGCACGAAACTGAACCTGTACTACCGTGACGAAGACGGCAATGTGCGCACTACAGGCGTGTATGAAGTGATAGACGCGGCTACGGAGGTGTTCCTCGGTTTCTGCATCAGCGACACGGAAGACTACGAGGCGCAGTATATGGCCTACCGTATGGCCATACAGGTGAGCGGCCACAAACCATACGAGATTGTACACGACAACCAGGGTGGCCACAAGAGGGCCAATTCAAGCGGTATGCTGGACAAGATATGCCACATACACAGGACCACGGCCCCCTATAACGGTGCCTCTAAGACGATAGAGAGCGTATTCGGACGCTTCCAGCAACAGGTGCTGCATAAGGACTGGCGTTTTACCGGCCAGAACATAACGGCCACGAAAGCCGGCAGCCGTCCGAACATGGAATTCATTGAGGCCAACAAGGACAAATTATATACGCTGGACGAGTTGAAGGCCGCCTATTTGAAGGCTCGTACCGAATGGAACGAGATGGCGCATCCCGCCACCGGGGAATCCCGCATAATGATGTATGAGGACAGCGTAAACCCGGACACTCCGAAAGTGACGGTGTATGACATGATAGACATGTTCTGGGTGACCTGCAGCAGGATGAGCACCTTCACGAGCAGCGGCATAGAGATAACCGTGAAAGGGCAGAAGCGTGTGTATGAGGTGATGAGCAGCCCCGGTGTGCCGGACATAGAGTGGCGACGGAAGCACACCTATCAGCGTTTCGTCGTGAAATACGACCCCTACGATTTTGGCAGTATCCGCCTGTACTGGAAAGACAAGGCCGGCTGTCTCCGTTTTGAGCGGACAGCGGAACCGTACATTGTCATACACCGTGCCATACAGGAACAGACGGAAGGCGAGGCGGCGTTCATACGGTCACAGCAGGCAGCCACGGAACAGAACCGCATAGAGCGGCAGGTTGCAGCCAAGGAGATAGAATACGCCGAGGGCGTGGCACCAGAGCAGAACGGCCTCACCACCCCGAAGCTGAAAGGCGCACGGTCGGACGTGCAACGCCAGATAGACAGGCGCACACGCAAATACAGCCGTGAGCCTGAGGAACTGAGCCTTGGCCGTATGAGGAAGACAATAAGCAATATCGACTGGATGGACACTGAAAACGACAGTACCGTGGTATTCCTGCCGAGGCGTGTGGAAAAGAAGGTAATGAACAATAAATTATAAATAAATGGAACTGACAACAAAAGACAAAGAGCTTATATGCGCCCGCCTGAAGGCGTATGTTGACAAATACCCGAGCCAGAACAAGGCCGTGGGTAGCCTGAAAAGCACCAGTGCCGGTACGGTTAGCAACATCCTTAACGGCAAGTGGGAGAACATCAGCGAGGACATGTGGCGCAGGATAGCCGACCAGGTGGGCACTGTTGGCGGTGTCGATGCGGGCTGGCAAATCGTGGAGACCGGTGCATACCAGGAAATCACCTTTGCTTTGGAGGATGCCCAGAAATGGAGGAATGTGACATGGGTGGTAGGAGAAGCCGGCTGCGGCAAGACCACCACCGCCAAGATGTATGCCTCAGAACACAGGGAAGTGTTTTACCTTCAGTGTTCCGAAGACATATACAAGGGCGAGTTCGTGCGTGAGATAGCCCGCCTGGTCGGCATCCGTGGTGAAGGCTCCACCGTCCGCGAGCTGTGGAAGGACATTCTTGACAGTCTGATACAGATGGATGCCCCGCTGCTTGTGTTTGACGAGGCCGACAAACTGACTGAAAGCGTGTTCCACTACTTCATCAGCCTTTACAACAAGCTGGAGGACAAGTGCGGCGTGGTGTTCATGAGCACCGACTACATCAAGAAGCGCATCAGGAACGGCCTGCGCTGGGAGAAGCCCGGCTACAAGGAGTTCTACAGCCGCATCGGCCGCAAATATTTCGAGCTGGAGGATACCACTCCCAATGACGTGTATGCCATCTGTACGGCCAACGGACTGTGTGAGCGCAAGGACATCGACACGGTGATAAAGGATGCCGAAGCCTGCGACTTCGACCTGCGCCGCGTGAAGAAGAGCATACACAGGGTGAAGAGAATGAACGGGAAGTAACCATGGGAAGGGCATTGACAGTGAACGAGGTATTGAACAGAAAACGCCACACGTTTCCTTTTTCCGGAGCCTGGGCTGATGCCTTCGGACAGCCGGAACGTACCGGCGTATGGTTCGTGTGGGGCAACTCCGGCAACGGGAAGAGCAGCTTCGTGATGCAGCTCTGCAAGGAACTATGCAAATATGACCGTGTGGTTTATGACAGTCTGGAGGAAGGTGACAGCATGACCATGCACCAGAGCCTGCTGCGCCATGGCATGAACGACGTGGGACGGCGTTTCAACCTGTTGGATGCCGAGCCGATGGAAGAGCTTCAGGAACGCCTCAGTCGGCGCAAGAGCTGGAACATAGCCGTCATAGACTCCTTCCAGTATACGCAAATGAGCTACCGTGACTATATCCGTATGAAAGAGCATAACAAGGAGAAACTGCTGATATTTGTCAGCCATGCCAAGGGACGCGCTCCGCGCGGCAGTGCGGCAGAGAGCGTGATGTATGACGCTACACTGAAGATATGGGTGGAAGGGTTCAAGGCGTTTTCCAAAGGTCGGTTCATAGGACCGACAGGGGAATACACGATATGGAACGAAGGAGTGGAGAAATATTGGGGGATAAGATGATGGACAAACGGAAAATGAGGAGAAAAAATCTTCTGTATAGACTACGCAAGAAAGGAATACGGTGTTCTGTACAAGAACGGACAATATTCTTTCCGTACGATGGTGTCCCATTTGACGTAGTGCAGATACGGCGACTGTGCAAAGAGTATAATTTTAATGTTCAATTAGAAATAATATAAAGTATAATTTAGTTATGGACAGAATAAGAAGAAAACATAAAGACAATAGATGGTTTTATATGTGTTATAATATAAAGGAATCCATATATCGTAAAAAACGATGTTACTATTGCCACGGTATAGGCCGTTTAAATGTATCGGATGGAATCAAGACCTTTTTTGAAGATTGTCCTATCTGTAAAGGTCGCGGTAAGGTGGATGTAATAGTAACTATTGAATATAAACCCATTGAAGATATGGTTTATGTTCAAGATGTTTAGCAAGGGCGGTTTATAGGACTGACAGGAGCATACACGATATGGACCGAAGGAGCGGAAATATATTGGGGACAAAAGTAAGAAACGATATAAATTATAAAACATATATTATGAAAAAGAAAGTATATATAGCCGGAAAAATAGGTGAAGACTATCCAAGTGAAGCCACCCTCAGGAAGTTTGAGAGAGCGGAACAGTCGCTTCAATCAAAAGGTTACGATGTCTTCAATCCGACACGCAGCGGTCTTGGGGCAAGGGCAGAGGCATTGGCAAAGGAAAAAGGAACTGATTTCTACCGGGAAATCATGTTGCTTGATTTGGAAGCACTTGCCGGTTGCGATGCCATCTGCATGTTACCGGATTGGGTTGAAAGTCCCGGAGCGGAAGTGGAATTCCGTTTTGCACAGGCAGTAGGTTTGGAAGTAATTTATAAGAACTATGACAAAGATGAGTAAGACAAGGCAAATGCTTGAGCTGAGCAGTCCGACCATAAAGACCAGCCATGAGCATTTTATGGGACTTGTGCAACAATGTAACTATTGCCAGGGAAACGGCTGGTTCTGGGGTCTGGATGAATGTCATGAATCCGTAAAGATTCCGTGTCCCATTTGTGGCGGTACTGGAAAAGTGATACCAGAGATAACAGTGGAGTGGAAACAAATTTAAAAATAAGATTATGAATAATCTAAAAATGAAAACCGGTGTAGTGGTAATGACCTTGACTTCTTCCGTTTATATGGGAAACATCCGGAGAACTTACAGGTCGCGTATCGGATTCGAATGTGAAATGATTCTTAACGGCAAATGACATGGCACAGGAAGTAACCAACTATGCGCGTTTTTACACTCTGTTGAACCGTATACCGTATAGAGGTGACAAGGAAGACTTGAAGTGCAGCCTTGTGTCGGAGTTCAGCCACGGACGGACATGTAGTCTTAAGGAGATAACACGGCAGGAGTATAGCGCCATGTGCGCCGCCATGGAGCGCATGACACCGGCACAAGAGCAATGGAAAGAAGAACGCAGACAGGCAAGGAGCGTATGTCTGAAACTGATGCAGCAGACAGGTGTTGATACCACCGATTGGGACACAGTGAACCGCTTTTGCATGAGTCCGAAGATTGCAGGCGTGGAGTTCCGTGAGTTGGATATTGAAGACCTTGGCCGCCTGTCGTCGAAACTTCGTATGATATTGAAAAAGCAGAAAGACAAACAACATTAATGACCTTTTAATTTTCACAATTATGGCAACAAAGAGACAGAAGAAAACAGTGATTACGGGAGTGACCCGTGATGAAGCGGAACAGGCATTTGCCAGCTATGCAAAGTCCGACGCAAGTATCAACAAGATTAATGCGGACATCGACCTGCAATGTGCGAAAATCCGTGAGAAGTACCAGGACAAACTGGCGAGCCTGGCATGTGACCGCGAGTGCGCTTTTGACACGCTGCAGGCATACGCCACCGAGAACCAGACGGAACTGTTCGCGAAGAAGAAAAGCCTCGATATGGCTCACGGCACAATCGGTTTCCGTACCGGTACGCCGAAGCTGAAGACGCTGAAAGGCTTCACATGGGCGAGTGCGCTGAACCTTGTCAAAGAGTTCCTGCCTGACTTTATCCGCAAGACAGAGGAAGTGGCCAAAGACAAGCTGCTTGCCGACCGCGATGTTGAAGGCATGAGCGACAAGATGGCAAAATGCGGTATATTGGTGACACAGGACGAAACATTCTACGTAGAGCCTAAGCAGGAGGAAAGTGCCTGATTATTATATTGTAACACGCTTTTGTTCAAAGTACAAACAGAAAATGAGGCATTTGTAACGGAATGCCTCATTTTTTTGTAGGAATACGCAGGAAAACAGATACCTTTGCATCATGCCACGCGGTAGGAACAAAGAACTTCTTTCGTCCAGAGACCTCAAAATGTTTGAGCGTTACTACTATTGGACTGAAATCCGTCGCTTGCGTTTCGATGATACCATCAAGAAACTGAGCGAGGAAGAGTTCTTCGTGTCCGAGAGCCGTGTGATGCAGATAATCCGCCGCATGCTACAGAGCGGCGCCACCGTGGACGGCAAACGCATAGAACGCCCCATGTTCACAGGCTTTAAGGTCACTTCAAAGTCTTCCCCATTGAAATCACGACCTTGCGTGGAGCGGCAGCTGTCACTGTTTCCCGAATAATGTCCTTGACCGAGACCGAGTACAGCATCTCGTAGACTTTGATGCCATGGCTCCATGTGTAGAATTTCGACTTTTCCCGTATGAGTTCCCCGTCCTTCACCGGCCGGAAGCACTGCATGGCGCGATGCAGCCTGTCCACCATTTCCGACCGTTCCATCATAGCCTCCATGTTCCCGGAACCATAGTGCGTGTCATCGTAGCAGTCTATGACGAGACGGACACTGATTTTCGCCTTTCCCTTCTGGCTTTTGCCCGCGATGTTCTCCCATTCCGTTTCCGGCATGTCGATGAGTACACACGGAAACGTGACAGGATACGTGTCCATATCCTCCTTGTCGATTGCCTCCAATTGTCCGTAGTCCTCATCAACCAAAGACAATTCCGGCATTTCCTCCTTTATGCGGTTAATGAGATGATAAAGCAATAATTCCATCCTTTATTTTTTGAATCGATTCGTTGATAATCCTGTTGACTTTGGTGCGTAGCTCGGCAGAATCGCCCATAAACTGTCGCCGTGGGATGTGTGCGTGTACGGTGATGTTCTTTTTCCTTGTCAGTGCCAGCCCTTTCCATTTTTCTGCTTCAGCAGGCAGTTCCTTGGGCAATTTGCCTTTCCCTTTGATACCGGCAAGCGAGTAGACCATGTGCCAGGCATATTTACGCATACGTCCGGTGATTGTCGGGTGCGTGGTAATGTCACCGCCGTCATTGTGTATGGCGGCATACGGCACAGGGTTCTCGATGGTGACTTGTCCCGGTGATGTTGAAGCCTGGACGGAACGCATCATGTGGTTGCGTCTGGACGTGAGCGGTCCGTATTTGGCATCGGGCGAATTGCTGTCCTGTCTCCGGGTGCGTTCCCATGGATGCAGCCCGTTGTCAAGCCATCCGCCGTCCCGGAAATTCTGTTTGAAGTGGTTTACAGCCACGACACCGACCTTTCTTGGCAACCGGTCATTGACCTCCTTTATAATGTCATTCTTGGCCTTACAGACCAGTTTTTCTATATCTTTTGCGTCCATGACAATAGTATTTTGGCTGTTTATGCTTATTATTGGAAATAAATTGTTACTTTTGCAGCGAGAGTAGTCCCTTATCTATGTTGGATTGTATTTCCAGCCGTGATTTGGGGCTATTTCTCTTTTAATCCGATAAGAATACTCTCACCGTCAGATATGCTGTATAGTATTTTTGTCCCATCCTGGTATTCTTTTACGACAATCCAACTTCTGTCTCCCTGTATCCTTGTTTCAAAGATATGTACCCATTTGCTTCCGGGCTTTGTGCTTTTATCTTGCTTGTGCCCCAAATAAGAGGACTGTTTAAGAACCTCGTCGATATAGAGAAGCATCCTGTTTTTCTCAGCATAATGTATATGCGGCTGATTGGTCCATTCATCTATACTTCGTCTTGAGATAGCGATTTTGCCATTAAAGTCGGGATGTGAAAGGGAAGAGCCCTGAAGCGTCAGTCTTGCCTTTTTCTTTATATCTTTTATCTCCCCTTTTTCAGTACCATACAGGCATCCGTCAATGAACGGACAGTTGTAACAGTCTTTCTGCCTATTGGTGAACCACGTCTTCACCCTGTTCTTGAATCCGCTTTTTTTGTATGCGAAACATCGGCTGCATTTGTCCGGGAAATAAGGGTGCCTGTCGGAGAACGTATGCCCGTCCTTACCCGGATTGTTCTCCAGTCCGCGATGCGGTACGGTTGGTTCCAGGTCAGCAGGATGGTTCACCGGCTCATCCGTCGCCTCCAGCGAGCATTTACAGTTCCACCGGTCGCCCGGATGATGTCCGTTCCAGAACGGGTCGTCGACAGGCAATGTAAGTTTCATCTGCCAGTACCGGCGGTGCGAGCTTTCCGGTTCCGGTGACGTGGTGGGCATCCATCTGAGATTGGGCAGTATGTCCTTGTTACGCTCGAACTCCCTCCAGTCAGCCGCCGCATGGGCGCGTATGACCGCCGTATCATATTCCGTGCGCAGCCATGAACCCACCTGATGGGAAGTTATGCCGGATACGTCATGCAGCCACTTGTCAAACGGTTTCAGATTACCGTCTTTGTCGATGAGCTTTGCCGCCATATCCTCACCCATCATGTGTACCTTGAATGCAGCGAACACCTCATTGGAATGACGCAGGTTTTGATAGAATAGACGGTCATGCGTTGGCGGTGTCTTTGCCCTGGCAAGTCCCTCCACCGTCCCCTCGTTGATGACACGCAGCACCTCACGCCATAAGGCGTCATCCACATTCCCGGAAGTGTCAAATCCGTTGTATACCTTGCGCATGAAAGCATCAAGAACGTCCGCGTCAAGCCGGACGGCGGCATTGTTCCTGACATGACGTCCACAGTCGCAATGACAGTCGCCGTAATATAGCGTGTCAATCAGAAGTCTGTGTCCGCCCCGGTAACCGGGGCTATCCCGAAAAAACTCCTCAAACGGTTTTTGAACGCCTTTTTATCACCGTTCAAATCCTCCTTTCCCGGCTTGTCCTCCTTGTCATCCAGGCTCCTGCGTATAGCCTCCCTCTGTGCCAGGGCGTCCGCTTTCTGTCTGTCATAGTCCTTCGGCTTCTCCACTCCGAATGTCTCATAGAGCCAGTCATCATCCATCGGCAGTCCCATGCTTTGCAGCTTCTGTACGATGTCAATCTGCTGTGACGGAATGATTTTGTCCTTTTTGGCATAGACGAACTCCCCGCCTACGACATCATATCCGAGGTTCGCGAAAATGGGGCGCATGTCGTAGTTGAGGATGTCCAGAATGAAGTCTCGGTCATCCGCGTTCATGTCGTCCTCCTCCTCCTTGTGTACCTCTCCAAGAGCCTGCGTCCCCGTCTCCTTGGCATCCGTAGTGAGTGTGTTTCCCAGCACACGTATGGATATTTTGCTGTCCCAATAGTCCGCGAATGTCTTGTACAGGTCAGACGACCCTGTCTTGTTTCCGGCTTCAATCAGAGTAAGCTCACTGTCCTTTGGGTGGATATACACGGCGTTCGTACCCTGCCGTCTTGCCTCCTGGATGAGCCTTTTGCGTGCCGTCTCGTCCCCGGCATCGTACGTGTACTCTCGGATGGGCATGCCGAAGATGTTGCAGAACTGCGCCCAATCAGCCATATCCCCGCGTTTGTAAAGCACGGCAGGCATCAGCTCTGCGAAGATACCCAGCCCACGTTCGGTCCCCACGAACAGACAGTTCCCGAAGTTCTCGATTGGTATTCCGTCCTGGTCGTTCTGGAATTTGAGCAAGGTCTTCCGTACCGGGTCGTAATGCTTTCGGTCAATGAGGTCGTACCTTATGTTGTTGTCCCCGTCAAGGTAGAACTGTACCAGCGTGAATCCCCAGAACTCCGACATGATGAGGTCCTTGCGTAGCCTCTTGAACCACGGCGAGCGCAGCTGCGCGTTGATGACCTCGTCCGGCTCACCGTTGCGCTGGAACTCGATGGGCAGCCGCGTGACACCGCGCAGCCGCTTGGCGAGCACACCGGCGAGATGGAGGTCGAGTGTTGCGGACTCGTACATGTCGAACAGCCGTGTCCTGTTGGAATAGTCTATGCTTTTTGCCCGTGTTACCGAACTCATGTATGCGTTCATGTCGAAGAGGAATATCTCCGGCATCTGCAGCACCACATCCGGCAGTCTCTGCCCGTTCGGGACACGCATCCCTCCCTGGACAATCTGCCTGGTACCTTTACTTTTCTTATTCTTGTCTTTTTTCATAGGAACAATGTTTATCTTAATGTCGGTCTGATGTCGTCAGCCTGTATCTGCCATGGAGAATTGCCGCTCAGATCGTCATCGGGCAGTAATGGTGCCCCGTCTATTGTAACATCCCCCGTCCTGACCCCCTTGAGCCATTCTACCGCCCGGTCATACCTGTCCTGCCGTATCTTGGACATCTTGTACGGATTGTGCTGGCAGAAAATGTGGTAGACAGATATGTCGATGGCGAACATGAGTATGAGCTCATGCCGCTCATCCCCCGTTGCCGAGAAGATGGTATCGCAGTCATACGTCTTGTTGAGGAACGAGCGCATATCCATAACAGCCCTGTCCTCGCATATCTCGATAATCTGCGGGTCGTATGATGCAGAATCTTTCCGCAAAAGTGAATCAAGAATTTCCCTGTGTATGGTAGCGTCATAGTCCTCTGTGTTTATAAAGTTTGCCATGGTTACATCCTATATTTGTTCTGTTCGTTAATCTCATCGTATGATATGGTGTAAGCCGGTTCAAGTTCCGCCGTCTTCTCGTCTATGATGGAGACACCGCCTTCGATGCAGTCCGGTCCGTCGGCGTTGTAGGGCAGGTGCAATTCGAACAGCTTGAACTGTTCTATGAGTTCCTGCATGTGCGGATTGTACCGCTCCTCCTCATTGAATACCCATGTGCCGTTACGGTCAATCGGTTCCAGATTTGCCTCGATGCGTGTTGCCTTATCCGTTTTCTTACGTTCGTCTCCCTTGATATAAAGTTCCCGTTTGCGTTTCTTGCATTCGTCCCGGAGCAGCGGTTTGAATACCTGGTTGAAGAACGGGTCCTGAAGTTTGTTATTCTCCATGTAGTAATAGACATTAGTCTTGCCTGCCACATAATCCATCAGGTCGAAATACCAGCTTATAAATACTGCGTTCAACTCACGTGCGAGGAACCCCTTGATGATGTAATAGACACCTTTATACTTGCCGACCAGCCACAGGGCCTTTGTGCTGCTTGTCTTCTTCTTTGAATCGGAATATGCAGGGTCCCCGTAAGCCACGACAAACTTGAACTTACGCAAAGGCGGGACCTTGCCGAACGGCAGGTTCTTGAAAATCTTACCTTCCGAAACAGGATTGTTGAAATACTCCGCCTGTGCGTTCTTTTGGGTAATTTTGGCAAGCACCCTGTCTATCTGTTCCTCCTTGTTCTTCTGCGGCCACGTGCTCTTTCCGCTTCTGTCCCGGATATTGACAATGTCCCAATGCTCGGCTCTTTCACCGGCACGTTTGATGCAGCAGTCCTTGGCGATGATGTTTCCGCACCATAACACCAGTGTCGGTTCGGATATGGAACGGGTAGGGTAGAGTGCGCCCTCGAACCAGTCCCATTTCTTTTTCAGCGTTTCCGGATTGCGGCAGTCCTCGTCCGTGTCATAGTCATCAAGGTATATGACATCCGGGCGTACCTCCTCGTTCCTTGCTCCACGAGGCGCGGAACCTGCACCCAACGCCACGAACTTCGCACCGCAACGTGTAGTGAACTCCTTGTCTGTCCACGCCCCGAGCGTGACCTGATTCCCGTAGAACTGTCGCAATCTCGGGTTGCTCTCGAAGTTCGTCTTATATGGAGTAAGCAGCCGGATGGCCGAGGTCTCGGTTGCCGAAGCCAGGACGACGAACTTCTTGCGCTTGGTAAGAATCAGGAACATTATAATGAACATCGCCACGGTTGACTTCGCCAGCTCACGGCTCCATGAGAGAACCTCGTACCATTCGTCATGCTCTATGACACGGTGTATCGCCTTGGTATGGAAAGGCGCGAACTCATACTTCGCGTATTTCGGGAAAAAGTATTTTATCCATGCGACAGGCTCTTTCTCCAGTTCCGTGCGCTTCTTCTCGATGTCCCGTTTGGACATCCAGTCTTCCACGGGAACATCGGCAGCCAATGCCTTGTGGTGCTCGCTCCATCTTTGCAGGGCTTTCTTGTCTTCAAGTGTCATCGCATCTGGTCTTTAATGAACGCATCGAGCAGGTCGTTGAATTCCTTTGCCTTTTCCAGGTCAAGAGGACGCAGCCAGTTTGTGAAGCGTATGCCCACGTCCACGATGTCGGCAATTCCAACGTCCTGTTCAATCTTCTTGATGGCAGATGCCAGTTTTGCGAGCGTGTCCGCCTCCGCTACGGTCGCGAACCGTTTGCCTCCCTCGCGCCCATTGATGTTGTTGTTTATCTCTATGATTTGCCGGTTTAGTCCTGACAGAATCTGTGCCGGTGTGATGGTGATGGACGCTTTCAGTTCCTCCCACGCCCCGTCCTTAATCCACCGTGAAACCGTCTGCCGTGTGGTCCCCACCTTGTCGGCAATCTCCTCCTGCGTATAGTTTCCGTTGAGGAAAAGCGACTTGGCGATGTCCTTCCTGTCAATGTTCTGCTTGCCCATAATAATTTGAATTTTGTGCTGCAAAGTTCCGAATAATCAGATAGAAAAAGAAACCGCCGTTTTATGACGGCATCCTGCACGACTATCATTGCAACCCACTGACGCTACGATAAAAACGAGGTTTTGATATGTCTGGAAAACATGTGAATTTTGCATCAAAAATCGTGCGAAATGACATCAATGTTTTTCAATATCATTCCCGGAGAAGGAAGTGCCACACTGCTTTTATACGGTGACATCGGTGACGGCTACAAGGTGGAGAGCGGGCGTATCGTCAGTGAGCTCCTGGCCCTGCAGGTGCAATACGACAAGATAGACGTGCGCATCAACAGCCGTGGCGGTGACGTGTTCAGCGGCATGGCCATATACAATGCGCTCAGGCAGTCGAAGAGTGACATTACCATCTATATAGACGGTGTGGCGGCCAGTATCGCCGCCATCATCGCCCTGTGCGGGAAGCCCCTGTACATGAGCCCCTATGCCAAGCTGATGCTCCATAGCGTGAGTGGCGGCACCTGGGGCAATGCCTCGGTCCTGCGCCAGACGGCCGACCAGATGGAACAGCTCCAGGAAGACCTGTCCAACATGATAGCCGGACGCTGCGGCATGAAGGCGAGGGACGTACAAGCCAGGTACTTCGATGAGAAAGACCATTGGATAGACGCGAAGGAAGCAATGGACATGAAACTCTGTGACGGCATTTACGACATGGAGACCACCGAGAAGCAACCTACGACAACGGATGAGATTTACAACTATTTTAATAACCGGCTCGTCAGCGGGCCACAAAACAGACAAGAGATGGCTTTAATAGATGACATCAAGGCGATTCCGTCATTCAGTGACAAGGAAGACGCTGGTGCCATAGTGGCACACATCAAGGCCCTGGAGAACAGGGCGACGAAAGCGGACGCCCTCCAGCGGGTAAATGATGCCTACAAGGCACAAATCGAAAACTTGCAGAAGAAAGAGGTGGAAGCCTTTCTGGACAAGGCGGAATCCGATGGCAAGATAACCAAGGAACAACGTCCGGCAATGGAGAGACTGATGAGCAGTGACCGCCAAGCCACGGAAGAGCTTATCAACAGCATGAGACCGGCTGCACCGGCAAAGCGTGCCGTGGACTTCATCAGCCATGAAGCCGGGAAAGGCGGCTTCGAGAGCAAGACCTGGGACGAGCTCGACAAGGCCGGACAGCTTGGAATCCTGAAAAACACAAATCCGCAGGCGTTCGCAGCCAAGTATAAGGAACGGTTCGGGATAGATTACAACGAATAATAAACAAAAACAGCAAAATAAAATGGCATTAAACAAAGAAATCTGGATTGCCTCCATCGTCGAGAACTTCTACCCTGACAACTCGTTCTCCGCCAAAAGTGTCGATGATTCGGCTTTTGTCAGTTATAAGACCGTACATATCCCGAATGCCGGTTCGCCGTCAGGTGTGGAAATAAACCGTACAAAGAAGCCGGCGGGCGTGAACCAGCGTACCGACAACGAGTTGACCTACGACATGGACGAGCTGACCACAGACCCTATTTATATTCCGAATATAGATACGGTTGAGTTGAACTATGACAAGCGCAACAGCGTGCTCGCCAACGACCGTCAGCAGCTGCAGAAGGTAGCGGCGCAGAACCTTTTGTACCGTTGGGCTAAAGGCGCGAACACGCTGGACACGAGCGGCCCGGCGCGCAAGGCTCACACCTCGGGGACTGCGACGGGCAACCGCAAGAAGTTCACCAAGGCAGTGGTGTCGGAAGCGATGGTGAGGATGAACGTGGATGACGTTCCATCCGAGGGACGTTACATGTTGCTTGACGCGGTGCAGTATGCGGACTTGCTCGATGACCTCACAGACAAGGAACTGTCGGCATTCCAGGCATTGGCCGACGTGAGCAAAGGCGTTATGGGCCAACTGTATGGATTCAGCATCATGCAACGCTCGCAGGTGCTGAGAGTAAAGGCTGCTGACAAAACCGTAATCCCATGGGAAAAAGACGGAGAGGCTACGGAGCTTGCTGCCGGTCTGGCTTGGCAGTGGCAGTGTGTGAGCCGCGCCCTGGGTGATGTTAAGATGTTCTCGAACGAGGATGATCCGCAATACTATGGCGACATCTATTCCTTCTTAATGCGTGTGGGCGGCAGTCCGAGACGCTACGACAAGAAAGGCGTGTATCTCATAGTGGAGGGCACGGCAGAATAATCATAAGAAAAGGGAATAGCTTATGCAATTACCAAGAGTAAAAATACAGTTTCTTAACGGCCAGTTGGGTACCGTCGGCGAAAGCCCCGACGGTCTCATGGCCCTTATCTGCGGAGCGTCCGCCGTGGCCGGTAAACTTGAACTGAATACGGTGTACCGGGTTACAAGTCCCGATGACCTGACGGCTTTGGGCGTGACAGAGACAAACAACGCCACGCTCTACAAGCAAGTGAAGGAGTTTTATGACGAAGCCGAAAGCGGCACAAAGCTCATACTCTATCCTGTTTCCGCCAACATGAAAGTCACAGAGTTGTGTGACTATACGAAGACATCGGAAGGATTTGCCCGTGACCTGATTACACGTCAGAACGGTGCACTTCGCGGCATAGGCGTGGCCGGTCTTAACGCAGGCAGTACCGCAGCCAGCGCCAACGGTCTTGACCCTGATGTGTTTACTGCTCTTCCCAAAGCCCAGCAGCTTGCCGAGTGGGCGACATCAGAACTCTATGCCCCGTTATTCTTTGTTCTGGAAGGACGTAACTATGATGCTTCCAAGGAACTGAAGGACTTGACAGAAGAGAAGTACAACCGTGTCTGCGTTGTCATAGGTGATACCGTCAAAGACAGCAAGGGTGCCTGTATGGGAACCCTTCTCGGCCGCATTGCCTCCATTCCCGTCCAGCGCAATATCGGCCGGGTGAAAGACGGCAGCCTTTTTCCCTTGGAAATGTACGTTGGAGCGAAAAAGATAGAGGAAAGCGGCAACACCATCAGTGCGATTTTCGAGAACGGCTATATCGTACCGAGAAAGCATGTCGGTAGAAGCGGATACTATTTTGCAGATGCTCCGATGGCATGTGACCCGACAGATGACTATGCGTATATGCCAAGCCGCCGTGTCATTGATAAGGCCTATCGTATTTCCTATGACACCATGCTTGAGGAACTCCTCGACGAGCTCGAACTGAATGAGGACGGAACCTTGCAGCATGCTGTGGTCAAGAGCTGGCAACAGACACTGGAGAATGCCATCAACCGTCAGATGACCGCCGGCGGAGAACTGAGTGCGACTGACGGTGAGGGTTGCAAGTGCCATATCGATGCCAGACAGGATGTCGTGAGTACATCAAAAATCGTAGTCACTTTGAAGGTCCGTCCGCATGGCTATTCCCGGTATATTGATGTGAACTTAGGCTTCTTGGTTACAACAGTGTAAAAAAAGCAATTATGGTCAATACAAGAGAATATGAGTGGGCCGATGTGGCGGTTGTCATGGCCGGCCGTATGGTTACCGGGCTCCGTGGTGTGAAATACAGCGTGAAGCAGGAAAAAGAGCTGCTGCATGCCAAAGGCAACAAGCCCCACAGCATCCAGCGCGGCAACAAGACGTATGACGGTGAGATAACGCTTCTCCAAAGCGAATACGAGGCATTGAAGCAGGCGGGCGGCGGTGACATCTTGGATTTGAGTACGGACATCGTTTCGTCTTATGGCAATCCAAGTGCCGGTGATGTAATAACAACGGACATACTGATAGGTGTCGAGTTCACGGAAGACAATACAGAGTGGAAGCAGGGCGACAAGTTCCAGGAGAAGACACTGCCGTTCCTGTTTCTCGACAAGAAGAGTATGTAATGGAATTTATTAAAACAGTGTTCAACAACCATTCAAACAGTAAAAAATGAAATATACAAAAGAACAGGTCTCCGAATGGAAAAGGAAGCATGGCGAAGTCTTCGAGCTCAGTGTGGAAGGCAAGAGCTGCATACTCCGCAGACCGAACCGCAAGGACCTGAGTTATGTGAGCGTGGTCAAAGACCCCATACAGATGAGCGAGACCCTTTTGAAACAGCTATGGGTGGCAGGAGACATGGAGATACAGGAAGATGACGCCCTCTTCCTTGCGGTCATTCCCAAAATGGAAGAAGTCATCAAGGTCAAGGAATCCGCGATAAAAAAACTTTAGCGGATGCCGATGTTCCTGATGCCGAAGAGTGTGACGTACTGTTCTTAAACACACTTTTAAGATATTACATGCACATTGACCCTGACACGCTGAGCGATGAAGAATGGGCATGGACAATCCGGTATCTGATTGACATCCGTAAAATGGAGGCGAAGGCAAACAATGGACAGCGTACTTAAGTTTCTCATCAAGTTACAGGCGGACGGAGGCAATGTGCTGAGCGTAGCCCGGCAGACCTCGAAGCAGCTTGACGAAATATCCCGTAAAGCGAGTTCGACAGGGGCTCGCCTTCGGGAAGCCTTCTCATTCTCCAATTTCAAGGACTCTCTGATGTCCCTGCCGGGAATGCAGTTCCTGGCGAACCCTTATGTCCTTATCAGTGCCGGTATCGGGGCGGTCGCATCCCTTGGCGCACAGGCTGAGCAGACCAGCGTGGCGTTCACCACTCTTGTCGGCAGTGAGAAAAAGGCAGCCGGCGTATTGAAACAAATCAATGAGTTTGCCGCCAAGACCCCATACACGAACCTCGACCTGGTGGACAACGCCAGGACCATGCTGAACTTCGGTGTGGAAGCCGACAAGGTGAACGGCTATCTCCGTCAGCTTGGCGACATCGCCGGCGGGGACAAGACCAAGCTCAGCAGCCTTTCCTTAGTGTTCGGCCAGGTAGCCAGTGCGGGCAAGATGAGCGGCCAGGACCTTCTCCAGTTCATCAACGCCGGTTTCAACCCGTTGAAGGAACTGCAGAAGATGACCGGCAAGACATACGCCGAACTTCAAGACATGATGAGCAAGGGGCAGATCGGTATGGATGCCGTGGCGGCAGCCATCAACCATGCCACCGGTGCCGGCGGAGCCTTTGCCGGTATGAGTGACAAACTCAGCCAGACCGTAAGCGGAAAGTTCTCCACCCTTGCCGGCAATGTCCAACAGGCGGCCGTGGATATTTTCGAGCAAATCAAGCCCATCGTCAATGACATCATGGACCTGTTCCTGTTTATCGTCCCTCCGATAGCATCCGCCCTTAAAGGAATATTTGCCGTTGTAGCCGGTATCATCGGATTCATAACAAGATGGAAAGAAGAGCTGGGACTTCTGGCTGTTGTCGTCAGTGTCGGAACCATAGCCTTTAACTTTCATGCCATAGCCATTGCCGGCATGGTTGGAATCATCAAAGTCGTTACGGCGGTGACAAAGGCATGGGAAGCCGTCCAATGGCTTCTGAACGTTGCACTGACAGCCAACCCGATAGGACTGATTATCACGGCTATTGCCGCCCTCGTGGCTGCCGTTGTCTATTGCTGGAATAAGTTTGCCGGTTTCCGTGCTTTCATTCTGACGATGTGGGACACCCTGAAGGGTTTCGGCAATATCATCAATGAGTATGTCATAGACCGTATAAAGACCCTGCTGAGTGGCATAGGCAAGATTGGCGATGCCATGTCGAAGCTCTTCAACGGAGACTTCAAGGGCGCGTGGAACAGTGCCGTCCAGGGTGTAAAAGACATTACCGGCATTACCAGTGCGGAAAAGGCGTTCAGACAGACAAGGAGACTTGCGTCAGGTGTCAAAGAAGAATATGACAGAAACTATGCCGTTGAGAGTGCCAAAGACAAAAAGGGAACGGCAAAAAACACATCAATAACCACGCCCGGAACCAAGGGTAGCGCAGCCGGAGAGGTCGTCTTTAATGCAGCCACCGGCGGGAAGGGCAAAAAAGGTAAAAAGGGAAGAAAAACAGCCGAGGCATTAGCCACGGGTGGGACGAGAAACACCAGCATAACCATGAACATAAGCAAGTTTTTTGACAACATATACGTGACGATGACCGACAAGACAGACACGGCAGAGCTTGAGCGCATCGTGCTGCAGTGTATGAACAGGGCTCTTGCCATAGCAACCAGTACCGAATAATGAAAACAACAAGATTCATACTCAAGAACATAGCCCTCAGGGCAATGGGACAGACAAAAGTCCCTCCTTACTGGCTGTTCCGTGAAAACAACTTCTACGGTGTCAATACCGGCTATCTTGGAGGCAAGACCATCCCGGACGGCTCGGACTTCAATGTGGAGGATATGAGCGATGCGGAACTCGAGGAAGTGGTCCGTACCAATGCGCTTGGTGTCCCCATGACCATGCCCTTGCGGTTCCAACTGGAGAAATCCGGTGCAAGGGAATGGCTTTTTCCCCTGGAGCCTATGATAAGCCTTAACGGCCAGAACATCATCGTCCGCCGTCATGTGAGCAAGGGGGCCATAAAAGGCAGTATCAAGGAACGCTGGACTCAGGATGACTACACGGTAAGGATAGAAGGTATCCTGATGTCCCGTGAGGGCAAATATCCGGAGGAGGACGTCGCGACGCTTAAGAACTTCTGCGAGGCGGGCCACGTGAAAGCCCTGTGTCCCCTGCTGGAGATTTTCGGCATAAGCCGGCTTGCCATCGAGAGCTGGGACATTCCTTTCACGACGGGACTGACCAACCAGAATTATACCATTACGGCCTACAGTGACGACATATACAAACTGCTGCTCAGCCGTGACGACTTAAATGCGTAAGACCATGTATACGATGACATACGACATAGAGATAGGCGAATATAAGCTGGGCATGCTCGACAAGGTAGAGATACACAGGAGTGTCGAACAGCTGTCAGATACCGCCGTCATAACACTTCCTGCGTCGCAGTACAACAACGCGCTTGAGATAGAAGACAAACTTAAGCGCGGTGACGCCGTGAGCATCATGTTCGGATATGAGGAAAGCGGAATGGAGGGAGAGTTCAGCGGCTGGCTGCAGCGCATCAGTACGGACGGGGGAAACATCAAGCTTCACTGTGAGGATGACATGTTCCTGTTCAGGAGGGAGATGCCGAACGAGGTGTTGAAGAAAGCCACGTTGGAAAGCCTTCTGCACAAGGTGGTCGCCGGGTGCGGGCTTGGTCTGAAGGTGGACTGTTCCTATTCATGGACATACGACAGGTTTGTAATCAACAACGCCACCGGCTACGACGTGCTGAAGAAGATACAGGAAGAATGCGGTGCGGACATGTACCTGTGCAACGGTACGCTGCATGTGCATCCTCCCGGTGAGATGATGGATGAGGAAAGGTACTACGACCTTGCGGTCAATGTCAAGGAGGAAAACCTTACCTATCGGAGGGCGGCAGACAAGAAAGTAAAGGTGGTCGTCAAAGCCCTGCTTCCTGACGGGACTGTCAAGGAAGTGGAGACCGGCAGTACCGGCGGCGAGAAAATAGAGATAAGAAGTCCGACATCCGACGAGGCGGGCATGAGGGCCAGGGGAGAACTGGAGGTGAAACGGCGCACCTTTGACGGCTACGAGGGCAGCATTACAGGATGGCTGATACCGATGTGCCGTCCGGCAGACAGCGTAACCTTACGGGACAAGGACTATCCCTATAAGGACGGGACATATTTCGTGACGAGCGTGACCACGGAATTCTCCAAGGACGGAGGCAAGCGTAAAATTGATTTGGGATTCAGATTAAGTTGACATGAACGAGCATAGCAAATTAAGGGAATACCTGAAACAGGCAGTCGGAGGGGAGAGCATATCCATATACCAGGGTATCGTGAAGTCAGTAACCGGACAGCTCTGCGATGTGGAGATAGGCAATATTGTCATTCCCGACGTACGCCTGAAGGCATCGGAACTGGATGACGACGGGTTGATGCTTGTAACCCCGAAAGTCGGCAGTGCTGTGACAGTCGGCAGCCTGAGCGGCGACCTTTCCCATCTTGTGGTCCTGCAGGTGGACCATATAGATACCATCGTCATCAATGGCGGCAAATTGGGCGGTCTGATTAACATCGGGCAGCTGACAGACAAGATAAACGGACTTGTGGACACATTCAACAAACACACGCATAATGTGACGGTATCCCATCCCGGCGGGACATTTGCGACAGTAAAGCCCGGGACTGCGGCATCCACCTTCAACAAGAGTGACTATGAGGACGAAACCATCAAACACTGACGGATATGAACGGAATACAACTGGCATGGGGCGCGGATGACGGGCAATACCTTGAGCCTGTGGTCAGGAACGGTACACTGGCCGTAGGCGATATCCTGCGGCAGAACCAGGCTCTCATCCTTTCCCTGCACAAGGGAGAACTTAAGGAACGTCCTGCAGTGGGTGCCGGCATCAGTGACATGTTGCTGGACCATGACCCGATATACTGGCGCACGGTCATCAAAGAACAACTGGAAATGGACGGGCAGCGTGTCGGGAGCGTGAAAATCACCCATACAGGCATACAGATAGAAGCAACTTATTAAAAACAGAAAAATATGATTGGAAATTTCTTTGAAAGACTTGGCGAAATCCTTTCCACGGTATGGGGATGGATACTCTGCCTTCTGATGATTCTTGCGGACTATGTGACCGGCTACGGCACGATGGTGAACATAGCGGTAATGGCGGTCGTAATGGACAGTGCGTGGGGTATAGCCTCCAGTCTGAAACAGGGCAATTTCGCATTGAGCGAACTGGCGCGTGACACGCTCGCGAAACTTGCCGTGTACGGTTGTGCCGTCCTGAGTTTCATAGGCATTGACCGGCTCTTAGGTGTAGGAAGCGGGTTGACAACAAGCGTTATCTGCGCCTGTATCGTGCTGGTGGAACTGTGGAGTGCCAGTGCGAGCATGCTGATATGCTTTCCAAAGATGCCGTTCCTCCGGCTTCTGAAGAAGGCGCTTGTGGGCGAGATAGCAAGAAAACTGAGTATAGAACCGGAGGAAGTGGAAAACACCCTTCAAATGATGTGCGGCAATGGGAAGGAACATTAGATACATCGCCGTGCATTGCACGGCAGGAAATCCGAAACAGACGGTAAGAGACCTTGAAGTGATATTCAGGAAGAACGGCTGGAAAAATCCCGGCTACCACTATGTGGTGACCGTTGACGGAAAGATACACCGGATGCTTGACGAGGGCAAGGTCAGCAACGGTGTCCGTGGCTATAACAGCGTATGTATAAACGTAGCCTATACCGGCGGATTAAACGATCTGGACACACGGAGCGATGAGCAGAAAAGGTCGCTGGTGTTGCTGCTGAAGTTATTACGGAAGAAATATCCCAATGCCGTCATTCAAGGGCATCGTGACTTCAGTCCGGACTTGAACAAGAACGGAAAGATAGAGAAGTGTGAGTGGATTAAGGCCTGTCCTTGCTTTGATGCCAAAACAGAATATAAGGAGATTTGACCATGAAGAGGATTGTTAAAATCATGTGTGTTCTGCTGATGTCCGGATTCATTCTTTCCCTGTCAGGCTGTAAGACAAAGGAGAAGGTGAGTGAAATCCATAAGGAGAATGCCCAGACAAGCATGACCGAAACGAAGACTGAAATGTGCCTTGACGAGCGTCTTGAACATGAAAGTTCTGCGGAACAGGTTCTGCAGACGTTTGAAAATGACAGTCTTGTTGAGAAGTTCCGGGAACGCATAGTCGTGGATTCCTGCGGCCGTGTTCTGTTAAAGGATAGCGAATACACCAAAGAGCGTTATCAGGGAAGAGGGACCACCAAAGCAAACAGGCAAGGGAGTGACAATCGGAAGGTAACGGGACAGGCCGGGAAACAGTCGCAGATGGCAACAGACTCTTCCGGTACGGTTATTCGGGAAAACATGGTGAAAACTGCACGACAAACATGCCGATGGTTTTGGTTCCCGGGACTGCTCGTTCTTCTTTTTGCCTGCGGCGCCATCATTTCAAAAGTAATGCGATGAAACAGGTTGTCAAAGACGGGCAGACTTTGGCCGATGTTGCTGTGCAGGAATTCGGTTCCTGGGAAGCCATGATAGCCATCGCACACAAGAACGGTATCAGCATGACGGAAATACCTCAAGCAGGTACGGAACTCACGATGCCGGACGAGGTGTGGAACAGGATGATGCAGAATTACTGCAGGGACAATGACATATCCCCGGCGACCGCCCGTGACCGAAGCGGTTTCCGTCTGAGGATATTCGGTGAAGAGTTTATGGAAACATTCAAATAATGTTGTATGGCAAGGAGTGTAGCGGAAATCAAGAAAACCATGACGGATGCTTTCATGGCCGACGAGACCATCCGGGAGAAGTACGGGCTGAGCGGGCGTGACACTTTTAACGGCAGTTTCTCGAGCGTGAGCCTTGAGAATATTCTGTTTTTCATATTGGCCGCCTGTTATCATGTGCTGGAGATGATGTTTGACCAGCACAAGGCTGATGTCGATGACACAATATCGAAAGCCGTTGTCGCGAGTGTTCCGTGGTATCATAAGATGGCACTTGCCTTTCAGTGGGGTGATTCGCTTGTGCTGAACGAGAATACCTTACAGTACGAATATGCGGTGAAAGACGAGAGCAGACAGGTAGTAAAGTATGCTGCTGTGCGGGATATGGGCACGAACGTGCAGATACTGGTGAGCGGTGATACCGGCGGCCGTCCTTCGGCTCTTCCCGATGACGTGCTGACAGTATTCCGTGAGTATATGAACAGGGTGAAAGTGGCAGGCGTGATACTGAATATAAGCAGCCGTGAGAGTGACCGTCTGATGATATATGCGACTATAACTGCCGACCCTCTTGTCTTCGACGAGCACGGTCGTCTGCTGCGTGACGGCAGCAAGCCCGTCGAGGAGGCCATTGCTGAGCATCTGAAAAACATTGTCTATGGCGGTACATTCAACAAGACCCGTCTTGTTGATGCCATCCAGTGTGTGGAGGGTGTGGAGGACGTGGAACTTGGCCTGTGCTATTACAGAAATTCAGACGGAGAGGACTGGATGGAGGTGACGGGGAATAATTATTCCGGCATGAGCGGAAGCTATGTCGCTGACGGTTTGCCAAATACATTGAGTTATGTGGTACGGGATTGATTTTGTAAAATTAGTGGTGCAGATGCTTCCGCCGCTTCTGCGCAGCCGTTTGCTGGTGGCTTTCCTGCGTGTCCTCACAGTGCCCCTGCGGCATATCCATGAGTTGTTCCTGACGATGAAAGAGGGAACGGATGACAAACTGTCAATAACAGGCAATGTGCAATATTTAGAGAAAGCCTTAAACGACGCTTTTTGTCTGACTGAAGGACAGATACACATAGTGACACCCGTCGAGGAGCGTCGCCCGGCTTTCTATCTGAAGAAAGAGGAACAGTCCCGTATATTCCATACTTTACAGGAAGGTACCGGATACATGGTGCTGTTCAATGGTGAAACCCGCCAGCTCGTGAACTTCACGGTAAGGGTTCCGACCTTCCTCTGTACCTCTACGGAGAGCAAGCAGGCCGACAAATACGGCTGGCGTCACTATCGCATAATAAAGAATATCCTGAACATCTATAAACCAGCCGGGCGGACGTTCGGCATAGAATTGTACGACTATGAATAGAATGAAATTCAATGAAGGCGGCCAGCCGGTATATCTGGATGACCTCCGGCTGTTGCAGGACAACAGCCGGGCAGCGGCAGAACAGGTTTTGTCAGCGATAGGCCGCGGGCGGAGCACAATGTTTCTGGAGAGGCCGTTTTACACTTATACGGAGGATGATGCCGGTGAGTTCGTGATAAAGGTTACCGGTGGGAGCGCGTTTGTCAACGGTGACTTCGTCTCATGGGGAGAAACCGTTGTCCACGATGTCGATTTAAAAGACGACCTGTGGCTGTGCATCCGTAATACGGATACCGACAAGCGTATATTTGATGACGGCCAGCAGCGTGCCTGTTCCGTGTGCCGTGAGGGATACATCAGCGGTGACCCTACGGGTGCGGCAGAGCATTTCAAACTCACAGAGTTGAGGGATATTGCCGATTATATTCAAGAACTTATAAATTATAAGGTGAGTGTATGGAAGGATATCAGCGTAGAGTTTTTTAACGACTACAAAGGAACGGTTAGATATAAGGACATGGATGACTGTTACCGTGTCCAGATAAAAATAAAAAGTACCAATTACAGTAATATTTCCGGAGACCTCATCCTTTTTTATACGGACCAGACATTTCTCCAGTATTTCCATTCCTCTACAAAAGCATCGGTACAGACCGAGAACGGAGTTCGCGGCTGTCATGTCTACGGGTTCGAGGGGACTGTACATCTGGATGTTCAGCTGCCTTTCGATGATGCGGATTGTGCGGCAGCCGTGCCGGTGAACATTATTTTTGAAATACCGAAATAGCAATTCTTATGGAAACGATATACAATCTTCAGAAACGTGCCGATGCGTTGCGTAAAAAGACGCAGACTGGAAGTATAAGCCCGGAGGAAGTCGGGGGACTTCATGCCGACACGTTGGCCTATATAGCCGATATGGAGCAGAGTGCCGACGGTCTTGGCATACGCAAGGTGTACAGGACAAAGGGCGCCATGGAGGCGGACACGGATCCGGTGGGCACGAACGGCAAGGCGCTGCGTTACGGGCAGCTCGTGAGCGTGTACGACCCCGACAATACGGCATCACCGGAAAACGGCAATATCTATGCGTGGCAGAAGCCCGGCTGGCGTCTGATGGGCAACATGGGCAGTATCTACGAGCTGAAAGCAAAAATCGAGGAAGAGGCTGAGACACGCAAGACCGCTGATGACACGTTGACCCGGAAAATAGGTGACCTGTCAAAACATGTTGACGATACTGCGGAAACTCTTCAGGGCAATATAGACATAGAAGAGGTCGGCCGTAACAATGCCGACAAGATACTGGAGAAGAATATAGAGAAGGAACGTACGGAACGCGAGGCTGCCTGTACTGGACTTCAGAGGAACATAACCGGTGAATCCAAAGTGCGCGAGGAGGCAGACGGTAATCTTGCAAAAGCCATAGTCCGGGAGGCAGAGACCCGTACCATGGCATTTGATGCCGTAGACCATAAGTCCGGATTGTCATTGTCCGGCGCGACAGCCCGTTTCGGCGGTATAATCCCCGACCTTGGCGATGACCCGGATTTCAACGGCAGCACCGACGAAAGCTATCCTTCCTCTGATGTCCGGTATTGTGTTTCCCGTAGAGGTTTCGTTGTAAATGATGCCGGCTGGTTTACCGGGTGGAAAGAAAGCGGTCTGTATAACGATTCTTCCGGTACCCTGCTGAAAGACAAGCTGTATATCCTCGGCGGCACTGTATATGCCTGGGACGAAGACAAGGAAGAACTTGCTGAACTCAGCGGCTGCGGTTCCGGCAGCGGGTTCTACAATGTCACCGGTCAGCAGCCACCCGCGAGCGGTTACTACACCAAGGAAACGGCCATTGCTGCCCTTGCAAACGCAGACATCAAGGACGAGGAGAAGCCTGGCATGATACTCACATTTGAAAAATCAGAAGGTGAATGGGAGGACTACCGGTTCATATCCAACGACATCAGGAAATTCCTTATACCTGCAAGCTGGGAGGAGTATGGAGGTGGAAAAATAAAGTCAGTCACGTTAAACGGAAAGACGGTAAATCCGGATGCTGATGGTAATGTCGCACTTGTGACAGACCGGATAGAGGTGGACGAGAGCCTGAATGCGGAAAGCACCAATCCGGTGGAAAACCGCGCGGTAGCCACGAAGATTGCAGAACTGGAAGCCGGCACTCTGTTTGACAACGAGGTGACCGAGAACGATGACAACACCGTGACCATTGCCCTGAAGAGCAAGACGGCAGTCATCACGGAGTTCACCATCCCGGCCGGAGGTGGCGGTGGTGAAGAGAGCGGTGCAAAGATTGTGCTGAACGCGAGCGTGGACAAAACGACCATAAAGGAGGGAGCCCCTGTCAGGCTGACCTACTTCTATGACCACCAGTATATCTCCGGTGACGAGAAGGGGGAGAGCACCGGACAGAAGGCAAAGGTGACGGTACAGGTGCGTCGTGGTGCCACCACGACCTACTCGGAGACCACACAGGAAGTGAGCAGGGGCACATATACGATAGAACTGACGAAATATCTTCTGGTGGGTAACAGTGACATTTATGTGACGGCAGAAACCACAGACCCTACCAGCGGCAAGACACAGAAGAAACAGGCTTATGTGAGCGTGAGAAGTGTGACGTTAAGTCTGTCGAGCAGCTACAACATTGCCGCCGCTATGCAGAACGGAGGTTATGATGTAAATGAAACTGCGGACATCCCCTACACGGTGAACGGCACCGGTACGAAGGTGGTCACCCTCTATGTGGACGGCAAACAGCATAACGCGCATACCGTGACCCGCAGCGGCACGACCAACGGTAGTTTCTCCCTTTCCATGTCCGGCCTGGCTACAGGCAGACACACCGTGCAGATGGTTGCGGAGATGGAGGCGGGTGACGGTCTGGAATTGAGGAGCGAAAGCCTTTACTTCGACATTCTCAAATCCGGAGGAAACAAACCCTACGTGGGTCTGATGATAATCCACAAGGACGGTCGCATCTTTCATGAAGACGACCATCTCACTCCGACAATCGAGACAGGTCAATACGAAAACTGCCAGTTCCGTTTCACAGCCTACGACCCTCAGACCACTCCGGCAAGCATGATTGTCTTGCGCAACGGTGAGTTGGTTCAGACGGTAAGCGTCCCCCGTAAGGCGGTGGCTTATACCAACCGCTTCACCGTGCAGGGGCGACAGGATATGCGGATGCAGGTTGGCGACACAGCCTATAACTTCTACATCGACGTAGTTGACAGCGGCATCGATATCAGCGAGGCCACCTATGGCTTGGCGTTAAAGCTATCTCCTGAGGGACGCAGCAATGATGAGAGCGACCCTGCGAAGTGGGAGTATGACGGTATAAAAACCACTTTTGAGGGTTTTGACTGGCAGAGCAACGGGTGGATGGACAATACCCTGAAGCTGACGAACGGGGCTAAAGCCACCATCGGCTACCGGCCGTTCAAGGACGATGCCGGAGTTACGGGAGCCACTATTGAACTGGAGTTCCGCATGAGCAACGTTCTCGACCGCCATTCGGAAGCCATTACCTGCATGGATAACGGCAAGGGTCTCAGCATCACTTCGGAAGAAGCAAGCATCAAGACTGGCACGCTGTTGAAATACACCAATGAGGACGGCGAGGACGTGACCCGTGAAATCAAGATCGGCACCAAGTTTGCTCCTGACAAATGGTATAAGGTCGCGTTTGTCATCGGCAGGCGCGGTGACGGCCGGCTGATGGAACTGTACGTGAACGGCAACCGCGCCGGAGCGGACATCTACGACAACAGCTATTACTTCCGGCAGGACACCCCTGCGGGCATCACCATTGACAGTGCACAGGTGGATGTGGAGCTGAAGAACATCCGCATCTACAATCGTGCGCTGACCGATGACGAGGAACTGGAGAACCGCATGGTGGATACCGACAGCACGGATGACATGATGCGCCTGTACACCGAGAACGACGTGCTGGGAGCGGCAGGCGACATCGATATCGACAAGCTGCGTGCACAAGGAAAGGGCGTGATGCGCATTGTTCGCAAGGGAGGATTGGACGAGGTCAATGAGACGAACAACAAAAAGACGGACTTTCTTGCCGATGTGTATTTCTACTCTCCTTTCGGCAAGGAGTATGACTTTGTGCTGCTCGACTGCTATATCCGCATACAGGGCACTTCCTCGACGAAATATCCGAGCAAGAATATCCGCATCTATTTTAGCAAGGGCGGTGAGAACCTGAGTTTCGAGATGGGCGGTCTGTCAGACCCGTTGGGCGGCAACAGGTACATGATGCGCCCCGGTGCAATCCCGATGAATCTGTTCTGTATGAAGAGTGATTATTCCGATTCGTCCATGACGTTGAATACGGGTGTTGCAAAGCTCTTTAATGACGTTATGAAAGAACTCGGTTTGTTGACCCCTCCCCAACGTTTCCAGCTGGAAAAAGCGGACGGTGACATCCGTGCTGTCAATATCCGGCAGTCCATAGACGGTTTCCCTATCGATGTGTTCAGTGCAGAGACCGTGGACGGTGAGAATACCTACTTCGGACAGTATAACTTCAACAACGAGAAGGCCGATAGCGGCAGGCTGTTCGGTATGGAGGGCTTGGAGGGTTTCACCCCCGAATGTCCACTGACCTTAGAGACGCTGAACAACGGTGAGAAGGTGTGCCTGTTCCAAAGTTCGAGCGATGCTGACCTTGAGGAGTGCTTTGATGCCGGTTTAGAGACTAACTTCCCAGACGATGTGAAGTGGGCGGGCTTGGACGAAGCTAAACGTGCGGCGTTAAAACGGTGGTTCGGCTGGATTCGTGAATGTGTTCCGGTAAACGCTAACGCCGATGACCTCTCTACTTTCAAAAGTGAAAAGTTCAAGAAAGAGGTGAACCAATATTTCGATGTGAAGCATCTGCTTACTTATTATATTCACACAGACTATTTCGCCAGCGTGGACCAGCGTGCGAAGAACATACTGCTGAGGTCATGGGATGGTAAGATATTATATACAGAATATTATGATGGCGATACGCAGTCAGGCAAGCGCAACGACTGTTTCCTTGTCTATGACTATACCATAGACCGTGACACATGGGATGCGGAGGCCGGTAAATACGCCTTCGAGGGGCGGGAAAGCTGGTTGTGGAACCTTTGCCTTGCCAACCTTTGGGAGGAGATGAAGGAGTGCGCCAATGCTTATCGTCAAGTGATGACCGTGGAACGTGTGCTCTCCATGCTCAATGGCGAGCAGATGGGCAACTGGTGCGACCGTGTGTACAATAAGAGCGGTTACCTGAAGTATATCCGTCCCAACATGCAGGAGACGTATGGCAAGATATGGCCGTTTATCTATGCCCTTCAGGGCAGCAACGAGGCACACCGCGAATACTTTATCCGCAACCGCTTCGCCCTGCTGGACGCGAAGTACGGCACTAACACATTCACGAGTGACAACATCGACCTGTACATGGCGCGCACGGCAAGCGCCCCTGCAGACACGGTTAGGATAACAGCCAACGAGGTGTACGCCTTCGGCTACGGAACAAACAACAGCCCTAATATCGGAAACACGGGTATCGTACAGGGAGGCGACATTGCCACTCTCGACATCGACGGCGCATACACTGTTAACGACCCGTTGCGCATTTACGGTGCAAGCCGTATGCGTGTTCTGGACATGACAGGTGCGTCCGACCGTCTGAAGAACGGCTTCGACCTTGGCAAGTGCAAGGTGCTTCGTGAACTGAACCTGCAATCGTCCGGTTCCGGCAGCACGGGTTGGTGGCTCAACATCGGCAGCTGCCGACAGCTGCGTAAAATCAACCTCCGCAACCAGTCGCAGGCAAAGACCGGTGGCAATACCAGCACCGAACTTGACTTCACGAACCAGACCAGACTGGAGGAACTTGACGCTCGCGGCACGCAGGTGCAGAGCGTGACTTTCTGCAAAGGCGCTCCCCTGACGAAAGTGTCTCTCCCCGGCACGCTTACCGTGCTGAAACTGGAATACCTGGGCAAGCTGACTACAAGCGGTCTGATTCTGGAAAGTTACGACAAGGTTAAAACCCTTATTGTGGACGGCTGTCCCGGCCTGGAATGGGAGACCCTGCTGTCCCGTTGCACCGGTATCGAGCGTTTGCGAGTGACCGGCATCGACCGTGATGATGACGGTACATGGCTAGGCAGGTTTGCAGGCATGGGCGGTGTAGATGCCGAGGGTAACGCCACCGACACTTGCAGGCTGGTCGGTACGGTACGCCTCACCCGTTATATCGAAGATGGAAAATATGAGGCGTTGAAGTCCCACTTCCCGGAACTGAATATTACACTTCCCGAATACACGATGATAGAGTTCGACGATGACGTGTCGGATGATGCCAACGTGAGCAACCTCGACAACAAGACCGGATATAAATATGGCAATACCTATGTTCCCAATGGCCATATATCCTGTATCTCAAGACAACGCCATCGCGTGTTGGCCAAGGTTACCAAAAAGGCGACGACCCGCAATGTCAACATGGCCAATGTCGATACGACGGTGAACAACCTTGACGGCGAGATGACCTACTTTCCGCTGGATGATACGGACAGCAACAAGTATGCTGACGGCAGTGCTGCCAGACTGGATGGCACTGAAGGCGACTGGCTGATGTTCGAGCCGTTCTTCTGGAGCAAGGGTATCAACGACTACCTTAAAAGAAAGCATTACAGCTGCTACAGCAGTAACGGCAAGGACAGGATGCATGCCTGCCCCGCAGCCACGATACAGACATTGGATGACATTAAAGGTACGGACGGCGGCTACCTGGGCGGTCGTAAAATCATGACCGGCAAGGACACCTTGCTGTCCTCCTACAGCACGGATGCGAACTATTCCGTGTGCCGTGTAGACGTTTCCGGTTACCGCCGTGTCCGTTTTCCAAGTGTTCCTGGCACCAATATGACAGGTTCTGTCTTTACAGACACAGAGGGCAACCTTCTGGAGTCTGTTGTCGTTGAGACTTTGAACTGCCGTTTTGAAGCCGGTATGTACCTGATTAAGGATGTTCCTGATGGCGCGACACATTTGTACTTCAGTATTCTCAATACGGCGGAGTTTGACAAGGTCGTTCTGAGCAACAGCGACAGGATAGAAGATATGGAACCCGAATGGGTCGCCAACGACGAGCACCTGTGCGGTGTCGTTGGGAGCAGTATTGTAGGCAGCAAGCTGCGTTCCTGCATCACCGGCGGTTCCACGGCCTCGAATATGTCTTGGAACGACTTCCACTATTACAGCGTTCAGCGTGGCATGCAGCAGATAGATGCTTTGATGCACTTCCGTATCGCCAATTTGTTCTATGCCTTCTATGGTCGCCGGGACAGCCAGTCCCAATGCGGTGCCGGACAGCATACGAACAACCGCAAGACAGGCGGCAGTGCGCCTTACGGCATGACGGATACGATAGGTTACGATGCAGCCCATGCCATCAAGCCGACAGTAACCAACAGCCTTATCGACGGTGTTATTCACCAGTATGCCTGGTACAGGTCGAAGGATGATTATGGTGCCGATACCGTAATCCAGGTGAACAATACCTGTTGTCTGGGTTATGAGGACATCTACGGTAACAAATATGACATGATGGACGGTGTGGACCTTCCCAATACCAATGGCAACCAGGGCAAGTGGCGTATCTGGATGCCGGATGACAGCATCCGCTGGGTGAAGGGGAAGACCGCGAGCGACCAGTACATCACCGCCGTTGCCCAAGGCAAATACATGGATGTGGTCCCCGTGGGCAGCGTGGCCGGCTCTTCGAGTACCCACCACTGCGACAAATACTTGATAAGCACAGCCATAGGCCGTGTGGTCTATCGCGGGTACTACTATGCGTATGCGTATGGCGGTGTGTCGTATGCGTTTGCGAGTTACGATGCCTCGTTTGCGCATACGGATGTCGGCTCGCGTCTGGCCTTCCGCGGCAAAATCGTCAAAGCGCGGAGCGTCGAAGCGTTCAAGGCGATAATCGAGGCTGCGTAAGCGCAAAGCGTGATCGAAGCGAAAAACAGTGCCTTTTGTGTAACAATGAAAGTCCCGGCGTAAACCGGTCGAGAATATTTCAGTGTTGTCGGTTTGTAAAAAAATGTAATAATGAAAGAACGTTTGCCGGGATTGGAATGATTGGATAATGACATTGGCATCGTCTTTTTTCTGTAATTTTTGACTGATAATCCGACCGTTGATGTTTGAATCGGCCGAAAGTGAGTAAATTTGCGTGTTGAAAGGCGGCGTCTCCCAATAGGCCGTGTGGTCTATCGCGGGTACAACAATGCGAATGCGAATGGCGGTGTGTCGTATGCGAATGCGAATAACGATGCCTCGAATGCGAATACGAATGTCGGCTCGCGTCTGGAAATCAAACAATCGGCGTACAGTACCGGGGACGTGTCCCCGAAGCGGTGCCGAGGGAGGCAAGCCCCAGCAAAAGCACCTTATTGGTGGAAAGCTGAAAAACCACGTGTCGGGTAGAGTTTGGTAGGTCGCAAGATTCGAAAAAGTCAGACCCGTAAGAAGGAAGGCGCAAGCCTTCAATGTATAATGAGAAAATAAATGATGCTTATGCGCAGGGAAGGTCATATCGTAGAGGAAGTGGTCGAGTATTCCAACATGGCGGAATCGTTCGACCGGGTTCTCCGTGGAACCCGACGTAAGAAAAGCCGCCAGGGGCGTTACCTCCTTGCGCACAGAGAAGAGGTCATTCATGAACTGACGGCACGTATAACCGCAGGAGAGTATACGGTGAAAGACTACCGTGAGCGTGTCATCAAGGAAGGCGGGAAGGTGCGCCGCATCCAGGTTCTTACCATGAAAGACCGCATCGCCGTGCATGCTGTTATGACCGTTGTTGACAGCCACCTGAAGTCACGGTTTATCCGTACGACCTCTGCAAGCATCAAAGGACGCGGAATGCATGACCTGCTGGCGTACATCAACCGTGACATGAAGGAAGACCCGGAGGGCACCCGGTACTGTTACAAGTTCGATATATCAAAGTTCTACGAAAGCGTGGAACAGGATTTTGTGATGTACTGTGTGCGGAGGGTGTTCAAGGATAAGAAACTTATCGCCATGCTTGACGGCTTCACCCGCATGATGCCGCAAGGGCTGAGTATCGGTCTGCGGTCGTCCCAGGGTCTTGGCAATCTCCTCCTGTCCGTATTCCTGGACCACTATCTGAAAGACAAGTACGGCGTGCGTCATTTTTACCGCTATTGCGATGACGGTGTGATACTCGCCGCAACCAAGGCGGAACTATGGCTTGTCCGTGACGCCGTCCATGAACAGGTCTCAAAGATGGGGCTTCAGGTCAAGCCTAATGAACGTGTCTTTCCGGTGGATGAAGGTATCGATTTCCTTGGGTATGTCACTTATGGACCGGACAACATCAGGCTGCGCAAGCGCATCAAACAGAAATTTGCCAGGAAGATGCACGAGGTGAAATCAAGAAAAAGGCGGCGTGAGCTTGTAGCGTCCTTTTACGGGATGGCCAAGCACGCCAACTGCAATAAGTTGTTTAATACATTAACAGGCAAAGAAATGAAAAGTTTTAAGGATTTGAACGTGGTTTACCGACCGGAAGATGGAGAAGTCTACTTTCCCGGTCCGAGGGTAAGCGTACGTGATTTGGTGAATGTTCCCATTACCGTTTATGACTGCACCTTTACGGCCAAGACACAATATGGTTCGGAGCGTTGTGTCATCGCAGTCATCGTGAACGGCGAGAAACAGAAATTTATTACAGACAGCAAGGAGATGAAGAATATCCTTCAGCAGATAAAGGATATTCCGGATGGTTTTCCTTTTGAAACGACAATAAAATCAGAACCCTATGACAAGGGTAAGGTAAAATACATATTTACATGAGAAGAGTGGAAGGAAGTACAGGGGCAAGGCTGCTGGAATGCACGAACCCCGTAAAGAACAAGTGGCGTGTCCGTTGGGATGTACAGGAGCACGAGAACGGAAATGCCTCTTACATGGAAGAAGAATTCAGTCATAAGCCTGCCGATGAGGAGATACGCTCCATGATTATGGCATGGTACAACGACCGGACAGATAAGGCTATTCTCTCGGGTTTCAGTTATGGGAACGTCCCGGTATGGCTGTCAAGTGAAAACCAGTTTAACTACAAGTCGGCTTACGACCTCGCCGTGCAGACGGACGGAAAGACGTTGCCGGTGACATTCAAGTTCGGGACCGACACGGAACCGCACTATCACACGTTTGAAACGCTGGAAGAGTTGACGGACTTCTACACGAAAGCCATGAAGCATATACAGGCAATGCTGGCTGATGGCTGGAAAAAGAAAGATACGTTCGATTTGAAGTTATATAGCAGCGAATAGCAGACAATCCCGTTCGGGGGGGGAGGGATAGAAAAAGCCCCCGGCCTGTTAATAGTCATCTCACCTACATATTAACGAACTGCAAGCGAACCCGCACGACCGGGGGCATAGACCCTCGTCGCGGGTTCGCTTTTTGTGTTCGTATGTAAGTGAGATGTTGCAAAAGTACAAAAAATAATTGGGATGAAGATAATTGAGATACTGAAATTTAACAGGGAACTGCTAAAACGGTTGCAGACAGCCGGAATAAGGCTTGATGATACAAGATACATAGACCTGTACGGCGAATATAAAGACATGCTGGATAGGGGAGAGAAGGTGTCTTACATAGTGGCTCTGCTTGCTGATAAGTATGAGGTGAGTGAACGTAAGGTGTATGGCTTGATAAAGCGTTTCCAGAGCGACTGCAAACCTGTTGCAGTGTGATTTATCGTGTCCCTTCTTTGCTCTGTTTGAAATTTAGGAACTTTGCCATGAGAAAATAAAAACAGAAATGAGAAAGCAATATTTATCAGCACCGCTGCCCTTTGTAGGGCAAAAGCGTATGTTCGCAAAAGAGTTTATCAAAGTATTGGAACAATATCCTGACGGTACCACATTCGTTGACTTGTTCGGAGGTTCCGGTCTGTTGTCACATATCTCCAAGTGCCAAAAGCCGAATTCAACCGTAGTTTATAATGACTATGACAATTACCGTAAGAGACTGGAATCCGTGCCACAGACAAATGCCTTGTTGGCAGAACTCCGGCAGATAGTGTCAGGTGTTCCACGCAATAAACCTATTACAGGAGAGGCGAGGGATAAAGTGTTCGCGTGTATACGGAAATATGAGCAGCGTTATGGATATGTAGATTTTATCACCATTTCGTCGTCCATTATGTTTTCCATGAAATACAAACTGAGTGTTGAGGATATGCAGAAGGAAACGCTGTACAATAAAATCAGGACAACTGACTATCAGCTGTCAGAAGATTATCTGGACGGATTGACCATCGTGTCAGAAGATTATAAGAAAGTGTTTGATAGATATAAGGACGTATCGGGTATTGTGTTCTTTGTTGACCCTCCATATTTAAGTACGGATGTTGGTACTTATAACATGTGCTGGAAATTATCGGATTACCTTGATGTCTTGACAGTCCTTGCCGGACATTCATTTATCTATTTTACTTCCAACAAGTCTTCCATATTAGAACTGTGTGACTGGATAGGCAAGAACAAACTTGTCGGCAATCCTTTTGAGCGGTGTACGAAAGTTATGTTCAATGCACACATGAACTATAATTCATCATACACGGATATGATGCTGTACAAGAAGGCCGTTTAAGTAGTATTTGAAAGCCGTTTGAATGATGAATAAATACCATATAATACTCGACAGGATATTGCGTGAAGGCAAGACACAGTCCAATAAGAAGGGCAATATAAAATATCTCCTGAATGAACGCTTGACCCTGTTCCCGGCAGATTTGCTTGACATATTCGAGAACCACGGGATAGCCCGTAAGAAACTGAAGTCCGAATTGCGACTGTTTATGCAAGGGGAGAGGAATGTGGAACGCTACCGTGATGCAGGGATAAACTGGTGGGACTATTGCGGAGCTGTTTTGGTAAACAGTTATCCTACATATTTTGAAAAATTGCCTCCCTTGATTTCAAAGATAAACCGGGAAAAACGGAACAGTAAGAATTATGTGCTTTTTCTCGGTGAGACCAATGCTGAAACGAACCAGGCTCCCTGCCTGAGCCTTGTACAGTTCCAGATAGATGACGGTGAACTGGTTGTCTCTGCATATCAGCGAAGCAGTGATGCCAATTTGGGATTACCCTCAGATATATATCATTTGTATTTAATGTCCCGACAAATTGATTTGCCATTGAAATCAATAACTTTAAACCTTGGAAATGTCCATGTCTATGAAAATAACATCAAGAGGACGGAAAGGTTGTTGAATGGTGATGAGAATGTAAAATTCGATTTGAATGTATGATATAAAAAAGGCATTTGATTTATCGTCAAATGCCTTTTTTGTGCCTTAAAATGTTTTTCAAATCACATTTCGTTTTTGGAGTGGAAAATCGCTTTTCGTTTTTGAAATCGCTCGCTTTTCGTTTTGCCGTGATTATTTGCATCAATTATTGCCCATAGGCACATCATAATCAGTATGAATTTTTTCATTTTATTATTGATTTTACTTAAATGTCTGTAATGACTGATTAATGTTCTTGAGAAGCACTGAATCGTTATACAGTTCAGCCCATTTCCTTGATTGTTCCAAATACATTCTGCCTTTAGCCATATTAGGCTTTATTATCGGATTAGGATTCACATAATAGCAGGCAAGCCGGTATGCCGCTTTAGCGTTTATATCAGGGTATTTTGAATCATTCAGTTCCAGTATCTTAGAAAACAAAGCCAGGGCCTCATTGCTGTACCTGTCTGTTTTCGGCAGGCCTTTTTTTTCTTCATCAAAGACCTCTATACCTAATATGCTTTTTCTTTTTAAGGATTCGTCTTCAATGTACCATCCATAAGTGTATGCCATCTGATAGATGGCCGGTATATATCTGAGATTACTCAGACTGTCCATCAAAGTAATGCCATGCTTGACTGTGGCGGTATTGTCACTGCTTATATCTGTCACTGCTATTTGATATAACTGTTCTATTGGGATTTCACAGGTCTCTTTGGGTTTGGACGGAGAGAAAAGAAATATGATGCATATAACAGTTATTGCTATTCCAATTCCAATTAGTCCGAATGTCCGGAGATACCTGTTCTTTGATCTGAGAGGATATTGTCTTGCTGTTGCAGACTCTTTAATGTCCTTTGCCGAAGGTCTGTTTCCCGGTTCTAAGGAGAGACAGTCGGAAATAAGGTGTTGTATATCAGAGGGGATATGACTTACGGGAGTGATCTGAATGGGGGATCCTGTTTGGAATTTTCCGCCCTCTTCTCCAAATGGAACTTTACCGGTCAGTATTTCATATAATGTGGCCCCAAACGCCCAAATATCGCTTTGCGGCATAGGTTCCGTATTCTCTTGAAATCTCTCCGGAGCCATATAAGCCATGGTGCCGCTGTTTTCTTCATCATAGTAATAGCCATGGTCGCCTCCGCTTCTGGAACTTATTCCAAAATCTGTGATGGCATAATCTTTAGAATTGTCAATCAATATGTTGGCCGGTTTGATGTCTTGATGAATTATGGTCGGATTATTGGTATGCAGTCTGTTAAGTCCTGATGACACGTCAAGAATGAATTTCCATATATCGTCTGCCGACAGTGTTTTCCCAATCAGTTGCTCTGAGGAGCCGTATTTACAGTAGGGTAGAACCAAATAAGGTATTCCGTCGAAGATAGAGAAATTGGTTGGTTGAAGCAGATTTTCATGACGGCATTCATAAACGATTTTAAATTCATCTCTAAACCGTTGCTCACCGTCAATGTCCAAGGCGTTCTTCGGGCGATAAACCTTTATTGCCACAAGCATTCCAGAGGCGTTATCCGGATTGTTTTCCGTATCTCCCATGGAGTCAATGGTGTTTGTATCTATTGCGAGCCATACATCGGCAGTACCGCCTTCCGTACTTAAAGGACGTAATAACTGATAATGACCGTCAAAGATTTTATCTTGTTGTGAAAATGTTTCTATTTCGGACATCTGTTCAATACAATTATGTTAACGGCATGGGGAAATGCCGTTAACATTTATTTGTAGTTTTATTTATTGTCTGATATGTGTTCCAAGGCTTTTGCCTTTATTTGGGACGGTGTTATATATGAGGATTTTGAATCGGCCGGAGTAAAAGGAGTCTGGCTCTTGTCTGTATATGAAACATAGCCTGTGGCACTGAATACAACTTTCAGTCTGTTACTCTTGTCGTAGAATACATATTGCGAGTTATTGCTTTCTGAAGAATTCAATATGTATTTTGACTTAAGCCATGTAAGTATATCTTTGGCACTGCTCATGAAGTTCTCGTCAAGATATACCCAGTATTCACACATCTTCTTTTTGGAGTTAAAGACAAATCCGACCATGACGGCATCCTTACTGTCATTAATATTGTAATAATCAGAACCGTCTTTTGAATAAGAATAATCAGAGAACAGGTATTCGTATTTCCACTCTGTCATTTCTTTGTTCACTGTATTGTCTGTCTGACCAAATAAGTAAGAGAAATCAGTCCATCTGTCGGTAGGAAGAATCTGCACAAATGATATAGTTGAAGCTTTGGTGTTATATAAAGCGCCAATAGGATTACCGTTGATTTTCTGGTCTGTGACATACGAATGAATCCCATTGTCGGAAGAAAGATGTTCGTATTTGTTATCAAGGAATTTCTTGATATTGGTTTGTGATACGTTGTCATTTAAACTTAACAGAATAAACTCCACATGTGTCTTGTCATAAATGCCTGTGATATACTTGACCGTATCTGTCAGGTAATCGTCAGAATAGTAAACCAATCCGTTTTTATCGTCTCTCCAAAGGTAATTTCCGCCTTTTAAACTGACAATCTCAGGAATTGTCTTGCCGAAAGCAAAAGAATAGTCTTCAAACATATTCTCGTGGTCAAATACTGTAACTTCATATACGGCAGTACCTTGATCTGTTATAATATCAATGTATGTATGACCGGCGGCTATAGCGGTAATCGTGCCGTCCGTGTTTTCCACTTTCACGACCTTTTCGTTATGTGAACCATATCCTTTGATGTTTGTTTTTATGAACTGTGAATATTCAGGAAGGCAGCTTTCCCCCGGCTTTAAGTTGACAGAACCCATTTGTCTGGCATAAGTGAATGTACCGACAGAGGTGCCTCCGTTTGTATATTCGGCTGTGTAGGCATAATCTGTTATGGCAATAACTTTCAGCATTAGTCTCATACTGACGCCACCCATTACCACGTTCATGGAAATCCGGTTGTCGTTTTCAATAGAGTAACGTCCGTCTTTAGTGTCATTGGAGAATTTCCAACCTCCTAAACTCGTATTTGAATAATAGAACACTCCCGAGGGCATGAATTTTTGTTTCTCCCATATTCCTTCCTCTGGATGGTCATAAACCCATTCTCCGATGATTTTGTTTATGCCGAGTTGTTGCGGAGTTGGATCAGAATCTGAATCACAAGCAGAAAAAGTTGTCATGCACAACAAGGAAAGCATGACGATGATGATTTTGTTTGTCATAATTTTAATACGTTTTTATTAATATCTGAATGTATAGCCGATATGTATCTGCAGATAATTGTTACGTTGTTTATATCCTGACATCAGGTTGCTTCCAGTATAGTCGAAGACTGTCCAGCGACTGCCTTCCCAATATCGTTTATTGGCCATGTTGGTAATCATAAGATTGTAGTCTACACCAATGCTGATACCGGAATACTCGTATGCAACTCCAAAGCGTGCACATACATTCATTCTTTTTAATGGGGAAGTCTCGAAATCCTGCGATTTATCCACTTTCGCGTAATTATGTTCCACATACGTTTCCGTATAAGAAACATTTTTCTTATACAGGTCCATTGTACCGGATGCTTGAATATGATGCGGATATAATTCTATACCGTCAAGCAGGTTGTCTGTCATGCCAAAACGGTCCATGGCGTATGCCTTTAATTTCTCTCCATCAGAAGTTCCTGATAATTTCATCTTTGCAGACAGTCCCCAGTTGATGACCGGTCCGACGTTTATCTGTATATGGCTGGTCTTTGTTACAGGAAATCTGTATGAGGCAAGAATGGGTATCTCTAATGCACTAAAGGTGTAATCTTCTTGATAGTTGTCTTGTATTTTTCCTTTTGCGTAATATATATCGGAACCGACCATTACATTTCTGACATCATTAGACTGGAAAGTATTCTTGTATTTATAGTGAATGAAATTCATTCCTGCTGTCAGATACAGGTTTTTATATACCCGTATATCGGCATAGCCTCCGAACGAAAAGCCCGATGAATTTGAGTAAGAAGCTTCTTCAAGACTTGTACCGTTCGCATAGTTTACAGGGCTACCGGTATAGCTGCCTCCAGATGAGGCGGAAATCATAGGAAACATGTAACCGGCATTGAAGCCAAAGGATAATGCCCTGCCACCGATTCCAGAGATCGGAATTATGGCAACCAACGGCTTTGCCTCCTGGCTGACATTAATACCTGATGTTTGTTTGCCGGTTGTAACGTTTACACTTGCTTCGCGGCTCATGTTTATCGGTTCATTGGGAGTACAATGTATTCTAAGCAGATTGTCTGCCACTTTCGTTACCTGGCACCAATGAGGGAAATCTCCGAATTTCCAGTCTTGGGCATCGGTCAGTATATTCACATATTCGTCTCCTCCATCCGGTCCGAAATGAAGTTCGTTTTTAGAGAATGCCAGATGGTCAAGTCCGGCACCCTGGTAAATGTTGATGACTACGGTTTTGGTTGAACTTTCCACTTTTATCTCTGCAGAGCGATCCTCGTTCTTGTCGTTGGCAAGAGCCGTTAATTTTATCTTACCGTTTTCCTTTGTTGATACAACCCAGCCGGGAATGCTTGTCACTTCCCAATTTGTATTGGAGCGGATTTCTATTGTATTTGTCTCGCCTTTGTAAGGAAAGGTAAGGTTCTCGACAGACGGAATCAACATTTCAGGTGCCTTTTCGTTTTTTACGAGAACAATTTTTGTCTTGTTCCCCATTCTTACCAATACTTCGCAAGTACGGTCAGAACTATCTTCATTTGCATCACTGATAATGTATATTTTCCCTTTCTCTTTTTTTATTTTGCACCAACCCTCGTTGTTGTCTTTGATAGATGCCGACCATGATCCGTTGCCGTCAACGGTAATGACATCCTGTCCGCCCTGATAAGGTATGACAACTTCATTGTCTGACAGGGAAAAAGGCTTGACCGTATTAGGTTTTCTAAGAATACGGTCTATCCAGGCAATTCTTTTCTCACTATCGGGAACATAAAGATTGTTGCCGCAGTTGATTACTTGCTGAAACTTAGATCTGGCTTTCTCCAGTTTTCCCTGCTCTACAAGGGTGTTTCCTTCTTGATACAACATCCTGCAGCTTTGAGCGGACATTTGTATATTGCCAATCCAAAACAGTGATGTTATAAATAACAAAGATTTAATCATAAACTATTTATTTTGTTTTTTAATACTCCCGACATTTTGTCTCGTTTCTCTGAAAAGACTTCTATTTGAAACGGTAAGTTTTCATTTGTAACAAAGTCAAGCGTGTCGCATATACCTTTGTATTCTTTTAAATCAGTAATGACATTCTGTATGGATGTTATTCTCTTATGTAGACTGTCACGGATTGTCCTGTCTTTATTTCGTTCTTTCAAAGCTTTTGAATATTTGGAAAATGCTTCATTTAATCGCTTTATGGACATACTGTAATTAATATGTTCTGCCGCATTTGTCTCTTGTTTTTGTAATGACAGAATAGAATCACCGCTATTTCTGTAAATGGTGAAAAGGTCTAACTCTTTTGGTTTTGAATTCCAAATAGAAAGGATGCAAAAAACAGAGCCTGTGATAAGTGATAAGATCCCCATAAACATGTAATGGTTCTTCTTTCCTTTTTTTTGTGCATATTCTGCGATATACTCTGCTGACGGACGTTTCTGCGGGTTTTCACTCAGACAAGCATATATTATAGACTTTATTTTTTTTGAAACAGCCGAGTTGATAGGGGGAATTTGTATTCCGTCAAGTTGAGCTGCCCCTCCTTTGTCTCCGAAAGGAACGTCTCCTGTCAGTAATTCATACACTGTTGCCCCCAAAGACCAGATGTCACTACTCGTATCAGGCTTGTAGCCGTCTTTGAATCTTTCTGGCGGCATATAAATTGTAGTTCCGCAGCTTTCATTATCCCAGTACAGGTCATTTTCGACTCCGGATTTAACGCTTATACCAAAATCTGTAATGCAATAGTTTCTATTGGTATCTATGAGAATATTTGCCGGTTTGATATCCTGATGGATTATGGGGGGATTGGATGAATGGAGGTAGTTTAGTCCTGAAGCCACATCGGACAGGAACTTCCAGATATCATCTTCATTACTGAACTTCCCGACAAGAGACTCTGCTGAGCCGTTTTCGCAAAACGGCATTACAAGATAAGGCATTCCGTCATAGATGGAGTAGTCTGTTGTCGGTAAAAGATTGGTATGATGACAATTGAATATAGTCTTGAACTCCGACCTGAAGTTCTGTTCACCATCTACGTCAAGAATACTTTTAGGCCGATATATCTTTATGGCAACAAGAACACCTGTTCCGTCAATACGTATCACATCGTCTGTTTCTTCCGACAATTTCGTATCAATGGACTCATAGTTCTCTGCCAGCCATACATCCGCAGTGCCACCTTCTGTACTTAGAAGCTTGATAAGCCTGTAATGTCCGTCGAAAAGAATCCCTTCATTTATGTATTTTCCTAAATCATGCATGTCACTGTAGGAATAGTACGTCTCCTTCTTTCAATTTCGAGAAAATGTTGATGTCGTTTAGTTTGGCAAGTGATGCCAGTTGAATACCGAATTTTTGTGATATTCCGTATAGAGTGTCATTTGATTTTATACGATATGTATCCTGAAGACCGGAATATTTCTTCTTCTTTTTTTCCAAATATACTATGTCGCCTTCTTTTATTTCTGTAGGAGTGGCTGTTTCATTATATTCCAATATCTTGGATTGGGGAATGTCGTATTTCAGGGCAATAGATGCAATGCTTTCACCCGGATAAAGGATTGTGCAACGGACATTGTTTATATCTACTACAAATTTCTTGACGATGCTTGTCATTTCGATCTCCTCCTCGCTTTCTTCAGTATCATCCATGACACAATCAGAGTTAAAAACAATTTTAGATGACGAAATATGTTTGGTTATCGTTACTGTTTTACCGGCACGCAGTTTTACGCCTCCGTTGATGGCATATAATTTGTATGCGTCAATGAATCCAATCAATGCTTTTGCATAGTTTCCGGCTGTTGCATATCCTGCTTTTTGAAGTCCAATTGCCCATGCCCTATAATCATATACGCTCTTTGAAAATAGGTTTCTATATCTGCCGTTGTTTTTTAGAAACAAGGCATGGTCGCGAAAGGAGTCTGCTGCTGAAGAATATTTTCGGAAGCGGCTTTTCTGACGCTCATCATCCCATGCGAGATATATCGGACCCGTCCAACCGCCATACGCCTTCACACCGAAATGATTGTTTGCATTTCTTGTCAATGAACTCTTTCCTGCCCCAGACTCCAGAATTCCTTGCGCCAAAGTTATGGATGCAGGTATGCCGTATTCCTTCTCTTGTGCCAATGCTATTTGACTGTACTGGGAGATATAAGAATGAATGTCTGAGGAGGATTGAGATTTAGTGGGGGCTATTGGCATCCACAAAACAAAAAAAACAAGGGAAAAATCTCTAAATAATAGCCTAAAATTTTTCATTGAATTTTTTTATGTCTTCTTCTGTCCAATTATCTGGATATTTTATACATACAATTCTATTTGAATTCCATTCGCATGCTTTCTGTACAATATCTCCAATAAATAACTCCCAATAGAAATTCACAGCAGTTTCTCCGATATGGGTTCTTTTTTCTATCCAATTACCCAATTCTATTCCTGTAAGCAATGCACCTGCGCATTGTATTAAAACGACTGTCGTTCCTGCCGCAGCAACGCTTCCTGCCCCTGTTCCTATTATTTTTGCTGCATGTTTCCATTTCACTACAACTTCCCCATAATTCTCTACGGCTTTAGTTATAGGTATTCCAATAGTTTTAACATTTGCTAAAGTTATATCCAATGAAGTGTTTATGGCATTGAACCCGACTTTCGCCATATCCAAAAATCTCAGTTCTCCTTTAAATGCTTTTCCTGTCACATTAATTATTTCAAATACGAGTCCGACCACTCCCATACCTTTCGGTACGTTTAATAAGTGTTCTGATAACTTTAGGCTTTTTTGGGAAATATTATATGCTGTAAATTGTCTAAATTTGGAATTGTGATTAATGTGAAACCATTTACCATGCCTATATTTTTCTGGTAATAACATTTCTTTAAGAATTTGATTCCAGTCTACATGAAGTGTTAAGTTTTTGGTTCGTTCATAGAAAATTATAAATTTTTGCCCAAGAATAAACGATATGCCATTAATTGGAGGATAAGAATTATCCCAGCCATCTTTCAATACTTGCCCAAACCATTTTGTTAGTTCGCTGGTCAGACTATTGGGTGGAGTTGCTTGTTTTGAAGTGCTATTTTTCAATAAGGGATTATACGTAATAGCTATCGACAGTAGTTTTTGCAAACAGGCAAAGGTGTAATCCCCCATGATACCATTCTCTGTGATGAATAGGAATCTTTGCAAACTTTTTACTGCTTCTTCAGTATTACAACCATAATATCCGTCAACTTCAAGAATTTTCCAACTGTTAGATATTTCATTTCTATGATGTATATATTGGAAATAGTATTGATTTTGTAAAAGTCTTGGTTTTGAATAATCTTCTCGAATAAGTACAATAGCCTTTGCTCTTGCTCTATTCAGCATTGTTTGAATTTCTTTTACCTTAGAATTAAAAACTAAAGGTGTTGTTTTTCGGTATTCCATAATATTAATATATGGTCTATTCTATACAATATAAGCCGATTTTTATTGGCATCAAAATGCATGAATTATTTTCAATAGTTCTTTTAAATGATAATTCAATATTCTTATTTAGGGCAATATCATAATTCTTCTTGTCCTTAAATTCAATATCGATATACAGTCCACGCTGGACTGAGGCTTGTCCGGCTGCTCCTTCAATATGAATCTTGATAAAGATTCTTTTGAATTCCTCTTTTCCATATATGGAGATAAGTTCCTTTCTGACAAATGCCTCTATATCCATCTTTGTGTAAAGCCGGTCGTTGGTAAGGGTATAATATCTTATCAGTTCATATCGTTGGTCCGCATTAGCCTTGTCCTTACCGCCTATGGCGGAAACGATGACAGGTACATTGTTCTCTATAACCGGCAGTTTCTTGCATTCTAACTTGGATGTCATGTCTGTTCCGGCTGTCACATCCAACATATTGCCTAAAGCGCCTTGAGTGGTCAGAAAAGAAACTTTTGTAACGGAACTTGTTATGGTTTGCTTTATGTTTTTCATCACATACGTTCCGCTGTCATATTTGAATTTGTCATTCTTCTCGCCAACGCTTTTGGCAATCTTATTCACCAACTCCTTCAGTCGTTTGATGTCCTGACCGTCTTTCAGGTTATTATACTCAATGAAGGCATAATAATCCTCTACGAAATGATTGTATAGATTACGGATGTCTCTATACAAGTCCCCGTTATGATAACAGTGTGCATCAAAATCACGTATTACGAATTCTTCTGATGACATGGAGAAGCCTTGCTTTTGTGCGGCATTGCTTGTCTCCAATACGGTAATAAAGAATGAATCTTCCTGTCTTTGTAGTTTTGCCACAGGAGCCGCCTGGGTTAAAGTAACTGAGTTTACGTCAATATTTACGACAGGTATTACATTGGCAATGACTTTGCAGTCGTCATTTATGATATAATTATCAGGAAATTCTATCTGCAACCAAAGGGTGTCTTCATTAAAACAATTCAGGATGTCGCTTTCAAGCCAGTTCTGGAAAATTCGTGGGTATGACCTTTTTCTAAATATGTCTCTATTGTGGGTCTTGTCTGTTATACAGAGTAATATTCCTCCTGGAAGTTCTTGAAGTATCTCTTGCCAATATTCAATGACAGACAGGAATCTTCCGGATACCTGTTGGGCATCAAAAGGTTCCAGCATCTCTATATCTTCCATTCTGTTCATTGTGCTGAACTCAATGGATTCGGAAGAGCCTCCTACGACGGATATGGTCTTGGGATATACATTATCCGTTTTTTGCAGGAATATGGAAAAACCGTCAAGCGATTCTATTTCTGCTTTTGTCTGAATGCCAATCCAGAGTTTATTGGGATGTTCCATAGACACATCGTATGTGTGTTCTTTGAACGTCAGTCTGTTTTGGGTCAGGACATATATATCCTCGCACGGTATGAGGGTGTTCTTAAACAGAGGGAGATAATTGATTGTTGCTTTGTTTGCCTTAGACTTGTATGAGAATGATGTTCCGGATTCAGTCTGTATGCAACTACAGTCTTTGTTCTTCTTAAAAACAGGAGACACCAATGCTATGGCCGGCATAGCCTCTATTTGCCGCATGGGAATAAAACTCTCACAAAACCGGTCAATAAGCTTTTGGTCGATACTTTCTATATAATCGCGTATTTTCTGCGTTTCATACAATAAAGCGACAAGCATCATTTTTGCAATCGGGTCCATCAGTTGATAGTCAACCGTCTCGGACATCATTGACTGCAAATGTTCAATTACGTCATTTATTCTTTTTTGCAATTCAATATCCATTGCTATATTTTTATTCGCTTAACAGTCGGTTCCATCAAAAAGCTCATGTCTTTTTTATATTGAGTGAGCGTTCCTAAACCATCGTCAAGCATACCTGTTATTACAATTGTGACCTCATATTTTGAAAGCAACTTGTGGCTACCCCTCTTTTCTTCCGTTATGGAACCCAATTCTATCGACACATCTACTTGCTTCAGTTGAGGTTCATAAACGCTAAGGCTCTTCTCTATGCTTTCCCTGCATTCTTTCAATGTTACTTCATTGTAAAGCCCGTTGCTGTAGTTCCCGTTCTGGCCATGATTGAAACTCCTGAAATGCACATTGGAATATTCATGATTCCAATATTCAAAACCGAAATCATCGTCAGCTGCGAAGCTGCCTTTAGGAGTAAAAACGATCAATTCTATGAAATTGTCAATCATGGCAATCCTATCATCCAGATTTCTTGCGATGACTAAAGATTCCTTTTCGTATGTAAGAGGTGTCTTGATAAATCCCATCTTTATATCTGCTTACCTGCAAAAGGATTACCTTTTCTAATCTGTGCGTTATAGGTTTCCACATCAGAGAAAACACCGTCTTTGAACGCAATGACCTTTATTGTTATGTTTTTAGGCGGTTCTTTGTGCCAATTGTCTGCAAATCCGCTTTCCACCACTATCGTATTACCAGAACAGGAAGACTGGTTAGGCATACTTCCGTCAATAGTATAATAGACAGTAGAGCCCGGGGCGTTGTTTGTGATTTTAAATTGCACACTGCCGTATTTAATCAATTGCCTCAGCTGTCCCTTTTCTATAGATGGTGCGGCTAAGAAAGGTTTTTCGGCTGTGATCACAGGTTCTGCACAAAATGATTTGACTTTTTCATTTATTGTAAATGACAAATCCAATCCTTCACGTATAGTCTCATACGAGTTTCTGTAATTATAAGGAGTGTTTATGAATGAAAGATACTGCTGTGGATCACTGATATTGATATAATCATCCAGGCTACAGGCACAATAGAAAGCGCTTGCCAGCTTCTGCAGGTAGGAAAGCAGTGTCATAGGGGTCATCATGTCACGTTCATTTTCCATGGTAATCATGAGTTGCTGCACTATAGGCCAAAAAATCTTTACCGCGTCTTTCTTTTCTGTATATAATTTCTGCGGAAGGTTTGAGTCCAATTCCCTTAAGGTATGAAGAAAATCCTTTGCCAGTTCTTCATATTTGAAATGCGATTTCAGGAAAAGACATGGTGGAACGAAGTCGTTTTCATCGGAACGCCAACAGTATTCGTCAAAAAGAATCTTTGCTATCGGCAACGAATTATCAGGAACAGGAGAATTCTCTTCTATTACCAAGAAGTCGTATAAAGGTTCGCACATACCGTCGTTTGTATCCCTACAGCCGTCAAGTACAGATATGCATAGATAGTACTTTCTTTCCGTGTCTTGCAAGGGCAGGGTAACGCGTGTGTCACAAGAGTTTGTATAGGTGGTGTCATATTGAATGTCTATGAGGCTGCCGTTTCTTGTCAGTCCTATACAGTCAATGGACACGATATCTATCACATTGTTGTTTATATCTATAGACAAGTTGAAATTTCGTATGCATGGAAGAAGCCCCATACGGCCGCATGCTCCTAAAACAAGTCCTTTTGAGACTAATTCTTCCGTACACTTGTCTGACAGGGTGAGAATCTGGTCTGTGAGTCTCATTCCCTTCTTCCACATTATCCTTTTGGACATATCAAATATTCGTGTTATAGTTCAAGTAATTATATATAGTTGTATCAGAAATCCTTAGTGGTTGGGCTTCCTTTTCTATGTTGAATACCAATATGGAATCAACAGACAAGAAGAAGTCTTGTATGAATTGACGGTATGTTTCAATCTCATCTAAGAAAGTAAGGAATTCACTGTCGCATTCGTCATCAGACCAATATGATATGGTGTAGGTCATGGCAGATTCAACAAACGAATTTCCTGCATATACATCTCCCAGACATCCTCCTTCCGAGTCGTTGTATTTGGGATGTGCGTCAGAAAACTCCTGTTGTTTCTTTTGAACACAAATGGATATTCCTTCATCTGATAAAACTTTTCTCAGCAATAAAGTAATGAGTGTCCTGTTTCCTCTGATTGTTTTACAGGATACTATATAGGGAATTGTCCTTTTAACAAACCTGTTTCCCTTTTGTTTCTCCGGGATACGATCTAAAAGAATGTTTTGGATTACAGTATTGGTTTCTACATATTTATTAAGTTGTTCTCTTGCCTGTAGACGTAATTGAAGCAGTAACGTATCGATGGGGGCAAAATACCTGTATGCTTTTTCTTTTTCCTTCTCCTGTTTGGCATACTCTTCCGCAAACCTTTCTTTTTTATCGTGCTCGGGAATATGCTCAAATCTGTCTATACTGTGGAAAATATATTCAGGTAAGGAGTTATATAGGCTGTTTCTGCCCAGGTGCAACAACATACAATCCTTGATTTGTTCGAGGTTTAGTATGTCTTTGTATGAATTGCGTTTGTGCAGTCCGCAGAATTTAACGTTGAATGTACCTTCAGGGTAATGACAGAGTAATGTCTCTGCATTAATGTCTTCCGGAATATTCTCAGGTTTTATAAAAACATTATAATCCGTAGTATTCTGCATCTTTGCTTAGTTCCACGTATTTCACACCCTTCTCTGTTGACACTTGAATGATATCGTAGAGTGGTATCCCTATTTCTTTTAACGTAAGCTCCTTAAAAGGAAAATCCTCGTCGATATTCTCATAGAAACATTTATGGAAAACCGTACGGTAGCTGAGTTTACGAAGTTCCTCATCAGACTGGATGGTTTCTTCCAGTTTGGATTCGGGTATATTCAGTTTGAATTCTTTTTCCGGTCTGTCGGAGATTATCTTTTCAATAAACTTATTGTTGCGCATATTTATCTCTACGGCTCTGACATCAAGAACAGACTTAAGCACTGTCAATACGTCACCTACTTTCATGTTTGCTGACAGATCATTGCAGGTAATGATATCACTCCATTGCTCATGAGCCGGACAGTTGTTCTTCCATGAAGCATATTTATATGTGTTTATCGAATTGGTCATGCCCTCGAAACGCCACATCTTGCCCAACAGTGTTTTAAATGGCGCAGGCTCGTTTTCTGTCATGTGGATAATCTTCATCGCTTCCTGTGCCTGCATGGCTCCTACTATAGATGCGCTTATCGGTGTTGTGGCTACACGGCCGGCCGATGCTTGAGTCCTTACTACGTCTGCACATCCCGTCCTTAGCATGATGTGGTTGAATTCTTCGCGCGAAAGGTTGCACTCGTAACAATTCACACCGGGAGCATAAATCTTCACAACTCCTGTCATGTTTTCTATGCTGCCGTCTATCCAGGCTTTTCCTGCACGCATGCAAAGCCTGTTTAACAGATACCGGGCGATTCGGCTGTCGAGGCATCCTATGACGACATCCACATCCTTATACAGGCCTAACCCTACCTCAGAGAAAAGATTGCCTACGATAGGGAAAACCTTTATTTGAGGGTTAATCTCCATTGCCCTTTTCGCGGCAATCTCTGATTTATAGGCATGTTTGTATGCGTCTTCTTCTCTGAACAGGACAGACCTTGTCAGGTTTGTTAATTCTATGCGGTCGAAATCGCATACATATATGCGTCCGACACCGAATAATGTGAGATTCTTGACAACCTCGTTGCCCAGGGCACCAGCCCCGACTACAAGTACTTTGGCATTTTTCACTTTGTCCTGTTTGAACCAGGAGAGGAGAGTAAAGACTCCCTCTCCCCATTCATAAAGCTTGTCTGTGTGCATACTCACATCAATTATATTTAGAATGTATATCCGATATTGGCACCGACAAAAGTGTGTCCTATCCTTTGCTTCAGGATGTCGTCTTCCTCTTTTGAGCAACTTATACGGTATTCTCCGAATAGACCGATCTTCAACAAATGTCCGTCTAAGGGAATATAACCTCCTATACCGACTCTGGGAGCGACATACATTCCGTTTTTCTTTTCCGAATTCACTTCGGTTTCTGCTTTTATTTCCTTTGCGCTAAGTGTCGTATAATATGCCGGTGTGAATCCTATACTTGCAAATAAGGAAGATTTCTCATAGTCCAGATTGGCAAATTCAACGGCAAGAGGTACACCGACCTCAAATAATACATCCTTTGTCGTGTTGTCGGGACTTTCATTGTAATGACCGAACGAGATGGCAACCATTCCACCGTAATTGAGGTAAACGCTGCCGGCAACCTTTGTTTTTGCCGAACCATAGAGACCAAAAGAATTTAATGCTCCTTTTATGTCAAATCGGGGAGTTGCGAATGACAGACCTGCCTCGAAAGCCTTTTTTACAGGCTTGTCCTTTTTGTTTTCAACTATGACTGTGTCTTTCTTAAGGCCAAAATATTTGTATAGGTCAACACCTTTACGCAGGCGGAAGTTAACATCTCCTTCGCCTTTATAGTCAACCTCGTAAGGTCCGACTGTAAAATTATCAATCACGGCTTGGCTTTTTGCCATTGTTGCAGCAAAGATGCCGCATAAAACTAAAACGATTTTTTTCATTTGGGATAAAGGTATTTAAAGTTTATATTCTATTCTGTCTCGACATATTGGAAAATGGTATCGCCGATTTTGAATGTATCGTTGTTTGATAATATATTAGGTTTGCCGACGGCCAGCTCTGCCCTGGTATTATATATGACACCGGTAGCCAATGGTTTAATCATAGGAAGCTGTTTTTCATGGTCAATGAACAATTGCGCGTGCTCTTTGGCAACCTTGTTGCTCTTTTCCCAGTTCATCTGTATTTCGCAGTCGCCGGTCATGCCGATAGATACTTTATTACCCCCACCTGTTGCATTCATCCATTTGTGTATAGGTATTCTCTGTCCGGACCTGACACCGTTTTGTATGACAAGGAAATACTTTTCCGCCAGCATTCTTACTGTTACCAAAGACGCTCCCAAGCCTCCGCCATAGATTATGAAATCAAGAAGCATATTCATCCACGGTAAACTCACACTGGTCAGACTTGAGAAATACAATACGATAAAGCCTATCACAGCAGAGCATCCACCTCCAATCAATGCACTTTTGAGAGGTATCGATGATTTGATTGTGAGTGCAAGTGATACGCAGACAGAAAAAAGCAAATAGCCGGGGAATGAACAATACCACGGAATATAGCTTGCCTGGATGAGTGTCAGCAGCGAACAAAGGATATCTGCACCTATTGCAAAGGCCAACAATCCTATTATGCCTGTCAGTAGCGACAATCCGAGAATCTTCAAATTGATTTTCCAGTCTTTTTTCCTGTATTCGTCATTATATCTGAAAATGAGAGACAGGAAGAAACCCAAAAGAAGGCCAATGGTAAGAAATGCGGATGTCTTGCTTTCACATTCAAGAGACAGGTCGGGCAGATTCTCATTCGGGGTATAGAACATATTGACAATGTTTTTCGATACACTTTCAAAACTTCCTCTTCCTCCTAACTCAAATAGAATCCAGCTGACGAAACCGGCACATATACCGGCTATGGTCTGATGGCAGTCTTTAAGTGACTTTAGGGTGAACAATTCTTTCCATTCCACATGCTCTTGTATTCCAATCTTACAGTTTTGGCCATACTCGGCACACTTGTAGCCGTTTTGTTTCCAGCAGTGTACGTGCATGATATGCTTGCATTTTACAACGATATTTTGTCCTTCTTGAATCTGTTGTTTGCAATAATGGCATATTCTGCTTGATATGTTTTTCTCCGGCACATATTTCTTATAGTATTTGGTCTCAAAGGCTTTAGACCTGAACCAAGGAATAAGAACCTTTATTATAATGAAGAAGAAGCCTATGGTGAGAAGCATTACGAGTATTGCAACAAGGTATTTGTATGCGGAGTCAGAGGCTGATGCCGCATGTTCCGGCCATGGCCTTTCTGCAGAGCCTATGGAGAAGTCTCCGTTTCCTATGGCGTCACCTTTCCATTCGGCTGTATATGACGTCTTTCCGAAGTACGTTTTTGAAGAGGGTACGCGATAGGTGAATGAGAAGTCATACATCTTGTCATTGACGATTTCCTGAAAGTCGGACAGTATCTGTGCCATGTCGTTCGCCGGCTTATAATCACCTGTACGTCCTTCGACTTTGGGGTTGCAGATAGCCATAAGGATGTCTTCTATTTCCGTATTTTTTCCCTGCTCGGTATAATATAGTGCATATACGGTCGGTACCAGATGCTTCTTGTCCTGCTGGTATTCGTTGACTTCTATGAATGCAATGTCCTCTTCGTATGACGGGCTTTTATTTCCTTCTGTAAATACAAAGAGAATGTTCTTGTCCTTATTTTTTGCAGCGCGTCTGGAAATATCAGAGTTTCTTGAATATCCTGTTTCTCCTATGACACTGCTTTCTTTTTCCGAACTTGTCGTACTGAACTCTGCCAGTTTTGAGTATAATGCTCCATAAAGATATTTGTTTTCAGAGGTTCTCTCAAAGTATGGCTTGAACGAATTGAGGTTTTCTGGAGTTACTGGTTTGCTTGATGTGACTTCGTCACCGAAGAAAGACAAATAGACACATCCTTTAGGAGATATATTCACCAGTTGGGTTATTGCCTGATATATTTGCCCTTTTCCTTCTTGGGGGATACTTAAGTCAACCAGTACAGAGAAGGTATATTCTTCTGGAATGCGTTGTCCTGTTGTTATAGAGTTTATCTTACAAGACGATGGTGAGATGAGTTCCCCGTCTTCTTTTACCACCAGATAGCTGTGCAACAAGTCTGCCGATATGTTTTGGATTCTTTTTCCTGTGGCATCCAAGACATTAAAATACAATGTCAGAGAGTCGTTGCCTGCACCGTATTCATACTTTTTATCACAAAAGATTATTTTCTTTACATCCTGTCCGAAGGCAGGTGTGATTGCTGTAATTAACAGACAAACAACAAGCAAATTCCGGATTATCTTTTTCTTCTTGTCCATATTTTTAAATCTTCTAATTTTTCTTCACCATAATAACTTTCTTCCACTGAAACTTGTCCGTCAATGACTGGAATCGAGGTCAGTAGGTCATCGGCACTGGAATAGAACAGAATGAATCTTACATTATTTATATTATTCGCAATAATTCTTCTTATAGTAGGTATACTGCAATGAGAGCCGTTGATATAACAGCCGATCTGTTCGTTGTCAATGGCATGCTTTGATTGTGACACGGCCCTGACAACATACTCTGTCTTGCCATTCTTCTCACAGGCATATCCGTATGCCCATGCCAACAGTCCGCTGTCCTGGCTTGTCTGCAATTGACACATATCTATAATGGAGCCGTTTGACAGTTCTATTCCATGGTGGCTGTCTATACGTTTTTGGGCTGTCTGCATAATATTACGGTGGTCATCATGTTTGAATGATGTTCTGTCGCTTTCCACAGCCCATTTATACAGTTCTTCCAAAGAATACATTTTTTTCAGTTCTGTCTTGGAATTTATTGTCATGTCATGTTTGAACGTGAAAATGCCAAGCTCTTGATTTGGGGTAAGGATATCGATGACTATCGCCACTAAGAACTTGGGATGTGTAGGATGTTTCAACTGCATTTGGACACTACTGTCTGCATTGCTGAAAAACACACCAAGACCGGGATGGGAATGTACCCAGCAGGTCATGTCGTATTGAAGGTTCGTCTCTCTGCGCAAGCGTTTCAACCTTTCTGAAACCTTAAGCTTTATTTTCCCTCCAAAGTTAAGTTCATACTCTTTGAATATTGCGTCGTCACCGGGTTTTACGATTTCTTCAAGGGACACATAATATTCATCGCTTTCATCATTATGAATCCAACGACCGAGCACCATACATCCGTCTTCGTTCGGATTTTCCGGATTTCTTAAATCTTCAGCATATAAGTTATATATATCCTTGATGCATGTGTTTTTCAGATATATCCGGCTGACGGCAGAATCAGAACAGAAATCAGAACTGTCTATGCGCAGGTATGCCTTATTGTGGCTGATGTCTTCCAAGCTTTGCTTTTTCAATATTGAAGTTGTCTTTCGCCTCACCACAATGTCTGCTTTCGCATTCTGTCTTACACCGTCTCCGGGTATTATGGTCGGTTTCTTTTTCTTGTTATGTCTTCTTATAATCGAAATAATCAGTATGATGAGGCCGATGATTATGATGCCAATAACGACATTAATCACTATAGATTTCCCCGAGAACAGTTTTTGGGCTGTTGTTGCCGGAGAATCTTCATCAAGAATTTCGGTTCGCAGTTTGTCTAATACATCTTTACGTTCAGCAATCTTTTCTTCCAGAATGTTTCTTAATCTGTTCTCGTATTCTGATCTGTCGGGAAGTTCGTCAGCATTAAAATTAGAAGTCAGGAAATTTCCGATATAGGAATCCATGTTGTCCTCTTTCTCTGAAATTAACGCATCTTTTTCGTTAAAGTAGTTGGAGAGTTGGTGTTCCTGTATATACTTATCGCGGGTTTCCTTGTCTTTCAAATAATTCATTAACTCCGCATGTTTGCCGGCCTCTTCGTTAAGAGTCTGAACAAACGTTGAAGAGTAAAAAGGGTCTTTTTCCAGTTCATCTTTAAATATGGAGATGATTTTGGATGCCGGCTGTACATTCTTTCGTGATACTTTCGGGGCAACACTTCTTTCCCTTTCAGTCTCAGTGAAAGTTTCAGGGGATTCACTTACAATATTTTCTTCGACAACTTTTTCTTCCTTTACCTTTTGGGGATGTTTTTTCTCCCATTCCGCAGTAGTATTTCCTGTTCGCCAAAGTTCGGTTGTTCCGTTGATGGGGTGTTCTGTCTTTACAAACCTATGGCATTCTCTGTTTATTGCGAGAGAGCCTCCTGCGGCAATTGTACCTGCCGATTTTCCGTCAACAATTACCTTTATATTCGAATTGGGGTCCTCGTTGTATACAGCTTTGAGAAAAATCGTTGTCGCAGAGTTGACTTCATATTCCATTCTTTGGGAATATGATTGTATAAATAAGAAAGAGAATAACGTTAAGATTACGTTTTTCCTGCTAAATATCATCATGATAAATTCATATTAAATTGATGCTTTTTTTGATTTTCCATTCACGTTTAAGGTGCCGTTTCTCCTAATCGCATCCGAGGTCTTTTGCCTGGCCTCGTTGATTATCCGGTTTCTTTGGGTTCTTATAGAATTACGGGCACGCCGTTTGGCTTCGGCTTCCGCCCTGTCTGCAATGTTTTGCTGCATATTCATCATCTGCATTTGATTTCTCTTGTTTCTGATGCCTTGAAAAACCTGATTGCCGATGAATGCAAGAATCGCAAAAACAATACCTCCGATAATCATCCAAAAGTTTCTTTTCTTTTCTTTTTCCGCTGCCGACTGTTGGGCGGCTGCAATGGAGTCATTCTGTGCCTTTATTGCCTGCGCTTCTTTTTTCGCGCGTAGCTCCTCTGCCTGTTGTAGTGCAATCTGCTCCGCTGTGCTCTTTTCTTCCAGTGTCCTTTTCTTGGATTCATATCTGTCCAGGACATCGGTAATTTCCGATAAAAGAGAATTATCCGTTATCTCGCGTCTTTTCTGTCTGAGATAATTGATCTCATCCAACAGATTGTCGGAAAAAGGAAGCTCTGTTGTCTCAGAGATTAGGCTTTTTGCAGCATTTACACTTTCAAGTACTTTTATCTCAACAGTATTGTCTGATTCTGTCTCCATTGTTGAAGTTATGGTCTGTTGCACAATCTGTGGCGCTGCTTTTGTATAGCCGGCAGATTTCTTTGTTCCCAAATGAATCCTGAGGTCCTGGCTTTTGCTGAACAGTACATACTTACCTTTCTTGGGCTTATATGCCAGATAGATGGGAATCTGTATGTCTGCATCGGATTTCACGGTGAAAGACAGCTTGGGTTCTGACTGAATAAGGTAAAAGCCGTCTGCCGACTTTTGATATTGGACTCCTTCCGGTGTCATGAAGGCCTCCGGTATCATGTTCGTGACAGACACGTCCCCGCTGTAGTTTCCTGTCCTGTCAAAGAACATCACCGCAACCTTGCTCAGATTCTTATACTTGGAATTTATTTTCCCCAGTTTCTTCTGCTGGCCGGTAAACCTTATTGTTGTTTGGCCGGCAGAATGTGTTATATCATAGGTTATGATAATCCTGTCATCGTCCGTTGTATAGATGGTGTCTTTTTTCACCTTGCTTTGGACGTGGAGCGGAAAGAGCAGCACCCCGCACAATATGACTCCGACAAATTTCATGCTATCTCGATTTTATCCTGTTGTAGTATTTGGAGATTCCCGACATGTAGCTGCCCGTTGTCCGCCTGTTGTTCTTTTGCGCACAATTATACAAGGCTTCCGCCTCCCCGATAACTTGCCCTTTAGCCTTTTTACCGTTGTGGATGTCTATATAACAGGCTTCTAATCTTTTGTATATCTCTTCAATCTGCAGCCTGCAATATTTGCAGTTGTGGGAACTTGGCCGTATTATTATGTCTTTGTCACATTTATTTACGGTCAATTGTTCCAATTTAATAGAGTCGAGCCTTTCAGTAATAGACATGAATTGTTTAAACCCTTTGTCTGTAGACATGTAATTGCGTGAATTTACGGTCTGTTGCACCTGCTTTTTGAGGTCATCAATAGATTCTTTGTATATTTTATGCAGTTTTTTTAATGAAGCGCCTCTATGGTTTCTATTGGAACAGAATGTTTGTCTGCCAATCTCACCAATAAGCTTATCGGTGGCTACGGATAACTTAAGGTACTCCTCATCCGGTTTAAGTTCCACATCTATGTTCAGTTCTATCACCTCTTTCTGTGCCAATGATATTCTGTTCTTCTTTACTATGATAAAGTTTTTCTCATCATACCGTGCGATATATATCGGCAACCTGTATTTGAAAGATGTGTCATTTTTAAGCACACTTATAATGTTTTTAGTATCGGAAGAGGGCAGAAGCCTGCAAGACTCAGACATCCCGACACACGCTTCCGCTACTCTTTTCCTCTTTGCCCCCGGGAATAGTTTGTCGTAGACAATAGACATCTTCTTTAATGTCTTTTCGTTATATGATTTATCGAAGAGGTAAAGAATCTTGTCTTCCGATATATTCTCCAACTTAACGGATATTCCATATTGGTCGTTTTCGTCTTCGGATAATAATTCTACGAAAATATTACAGAAAGGAAGGGCTATGGTTTCCTTGTTGTGTTCCCTGTTGTCTAATTTCACTGATTTTATTTCATCTCCGTATGTAGGGCGGACATTGCATATAAGAAGTAAAAGTAAGAAATATATTGTCTTTTTCATATTGTCCTTGATTTTATCACAGGTTTTGTCTTCTCCATTGGCTTTACGCTCTTGTTTGATTCAGATACAGGAGCCGTTGGTTCCGGCATTTCCTGGTTGAAACGTACCCAGTTATTTGGCTCTCCTTCTTCGCGAACCCATTCTGCCACATTCTGGTCTTCAGGATAGGGGTAGGTGTTTTGTGCATGATACATCTGATACTTCAGGTATCGTTCCACCCGAAGAATCAGATCCTTCAATGAGGCGAGAACTCCCATTTCTTTTATTGTCAGGCAAACATGCCCTTTGAAGCTGCCGGAGTATCTGATGTTTGGATGCCATACATCGGTACGGAATGTGAATATCGGATTGCCGTCAGCGGACGGGTAGTTGTTTGGAAGTACGATGCTCATCTTGTGAAGATAGCCGAATTTCGGTTCTCTTGGTACCGTTTCTCCCTGAACACCGACAATGGATTTACAGCGGTACCAGATCTCGTATTCCGTAGGAAGTCCCATCGCGTTTTTCCTGCGTACGATATATGCTATAGATGGTTTGCGGGGATTTGCGCTGGCGGCCTTACGCTTGCCGCATAAGGTGTCCAGTTCCTTCCACTCTTTCCAAAGCCTGGCATCCCTGCCGGACAGCTCTTTCTGATTGAAGTTATTTATTGTGTCGTTCATCATAATCCTTCCTTTATCCGGCAATAGGTACAGAAATGAGGGATAGGTGGTCACCCGGTTGGATATTGTAGTCAATGAGCGCCTGTTCGCGTCCGTCCTCGTCTTCAAATTCCAGAATTTCCGGTTCTTCGCCTTCTTCCATTATCTGTCCGAGCAGATATTGTATGGGATTGCCTCCGTTGTCAATCTTGGGAAGTTCGAATACCGATACAATACTTGTAATCTGGTCACGGATAGTCTTGTTGGGGTCTGTAACCTTCACTTCCACTTCCTCATACTCAGTTCCGTCAATTGTAAGGTTGATGATAAACTCATCGTCTTCGTACATTTCTTCTGTTGCCATAATTATTTATATTTTTGTTGTTACTAAATTCTATTGTGATAACAATCATTTTGTGAATGATGTTTGTATTTTCAATAATAAAGTTTTTGTAATTTTATGTATTATTGATTTATTTAAAATACCGCGATTGATGTAAAATTTTGAAATATATTTACTGTATTTGTGTATATCAAATTCTCGTTTGATGAACATGCCATTCATGCTCGATGAACAGCATGTTCATGACCAGAGAACAGCACATTCATGAGGCGAGAATGATACATTCATTTTTGGCACACTTTTTGTTTGTTGTTAATATATTGAATATCAGTGAATTGTGTTTGCTATGTAAAACTCTAAAAAGAGTAAAATGTGAGTCGTGAATTTTTATTACACATATTGTGCAGTACCTCATGCCATTTGTTATAAATGTACAGTTGTTATTACTTCTTTATAGTATATTTTAACGTTTGCCCCAATTATTCTTTGTTGTGAATAATTGTTAGTTACCATATCCAAGCTCCGCGGTCTTGATTATAGTTGTCGGAACGATAGTCCTCAAACTTATTTTTAAATACTAATAGTTGGTATACGTCTTCGGGGATAATCTGCGGTTCCTTTAATCCGTAGCGATAGAGTGCCAACTCATATTTTCTTTTCTCCGCATCAATGCGGATGATAAAGTCTGTCTTTGTATCGGGATGTGCTCCATAGAACTTGTCGAACACTTCCCGTATCCTTTCATCCTCAAACCAGAAATAAGCCGTATATTCCGACTTCTTGATGTGCCATTTGACAGCAAGTTTCTTCGGCTTGCCGGCTTGGTGATATTTGAGAAGACCATCATCATGCAGTTTGTCATGAGTCCCGTCATAAAGTGCTTCTTCTATATATTCGAATTCCGGCTCGGTCTCATCCTCTTCGTATTTCATCCACTTTTCTTCCTCCTTATTCCATTTCCCATAAATCGGAAGGTAGCGGTATGTAAACTGTTTCATATAGTTGTCGAAGAGGTTTCGGGGAGGGAGCCCGTGTTTTTCTAAGTTGTTTTTGACATGTGGATCGTTGTTGATATAATAACTGCAATAGTCTTTTATACTTATATGTGAAATATATGGATGAAAATCACTCATTTTAATTTCTGCTATTTCTCCTTTTAGCCAATTAACAATTATGGATTTATTATGACTATGTATCCAAACAGCGACATTTCCATAAGGTGACAGGCCAATTATAATTTCCGAATCGTATTTATTGCAAAAGTTTCTAATAATATTTGTTGATAGAGATGAATTTATAGAGTAAAATTCACATTCTGAATAAGACAGATAAATAAGTTCAATTTTTATGGGGAATTCCGTGCATCCATCTTCCATAAATGACGTATTTGTCTTCTGCCCCCATTCGCTTTTGCATGCTTTTAATTTTGGAAGTTCTATATGGTTTTCGGGACTTGTAAAAACAAATCCCTGATAAACCTCGGTTAAATGCAAATGCGAAGAAGCACATCCAATTGCTATGTTTAACTCTGTAGCCATTATATACAACTGTTTAAATGTCAGACGTTGGGATTTCCCATAAAAGGTTATGGTTTAGAAACACACATACATCGTTTTCTAATTTGGAGATTTTATTTAAGCATTCCTCAAAATTGAATTTTGTGGCAGAAACATATTCCATTTTTCTCAAACTGATGTCATCAATTATAATGGTGTAGTTTCCCTGTTGAATCTTCTTGTCAATAAACTTGTTTTTTTCATCATTCTCATTAATAAACTTTACATTGTCGCTTCCTAAAGTCGCTATTGATGTAGTTGTAGATTCACCGTTTTCATAAGGTATTTTTATAGTCTTTTTATCAACAATGTCTAATGCGTCCATTAAAGGCTTGTAAAGGAAGTTGTTGATTCCATGCTTTGCCCCCAGTTCCGGTGTAAGATGATATATTTCCTTCAGAAAACCATTCCCTCTCAATTTTAGAATTAAAGGAGCACTACCATAGGCTCTTTCATTTAATCCTGCTGTTAGTAGATATTTAGCCACTATCATTATAACATCAATAGCTTCTCCGTCTATTCTAATTGGATGTACTTTATTAGGAACATTAAAATAGTTAAACCCACCAGCTGTTTTGGTAGCAAGTACTCCAAGAAAATTTAACCCGGCAGCATTGAATGTAATAGCATGTCGCCCTTTAGAAGCAATAGCTCCTGCTGATGCCAAGCCACCTCCTAATGAATGTCCGCAAAAGAAAAGAGGTATATTGGCAGGCTGCTCATTTTTGTCAAGCAGCTCTTTTACTTTGTTATGGATGGTAATAGCATTTTTAACATTATGCAAATGTTGTAACGAGAATCCGGAAATTGCTTGTAATACATCAGCTAATATCCAGTCATTAAATGAATTTACGTCTGTTCCTTTGGTACAATAAGCAAATTTTTCAGGCTCGGGACTTATTTCTATAGTGTTGTTTCCTATAGTGTTGTCGTTCTTTTTTCTTTTTAGTTTCGTAAATAATAATCCTCCATATCCGGACAATTGGTCCATTCCGTGAGTTAACACAGTATTATATACTAAGAAATTGTCTTTAATTATCGTTTCTTCTCCGTTGGTTTTATCGCTGTTGTCTGTTGTTATGCTTTTATTATCATCATTTTGAGTTACGTCTTTAGTTTCTTTTTCTTTGCTTTTATCGCTATTGTCAGTAGCTTCAATTTTTTTTTCTTTATAAATAAAGACTTCTTGTGTTTTTCTTGGTATTATGCCTAATACTTTATCATACGCAATCTTTTTATCATCATTATATGTATTGTTCTCTCCTCGAGATTTATATATTTGTTCATAATCATTTTTAAAAACTATATAAGGGTGGGACACATGCCATTGCATTGCATCTTTTTTTAATTCTTTATCACCAATGTAGTCCCAATATCCAAATTTATCATATAAATCGTAGAATCCTACTGGCCTGCCATTCTTTTTAGATGTATGCAGAATCTCTACATATACAGATAACGCACATATATCATCTAAGAATTTTTCAAAGTTAATCTTGTTTCTCCTTAAGGATTTCTGAGAGTTATTTTTAATACTTTGTTTAGTGTTTTCTATGAGTTTGTTAATTACATCAATGGAACCTTGAACTGGTTTTTCCATATTCTTTCTAATAGCTTCTATTTGAATTATTATTTCTTTTACATTATTTTTGATTGTCGGATCCACAATGCTATTGTCAATTTTATCATTTAATTCTTTTTGTATGTTTATGGCTAATTGTTCTATTGTATTTAATTCAGTTTGTAATTTCGTGCTTCCTTTTGATAATAGTGTTGCTATGCCTGATAATCCTGATAAAATGATATTCTTCTTAAAATAGTTCTCCTCATAAATGGTTAATGCTCTATTAATAAGCCTTTTTATTAAATTGGTCCATTTATCATCATTATTAATGGATTTATCATTATTAATGGATTTATAAATATTGTCTACGCAGGCTTTTGTCTTCTTGAAATAAGATTCCTTGTCTGTTGGATATTTATTTATAATATCGTCAATTTTTATATTCAATGTATTCTTTACAGACTTTATGAATTTTGCTTCCTCTTTATACGTGTTTTCTACATATTCATTTAACCTATTTCTAATTCTAATATTTAGATAAAATGATTCCAAAATATTTCTTTTCCCAATACATCTTTTTATTATTTCTTTACGCTTTGTTATAAAATCATTTATAAGTTCTTCTATGTATTTTGTGGCATTTATTTTGGTTTGATCTTCTAATTCAATTTCTTTCAGTTTTCTTGAAAAGTTTGTGACCTTTGCAATTTCTCGTAAACGATTGATTATTCTTGGTTTTACTCTTTCTCCGCCTATTCCGATTTCATTTATCACTTTTTTCCAACCTAAAAAACCAATGCCACGTTCTTCTTCTAAAATATTAAATTCATCTATGATGTCCTTGAATTCATCATTATTTTCATTATATTTGTACTTTTTATACTTTTCTAATTCATGCTTGAATATTGCATTTCCATACTTGAATATATTTGCACTATTAATGTGGACATGAACATATTCCAACCAATCAAGATAAAAGTATACGTAATGGCTCATTAAGGCAGCAATTTTTGCATCATTCTTACTGGGCTTATTTTGATCGGTTTTGATATCTTTGGGAGGATATAATATAGATATGGTACTTTTCTTTATATTAATTAGACCCTTGCATTTTTTTACAAAGCATTTGTCAAAAAGGAATAATTCATATATTGAAGCTATAATTCCGAAATCATTGTCTTGGGGTATTAAGATATCCAAATATATTTCTTCATATAAACATTTATAGTGAAGAATCTTCATGATTATATTGTCCTGGAACCTTTGAAATAGTTCTCTATTCTCTTTCTTATTTCCAGTAAGTTCCTCTTTGATACATAATTTTTCTTTTATAGTATCTATATTTTCTTCTTTTACTTTATCTTTTTCAATGATATAAAATTCTGTATTTGCAAAAAGTTGACTATGTTGTGTAATGAAGATGTCATCTCCATAATCAGCCGTTTTGTTTTGTATTTCCCACCAATTTTTTTTATCATAAAACAGTAGAACCAACTGTAATCTCAATTTGCGCTTTTGAGATTCCGTTTTGTCTTTTTTATCTATATTTTTTGAATCAATAGTATTGCTTGACATACAGTTTCTTCTTAAAACTTTAATCAATCTTTTTGCCGGTATTTTGTTTCCGGTATGTTTTTCTTTGCAGACGTTGAAAAGAAGCGATTACTGGTGAAGCGACTAACGATACTTATCGTTATGCCCATAGATATTGGTTGGTACTTGATTTCAATATGGCGGAATAATATTCTACGATACAGTCATTTTCTTCATCCGTCTATGGGGGAAGGAGTGTTATGCAAAAACGTTATACAATCCTGCTTTCACTTCTATATTGCATTTACTTGAAGTATTCAGAAGTGCTATATGATTTTTGAAATACACCTTATCATATTCATAAATAGAGTCACCTAAGGTCATGTTCTGAATATGGAATATTATTTTCTTATCTCCTAAAGAAGACATTTGGTTGACTATGCTTCTTATCCTGTTCATGCAGTATTCACGAGTTCCTTGGAAAAGAATCTTTCCGTTGTTTGATACTATGATATGAGAACCTTTGTGAATCATGATATTCACATTTATAGTTGATTCGAAAAAATTTAAACTTGTCATATCCATATATTTTAATTTATTGGTTAACTTTCACTGTTGCGGCCTTGATGTTGATTCTGCTTTATGTATTTACTCCCATTCCGTATGATGCTTTCTGATGGTGAGTCGTGGAATATTCGAGAAGCTTGTCTTTCGCTTTTCATATATATTTTCTATAGTTATTTTGCAAATTGCCTTTCTTATTGTCATTAACTTTTGCAAAAGGTTTGCCTCTCTTTTAAGCGAGTCATCTCTGTCCGTCATCGGTTATAGTTATTGTTCCTCCATAGCAGCATTTGCAGTAAGATGATTTCAACAAAGCGGGGTCGCCTTTTATTATGTAATCATCCTTGCCGTTAAGCCAGTTGCTGTTAGTGCCGGGCACACATGGCATTGGAGTAAGCTTTCCATGAGCTGCAGATGTTGCTGCGCCTGTCGGGGGAAACCGTGTTGTATGGCATTTTCCAAACGGTGCTATATTGTATAAAGAGACATGGTCTGTGATGTTTGCCATTGGTTGTCCGGTAAGGAATACCGTACGGTCCGGATAAACAGTCAGTTTGGCTTTTTTGTCACCGAAGCTGCATTTCATAGTGGCTCCGGAGCAAACGTATGAATCGGAATTGCCGGAATTATCATTATCGTCATTCTGTGGAGGCTGTGTTTGTGCTGCGGGAGTATTGTTTACCGGTGCAGCGCCACCGGCCATTGTTCTTTGCGCAAGCGATGTTGTTTTTGTGGCCTCTGTCGCATTCTTCAGTCCTTTTAAGACTTTCTTTGCATCGTCAACAGTCTTTTTCCCTGCCGAATATATTGCTTGGGGATTCTTGCTTTTCAATGCTCCCTGCAGACTGTTCACATCGGTGAATAATGTTGCGGCCCCGCCTCCTGCTGTCAAAACTTTGTTTATTGCCCCTACAGCCTTGGTATTGTGCAGATTGCCTATATACGAAAGGATTGGATTGCCTGTGACATCTTGTCCCATTCCTTTCTGATATGTCATTATCATGTTATTTATGGAATTGGCAACCCTCTCTGTGGCATTTACTATATTCTTTACTCCCTTTTCTATTTTCTTTGCTGCTTCAATCGGGTTACGATAGCTTCCTCTAAAAGCATGCAAGGCATCCTCAAAGTCTGCTATTCCTCCAAATACGCCTGCCGACTCATTTTTTATTGCACTGCCGAGATAGAAGATGTTATTACCAAAACCACCCTTTGCCAGACTTTCCAATATATTTGTCTGGCCGGTAGGAGATAATTGTTGGTATATTCCGTTGACAGTTTTTGCCCATGAATCCCATTGTGCGTCAAATTTATTAAGAACCTGCTCGTTCGTCCTCGGGTGGAAATGCCCGGAACAACTGTCGACAACAGCATTCACCAACAATGCCGATGTGGTTATTACGTCCTGGCAATTCTTTAAGTCTGAAAGCGACTGCCGCGCTTTTTGTGCAGCGGAACTCAGCGGTTGGATGGATTGTGAAACCTTACTTCCTGTATTTTTTATGATCTTACCTGCATTACTGAGTTTGTCTGTAGCGGTATCCAATGCTCCGGTAACTTTTGACAATCCTCCTAATACGGTTTGGCTTACAGGATTATGTGCTTGTGCATTGTTGACGGCGTTATCCAACTTGTCCACCATCTTGTCAACACTGTCTGCGCCCTTTGAGATATTGGATGTGATATCTTCAATCTTTTTCGGTAAGGTTCCTATTGTCCCCAGTGTGTCCATAAACAAATATTGAAGTCAATTTGATTAAGCGTCAGTTCACTTTTACCTTGCCGGCTTTAATATCTATCTGTGTACCGGCATTTATCGCCATAGTGGCATTTGCTTTTTGGTGATGAACCGTCGAGTATTCCAATAATGACTGTTTCGCTTCCTCGCGTATGTTTTCAGCCGTCACCTGTAGCTTGTGCGCTATTTGTTCGTCCTTGTTGTCATTCACCCTGACAAACTGGTTTGCATCTACTGTAAGCGAATCGTTTCTGTCTATTGACGTGGAACGGTCGTTGCCGGCATGTTCGCGTATGTCATTGTCAGCGGTGCGTTGCATGTCATGTGAGGCTGCAATGAATATATCGTTGTCGGCACTTGCGTTGATGTCATGTCCCGCGTGCATGATGATATCATTCTGGGCATAAAGCTCTATATTGCCCGTTGATTCCAGTTTGATTAGTTTCTCATCGGTAGAAAAGGTGAGGATATAGTTCTCTTTCTCATTGTCGTAGATGCGGATATATCCGTCATCACCCTCATCGTGTATCTCGATGGTGTGGCCGTTGCGCGTGCGGATGGCCTTCACCTGATTGCTGCTGTTGTTGTTTGGCAGCCAGGCTCCGTCAGGGTCGCCTACACCGTTATATAATGTGCCTTTGACGTAAGGTCGTTCGGCATTTCCTCCTTCGAAGTCTATCATTACCTCTTCGTCAATCTCCGGTATGAAGCTGAAGCCCTTTCCGCCTCCTGCGTATGGTTGGGCCATGCGAAGCCAAGGGGTCATCATATTGTCGTCCAATTGTGACTGCCAGTCAAACTGCACGCGGATGCGTCCTAAATTGTTCGGGTCTTCATTGTCTTTTACTTTCGCGCGGCAAGATTGGGCCATGGGGTAGACGTCGCTGTCGGAATAGGGTGGATAGTCGCAAGCAGACGGAATGCCTATAAACCTGTTGCTGTATGTCTCGTCGGCGGAGAAGCAATGTATAAGTTCCGTTACAAGAATCTCGTCTTGTTCCACCTTGCTTTTCTCTAAGACAGAAGTGTCAGGCATATAGTTGTCAATAATCACCAGTTTGCTGCCTATTTTAATCTTTGAGCAGTATGTCGTGCCGGAATAGGTCAGCATACTTGCCTTTTCTCCCCTTGCCTGTGTCTTTGTCGATATGTTCAGGACTGTTTCTCGTCCGTCGGTATCTGCGAATCCTCCGGAATGGAGATTTTGTAGGGTTGGCTTTACGAAACATGACTGAGACGCCTGGAATACCTGTTCGCTGAGTGTGTTGTATTCACGCTGCATTTCCTCGATACCTTCTTTTTGGTTGGTATCGTATGAGTTGTATGATGAAGCGACATGATTGAAAGCCACATGCCGCATTTTCAAGTCTACGTTATATGACGGAACGTCCTGGCTGGGATAGACGAGCTTTACATCCTCTCCTTCAGGGAGATTGCCGAAAACGGTTTTCTTTCCATCGTTATACAACCATTCTCCATAGCGTCGGGCCAAACGCTGAAGGAATTGGTAGTTTGTTTCATTGTATTGAACGCAATACGGAATTGTATCGGTGAAACGTGCGTCAATATCCGAGTCAAGGTCTTGGGAGTAATCGTCGATTATATCGTTTACAATATCGTTTAAGGTTTGATTTTCAAATGACTTGCATGTCGGATTGTCATTTAGCAGGGCATCGCGGCTGTATGCTTCCACGTTTACTGTGAACTCACTTCTGTTTCTGCTTCCCGAAGCTCCTGTAATGACACCGGCAAACTCGATGTCTGCCACGGAGTCTGTTTCCGCTTTAAGGGATTCTTTCTCAATGCTGTCCGTCTCTAATGAAATTGACACATCCTTGCCGATAATTGTGCCACATACATTAAACGATATCTCATTGATTCTCTCATCCGGTTCCTTGTGTAATGAGAAAGAGAGAAAATTTGGAGACAGGAGAGTTTGGCTCAGCATGAAATTGTCGAGCCTCCATCTTGTTCCGTCCAATTCAATGCAAAAGCCTGTTGACTTCGTTCCGTCAATGGCAACCGAAATGTTTTTAATGGATATCGACATGGTTGTTGGCTATAAATTAGACATGTTTTGTATTTGAGATGCTAATGATGCCCAGTCGTTGGTGAAGACGGCGGAATCCATAAATCCTGTCCCGACACGGATAACCTCAGCACTGATTGTGACGGTTGTGTACATCAGTTTGCTGTCATGGTCGCAAAAATAGTCTTTGAGTCCTATGCAATAGGCATTTGTGAACTTTACGGTCTTATACCGTCTTCTGTTGTCGTTGGAGAACACGCAGAACCTGAACGTGCCCGAATGTACGGCAGTCTTGTTGAACATCCACTTGTAAAAGAATTGGTCGTCATCACAAGTGGCGGGCATTACAAACCGGATGGTGCCGCCCATCGTGCGGGTTGTCGGCTTACCTGTATCATCGACAGCCTGAGAGAATTCATATTCGCATTCCACGATGCCGTACTCTCCTCCTCCTTGTATTTTTACTTGACCTTGCAGTGCCATATATAAAAATGTTTAAGCGGATGATTGGAGGCGGTCATGAATACAGCCTCCAATCGTCCTTTGTGTCCTTTTATTCAGGGTTACTTGTCTATAGTCCAGCTGTTGTTGTGAATAGCGTTGCCGACCTGGATTTCCTTGGCGGAGATGACAAATTCTTCAAACTGCTTGTTCTCGTTGGTGTCATCGTATGTCTCGGCATATTCTACAACATAGCCGTTCTTGAAGTTCAGACGCTTCATCTCGCCACCGTCTTTGTCGGGGAATGAGATTACTCCGTTCTTGCTCATGTAGGTGTCGCACATCCACTCAAGAATTTCGGTGTTGCCGTCGTTCTTGGATTTTACCTTAACGGTGATTTTTCCGCCACGTGTACGGCCTGTAGGCTGTCCTTCCACATCGGTCTGCTGATTGAGCTCGTAGCGTACGTATGCCACTTCACGCTCCTGAATACCATCTGCATTGATGGTCACTGTTCTTGTTTCTGCCATTGTTCTAATAATTTTAAAATTAATTTATATATTTTATTGGACACTATTTGGTGTTCTGCTCCCAGTCCACACCTGCGGCCGTGTTTCTTCCCGTCATTTCGATGAAGAAGTTCTGGGCTGCGAAGAATGGAGTGATCTCCACATTGATGCTTATATCTTTTGTCTTGGGGTCCTGGTCTACTTTCAGGTTGGTGTATTTCTCTATGATGCCGCCTGGACCTTTGTAATCGCTGAGGAAGTTATGTATGTCTTGTGTGATTTCAGACTTGATTGCCGGAGTCCATATCTCCATTGCGTGGTCATTACAATAATTCCCGAACACTTTGCCTATCCAGTCGAACACACGAACAATGGAATACTCCTGCAAGCCTTTTGACGCGCCGTTATATAATGTGTGGTTTGAGAATGCCATTGTGCGCCCGTCTTCTTCAACCATAGGAATGACGCCAAGGTCTATAAGCGCAGCGATCTCCGACTTGCGCAGATCCATACGTGCGCCTTTCACATTGTCGAGGGTTCCGTACCGCTTTCCAGCAGCAGCCTGGGCTATTACGGTTTCATCCGTGTTTGACATTCTGCCTGCCAAGGCTCCTGATGCGGGTATATACAAGTCTTCGTCTTCACCGGCCATCTCTGACTTTTTGCGTCCGAGGATATAATTGGCCGTCATTACCACATTGCCCATATACGGGTCTGTGCCTTGAAGGTTTGCATCGTCAAGTTCCTCTTTCAGCATTTCGAAATTCATGCTGTCCTTAAAGTCGGTCAGCATGATGACCTTGTTCCTATAGGCTGTCTGTGCCCACATCCGTACGGTCTCGGCATCGCCAAGATAGCCCGGCACCACCAGCATGCTGTAGTTGTTTTTCAGATTCAGACGGTCGTAATAACGCTCAAGTTCGTCACGGATAGCCTGAGTGTCTTCCGAGTCATTGTCGCCAAGTTCCTCCTTGTTGACATTCATCAGAGTTATACAGTCGACCTTTCCTTGTCCGGCATTCGCAAAGAACGCATCCAGACCTCTGTAAGCGGTTTCCAGACTGCGTATCTCGTCATGAATGCAGAACAGGTTCTCGCTCAGATTCCTTTCCGCTTTCTGACATTCCTTCTTGCATGCCTCGACAATCTCCATCGGGTCTTTTCCTCCTGCCTCAAGAAGCTCAACCCAAAGTGACAGTTCGTTCTTCAAACGGTTTCTTGCATCCTCGTATGCACTGTCGTTCAAGAAAACATTCTTGACGGCCTTTCTTCGCGGATCCATATTCTCTATTCCCTTTATAAGACCCTTCAACAACTGGAATCCGCCGAACTTGTCCAATCCCGCCAAACTGTCCTGAAGCAATCCTGCCGGATTGGATACGGTCTTTTTCTCCTGCAGTTCCAGCCCTTCGGCCTTTGGAGACAATTTCTGTTCTTCTGCTGCCATAATATCTTTATTTTTTATACATTATTATTCGGCATCCTCCAGTTCCGCGAGAAGAGCCTTTACGGCATTTTTCAAGTCTTCGCGTGCCGCATCGTTCTTAAGTGCATTGCGAAGGGTCTTGTTTTTCTCCAATTGGCGGATAACAGAGTTGTATGCGTCAATCTTGGATTTCTTTCCGCTGAGCAATTCGCTTTGAGCGATAAGCTGCTCGTCTTCAAAATCCTTGATTTGCTTAAACTGGAAATCTTCATAAACGGCTCCACCATCTTCTGTGGACAGGGTGATCCCTTCCTTTGCAGGCTGGAAGTGTTCAAATACATCTTTCATGCTTTTGGCTTTAAAGCCTTCCCTGTCTTCATCAGAGTTGGGAGCCGCATCGGTGAACTGGTCTGCATAGAGCGTCCTGTTTTGCGGAAACTCAATGATACCGTCCTGTGCATTTTCCTCTACGACTTTGGAAATTACGGTTTTTCTTGCCATTGTTTTGTTGTTTCTAATTATTGTGTTATGAATTGATTCTTCTTGCTCATTGCTTCCTGATTCTCTATGGAATAAGCTTTTAAGCCGTTTCAGTAACCCCATAGCATACAGTCATATTAATCCGGAGTTTCTATGTCCCATGCAATCTCCCTGGTTTCATCGCTATATTTCATAGTGACGGAATCACCGCTGTTTATGTCTCCTGAGATAATCAGCTTTGACAAGGGGCGGCGTATCTCTTTTCTTATGATTCCAAGGATAGGCCGTGCTCCGTAATGGGCATTGAATCCGACCTTGGTTATATATTTTCGTGCAGATTCGTCTATGGTCAGGGAAATGTTCTGCTCTTTCAGCATCTTCAGAAGGTTCTGCAGGTGAATGTCAAAGATTCTGTCTATCATTTCCGGTGTAATCGGAGAGAATGGCACGATTTCCGTGAGACGGGCTAAAAATTCAGGACGGAACTGTCCCTGCATCACTTCCAGCATCTGGTCGTGTGTGGGCACATGACCTTCACCGAAAGACTTGAATATGTAGTCGCTCCCTATGTTGGATGTGAATATAATCAACGCATTTGAGAAATCCCCGACACGTCCAAGACGGTCGTGAAGCTTTCCCTCGTCAAGTATCTGCAGGAACAGATCAAACACCGACCTGTGGGCTTTTTCTATCTCATCGAACAAAACCACAGAGTAGGGGTGTTGTCTGATCTGGTTCACCAACAGTCCTCCCTCTTCATAGCCGACATATCCCGGAGGAGCACCGTAAAGCAGAGCGACGGAATGTTCTTCCTTATATTCGGACATGTCGAATCTGAGAATGGAAGTATCGTCGTTGAACAGGAATTCCGCCAAGGCTTTTGCCAATTCCGTCTTTCCTGTTCCCGTGGGACCAAGGAAAAAGAACGAGCCTATAGGCTGTCCTTTCTTGTTCAGGCCTGAACGGGATTCGAAAACAGCGTCAAGGATACTTTTTATGGCATGGTTTTGTCCGACAACCCTTTTATGAAGAATCTCTTCGGCATTCGACAGTTTCTGCCTTTCTTCCGACTGTATGTTTCCCATCGGAATACCGGTCATTTTGGATACGACATTACGGATTTCATCTTTGTGCAACAGTATTTCATTACCCGTCATTCCTTCCGGTGCGGATAATTCGTTTTCTATCTTGACAGACGCCATTGTCCTGTCCAACAGGTCTATTGCGGATGAAGGCAGGTTGCGTTCCGGCATGTATCTTTTTGCAAGGCGTACCACTTCCGGTATTACATCTGTGCCTAAAGTGATATTGTGGTATTGTTCGTATGTGTTTTTCTTGCTGTCCAATATTTCCACTGCAATCTCTTCAGAGGGAGCTTCGAGTGATATTCTCTCGAAATAAGCTGTAAGTTCCCTGTCCTTTTCGATGTTCTTTGTATAGCCGTCGACAGAAGCCGTACAGATGAACTGAAGAGAATTGTTGGATAGAATCTTTTTTATATTCGGCATTATGGCGTTAAGTGACGACGAGGCTTCTCCTATGCGGTGGAAATTCTCAATAACAAGGACAGGATGTTCCTTGTCTGTAAGTCCGTCAACCACTGATTTGAACCGGTCTTCCATTTCTCCTTTATAGCTGACACCCTGACTTAAGGAAATAAGGTCAAGCTCGTATGGTTCAATATTGCATATTGAGGCAGGTAGTCTGTTTTCTGTCAGGAGATTTACCAATCCGCGTATCAGAGACGTCTTGCCTACTCCTGTATCCCCTGTAATAAGAACATTGGCCCTGTCTTTTCTTGCCAGAATTTCAATGAATGAGCGCAAACTGCCGTCCATTCCGATAACATCCGTGTTGTTGCCGTTATTTGCCAGCGGGATACAATATCCGTTTGGGGCTTCTCCACTGGATGAGACCGTTTTTTTAGATTCATTATTATGGGCCGTAGGTTTTGGGCCGTCTGTTATGCAAGAGAGTATCTTGTCTTTTGTAAGCGGCATTGTCCTCAACTGTTCGGATGTAAAGCCTACACCAGGACTGACCAGCGCGGCCAGCAGGAATTCTGTCTTGTAAGAAGTGGTGTTGTATTGTCTTTCAAAAGATTCCGCCTCTTTTATTACAGATTGACAGTCTCGTGAGAATTCTGTTTTTTTCATCAGATAGGGCGATCTCTCACATTGCCGGATATGAATGTCACACCAGTCAACCAAATAATAATAGTCTTCGTCAAGCGTGTCTTCTATAAAGTTGACAAGTCCGGAACTTTTATGAAGCAATGCCCTAAAGAGATGTACCGGTTCAATCTTAGGCGACATATTGTCTGTGGCGAACGACTGGGCTATATGGACTATATCCGTATCCACCCCGTTAAAATAATCTATAATTCTGCTGCTCATAATAATTCTATAATATGGTTCATAATTCATGCACCTTTTCTCGCCATGGCAATGTTCATGCAAGCTTGATACCGCTCATTTGACTTAACGAACAACCTCAGAGGGAGGTATGTCGTTGTCTAAGGGTTTTAAAAACGCCGAGGGGATGTATGCCGTGGCTATCAAACACAGGCCTTCAAGCTCGATTATCACACGCTGCTGTCCTGCGACACGTGCGACCTTGCCTTCGACCCCGGCAAATTCTCCGTCTATGACCTTCACCCTGTCACCGCTCTTATAACGGCATGATTGCGGCTCTACGACACGGACATTATCATTGCCGGTGCTTGTTGCCTTTATAAAGTTCATCATGCTTTTGTAGTCTATTGTCAATGGGGGATTCTTTCCGAATCTGTCTACCTTGAAATGATTATAATAGAAGCTTAGGAGTGTGGTTGCGCACGTTGTGCCGACAAAAGTTCTGATATCTTCTTCCTTGGCATATACAAATATGAAGTTTGGCAGTAAGGGTTCAAGTATTCTTTTCTTTTTATTATTTACTATTTTAATCACATGATGCAATGGTAAATAATACTCTATCCGTTTTTTATCAAATATATCACACGCTTTTCCCGCTCTTCCGTAAGAAGCGCGCAGAACGAACCATTGTCTTGTTTCGTCATGGGCATACCTTACCGACACCCCTGTTTGTGAGCTGTGGGCTTCGGGGGATACATTGGAGGTAAGTCCAATGTTGGGAGGTTCTTTCCCGCCTCGTCGGGTGTTCGCATCAGACAATGCGTTCATATCGGCTATGTGTCCGTAATATAAAGAATCTACGGCTATAGAAAAGCGTGGAATCGTCCTGTTGTCCATCCCACCCATCGAGGCTCTAGCAATTGCCTATTATTGTCGAACAGACAACGTCAGAGCCCACGCCGATATGAATAATCTTCACTGTTAAGAGACCTATATAAACAATTATATTGCGCCTGAAAAGGTACAATCCGTGCTTACAAGGTCTCCGCAGGTTTGATATAATCACACCCGGGACATCTACCGTTGCTTAGTTTAAGACAATAATACCTTTGAATTTGCTAGATTCGATGGGTCTCAAACACAGCGTCGAGTAAACGCCTTCAATATGTATGGACTAAATTCCCACCCAATGCCCTCCTTGCATAGATACATCTTCCGATTTCACCATACTCGGCACGGCGTGAGCTGTCTCACCTGTTGCCATGAAAGAATTTTTATGCTTTCGACAACTATGAATTAAGATTTTATAAAGTCCGATACAAAGATACAAAGAAAATACAAACAAATGAAAATAATTGAAGATATTTTCGAATGAAATCTTAAAATCAACGCTATTTGACCGTAAAAATTATTGTATTACGGTCTTTTTTATGGAAAATAATGATGTATGATATGGATTCTGATATGGTATCGCGACCGGTAATATTTCGACAGATGCAGTTGCTTTATGATAAACTATAAAGGCTGTATTTTATTGAAAAGGAAGGGAAAACAGCACAGGCGGCTTCATTGTTTTATGAAGCCGCCTGCGCAACCATGTAAAAACGCTTTATACTTCTTGTAAAAGGAGTCCGCATCAAAGCGGATAGTTCTTAAAGTCATATAATACCGTCGACAGATAACGCTCACCGGTGTCGGGCAACAGGGCAACGATACACTTGTCTTTATTCTCCGGACGCAGAGCCAGCTGCAATGCACCGAAAACAGCGGCTCCTGACGATATACCGACAAGCAGTCCTTCCTGTGCGGCAAGCTCTCTGGCCGTGCGTATGGCATCGTCATTCGAAATGTCAAGAACCTCATCCACTACAGACGGATTGTATGTATTTGGGACGAATCCTGCGCCAATGCCCTGTATTTTGTGCGGACCGCCTGCTCCACCGTTAAGAACGGGAGAATCAGAAGGCTCCACTGCCACGATTCGCACCTCCGGTTTTTTGTTTTTCAGATATTCTCCAACTCCAGATATTGTACCGCCTGTGCCTACACCGGCTACGAAAATGTCAACGGCCCCGTCTGTATCCTTCCATATCTCCGGTCCGGTGGTAAGAACGTGCATGCGCGGATTGGCCTTGTTGTCAAACTGTTGGAGTATCACGGCTCCTTTAATGGATTCGCACAACCTCTCTGCCTCGTGTATGGCACCTGTCATACCATCGGCACCGGGGGTCAGACGCACTTCAGCACCGTATGCCTCAACAATCTTCCGCCGTTCCATGCTCATGGTGTCAGGCATGGTCAGGATGAGCTTATAGCCCTTGACCGCCGCCACAAGGGCAAGACCGACACCGGTATTGCCGCTGGTAGGCTCAATTATTGTTGCACCCGGAGCCAAATGCCCTTTCTGCTCGGCATCTTCAATCATTGCCAGGGCAATGCGGTCTTTTACACTGCCGCCGGGATTGAAAAACTCTATCTTCGCAATAATAGGACCTGTGCCTTTTATTTCTGAAAACTTATTCAAGCGGAGCAGTGGCGTATTACCCACAAGTTCTGTAATTGTATTTACTGTATTTGCCATATTAAAACTGTATTCTGATTCTTTTATTGGTGCAAAAATACGAAATTTCAATAGAAACGGCATTTGTTGTACGATAATGATTGTTAATCATAAATGTCATTATATTATATATACATTAATTATTATCCGGTTTCGTCGGAAGGTGTTAATAAAACATGCCGGGATGTTATTTTAGTCTCAACCCGTTCAAGCAGCTGTAATATGTTCTCGCTTGGTTGGAAAAAACACAGATAAACGTTTGACTGCTCGGTATTTATTTTTAATTTTGTATTAATTAGAATAAGGGAAATCTCTTTCGTAATGTTCCAATATGAGCATAAATATATTTGTTTTTAAATCTTTTTCCATTCTTACAAGTCTCTATTTGTAAAAAGCCGTATTTTATATGAAACGAAATAATAAAAAAGCGTTAGAGACCGTAATTGCCGGAGAACGTGACAGCCTTTATAGGCTGGCATGCTATCGTACGGGTAATGCCGATGATGCGAATGATATTGTACAGGATGTACTGATGAAGATGTGGACACGGTCAAAAATGGTGTCGATAGCCGATGTCAGGAGTTATTTATACCGTAGCCTGCTCAATGCCTGTTTCACTTACCGCCAGCGGCATGTGGAACCCGCATTTGTGCAGATAACAGCCGATGTGCCGGATGATGAGCAGACTGACGATGATTTTACTGTTGAATATCACCGTATAACACGTCTGATGGATGTTATTCCGTCCGAACAGGCCGAAGTGATATCACTACGTACCATAGGCGGCAAGAGTTTTGGTGAAATTGCTGGGATTCTAAACATCCCCGAATCATCGGTGAAGTCGCGTTTCAGGTACGGCATAGAGAAAATAAGAAAGATGATTTATGATTCACCCCAAAAAACAAAGAGACTATGAAATGTGATGAGTTTAAGAAAAGAATAGAGGAACTGTTTGATGTTCCGGAAAACAATGAAAGTGAGCCGGACAAGGCTTTGTTGGAGCATATCGCCTCTTGCGGTGATTGCCGTGAATACTATCGGGAGTTTGAGAATGTTGTGGCCATGCTTACGCCATGTAAAAACATGGGAGGGGTTCGGCGTGAAGCAACTGTGGAAAATAAGTGTAAGGTACAGGTGGAAGCAGAGGCTCCTTCACGTCGATCCGTCTTCCGCAGATGGCTGTCTGCCGTGGCTGCAGTAGTAGTCGTGGTAGTCGGAATAGGTCTCTACCACATTTCTGCCACGGAAGCCCGTGCGTCTACAGCTACAGAGCTTTTTGACCGTGCCGTTGAGGCTATGGGGCATAATCTTAAATTCTCGACCACTCTGATGGTACGCACATTACCCGATGAGAATTTCAACTATATCGATGTCTCAGTACCGTTTGTCGAACACCGCCTTTGTGCCGGCACTGCCGCCGGCCGCCGGACGTGGAGCCTAAGCAAAGGCGGCCGCCATTATGTGGTGTGCGACGGAGAAGCACAATATCAGTGGTGGACAGGTAAGGACAAGGCTTTCATACAGCCGGTTGCGGATGATGTCATCGACTATTTCTCGGTGATAGCCGATGTGGCGCAGCTGATGAGCTATGAGAAAATGTGCGCGGCACAACACTCGGGAGATTCATACACTACCAGCCGCACCGACTCCACAGTGACGCTTACAGTTATGTCCGGCCCTAAATACAGTCCCCATCCTCTGCTCGGCAGCAGCCATTCGCAAGACTATCTCAATAATATCCGCGAATACTGTTTCGATACCGCTACCGGCCGTCTGCTCGGCCTGCGTTTCTGGGTCGTGACTGACGGTCGCCGCCAGCTTGTTCTCTACAGCCGCGACATGAAATACGGAGCCGCCGCCGTGTTGCCGGAGGCCACAGACATACCACTTGAAAGCCATACTTGGACCGATATGCGTCAATTTGCAGAATCTGGACCGGACAGTCGTTCCGCCGTATTGAATGATGAGACAGCCGCAGGTGCGGCCAAAAGAATAATTACCGCTATCACGGCCGGAGACGCAACAGATGCAAGGGAGGCTCTTGCTGCGTATGATACAGCTACCCTGTTTGCCCAATATTCTGGTTATAAGTTCGTTGCCGTTAGAGACACTTTCCGTTCCGACGGATATTCCGGGGTATATGTAGTGGTTGAGTTGCGGTCGCCCGATAAGGGACACTCTATACTTCGCCTTGCCTTGCGCAATGATAACAGGCTTGGATTATGGGTGCTCGACGGGGGAATATGATTCATGGTGCAAAAACGTCATATTGATGAAAAATATAATCAAATATTTGCAAGAATAAATTATAAGCGTTAAATTTGTAACTTAGAATGAAAATATAAAGACAGAACATTATGATAGACGTTAAAGAAACATTGTCCTCTGCCGAGGAAAAAATGGAAATGGGTGTAATGTATCTTGATGAGCAGTTGTCACGTGTGCGTGCCGGTCGTGCCAACGTGGCCATACTTGACGGAATACGCGTAGACTCTTATGGCTCAATGGTTCCGTTGAATCAGGTTGCGAACATCAGCACTCCGGATGCACGGAGCATCGCCATACGTCCGTGGGATAAAAAACAGATAAAGGCCATAGAGAAGGCTATCATGGACTCGGAGGTAGGCATCACTCCGGAAAACAACGGTGAGATTATACGTCTCGGAATACCGCAGCCGACAGAGGAAAGACGTAAGGAACTTGCCAAACAATGCAACAAGATAGGAGAAGCCACTAAGGTTCAGATAAGGACCGTACGCGCGGAAGTGAAGGACAAGCTGAAGAAGGCGATCAAGGACGGTCTTTCCGAAGACAACGAGAAAGATGCGGAAAACGATCTTCAGAAGATTCACGACAAGATGATAAAGAGGGTGGATGAGCTTCTTGCCGCAAAGGAAAAGGAAATAATGACCGTATAAGGCTTTTACGGAGAAGACATCAGAATAGATTTTATCCGACATAACTTTGAAAGGCTTAGTAATAAAGAACACCGGCAGTTGGTATACCGTGAAAACCGATGACGGCCGGATAATAGACAGCAAGATAAAAGGAAACTTCCGCCTGAAAGGCATCCGCAGCACCAATCCGGTAGCTGTGGGTGACCGGGTGGAAATAATTACCAACCAAGAAGGCACCGCTTTCATTTCCTCAATTGAGGAAAGGCGGAACTATATTATCAGGAAATCTCCGAATCTTTCCAAACAAAGCCATATAATAGCCGCAAACGTGGACCAGGCGATGCTTGTCGTGACGGTCAATCATCCACAAACATCAACAACGTTTATCGATCGTTTTCTTGCTTCGGCTGAGGCCTACGGCGTGCCTGTGGTCTTGGTGTTCAACAAGAATGACATACTTTCCGATGAAGACAGGCACTATCAGGATATGCTGATCACGCTTTATGAGACTATCGGATACAGATGTGTGGCCATATCCGCTGAAAGGAATGTAGGGACAGATATGCTGATGCCGTTGTTGAAAGGAAAGACAACGGTGTTGAGTGGAAATAGCGGAGTGGGAAAGTCAACGCTTATAAACAGGATAATACCCGAGGCAAACCTGCGTACCTCGGAAATAAGCGACGCGCACAACACCGGAATGCATACTACGACATTCAGCGAGATGCTTCCATTGTCATGTGGAGGATACATAATTGACACCCCGGGAATAAAAGGTTTTGGAACTTTTGACATGGAACCTGAGGAATTAACCGGATATTTCAAGGAAATCTTTCATTTCTCAAAGGACTGCAGATTCAACAACTGCACGCATACTCACGAACCGGGGTGTGCCGTTGTTGAGGCTGTAAAAGAGCATTATATATCAGAAAGCAGATATAAGTCATACTTAAGCATGCTTAACGATAAGGAGGAAGGAAAGTATAGAGAGGCCTTCTGAAAAGATTAAAGGCATGAATGTTTTCGGAACGGAAATGTTTATGTTTACCGACGTTTTCGCTAAGACAAACTGACAATAGGCATACGAAAACGCTCATCCACAATGCTTTCTATGTTAGCAACCAACGGAAAAAGGCTGAAGGGTCGTGCCTTTGGCACTTGTCAGGCGGCAAACGACCACACACTTCTATTTCTTATACACACCATACACATCGCAAAGCGGAAGGAGCCCCTCCGACTCCCCGAAAGGGAGAAAAAGGAAGGGAGTGTAGAAGCATCATGTGGGTATGCAGGACCCTGTCACAGGTAGGGACATGCCTTCGGCATGTGTCAAACGGTGGACGACTACACCCCGGATTTATTATACACGAGTATGCGGAAAGCAACCATATATATACGGTATATTAGGTATATGCCTTGTCCCTTGGAGACATAATGAAGATAATCCCCACTGATTTTCTATTGGGCCATGTACATTCTGCCAATATTTGGAAATTGCGATTCAAACATTGTTAATTTATCAAAAAAGCCATGATTTATGTGGGATTTTGAAATCTATTTACATTTTCGGTATATATAAAATCCTCTTATGATGAATGGCCTATTCATGCTCAATGAATGGCATGTTCATCGACCGTGAATAGCCTATTCATCATGCATGAACAGGCCATTCATTTTTGGCATACTTTTTGTTGGTTGCTAACATGTTGTGTGTCAGCTTATTATATGTTTGATAAGAGGTTCGGAAAACGAAGTGAAATCGGCTTGTGAATTTTTATTACATATATAGAGGGCGACGTGGGTTCTTCATGCGAATATATGAGTTTTAAGACTGTCATACGATGAGTATGAACATCGTTTTGCGATGTAAAAGAATGCCTTGAACTCAATAAACAAAGAGGAGTGAAAAGACGTGGGATATGGAAGCATTAAAAAACCCGTAACTTCACAGCCACGGGATTTTATTTTCTACTATAAATAGTAAGTAATAATGATTATATATGTAGTCAGTAGTTGTTTTCTATGATAATATACTATCTCGGCAAGTTAAAAGCCTTGGTCATTTCTGCCATCTGTTCCTTGCTCATGCCTTCAGGCTCGTATCCCATGCATCTTGAATTGATATATATCTTTGCACTTTTTGACAATACGTCTATCTGGTCAAAGGCATCCATTACGTCAAGTCCTTTTGCGAAAACTCCATGTTTCTCCCAAAGTACAACATCATAGTCTTCCAGTTCTTTCAGAGTGGCGTCAGCAAGCATGTTTGAACCGGGAAGCTCATAAGGAACAACGCCAAGACCTAACGGGCAGAAAGCCTTTGTCTCGGGAATCATGCTCCACAGGATATTTGTGAGCACATCCTTGCCAAGGAAATCCCTGTTGTGGCTCATTGCAACCAACTCAATAGGATGAGTGTGGACAGTAGCCTTATATGCAGAGCCGCTTTCAATCAGATGGGCATGCACAGTCAGGTGTGAAGGAAGTTCGCTTGTAGGCATGACAGCATTGTCTGCTATTATGACGTAGCTTGCACAATCATCGAGAATACGGATTACACTGCCGTTCTCCATGGGCCGGCGTGCCAAATCGCGCATGCGCTTTCCTGTTCCCTTACAATAGAAATAACATCCCTTCAGTGCCGGCAAAGTAACTCCGATCTGCTTTACGTCACTGATAGGAGCCATGTTTCTTATCTCGTCATCGACAAACTCAGTTATGTTTACTGTGATATTGCCGCCGTTGCGCTCAGCCCATCCGTTCTGCCACAGATATCCGGCAACTTCAGCAATCTTGTTGACCTCTTTTTCCAATTGAGGCCTGCCAATAAGAATACTTTTCATTTTGAATTAGGTTTGTATTAAATTCGTGTTGCAAAGGTATGCCTAAAATTTTGATATAACCAAAGTTATTTGATTTTAAGACCGAAAGTTTTGATACTTGCATTGATTTATATCAAGTAATGTGAGACTGCTGTTTTTCTTCGTTGTCCTTTGTACAGGCTTGACGGCAAAAGTAGTATTATTTATTTTTAGTACAAAAAAATTAACCTTGTTTTATTTGTGTTTGTCTGCCTTTTGCATTATCTTTGCATTATGAACAATGAATTAGAAAATGCAGTCTGGAGCGAAAATATAATCGTCGCAGACGGTGATTATATAGATAAGGTGGCATTTAACCTTATTGTTAATTTTGAAAGGATGATAGGCCGGCGTATACATAACGCCGACATTGCAAGATGGATAGACTGTATCGCGCTTGACGGAGGGGTGCGTGAAGGAGATAACAACACACATGTGATCATAATATACGGCAAGGAGAGCAAACGGCTTGAATATTTCACTCCGGGAAACTACATGCAGGAACTTAACGGAAAAGCTTTCAAGGACAATCTCGGAGAATTTACCATAACCGCATTGCCGGTAGAGGATATCACGACTGCCGACGACATGTTTCTCGACATTCTGCAAAACGTGTGTTCACGCGATGAGGTAAAACGCATAATGGCGGTACCTGGGGAGGGAGACATACACAGCCGGATACGCAGCTGCATGAGGAATATGAGGGATGACACCAAGCGGGTCACGGTGTTTGCCATGCAGCCAATGCCGGGCGGTAATTTCAATCAGGAAATTCTTGGGTATTCGCTAATGAGCGCACTCGGAATAAGCAGTGATGAGATAAAAGAGAAATAACCGGATTATAAATTAATAAAAACAGAATAAAAAGAAAATGGGAAGAGTACTTATGATTGGCGCAGGCGGTGTCGCCACTGTCGCTGCGTTCAAAATTGCTCAGAATGCGGATGTGTTCACTGAGTTTATGATTGCCAGCCGCCGTAAGGAGAAATGTGACGAGATTGTAAAAGCCATAGGGAATCCAAATATAAAGACAGCTCAGGTAGATGCTGACGATGTGGAACAGCTCAAGGCTCTGTTTAACGACTACAAGCCCGAACTGGTTGTCAATCTTGCCTTACCGTATCAGGACCTGACAATAATGGATGCATGTCTGGAATGCGGATGCAATTATCTTGATACGGCAAATTATGAACCTAAGGATGAGGCTCATTTCGAATATTCATGGCAATGGGCATACAAGGACAAATTTGAGAAAGCCGGTCTGACAGCAATCCTCGGATGCGGGTTCGACCCTGGAGTGAGCGGTATATATACGGCTTATGCCGCCAAACATCATTTTGACGAGATACATTATCTTGACATCGTTGACTGTAATGCGGGAAACCATCATAAGGCTTTCGCCACGAACTTCAATCCGGAAATCAACATACGGGAGATAACCCAGAAAGGGCTTTACTACAAAGACGGGGAATGGATAGAGACAGAGCCGCTGGAAATACACAAGCCTCTGACATATCCGAATATAGGTCCGCGTGAAAGCTATCTGATGCATCATGAGGAACTTGAAAGTCTGGTAAAGAATTATCCTACAATCAAGCAGGCACGTTTCTGGATGACATTCGGACAGCAATACCTTACTTATCTTGACGTCATACAAAATATAGGAATGAGCCGTATTGACGAGATGGAATATGAGGCGCCGCTGGCCGACGGTTCGGGAAAAACTGCAAAAGTGAAAATCGTTCCTTTACAGTTCCTTAAGGCCGTCTTGCCCAATCCGCAAGACTTGGGCGAGAATTATGACGGGGAGACCAGCATCGGATGCCGTATACGGGGAATAAAAGACGGTAAAGAGCTTACATATTATATATATAATAATTGCAGGCATCAGGATGCGTATAAGGAAACCGGCATGCAGGGGGTCAGCTATACGACCGGTGTTCCGGCAATGATAGGAGCCATGATGTTTTTCAAGGGACTATGGCGTAAGCCCGGTGTGTGGAATGTTGAGGAATTCGATCCGGATCCTTTCATGGAGCAGCTCAATAAACAGGGATTGCCATGGAATGAGGTGTTCGGAGAAGATCTTGAACTCTGATCCGTCATTTAAAGGAGACAATATCCATGTATATTAAACAAAATGACAGTCGTTGCTGATGAGACTTTTATAAGACGACCATTGGCCGTCATGACCGCAAATATAATATTATTTATATATGAGACGGTCGCGTGGTCATTGGAAGACCATCAGACACGAAAGGTCTAATTTGAAATAACGATTATAAAATGGCAAAGAAAGAAGACACGTCAATAGATATGCAGACCAACGAAGGAAAGCTGAAAGCCCTTCAGGCTGCGATGTCGAAAATAGAAAAAGATTTCGGCAAAGGCTCCATCATGAAATTAGGTGACGAGCATATAGAGAATGTTGAGGTAATCCCATCAGGAAGCATCGGTCTGGATGTGGCTCTCGGAGTAGGGGGGTATCCCAAAGGAAGAATCATAGAGATTTATGGGCCTGAGTCTTCCGGAAAAACAACATTGGCCATCCATGCGATAGCAGAGGCACAGAAAGCCGGGGGAATAGCGGCGTTCATAGATGCCGAACATGCCTTTGACAGGTTTTATGCAGCAAAACTTGGAGTGGACATTGATAATTTATGGATATCCCAACCGGACAACGGAGAACAGGCTCTTGAGATAGCCGACCAGCTTATACGCTCATCGGCTATCGATATCCTTGTTGTTGACTCGGTGGCCGCCCTCACTCCGAAAAAAGAGATAGAGGGTGACATGGGCGACAATGTGGTAGGGCTTCAGGCGCGGCTTATGAGTCAGGCATTGAGAAAACTGACATCTACGGTAAGCAAGACAAATACCACATGTATATTCATAAACCAGTTGCGTGAGAAAATCGGAGTGATGTTCGGAAATCCGGAGACTACAACCGGTGGTAACGCCCTGAAATTCTATGCGAGCGTGCGCCTGGACATCCGTCGTGTGACAAGTATAAAGGACGGAGATAATGTGATAGGAAACCAGGTGCGCGTGAAAGTGGTAAAGAACAAGGTGGCGCCTCCTTTCCGTAAAGCGGAATTTGAGATTACCTTTGGAGAAGGAATATCGAAAATCGGCGAGATAGTGGATCTTGGAGTTGAATATAATATCATACAGAAAAGCGGAAGCTGGTTCTCGTATAACGGCTCTAAACTTGCTCAGGGACGTGATGCCACGAAAGCATTGCTGAAAGACAATCCTGAGTTGTGTGAGGAACTGGAAACGCTTATCATGCAGGCAATAAAAGAAAAAGAGAATAACGCATGACTTAAAGGCGGAGACTTGTATTTTTCAGGTCTCCGCCTTTAAGTCATGCGTTATATAATAAAATGGCTGCCTAAAATATATTTACCATTATAAAGAAACACAACAAACTTCTGTTAGAATATTTCTATATATATTAACTATGTGAATCCTATATAACCCGGATATATTCACTACATTTGCAAAATATATGGGATGTATCAGGATATTCAACACTTTATTTGCCCTTTTATTGGCAAATCTGCCCCTTTCGGCAATGACATCGGATTATGCCGTATGCCATGAGGGTAATGGCTGTGCGGTATTTTGGAAAGAATTACGGCATCCTGATGATATAAATGACTTTGTGATCAACAAACGACAAATGTTTTGCATTTATCGGGAATAGGCATAGCGTTTGTTTTATCTGCTTATTTTATCAACATGACAGGATATACAGCAAAAATATATCCTATATAGTATTCAAAGTTTCCGTCAATCCGTATGTATTTTCCAGGATATTGTCATGACGGGAAAATGCCGGATGAAATCCCGGCCATAAAATAATATTAAATGATATGGGACTTATTCTATTATATTTATTCGGTGCATTGGCACTGTCTTTTCTTTGCTCCGTACTTGAGGCGGTATTATTATCAACTCCAATGTCTTTCATAACAATGAAGGAAAACCAGGGAGCACGCTCAGCCTCCCTTCTTAAGGAATATAAGACAAATATTGACAAACCCGTGGCGGCAATATTGTCATTGAACACAATAGCCCACACAATCGGTGCGGCAGGGGTCGGCTCGGAATCTGTTAAGATTTTCGGACAAGAGTATTTTGGCATAATATCTGCCATATTGACATTGCTGATTCTCGTATTATCCGAGATAATACCCAAAACGGTGGGAGCGTCATATTGGCGTACACTTGCCCTGCCTTCTACAAGAATCATACATTTGCTGATATTCATAACTTATCCGTTGGTGTTGCTTTCCGAACTGATAACAAAGATATTCTCTCCTAAGCAACAGCAGTTGTCTGTCAGCAGAGAGGAAGTGTCGGCAATGGTGAACGTCGGTGTGGAGGAAGGGGTCTTCAAAGCTAAGGAAAACAGGGTGATACAGAATTTCATAAAACTGGTGAATGTAACGGCTGAAGAAATTATGACACCAAGTGTTGTAGTAGCCTCGGCAAGCGAGAATATGAACCTGAGGGAATTCTATTCAAACAAGCAGTTCACCCCGTATTCGCGTATCCCTGTATATAAGGAAAGCAAGGACTATATAACCGGATATGTATTGAGAGCGGCATTATTGGAAAAATTAACCGAAGACAATTTCAATATGACACTTTCCGAAATCATACGTCCGATATTGTCTTTCAATGAGCATGAGCCTGTATCCGATATATGGGAAAAGATGCTTGAGAAAAAAGAGCATATATCAATAATAACTGATGAGTACGGATGCCTGAGAGGTATCGTAACGATGGAAGATGTCATCGAAACAATGCTTGGAGTGGAGATTGTCGATGAATATGACACAACAACCGACATGCAGACGCTTGCAAAGGAGAAATGGATGCAAATAAGACAAAGACGTAATTTCGTTGTATGACAATGACCCTAACGTATACTGAGGGCCTGCCTTCTACTGTCATGATAATGAAAGGCCGGCCCGGCATTGTTCCAGTACGGTTTGACTGACTCGTTTATATTTACGATGGGCAGAACTGCCAGTATAACAGTCAGAAGGGGCAATGAAACAGGCGGCATGCCAATATGACAGAGTTTTATGGACACAATAAAATATATCTCGTATTTTGGCATGCGCTTTGCAATAAAATAAACGAGCCGTGAAAGCAGCTCGAAAACAACTGAATTGAATAATAAAATTAAAAAGATAAAACTATGGGAAAGATTATTGGTATCGACTTAGGAACAACAAACTCATGTGTTGCCGTATTTGAAGGCAACGAACCGGTGGTAATAGCCAACAGTGAGGGCAAGCGCACGACTCCGTCCGTTATCGGATTCGTTGAAGGTGGCGAGCGTAAGGTAGGTGATCCGGCAAAACGTCAGGCTATCACCAATCCGAAGAATACTGTTTACAGTATCAAGCGTTTCATGGGTGAGACATGGGCACAGACAGAAAAGGAAATCGGCCGTGTACCTTTCAAGGTAGTCAATGAAGGAGGTTATCCACGTGTTGATATTGACGGACGTAAATATACTCCGCAGGAGATATCTGCCATGGTTCTTCAGAAGATGAAGAAGACGGCGGAAGACTATCTCGGCCAGGAAGTTACGGATGCCGTTATAACAGTTCCTGCATATTTCTCGGATTCTCAGCGACAGGCAACGAAAGAAGCAGGACAGATAGCAGGTCTTAATGTGCGTCGTATTGTGAATGAGCCTACTGCCGCTGCTCTCGCCTATGGTGTGGATAAGGCAAACAAGGATATGAAGATTGCCGTATTCGACCTTGGTGGAGGTACGTTTGATATTTCTATCCTTGAATTTGGTGGCGGTGTGTTTGAAGTTCTTTCTACAAACGGTGATACACACCTTGGCGGTGATGATTTCGACCAGGTAATCATAGACTGGCTTGTACAGGAATTTAAGAACGATGAAGGTGCCGACCTCACACAGGATCCGATGGCTATGCAGCGTTTGAAGGAGGCTGCGGAAAAGGCTAAGATTGAACTCTCAAGCTCAACGACAACGGAAATAAACCTTCCGTATATCATGCCGGTAGGCGGTGTGCCAAAGCACCTTGTCAAGTCTCTTACACGTGCTAAATTTGAACAACTGGCTCATGAGCTGATTCAGAATTGTCTTATTCCGTGCCAGAATGCGATGCGTGATGCAAAGCTATCAACATCGGATATTGACGAGGTGATTCTTGTAGGTGGTTCAAGCCGTATTCCTGCAGTACAGACCCTTGTAAAGAACTACTTTGGAAAAGAGCCTTCAAAAGGTGTAAACCCTGATGAGGTCGTGGCTGTCGGTGCATCAATACAGGGCGCAATTCTCAACAAGGAAGGTGGAGTAGGCGACATCGTATTGCTTGACGTTACCCCTCTTACATTAGGTATCGAGACAATGGGCGGTGTTATGACAAAGCTTATCGAAGCTAATACGACAATTCCATGCAAAAAGAGCGAGGTGTTCTCTACAGCTGCCGACAATCAGACAGAAGTAACAATACACGTTCTTCAAGGTGAGCGTCCGATGGCTGCACAGAACAAGAGCATCGGGCAGTTCAACCTTACAGGCATAGCTCCGGCTCGCCGTGGGGTGCCACAGATTGAAGTGACCTTCGATATTGACGCAAACGGAATATTGAAAGTGTCGGCAAAGGATAAGGCCACCGGTAAGGAGCAGGCTATCCGCATCGAAGCTTCGTCCGGTCTGAGCCAGGAAGAGATCGACCGCATGAAAGCTGAGGCTGAGCAGAATGCGGAAAACGACAAGAAAGAGCGTGAGCGTATCGATAAGATGAATCAGGCGGATTCCATGATCTTTACAACGGAGAACTTCCTGAAGGATAACGGTGACAAGATTCCGGCTGACCAGAAGCCTGGTATAGAAAGTGCTCTTCAGGCTTTGAAAGACGCACACAAAAGTGGTGATGTTGCTGCTATAGACAATGCAATCAACAACCTCAACCAGGTAATGCAGGCTGCCAGCCAGCAGATGTATCAAGGCGCTCAAGGACAACCCGGTGCAGACCAGGGATTCAATGGTCAGCAAGCCGGTCCGCAGTCTGGCAACAGTAAGGATGACATTCAGGATGCCGACTTTGAGGAGGTCAAATGATTCCGATAAGGATACAGATAATAAATAATAAGCAAAAGCGTGCAGCTCAATGAGTTGCACGCTTTTTGCGTTTATGGGGTTCATGGTTGCTATGTGTTTTCTATGGGCTTTTTTATCTCTTATTTGCGACATGTTTGCGACACGTCTTATTTGGCGATAAGGTACAACTTAAATTGATATAAACCATTTAAAACGAGAAGAATATGCCAAGAGGAAATTACATCATTCAAAGAAGTTGCGAGGAGTGCGGTAAAATCTTTACTCCTCCGACATTAGTGTCGAAGTATTGTTGCCCTGCTTGTTCCAAGAGGGCGTATAAGAAAAGACAAATCGCAAAAGAGAAAGAAGCGATACGCCAAGCACTGATTAGACGAATACCATCCAGTAAGGGGTATCTAACCGTAAAGGAAGCTATGCTGATTTACGGAATTAGTAAAGACGTTCTTTATCGTATGATACGGCAAGGCTTGATACCGTCATACAATTTTGGTCAGCGTCTGATACGCCTTAGTCGGCAGTATATGGATGAACACTTCAAAACAAAGGCAGGGAGTAGAAAGAGAAAAAAGGAGGCATTGTCCTTTGAACCCAAAGATTGTTACACCATCGGAGAGATCGCAAAGAAGTTCCATATCAATGACAGCAGTGTGTTTAAGCACATACGCCGTCATTCTATTCCTACACGCCAAATCGGTAACTATGTTTATGTTCCCAAATCTGAAATTGATAAATTGTATAAGTCGTTATGAAGAAAGCATTACCCAATACCAAAGTGACCGTCAAACTCAGAAGGTCGAATTATAAAGAAGAGTGGTATCTGATTATAGAGTCATACCCAGTGTATAAGCGAGGTTCTAAACGGGCAAGCCGTGTGGTGGAATCTATCAACAGAACTATATCCACACCCATTTGGGATAAGTCATCCATAGCACGAATCTTGCCGGATGGAACATTCAACTATAAGCCTAAACGTGATTTGAATGGAATTATCCAATGCCGTTCAACGATAGACCAAGAGGCTTGCATCTATGCCGACAATGTGCGGAAGTTACGGCAGCATGAATACGATAGTGCCATCCTATACACTGATAAGGAAAACGAAATCGCTGCACAGAATGAGCGGAGCGAACAGGATTTTATCAAGTATTTCAATCGTATTATAAGCACACGTCATCCCAATAGTTCCGATTCGATTATAGTCAACTGGAGGCGTGTAGGTGAATTATTGAAAATGTATTCACAAGGGCAACCAATTCCATTCAAGGCGATTTCCGTTAAACTGCTTGAAGATATAAAGATGTTCCTTCTCCGTGCTCCAATGGGAGGGAATAAGAAAGGTACTATCTCACAAAACACGGCATCAACCTATTTTTCCATACTTAAAGCTGGACTGAAACAGGCGTTCATTGATGAATATCTGACCGTTGATATAAGCGCGAAAGTAAAGGGAATAACAAACATAGAGAAGCCTCGTGTTGCGCTTACCATGAATGAAGTGCAAATGTTGGTTGATACTCCTTGCAAGGATGATGTTTTGAAACGTGCGTTCTTGTTCTCTATTCTCACTGGATTGCGGCATAGTGATATTCAAACTTTGAAATGGAAACAAATTCAGCAAACAAGCAAAGGTACATGGCAAGCAGTAGTAATTCAGCAAAAGACAAAAAGGCCCGATTACAAGCCAGTCATTCAACAGGCACTTCAACTATGCGGCATACGTCCAGACGATGATGAAGCACTTGTTTTTGAAGGATTGACTGATGCCTCTTGGATTTCTCGCCCGTTGAAAGTCTGGATAGAAGCATCCGGTATCAAGAAGCACATCACCTTCCATTGTGGGCGGCATAGCTATGCTTCGCTGTTGCTGGAAAATGGCGTTGACATATACACCATCAAGTCTTTGATGGGACATACTAACGTCAAAACCACGCAGATTTATACGCATATCGTAAACGAACAAAAAGAGAAAGCCGCCAATACACTGCATATAGAAAATTTGGATTTATAGGTTGTGGTGGTTATATCCACCATTGAGCACCAACGACTTATGTAATACCAATCATATACTTACCACCGTTTACCCCTCATGAAGCATCAACTTTTTGAGGGGTATTTTGTAGTATAGAGGTGTTCAGTAAAGAATGTGTTAGTCCAAACAGTCATTTATTCCCCTTTTATTATGTTGCCCAATAAATTTTCGTATTAATGAAACTTAAATCTGTCAGTGGTAAATGAGCGGTTGATTGGTGGCGGTCAAGCACCTATTTAGCACCTATAAGCATCTCTATACTTTTGCGGCATAAATTTTAATACGAAGAAAAAATGGCCTATAAAGTAAATTCATTGGAGGAAATGCCGAATGCGTTGTCCTACCTGATTGAGTCCGTAGAAGTACTGCAATCTAAAGTGAATGCCTTGCAGTATAAACAGGCAAGTAACTCACCCAAGTGGATGGATATAGATGAGCTTTGCGCTTATCTGCCATCACATCCTGCCAAACAAACGGTTTATGGATGGGTGTCAACCAAACAGATTCCCGTACATAAAATAAACAAGGCTTTGGCTTTCCTGCAATCAGAGATTGACGATTGGCTGAAGAACAAATCGCACAAGACCCAAGATGACTTAATGGAAGAAGCCAGACGATTTGTCGAATCTAAAAAGATTATCAGATGATGGAAACGACCGACTATTGCTTTTCATTCTTTCGCAAGCCCATTCAAAACATCGAACCGATGAGGGCTATAGGTATTGTGGATGTGTATCGTTATGTCATCGGACATTATGCCCAACCACAAACCGAGAACCTGCGGCAGATGCAGTCCTCTCCTGAAGCCAAAAGGTACAAAGCCACCCATTTTGACTATTGTACTTTTTCGGGATTATTCCGAAAACGGAATGAAAAGGAACTGATTATGCACTCAGGATTGATGTGTTTGGATTTCGATCATGTGGATAACATAGGGAGGTTAAAGCAACAATTACTTAACCATGAGTATTTTGATACAGAACTGTTATTTGTCAGTCCATCCGGTAATGGATTGAAGTGGATAATACCTGTTGATTTGAAAGGCTGGGAACATTCCCGGTACTTCAAGGCTGTTACCAACTGTATCAAAGCGACAGGTTTGCCATTAGTGGATATGTCCGGCAGTGATGTGGCTCGTTCATGCTTCTTACCCTACGACCCACAAGTATATATTAACCCTAAATACAAAGATGATGTCGAAGAAAATATTTTCCGCCCAAGATTGGGAGAATGTCCCTTCTGAAATACAACAGGCACATACACCAAGTATTGCCCCTATATATAATAAGGTGGAGGATGATGTGGAAAGTGTTGTTCGGGAGATAGAACAGTGTGCCATTGATATAGCCCCTCATTATAAAGATTGGGTGGAGTTGGGCTTTGCGCTTGTGGATGGATTGGGAGAGAACGGGCGGGAGTATTACCACCGCATTAGCAGGTTTTACCCTACCTATCAAAAGGAAGAAACGGATAAACAATACACGCATTGTCTGCACTCCAAAGGGCAAGGCATTACTATCCGTTCTTTCTTCCATTTGGCAAATCAAGCTGGAATCTCATTGGCTCCGTTCTTCAAAGAGCATTTATCCATTTTGCCAAATATCCAAAATGGTAAAACGGGTAAATGGATAAAATCAGAAGAAGCACTTCCTACATTTCCTGAATGTGTGTTTGAGCATCTTCCTCCTTTTCTAAATGAGGTTGTCAATAATTCCATTTCGGTAGATGACCGTGATACGATATTAATCGGGGCTATTGTGTGTTTGTCGGTATGCTTTCATAATGTTTGTGGCGTGTACGATGAACGCATTGTTTATCCCAACCTCTATCTGTTTGTTGTAGCGGATGCCGGTATGGGAAAAGGAGCATTGACTCTATGCCGTGAATTGGTAGCCCCCATCAACCGCCATTTGCATGAACTTTCCAAACGATTGGAACAGGAATATAAAGAAGCAATGAACACATATATTAAAGGTAAGAAAACCGATGGAATGGCTACGCCAACTGAACCGCCCATGCGTATGCTCGTGATTCCAGCCAATAGTAGCGCAAGCTCTTTCTTGAAGATATTAGGAGATAATGACGGAATCGGGCTGCTGTTTGAATCGGAGGGCGACACGTTAAGTCAGACTTTGAAATCGGACTACGGCAATTACTCCGATGTGTTGCGAAAGGCATTCCATCATGAATTGGTAAGTTTGAGTAGGCGTAAGGATAGAGAGTATTGTGAAGTAGCCAATCCGAGAGTATCGGTAGCTTTGGCTGGAACTCCAGAACAGGTAAGAAGATTGATACCTGATGCAGAGAACGGATTGATGAGTCGCTTTTGTTTCTATATTATCCGCTTCAAACGAGGTATAAGAAATGTGTTTGCCACAAGCGATATTTCCCAATCCAAGAATGCCATGTTCAAACTGTTGGGAGATAAATTCTGCCATTTACATGAGAATTTTGTACGGCAGGGTAATTATTCCTTTTCTCTTCCCTCTGATTTACAGGAACACTTTATTGAATATCTCAGCCGTGTGAATGAAGAGTGTTGTGACGAAGTGGATAACAAGATGCAGGGAGTAGTCAGACGGATGGGGCTGATTGCTTATCGTATAATGATGGTGCTGACCGCTGTCCGGCATTTGGAGAATGTACATCGCAATTCTTCCTCACATGACAAGACAGAGCAATTGCTTTGCCATGAGTTTGACTATTCTATAGCCATGAATATTTGCGAAACCTTACTTTATCATGCCGTATTTATTTATCAGAATTTGTCAGGAAATCAGTTCAAACGATTTAATTCCGCTTCGCAAGAAACTGGCATTTATGCACGAAGGAATACCCTTTATAATATGCTGCCTGAAACATTCACGAAGAAGGATTATGATACGGCGGTTTCAGTTTTGAATGAAAATGGAAGTACGGCAAACAAGTGGATAGAAGCCTTTATCAGAGATGGCAAGCTATGCCGAATAGAGCAGGGGAAATATAGGAAGATTTTTTGAGTGGCAAGTTTGTGTTTTAGTGTCACTAAAACCTATGCGGCAAGCGAATGAAACAGCCACTCTCAAAAAATCAATTTAAACATCGAAAGTTAAGATAAATATGAAGGAGAAGAAACTTGGCGGTCGCCCTAAGTTGGCGAACTATCAGAAACGTTCCAAATGTTTTCGGGTAATGTTTACCGAGAACGACTACATTTATATCCAATCCAAAGCGGAACAGGCAGGATTGTCAGTCAATGAATTTTGCCATCAGGCGGCAATGGATTGTCAGGTCTGTCAGCGCATCAGTCCGGAAATGGCATCGGCAATCCGTGACCTTTCCGGCATCGCCAATAATGTCAATCAGATTGCCCATCAGATGCACACTTATGGTTTGGAAGCAGTCAAACAACAATGCTTTTCAATCATATCAGAAGTCAGTAGAATTATCAACCAAATAAAGAACAATAGTCATGATAGCAAAGATTAAAACAAGAACGGATTTTGGAGGAATAGTGAATTATGCCAATGACCAAAAGAACAAAAAGAAGTGTGCCACACTATTAGCACACGAAGGTGTCTGTGCCATCAGCAATAAAACCATAGCTGATTCTTTTCAGATACAAGCATCCATGCGTCCGAAAGTAAAAAATCCGGTGAAACACGTATCACTTGCTTTCTCTTCGCAAGACATTAGCCGTTTCACTGATAACGAAGAAGGGGATGCGCTAATGGTAGAGATTGCTAAGAAATGGATGGAACAAATGAGGATTCGCAATACTCAATATATCATAGCCCGACATCACGACACGAAACATCCTCATTGTCATTTGGTATTTAACCGGATAAACAATGATGGCAATCTCATTTCTGACAGCAATGAAAGAATACGTAATACGAAAGTATGTCGGGCTTTGACTAAAGAATATGAACTGTACTTTGCTCCTAAGAATAGTAAAGCCAGAAACAAGAGTCGTTTGCGCCCTTATCAATTACGGAAGTATAATCTACGTTCTGCAACTCTTGATGCACTGGCTGTATCTTGTTCATGGGATGATTTTCTTGGCCTTCTCAAAGGTCAGGGTATAGATATACGCTTTAATCGTGCTGATAACTCTGATAAAATTCGTGGTATATCATTCTGTCAAAATGAGTATAGTATAGCTGGTTCTAAACTTGACCGTGATTTGAGTTTTAATCGCCTTTGCGTTACGTTGGGCAATGTGGTAGCGGAACTGGTTGTTCAACCTCATCAAGCCATAACTTCCGGTGGAGGTGGAGGAACAAGTAATGAACAGGGATGGCGAGACGACAAAGACAAGGACAACCAAAGAAACGAACCTTTTTATAAACCCTCAAAACGTAGAAGATAATGAAAGAAGATGTAGTAGCAGCAAATTTGGTAAATTTGCGCCAAAGTATCAACGAGCTTAAAGAGTGTATTGAAAAACAGAATACTACAGTTCTTAAACCAGAGCAATCTGTAAAAGTGGACTTTGATGAAAAGACCATTTATAATGGAGTCGCCAAAAGTTTCTGTGCTTGCTGGAATGAAGCCTTGTCTGTGGTAAAGCAACATATCTGGAAGCAACAGCCGGACACATTGCCGTTCTCGCTATGGTTTCCGAAGCTTATTGAACTATTCAAGCAGAAGTCTAAATTTCTTGAATATCTTTATCGGCACGTTTGCGATTACAATCTCAATCGTATGGCTATTGAAGCAAATACCGACTGCATATTAAAACGGCAGGACGAGATATTTGCCAAAATCAATGAGTTGAAAAATCCAGTAACGGTTATTCCGCCCAATATCAATGGGATGTTTATACGAGGGCATCATATCAAACTTCGATATGTTGCAGCCTTTGTTGTCATTATTGTTACCTGGGCTGTTGTAGCATCGGTTAGTAACATGAAGCATAGAGAAGAAGCCTTTGCGTATTATTCGATGTATCGGGTGGTGAAGGAACAGTATGAAAAGGCAATAGGCAATAAAATAAATTGAATAACTTAGTTTGTATTTGGTAGGTGATATTGTTACCACCTACCAAATACAACAAATGTCTTTATGGATGCATTTTTACTTTCTTTAACCATTGTATAGTATTGCCTACCTAACACCAAAATACATTATCTAATTGTTGCAACAATTAGGAGCTTTAACAAAAATAGCTATAGGAAAGTCCATAAAACGCGCCTTCATATCTTCTGGAAATTGTTGAATTACAAACTGAGCTACATCCAACTTGTCTAACAGTAAAAAAGCCCCTGCTTTTACCATATCAGAATTGTTTTGAGACAGTTGAAGCAATAAGTTAACTTCGTTTTTTGTAAATGTTCGCTGACGTTTAATTATTTGCAAAATATTTAATTGATGTATTGCAATCATTGAGTTATCACGCTCATGTTTCAAAAGCCATTGCGCTAACGATTGTGCAACTTCAATTGTAAACTTACTCTTCTCTAAATTGTCTGACATTTTTAGCTCATCATAAGCCTTCAGCATGTGAAGTAAATCCAAGTTCGCCTGTATAAGTACACGAGAATCTTTTATATAGCACTCATTGTATACTTCTACAATTCTATCATAAGGGATGTTATCAAAGAGTACATACCCCTTTTGTTCTAAAAAAGAAAATATTGGTACTCGAAATGGGGTAACGTCATTGTTCTGTATCACCTCGATAGATGATGTAAAAGCGTTGTCTATATAAAACTTCTCTCTATTGTCACTTTGGCATACTAAAAGCACATTTATATTTGCAATGCTTATCTTAAACATGTTTTGCGGATTTGTAAGTCCAATAGCCTTGTGTTCGATAAGAGCTTTATACAATTGGCGCATAGAAAAATTGTCTTTTCCCGTAAACGTCTTATAATTTATTGGGGTCTTTATATTTAAAATATCAAGAACAGCCTTGTGAATATTTAGATTTGATAACTGCTTATTTATCGTTGATAAAAGAACTTTTTTATTAGATGCATTTATTGTTATTTCTGTATCTCCAAACTTCATACTTCCATATTCTATGAGCTGCTTATAAACTTCATAGGCTTTTATTTGCTCATCTGTAGTATTAGCCAATATTTCTAATGTGCTTATACGTTTAGTAGATGGTGCCCTTTGTTCGGATTTAAGAAGAAATAAGCTTTCCAATCTATAAGATACGCTCTCCTTGGTATAGGTTAGAATATAATTTGTGGCAACAATATCTTTACCAATATAAACATTCTCTTCTTTATTGATAGTCAGTTCTGGCAAAACTATATTCATTAAGCCATTTCCTATAGGTATTTCGACTCCCTCTTTTGTTTTTAGATACAGGAAGGATTTAAATCCTCCAAGAAAGTCTTTCAATAGATTATCTTTCTTCCCTTGAAATGAAAATTCCCATTGGTAATCATGGACATTTTTAATATCTTCAATACTAAATGGAGTTTTTGAAGCGAAACTTTTCTGTTTGATACAATCTGACAAAAAAGCTTTCAATTCGACTTCAATCCAGGATTTATCCCTGCTTAGTGCTTCAAATGGCATATTCTTGGTCTTTTGCTGTTTATTTATGGAAGCAAGTAGTCCTCGTATTTCAATAGGAGCCATCTTCTTGTAGAATATCTTGTTATCCCCATTGGACATAACTTCTACAACAAAGAACACGAATCCTTCGTTTTTTGCATTTTTAAGAAATATGGTCTCGATGGGGAAGGTCTCTTTGTTCTTGAATTTAGAAACTTCTTTTCCTTTTACCTGAATTCGAAGACTTCCAATATAATTTTTCCTAATATCTTTTTTACTTTCGTATAGATTGAGTTCTCCGTCCCAATCAGGAGTTTTATCATTCTCCTGAATTTGGGGCGAGATTAAGTTACAAGTGTTGAAATAACGTTTTACTGCACCTGTAGCTAATTCTTCTATGTCTTTTTTACTCAGCATAAATCTTCTATCAGTTATCAAATCCAAATTTGTTCCAAGCTTCCAGCACAAGACGCTTGGTGCGGTATTCACCTAATTCACGGATTTCACGCTCTTTTAGTACACGAAATGTTTCGTTGATGCAGCCCTTTCCACATACATCCTCCGGGTCGAGAATGTAGCGAAGGTCTTCTGTTCTCAGTCCGTAAAGGTGGGCGAATATGGCATCCAGCTCTGCCTGCCATACGGTACGCTGTTCTTCATTCCATATTATAGGCTCATCCGGCAGGTCATATTCTTCCGGACATTCTTCACGCAGTTCTTCCATCCAGCCATCGAGATCGTGATTGAACCAGCAGAGACGGGCAACCCTCTCTACTATTTCACGTTCATAACCTGATGTTTGTATTTGTGCAGGGATAAGTATCGGGAATTGTTTGACAAAACCGATACTGGCATGACTTCCTCCGATTTTTTGCCTTGTTGTATAGTCAAATACTAATGACGACATCATTCCTAAAAGCAACGCCCCGGGCATAGTGCCACGCTCCGCGTAGAGGAGCGTGGCACTATGCCCGACGCCGAAGGCGTCGGGAATAGGTGAACAAACGAAAGTTCTTTCGTTTGTTGCGTTAGTAATATCTCTGAACCCTATTATCCACTTATGTTTCCATTGCCAGAGTACATTTCCATCTTTATCAGTCTTTATCAATCTGTCTTCTACAGCAGAAAGTGGAATCCAATACCATGGAATGATAGAAGACGTCGGGTTCAATAATTCTTCAAGTGAAGGTGTTTCAATGGTGTTGGGCCGTTCACCCTCTATGGGCCATGTTCCGTAGTGATGATTGTAGTGCCAAATCATCTTTCCCTCATAGAGTGGCACGTATATTTCGCCATCCAATTCGAAGTTGGGGGCTTCATAGGTGGCACCAGCATCTATCAGTTGGGCATATGTGCGGAACAGTTGGGAGTCATTAGACATGTGAATCATACTTCCAAACTTCACTTGCCAAGGATTCTCACCTGTAGTTTCGTTAAGTAATATCTGCGAATGACGATAGATTTTTGCTGTTAATTCAGCATCACGACTGGTACGGAATACGGGACACGTCTTGGTGTTCGGATTCAGTCGTGCAAAGTCGGAAGATTGCAACGTGTATATGCGATTTGGGTCAAGCAGATGGTCAAGGCGTGTAAGATAAAATCCTCCACTAACAGAACGCGATTTTGTCTGTGTCTTACCTGCGGTAAGAAGGCAAAATTTGAACATACGATGTATATCAAACAATGCTTCTTTATTCTCAAAATCATAGAGAGATACAAGCCTGTTCTCATCTATGAGTTTTGAGAAAAATGCTTTATTGCTGTCGTTCACAGCTATACCGGTTGGCAGAACAAGCCCCCATGCCTCTCTGGAGAAAGACAAACAAAGTTCCGCAAACATTGGATAAAGGTCAATATCACCAGTGGCAGTAAGCGGAAATCGGCTGGAAAATCGGACGAAGCGGCTCTCTGCCTCGGCAAAAGCCAAAGCATCGGTATATTCCTTATATAATATTGGGTCAATTATCGGAAGGTTGGCAATTGCTTTTTTGCGTTGAGCTGCTGTTCCTGCATTGACTATGTCGAAACGCCCATGACTTTCAAACCACTTTTTGTCTTCCACCTTGATTTTATCCCAAGGCGGATTGCCGCACATTACATCAAATCCACCATCAGCAAAGACTTCGGGAAACTCTACGCACCAGTGGAAGAAGCGGTTGGCACGTGCCACTTCGTTCACTTCATGCTTGAACGAATCGGAAAGCACTTGCAGACCTTCCATTTCTTCGGCTGTGTAATCAAGATACTTTATCTCTTGCAACGCATTATAAACGGTACGGGTATAGGGAATGTCAAGCGATGTGAATATATTTGTCTCTTCGTCAAATTGAGAAATAAAATCTTCATCTTTGAATTGTTTGAAGAAACTATAAGTGTAAATGTCGCAAGCACGTCGCAAACATTCTACACGTGGCGATTGCATCAGTTCTTCCCACTTAGACTGTTTAGTAAGTTCTTGCAAAAGCGATTCTTCTGGCAGGGCACTAATTTCTTTTACTTTTCCGGCAAGTCCTACTTGCTCGCTGTCAATGCTCTGTATGGCAATGTCTCCGCTAAACAATGTCATCGCATATCCTACCGACTTGCCGTCTTGAACCAAAGCCACATCTTTAAGAGCTTCCTTATTCAAGTCTATAATCTTTTTCTTTGCTTCTTTATTCTCGGCAGAGAAAGCCTCTTTAGGTACACCATTGAGCAATGTGTCGAGATTGGTAACACCTATCACAGAGTTTCCGCAACGTACATGATGGTCGAGGAATGAAAGCGGCTTACCTGCACAATAACCTTCAATCCAAAGTACGACTTTACATAATTCCACTGCATCAGGGTTGTAATCGACGGCATAGATACACTTTTGAATGACCTCACGGAGTGCTTCACGGTAGTCCTGCGAAGCCGGATTGTCCTCACCTGTACGCAAGGTACAAATATACCATGCCAGTGTACGAGCCATAGCTAATACAATATGACCGGAACCGCTGGCGGCATCGCAAACTTTCATAGAGAGCAGAGAGCGTACTTTCTCTTCAGTGGTTTGGCATTGGGCAATGCGCTTTTTAATAACCGGCTCCAATGTGGTACGAATCAGATTCTGTACAAGGTCGGGGCGAGTATAATAGGAACTGGATGACTTTCTATCCAAACCAGCACCAAATGTAAAGTCCCAATTTGTAAGAGAAGTACCTTGCGTTATGACGGCACGCATTTCGAGGATACCTTCATATACTGAGCCGAACTCCTCTACATCAAGAGAAGAGTAGTTAATCTTTACTCGATTTTGCTTTTCGTCCTTAAACTCGTTCAGACTAAAGAAAGCTTCAAGTAGCTGCCTATTAGAAATCTGACATCGGCGTAAATAGCGCAAAGTATCTTTGTGGAATAATATCCCACCAAGTGGTTTGATGCAGAGAGGCGCTCCAAAGGCTTCATCCTCAAACAAACGAAATGAGTCCATCAGACCTTCCCATAAGTCATGGTATCTCTCATTGCGCAAATGGGGCAATTCGGATAATCCACGCAAACGAGATACAGCATAGAACCTTTTGTAAATGTCTTGGCAACGAACCTTTCGGTCATAATCAGCATCCTTATCCGGCTCACCAATATGATACACCAAATTCCTGTCCTCAATGATAAAGAGGAACAGGATGCGATAGATGAAGTGTATTAGTTCCTTGTTGAGCGTTTGAGCATTGGCTTCACCATTTATAACAGCCAAACGAAAGGCTTCATTACCTTCACCTTCGCCACAAACAACGGCACGCCCCAGCTTTTCCATCGTTTTCTGAACAGCATCGCTCAATCCGGTACGAATGCGGTTGCCACTTTCAATGGAGCGATTGAACCATTGTTCCATGATGCACGCATCATCTCCACCATGGCTGAAACGAGATGTGTGCATCAAACGGAACAGCAGACAGAACTCGGCATAATGATCTTCCTCGACCATGCGACGCATGTCAAATTCGATATAGGTCAGTTTTACCAACTGTCCTGTGTTGCGAATCAGTCGAAGCACCTGCCCATTGGCCACGATACCATAGATATGCTCGGTACTGTTGAGATAGTCGAGCATGGTGGCATGAGGAGATTTTTGTCGGCGCTCGCCTTTTACACGTTGATCAAGCGTACATTTATCCAATGTGTCCAGTTCGACATCACCAGTTTTATCACCTACAATGATGACAGGCATCTGTCCAAGTTCGGGACAGATATAGGGAATATCAAACTTACGCTCGCTTACCTCTAATTGAGTCGGCTGATAATCCAGTTGGTAGTCCAGACTAGAAAAGAAACGCTCCATCAGGCGGCGTACAGATTTCGTACCGTATGGGTCGCGTAGCGTGTTGCGCTCGGCGAATAGCTTCCAATCATTGCGCAGGCTACTCCATGCATTGTCAATTTTAGCAGTGAGCGAAACATCAAGGTTGAAGTCCTGCTCACGATTTCCTTGCATGGATGAATCTGTTTCTATTTCGTGCAAGATGTCATCAGAAAGAAGATGACCATATATATGTATTGATGTATAATCCATAGTGAATACCTTTTATAATTGAGGAACCTTGGGCATGTAAACAAATGCTGCAATCACATCCATCGGCAAAACCGGACTCACCACCTGATATTCTGTCTCTGACAGGTAGGTACGATATTGTGCAAACGAACGCACGAGATTGTTGGCCCGTTCGGTGGCTATACCATCGGTATGCAGACGCAATGTTGTCTCATTATCTACCCACTCCAAACGACGTTTGAAAATGTTGCGTTGAGCCACAAAATCCACATCACCGGATGCTTGTGATTCCAAGAAAAGATTACGACATTCTTCTTCTGACAGGAAATCATGATTCTCCACCTTTCCCTTATATCCCAAAAATATCATTTCTTCGCCTACAAGTTGGTGATCACTATGCTTTATTTCGCTGATTACGGAGCGAACACGCATCAACAATACCGTGGTAATGGTTTGTACTTTATCGGTTTGAATCACCATAGCACGACACGCTCCCAAATCGCCGCCATTAATCGTATCATTGATCACTGCTCGCGAAAGGTCTTCCACAAAGATATGGTTGCGCCCAATATACATATAGTTCTTAGGGGTTGGTGAAGCAAAAGATATACGTATTACTCCTTTTTTATCGGATGCTTGTAAGAAATATGGCTTTAGATTCTCTTCAAGTTCGATAAGTTGAAACGAATAACAAAGCGGCATATTATCTGTCTTTACATTCACTCCGGCGTGGCGAAGCTCATCGACTACAAAGTCTCGTGTATCATAGATGTCACCGATTACTTTCTTTGCTTCGTTCAAACTTTCCACCAAACGAGTCGGATTCATTGCTTTTGTGTTATGTGCAAAGTAGGTATGTGATTTTTTCTCTATTTCTACTGCACGCTGGATACGCTTGTCATGTTCCTCGGTGGTTTCCTTGAACTCATCCAAATCAAACAGTGTAGGCTGATGAATGAGGTGTTTTTTTGTATCGAGGACGATAATCTCCTCCATGATGCTTTCCATCAGCGACGAATCATTGTCGGCAATCGGAATATAGATACCCAGAGATTTACGGATCTGATCCTGTTTACGATAAAGTACTTTCATGATGATTTTATCCACAGGATTGGTTTCTTCATCAAATAAAGTAAAAATAGCCACTTCTTTTTCCGTTTGACCAAAACGGTCAATACGACCGTTACGCTGCTCCATACGGTTGGGATTCCACGGTAGGTCATAATGGATGATACAGTTGAAGCCTGTTTGCAGATTGACTCCTTCTGAAAGACAATCGGTACATACAAGGACATGACGGGGCGTTTTTGATAATTCATCAATCTTCATCTTTCGGTCTTCATCTGTGAGACGACTAGTAATAACCTCTACGGCTACATCCTTGTATTTCTTGTTTAAAGCCAGATATTTGGCAATGTAGTCTTTACAATACTCGGCTGTCTGGATGTATTGGCAAAACACAATGGGACTGTAGCTGGAATTGAGTGCAAACTCCACATTTTTAGTTAACTCTAACACCTTGTTATCTTGCTTCTTCTCTTTGATTTCACGAAGCCTTGTAATGAAAGAACGTAACTTATTCTTTTCACCGATAGAAGATTCCTCATATGATTCCGGAAGTATATCGTCACCGAGAAGTCCATCTTTCAGCGCATCGTTGAACTTATATATCTTCTCTTCATCGTTTGCTACATCGTCAGAATCATTGGAACGCTTGGATATCTTGTTTTGCAACATACTGATGCCGGCTTCGGGACTGGACATGACACCCCGGATGAGTGCCAGCAAATCCCAATAAATATAGCGTTGCTTCACCTTACCCAAAGAGCGGGCAATCTTTACTCCTTCACGAACATAGTCAATTATATCCATAAGAAGAGCATGATACTGTTCGCCCAATTCGTACTTGGCATCAAACTGCACACGAGTAGGAAAGATTACATCATCACCAACGTAGGGTTTTACATCTGCACGCCGTCGTTGGATGAAGTAATGAGATAGTTCTTCACGTTGCCTTGCGTCTTCTAAAGTATAATGAGCGAACTCAGGTTTAAGCAAACCTATGACGGATTGAAACTCTTCACTGTTTCCGCTATGGGGTGTAGCAGTCAGGAGAACAATGTGGCGTTCAGTTTTTGCCAAGTCCGAGAGCAAAGAATGACGTAATTGTTGACCTTTATTTGCTCCCTTGGGCTTGGCGCACGTATGTGCTTCATCCACAATTATAAATTCAGGGCAATGCTGTAAAAACATCGGTTTGCGGTCAGAAGACTTGATATAGTCAATAGAGATGATTTGAAAAAGAATATCACGGAACACATTCTGATTGGCACGCATATTCTTTTCCAGACGACTAATTGTACTAGAACGAATGATTTCTGCTTCCAGTCCAAATTTATCACGTATTTCATTTTGCCATTGTTCGCAAAGGTGTGGTAGACAGATGACAGCAAAACGCTGAATCTCTCTGCGGTCAATAAGTTCTTTGGCTATAAGCAATGATTCCAATGTCTTACCAATACCTACGTCATCAGAAATAAGCAAGCGTATCTGTCTGTGTTTTAGCGCAAGAATCAACGGCACCATTTGGTAGGGACGTGGCTCAAAAGAGAGTCTGCCCAAGCATTGAAAAGGCCCTGCAATATCACGAAACGACAGCCTACACGCATTATAAAGAATGCGTGCTGCTTTTGGATAGCTGTTTGTACCTACATCTTCTGCTGAAGGTTTACGAAAATTGTACGAGCTAACAGTCGTGTCAAGTTTGTCGCCATACAAGGGCTTGTATAGTCCGACAGTCTCAGCATCAGTTCCTCCAAGAGGTTTGATGACAAGCAAGTCTTTATCTGATGATTGTTGAACCACCCAGGGACGTGAGCGAAATTCAACGAGTGTTCCAGTCTTATATTCCATTTCAATTAACTTACTGGGGTGAATATATCTGAATGTGCAGCCACAAATTCTGCCAGAGGTGTTGCATAGTGCCATGCTATTACTACATAACCGGCATCTTCAAGCACTTCACGCTTGTTCCGGTCATCTTCCTGTACTTCCGGCAAATCGTGTGGAGTGCCATCACAGAAGACAACGATTCTGTCACCATACATGAAATCAGGCTGTACATAGTACTGCTCGGGGAACATGGGTTGTGCCTTATCCGGCAAACGCAGTTTATGTTCGTAAAGGTATTTCAGAAACTTGTATTCCGTACTGCTATTGTGATCGCGAGCTTCTTCAAGAGCCTTATATTGATTGTCGTAGTTTTGATGCTGACCAGCAGAACGCATTTCTATATCCGCATTCATCATGATGCAAAGCGTATCATAAATCTTACGTACATCAATAAGTTGATGATACGGCTGATTGTAATAGTTGAGCAGATTTGTATAATCTGCTGGTATTAGTTTTTCACGTTCTTCATCAGAAAGCTGTGAATTTTTTTTGTAGCAAATCTCATAAGCCCGTTTCACAACAGCACGATAGGAGGCAGGTTCAGCAACAAGGCGACTTAAAACGCCTAAAGAACCTTCCGCATTTTCATAAATGAGTACATTAGGAATTTTTTCTTCACCCATCACATCCGCGCCAATTTCACTACCCTCGATTTGGAACACATCTTCAATGGCTTGCTTAAAGGCATAGAGGAATGTGCGCACAGCCCCCTTATCTCTTAAAGAAAGAGCTTCAAGTGGCTGAATATAAATAGCATTAGCCGTTGTTTCTGTAAATAATTTGACATACTTGATGTAATTAGGCTCTTCTGGGTGTTCCTGTTGCCTTTGTGCATAGATTGCCATACGTTCAGAACTGACCCAATCACCGGTCTTTGTATCGAAAGCGAAGCCATTAGCATTATTGTCATTCTTGGATTCCAGAATGTAAGTCAGTCGGCATGAAGGTATGTATCGTATATTTGCGAGGTGTATGCCATTTTTTGTTTTTAGTTCGCACGTACTCATTGCACGTGTGTCATCAGAAGAAAAATAGGTCTTTAGTTGATAGAATTTCCGACTACGTTCTTCTTCCTGACAAGTGATTTTCTCAGTCTCCTGGGCTATCATATCCTGCGATTGAATACAGTAACCAGGTATCAATTTGGAGACGCCATCAAGACTTTCACCTGTGATAATATCAGTATGATGGGCGACATTTTCCTGATTCTTATAGATAACCCCTGTTTTAGGGTTATAGAAAAATTTATTGGGAGTTGGGTCCCCAGTAAGCATCATTCGTGAGATGCGGAATTTACTACCATTATTATATATGATATTCTGCGGACCAAACTCAGATAATGCCAAAGATTTAGCACGGCTAAGATATTCAACCTTATCACTGTTTTTATATTGTAGAAGGATGCGTTGAGGTAACTTTGTAAAGTTGTAACCGGGCAAGAAGCCTTCACTGGCAAAATAACGATATGGATAGAATTCGTTTTCTTCAGCATTTTTTCCTTGATTCTGCCCAAGCAACATGTCTCGAAGTTCTGTGCCTCGCTTTTCTTTTAACAAAGCCTCCTTCTTCTCGTTAGAGTTTTCTCCATACACATTGTTTCGGATGATAGCCTGCGCCTCTTCAATTTGTTGCTGAGCCAACTTGTATAAGCTCCGCCAGCGATTTAAAGCCTTGTCAAAATCGGAAAGATAGTTATTGAGGATATTATCCATCCAATTATCTGTAAACCAATATGGCATTTCATCTATAATTCTGTTTGACAGATAATGGTCGGTTATCACTTGCTTGAATATATGTTTTATCTCAGCCTTTCGCTCATCAGATAGCTGAAGATGATGTACAACTTCCGGTTTTAAGGTAATCGCATTGGCATTACTATAATTCACAAGGTCGGCAATACCATTAGATAACTGAGGAATGGGGCATATTGAAAGTATCGTAGAATGGAAGTGGGTGGAAAATAGTTCTTCGTTCACCAACTCCATGCGTGGAGCCTTTACTTCACCGCTGACCATTTTCTCGGGATGGCGAAGATAGTAATTCTCGTGGGAGTTGCGTGGACGGCAGTATGTGTATATCAATGCAGCCTGACCACTACGCCCGGCACGTCCGGCACGCTGGGTATAATTCGCAGGTGTAGGCGGCACATTTCGCATACCCACGATAGACAAGTCTTTAATATCAATACCCAATTCCATTGTAGGAGAGCAATAAAGCACAGGAAAATCACCGTTACGGAACTGTTGCTCACGTTCTTCACGCTCGGATTTAGTTACTTGTCCTGTATGGTCTTTGGCTTCCAAATTTACGTTTGCCAAAGGAATGTTCTTGTAAAATTCCTGGAAATACTTATTCGGTGTATATACGATTTCGTCACCAATTGTTCTAATCCTGGTAAGGTCAGTTCGAACATTCTTTTCGTCACCTTTTTCCCATAAAATACTGGAATAGTACAGTTGATATGCTCCATCGTTTTCATCTATGTAATTGCCCAATGCTGTGAACAACGACTGCATATAAGAAACATACTCTTCAGCAGAACCGATTGTTGCGGTACCACCGTTAGCACTGAGGAAGTCACGAATGAAGAATGCCAATTTAGAGCGATAGCCGGCTATTTCCTTGCCATATGCTTTTCGTCTGTTTTGTGGCTTTACAAAGCATAAGGCATGGGCGGAAGTGATTCTGTCGTTATCATCCAAAGTCCACGGGCTTTTAAGATTTTCGCGAACTTGTTTTTCAAGATCCTTTGCTGCTTCTTCTGTTCTCTCATCAGAATTAATGCACAACTTATGACGCATATAGTCCAAAATCTGAACAATGAAACGCTCCTTACTTTCATCTGATAATCCATCCAATTCTGGTATATCATACAAACGTTCGCAACCATTCTCACCAGTAATTTCATCATGAAGAAATTCATAATTGATTTTCAATAATGCACAATCTTCCAGATTGGGCATATTGACCTGCCAATTTCCGGCTAAATCATCATAGATGATAGTGCCCAAATATTTCTCCATGACACCTTCCACCTTCTTAGCACGACCACCGCTCCAATTTGGGTAACGGAAATAGTCCTCATGAGATAGATTAAGATGTCTGAATACCAATCGAGCAATTTTATCACTGCCAATAGGTTCGTCGGAGTCTTTTACTGCATTCCAAATAGCAGAACGGATTTTACCAATACGAATAAAATCATTAAAATGACCAGCTTGAAGTGCTGCATCCTGACGAGCATCCACGAAAGTCATGAGCTTTCGGTCAACAGAAACTACTCCGGCATCTTTCATTTTAGTGATATTCTCATAAGAGAGTACAGTGGTAGCTGTACTTCGACCTTCACTGCCAATCTTTGACAATTTAGACCATTCTTTGCTGGAACCGGAATATACGGCTTTAGCAGTCGGATCATATTTTAATGGGCAGGAAATGTAAATGCCTTCGATTGGATTATCAAGTATATCAGCTGTTTCAGACAATTGTCCCAATACATTAAAGTATATCCTTTTCGGGAATCGGTCTGAATACGTTTTTTTGAATTTACGATTCCCCAGTCTGTCCAACTTGTACCAATCTTCCGGTATATCGTCAGAATTGGGGTCAAGCAGGAAATCTTCTATGCTTTCATTCTCATGAGGTACAATAATATATCCATTGTTTACAGACTGTTCTTGCTCTTCCTCGTCAGATTCATTACGTTCATCAAAGTTGCGAGGCAAGAAGGTACTACCTACGACTTTGACAGAATACAACTCGTGTCCGCTGAGTCGGCTAAACATGATTGGATAATACTTTACTTTGTTACTTTCATCTGATAACTCTTCGCAATACAATTTTTCATCGACAGTAATATACCTATCCATCGGATTACCCAAAGTCGCATAGACATTGCCAGTTTGAGGAATAAACTGGTGAATTTTGTATGGTAACAGGTTTGTACCTTGACAGACATTTACTTCATTACACCAATTCAATACACCTATAATATGTTGAAAACATTTCTCTTGCGTAATAGACTTATCTATGTAATTAAATAGTTTTTCGGCAATATCCTCAATAGAACAAGGCTGTCCACGAAAATATTTTTGTTCTTGTTCATCATAATGTAATGCAATGCTCTGTTCAATCCAGTTTGCTGTAGGAAATTTCTGAATCATCGTTGCATTCAGTTCTGTAGGTATAGGCGAAGTAATTGCTGTCAGCAAATCAGATTTAGAGTAATTCGAATTTGTCAGACCGACTTTCAACGTCTCATCTATAATTTGACTTGCATCATATCTGCTACCGAAAATACAGGACGCAACATCTGCTACCTTTTGGCGTTGTTCTTTATAAGTCAACTTGTCGTCTGCCACCATTGTTGCGGACGTACCAAAGCACAATACATTCTCTTTCGCTTGCGCCTTGATACGACGAATTAAAAACGAAACATCGCTACCCTGCATACCACGATAAGTGTGCAATTCATCAAATACTAGATAATGCAGATTTTCGAGGAAACAATCTCTAAGACGTTTTTCATCACCGGCACGAGTCATCAATAACTCTAACATCATGTAGTTGGTCAATATGATGTTAGGTGGTGTTTGTTGCATTCGCTCACGAGCTTGCGAATCCTCTTGCCCTGTATATTTACCGAATGTAAACGGACACTTTTCACCCATCGTTTCCTCGTATTGTTGCCGATAGTGATCCAACTCTTCTGCTTGCGAGTTAATCAAGGCATTCATCGGATATACAATGATGGCAATAGTCTTATTATTGCAGTCTTCCCGATGCAGTAAAACATAATTGAAGATAGTAGCCATGAAGGTACGGGATTTGCCAGAACCTGTACCTGAGGTTACTATAAATTCTCTGTCTTGGCATCCTAATTCTATTGCCTCTTGTTGGTGTTTGTAAAAAGGAGTCTTGAAAAATTGTTCCAAATCTTTGTGAATAGGAAGTCCTTTTTTAATCAATTGTGAAACCCCAAGACCTTGGGCAAAATTCGGATTGAACTGGACTAAAGCCTTAGGCCACAGCTTCTCATTCTGAATTGCCTCACTGACCCGCTGCTTTATCCGCTCGTCTTTTATGGATACAAAACTCCCGATATAGTTTTTATAACTATTCTTCAATTTGTCATATATATCTATTATATTCATTCTGATTTATTTATTTTGAAACTGTTCTTGAATGTATTCCTGTATTTCAATTATTTACTTTGTACCAACAATGAGCAGGTACTTTTATTGGTTCATCAAGGGTGATAATAACTTTACGCAAATTATCCGTACAGTACATGAGTTCCATCATATTCTCTTGAAGATAAAAGTTTCCGAAGATACTGTCACATTGGGCACAACCAAACGAAGGATATGCTTCTCCTATCGTTTTACTATATCTTGGTTTTATTTCGCCCATAATGAATGTTTCAGACGGATGCTCATGTATAAAATTCTTAAGTCCTTTGATAATAGATGGATTGAATGTAATGTCTTCATTCATCATTAAATGCTGCCCACCAATCATTACACCTTCTCGTGAAAAGAGACAATTGACGAAATATACATCATTTTCTCTATGGCACTTCCAACATTCATTTTTATAGAAGCACAATTCAACTTTGTTGATTTCCGCTTGTTTTGCAAATCTTATCTTACCATCAATAAGAGAATGAAGGAACATTGGTAATTCTATTTGATTATTAGAATTATCATTCATGACAGAATTGAGACAAACAAACTCCTTATCTGTTTGGGATATGAGATTAAAACATGGCAGGCTCTGTTCCTGATAAGACGCGTTTGCGGCTGGCAGTAGTAGCCAACATCCGCAAACGCGCTCTTTACGCATAGCTTTGTATGTAGCTTCTACATTGCGAGGACATTTGCACACGTTGAAAGCCACTTTGTATGTATTATGTTCAACAACAACATCTGCATTCCATGTGGAAGACTTTACTTTGGTTATATAGTTTAGACCCATGTCTTTGCAAACGTCAAGTATTGTTGATATGATTATTTCTTTTTCCATAATCGTTATTTTATTTCTTTTTCTTTCTCTCTCCTTTCTTTTACTCTTTCCCATCCCGGCATCTTTTTAGCCAATACACTTTCTCCTGCAGGAAAGTAAAGCGGAAAGACCTGAGATAAGAAACTTACAATATCACTACGCTTCTTGCTCATGTTGAAAAAAGCAGAACAAACAAAATACATAAGATCTTGCTGACTACATGTATTTGTTTGCTGAATAGTTATTGAGGGAGGGATTATCAAGCCGTGTTCTGCAAATGCGCAAGCACTGGCAAGAATAGCTTTCTGCTCTTCCTCTGTGAACATTTTGATTTTATCTGCTAACCATTCAAGTTCTCTTTGCTGAAGTGCTTGTTGCTTTTCATTCTGATGTTCCAATAGAATTGCTACATTTTCTTGTTGCTTTTCGGTCAAGGCATTTTCCAATGCTTGATTCTTTCGTTTAAGGACATTGAATTTCAGCAATGCGGCAATGTACATACAGAAATAACCTACTGCAATATCGAATATTAGTACAAGCAGATAATTGCTGTTTGGATTTTTGGTATTCTCAGACATATACTCACTGATAGGAATAACGGCAAATAGCATGATGATGGCTATTGCATAAAGTACTCTGTATCGCGTTTTATGGTTTATCTGCGGTAAGGAAGCAAACAAAAAGGCGATAATCAAGACGGCAATTATTGCACAAAGTGGAATGAAAGATGTTCCCATAGGTTTATTGCTCGGCTTATGGTTTAACAATTATACGCCAATAACCAGCCTTGTCAGAACCTTCATGGATGAGAATGCCTCTATCTCGAAGGTTCTTTATCTGTTTCTTGACACCATCCAAAGAGATACCCAATTCATTTGCCATTTTTTCACGAGTTATCATCGGGTTAGATATGACCATATCTATAATACGTTGAGCCGTTCTACCAACAGGTTTGTTGGCATTTCGTTTTACAGGGTACTTTTCGAGGGTACTATTTTTGTTTACAGGGTACTTTTCTCCCGAACATTTTTCGTTTACAGGGTACTTTTCGAGGGTACTATTTACCCTGTTGGCCACTTCCTCGACAGGTATTCTGCCGTTCTCACTCCAATTCAGATTATAGAACGTGGTGTAGAAAGAAGTCGCTTCCGTTTGATATTGTGGTTCTTTCCCTTGCAAGAAATTAGGCAGCTTCTCTGTAAGTTCCCGCATTTTCCGTAAGCCGGAACCACGTTTCTCCATATAGTCCAACTGTGTGAACACATCCGCAATGACGGGATTGCGGCGCATGGAAGGCACTTTAAATATGTCACGGTCTTGAATCTGTGTTCCGTCAAGCATAGCACCGGGTGATACCAATTCTACACGGTCATCGTAAATGTCAATATGCACTTCACCGCCCATTACCGTATAATCTCTATGGATAAGATGATTTACCAACCCTTCAAAGATGGCACGGTCGGAATAGTCAGGGAGATTCAGACGATAGTTCGGCATCTTCACCCATCCGCTCATGGTGTAGTTCTTGATGAAGTCCATGCCGTATTTCAATAGCAATACTAGGTTAGCCCGGTGTTCTACGGAACTGATGGCATCATCCTTATAGAGTCCAGTCCAACGGGTGCAGAAAATACGTGATTGGAATACGGTGCAGTTATCCACGAACAATAATCCGGCATTGGTCAATTTACCGTCAGGAGTAACCAGACCGAATGATTCCAGATACTTGTCATTCCATTCCTGATGGGTCTGTTCGCGGAAAGTATTGGCAAGGATAATGAAAGAGTGCTTGCTGGCATCCACTTGGGTAGGCAGTGAATCCCAAGTCATGTGCGTACCTTTCAATACCAATGAAAGAAGCTGTTGCGAATTACACTCCACGCTTTCATTGCCAACTCGTACATATGCGGTACGTGTCCCATCCTGATAATAGTAATAAGGTGTAAGCGTTCCTGCCTTTACTTTCACTTCAAGCAAGGTATGTTTTGAGCATAGTAAAACGGATATAAGCCAAGCAAAATGAATTAAATGATTGTCAGCGTGTTACGACGATTGGCTTTTGCGGTGAGTTTCTTGTTTTTGCGCCTATTTTCGCAAATAGTACAACATTAGTACAACATCACGCCGTTTCGATTGTTAATAGATGTTGTGAGCGATTTCCGTGTTTCACAACACGTCGCTACCTTTGCGTTACGAACACAAAATTAAAGATTTATGGGCAGACTACCAAACAAACTCAAACAAAATCCGCGCCTTGTGCAGCACGTCATGAGCGATGGACGGGCAAGCCTCGCTCTTGACTTTTATCTCGGCAGGACGGAGGCTCCCGTATATGACGATGACGGCAACCCCGTTCTCTATACCAAAGGGGCGATGAAAGGGAAACCGAAATACACCGTCAGACACCAACGCCGCCGCGAGGCGTTGAACCTCTACATATGGGTCGCGCCACGCACCGCGCAGGAGCGTCAGCAGAACAAGAGCACACTTCAACTCGCCGAAAAAATCCGTTTCGAGCGTGAGCAGGAGATGCTTGAAGACCGCAAGGGCTATCGGCTGAAAAAGGAAAAGGAGAGCAACTTCCTCCGATATTTCGAGCAGCACCGCGATAACGAGGCGTTCACAATATCCGTAAGAAAGTCATACAAGTATTCCTATATCCGTTTCACAGAGTATTTGGCAGAAAATCCTATCTACTCAAAATATGCGACTATCCTGCCAATGGACGCAATCACTCCCGATATGGTAATGGGCTTCACCAACTATCTGCGGAAGAAATGCACCGGGGAGGGGCCGAGAAAGAACTATCATTGGTTCAAGAAAGTTATCGCCGACGCTGTGGAGGAAGAACTCATGCGCAAGAACCCGTGCAAGGGCATCCGCATTGTCTATGACACGAATGTAATGCTCAAGGAGATACTTTCACCGAAAGAAATCCGTAAGCTGGCTTCGTTCCGATACGAGGGCGAACACCGGGAGGTGCAGAGAGCATTCATCTTCTGCTGCCATACCGGGATGCGCTACTGCGATGTGTCGGAGCTGACATTCGCCAATATCGACACGGACGGAATGGTAATGCGTTTCACCCAAAAGAAAAGCGCAGGACGCAGCGCACACGCCGCAGTTGTGACACCGCTGAATGACGAACTGCTTAAACTCATAGGCACTCCCAAAGGCGATGACCCTGCAAAAGAGAAGATATTTATTCTTCCACACAAGGGTACGGCGAGAAAGCATCTTGCCCGGTGGGTGAAACTGACGGGCATAACCAAGCATATCACATGGCATTGCGCCCGCCACAGTTTCGCTGTAAACCTGCTCAACGCAGGAGCGAACATAAAGACCGTATCCGCGTTGTTAGGACACGCAAGCATCAAAATGACGGAGAAATATCTCCATGTCGTTGACGCTCTCAAACAAAAGGCGATAAACAGCCTCGGCAAAACAAATTTCGACACCGAGGACGATAAAGATTGAGTTTTTTCTCGCCGCCTTGATGCACTTTCCGCATTGTCGGAGCGTTATAAGGTTGTGCAAGTGAGAATAAAGACTTAACTTTGCATACGAATCGCAGTCATAAATTTATTTTGATTGTGGATTTTAGTGGTGGGACACTGGGAGGGATACCCGGTGTCCTTTTTCCTCTCACAGCATACTTGCAATCAAGGTTGCAAGATTTCTCGACTTAACAACTCTATATATCAGAAATTTGTTGTATCTTTGTAATCTAATAAGCAACAAAGGAGTACAGACATGGCACGACCTATCAAAGAAACCCCCGTATTAAGGGGCAAGGACGCTGAGAATTTCGCCAAGAGAATGGCGAATCCCGCTCCCGTCAGCAAGGCTGAAAAGGAAGCGGCGAGAAAGGCGTATGAGGCGTTCAAAGCCATAAGCACATTCCCGATGTAATTATGGACTTTGACAAATTCACTTTCCGGCAGATAGATGCCGATACACGGATAAAGTCATTCGATTGCGGCGATGCCGATTTGAATGACTTTTTAATTTCCGATGCTGTCAACTACTACAAGTCGATGATGGCGTTGACCTATCTGCTCGAAGATAACGAGGCGGACAAGACCGTTGCTTATTACAGCCTGCTAAACGACAAGATTGTTTTTGACCCCGATGAGAAGAAACTGTGGAACCGTCTTAACCGCCGCGTAGCTAACTCCAAACGGCGCAAGGAATATCCGGCAGTTAAAATCGGTCGTCTTGCCATCTCGAAAGACTATGCCGGAAAGCAGATAGGCAGGGCGATTCTCCTGCAAGTAAAGCATATTTTCGCCACTATGCGCCGAAGTGCTTGCCGTTTCATCACGGTTGACGCATACGCCGCAGCCGTGCCGTTCTATGAGAAATGCGGCTTTATGTTCCTCTCCGATAAAGACAAACATTCTCCTACAAGGGCGATGTATTTCGACCTTATCAATTTTCCCGATTGATAAATGGGGGTTGTTGTTTTCATAAGTATATTGGTTCTCGCATTATTTCTAATGCGTTGGATAATGAATCTACTGGCGCAAAAAATTCATTATCCTTGGCTTGTGGTGCTTCTAACACTTATAATCGGAGGCATTATCTTAATTTTAGTGGGATTCATAGCGTTTGCATTTGGATTAGCCGGATATTTTGGTAACGCACTGCCTCCTGCGCAGTGAAATCAACGCATCATTTGCAAATTCCGAAAAATTTTCGTAACTTAATATAGCAATCCTGGCAGAGAATTAGCCGATTTCAGTCAGCCATTAGTCAATGCAAGTCGCAAGGTGCTGAAAATTTGGATATTCCGTGCCGGGGTTGTAATTTCGTCGCGCAATCAAGGAAACGAACTCCGAAAAGAAAAAGCTGGACGTATGGCGGAATAACACGGACAAAGCCAGACACAGCGAACCATCATGGAAATTTCCTTGTTTGTAGTAACGGAGCATTGGCAGCCGATATGCCGGGAACAATGATTAAAACCGCTACAATGATTATAGCGACATCAGTGCTACCCCCTCTGCCGACTGCACCACTTGCGAAAGCAAGAACCATTGAGAATTGACTTTTATTATATCCGTATATGACGTATATAAAAGCGGCAGTACGAGTGTAAGCCCTGTCAATTGCCTTATATCCCGTGGCAATAACAGGACAAAATCATTTTCAATGATTTTCGCTGTTTTGCAAGGCAAAGGGCAGTTGCCCGATTATTATATTAACGGTAGTCAAGCAGCCTTATCCCTCCGGGTGTAGTCAGGGCTGTGAGGCTTATTTTAACCCTTTGACAACACCCCCACATCTGTATGATGAAAATCCACACGTTTTTAATTCTGAAAAGTCTATGCCCAATGCGCTAAAACTTTCCCTGACCACTAATCAATCCACATCCACAATGAACATGACTGATTTTCTTAATCTCCCCTTCGTGGAAGTCCTCAAACTTCTTGTGAGGGGGTCGGTAGAGGCGTATCTCTCCGAAAAGGAAGCATCTGCTTCAACCGATGCAGAGGCAGCGAAACCAGAATGTGAATCGCTCGACATGAACGGTGCGCTGGCTTTTCTCAATGCCAACGGCTATCCCATAAAGAGAGGACAGCTTTACAAGGAAACGAGCAAGGGAACAATCCCTTTCCAGAAATTCGGGCGAAAACTCCATTTCAAGAAATCGCAGCTGCTTGAATGGGCCGAATCCAAGCTGATAGACGGTAACGCCGTGGGTGTGCTTGTACCCGCCACCGTAGCACAGAAAGGGGGTAAGCGATGAAAAAAGAAGATACCGCCGAAAAGATAAACATTGGCAATCCTTTCCCTCTCGATGTACTCCCCAAGAAAGTGCGTGAAATAATCGACGAGGCAAACGTCACTCTCGGTTTCCCGAAGGACTATCTCGCCATGTCAATGCTCACGGCTATGTCGGCGGCAATAGGCAACACCCACAAGGTCGAATACAATACCTGCTGGCAGGAGTATTGCATTCTTTTCGTCGCCCTTGTAGGCCGCCCCGGAGCGAACAAGAGCCACCCTTTGAGTTTCGCCATGCAGCCGTTGATTGATTTCGACGCGGAGCAGTCGGCAATCTTCAACGAGGCGATGAAACGCTACGGGGCGGCAATGGAGCTGCCGCCGAAAGAGAGAGCCGCCAACGGCTACGACACCAACCCGGCAGAGCCGAGGCGCATACGGTTCACCTTGCAGGATGTAACCCCGGAGGCAGTCCACCGCATACTCTCGGAAAATCCGAGGGGGCTGTGCCTCTATGCCGACGAACTCGCCGCATGGTTCAAGAACTTCAACCGCTACAACAACGGCTCCGAATCCGAGTTCTGGATGTCGGTGTTCAACCACAAGGTAGCCATGTCCGACCGCAAGAGCAGCCAGAGCGGTGTGTTCATCGCCAATCCGTTCCTGTGCGTCATCGGTACGATCCAGCCCAAAGTGCTGGGCGAACTCGCCGCCGGAAACCGCAACGCCAACGGCTTCATGGAGCGTTTTCTCTTTGTAGTGCCGGATGACCAATCCAAAGTGAAATGGAGCAGCGAGAGAAAAACACCCTCATTCGACATCGTGGCGGCATGGCGTGAGGTAATCTTCAAGCTGACGGATATTGTTCCGGCAACCGACACCAACGGCAATGTAATCCCGGAGAACGTGCTGTTTGCACCCGAAGCGTTCGACCGCCTTGTCAAATGGCAGAACGACTACACCGACAAATGCAACGCCGAGGAAAGCGACACGCAGACCGCCATAGCGAGCAAACTCGAAATCTATGCCGTGAGGTTCTGCCTCCTGCTGGCTGTTGCGGATTGGGCTACCGGGGCGAAGAAGAAAAAGGCGATAGACACTGCCGTTGTCGAACGTTCAATCCGGCTGACGGAGTATTTCCGCGTGACAGCCGCAAAGGTGCAGGGCATAATCGGCGAGGACGGATTGACCGATGTGCAGCTTGCCGTGATGTCGGAACTGCCCGACACGTTCACCACCGCCGAGGGCGTTGCCATCGCCTCCAAAAACGGAATGCCGGAACGGACATTCAAACGTTTCCTGCGTGATAAACGGGGCGTTTTCTTCTCGCGCGACAGCCACGGCACATACACAAAATTCTAAATTTACCCTTGACATTTTTGGCACTTTGGCATTTTCACCCTCACGGGCGATTGTGCCAAAATGCCGAAAGTGCCACGAGTGTATCCCTAAATTTGAAATGATGAAATCAAGTTTTTTTCTCGGTGTACCACTATACCCGTTACAGTGGTTTACCGCCCTGCGACCCTTATACGGGGAGCAGTTCCATCCGTGCTGCCGCGCACGGAAATTACAGCCATGCGGGAAATTCCTTAGCATATTAGGGAATTTTTCGAGCCGCATTGTCTGCGACAACGCTAAAAATATCCCCAATATGCCAAAGGGTGACATCCCTTTGGAAACCCCTCAACGGCTTAACATGAAGCCGTACACTCCAATTGCTCCGCAACAAAAACTCGTTCGCCTATGAGCTATGCAGTGTTCCACATCATCAAGGCTAACTCGTCTTTGAACTCGATAGCCAGGCATATCGAGCGCACCTCCCATCCCGACAACGCAGACCCGGAGCGGACGCACCTCAACCGCTACGGGCTGGTCGAATATCCCGACGGGATAACCGGGCTTGCGGCTGCTGTCGAACACCGCATAGCCAATGCCGGGATAACCCGGAAAATCTCCGACCGGCAAGTACGCTGCCTCAACATGGTGATGACCTCCGACAACGAGGGTATGCAGAAAATCATCGACGCCGGAAAATTCGACCAATGGATAGCCGACAACATCAAATGGGTTCGTGACACATTCGGCAGTGACAATGTTGTCGGCGCAGCCCTGCACATGGACGAGCGCACACCGCATCTCCACATAGCGGTCGTTCCGATTGTCACAACCGAGAGAAAGAAGAAAGCGAGGGAGGCGGCGGTTAAGAAGCGTTACCGCACCAAGCCGACCAACCGCCCCCGGCTGTGTGCCGACGACATAATGGAGCGTAAGGCGATGAGCCGTTACCAAGACCTCTATGCCGAGGCAATGGCGAAATACGGATTGGAGCGAGGCATCCGGGGTTCGGAAGCACGGCATATCGACCAACACGAATATTACCGCCAATGCCAGCGCGAGAAAGCCGGACTTGAAAAGGATGTCGCCGAACTCTCCACCGAGAAAAAGAAGCTCGACAAAGAGAAGAAATCATTGGAGAGCAAGGTCGGTCATCTTGAATGTCAGACAATCGCCCTCGACGCTCAACGGAAACAAATGAGAGTGGTAAACGAGGAAATGCGGCAGGCTAACAGCGAACTCTATTCGGAACACACCCGGCTGACCGAGGTAAATTCTTCTCTCGCCGCCGAGAACAAATCGCTTGCCGACACCAATGCCGGACTTTCGGAAGAAGCCTCAAGGCTGTCGACACAGCGGGAGAATCTTGCAGCCGACACCGAAAGGCTGACCGCCGAGAAAAAGGCATACGAGGCGCAGACCACCGAGGCACGGCAGGAGGCTGAAACCGCCATGTGTGAGCGTGATGAAGCCAAAGCCGAGCGCGACGCACAGCGAAAGGAAGCCGTCAGCAACATCGCCAACATCTTCACCGGGAGCAAGACCAAGCGGCTTGAAGCCGAGGTTGCACGGAAAGACAATGAAATCCGGGAGCTGAAAGACCGAGCCGAGGCAATGGAGCAGGATTTTCGCCGTGAGATGTCCAACCTCTCCGACAGCCTACGCAGACAAAAGGAGAGTGAGGCTTCCACAATCCGGATACACAACTATCTGGAAACCGACCTCAACACATTCTTCCCCGATGTGCTTCCGATGTTGGAGGCGGCGAGGGAATGCCGTGAGGTCGGTTTGTCGGACACTGTAACCCGTGCTTTGCTTGACCAGAAAACGCGATATTTCAAGGAGGGAGCCACCATCCATTCGGAAACATACCGTCAAGATTTCGATGTATCCAACGCAGAGGTGCAAATCAAGCGCAGCCCCACGGACAACAAATTTCACCTCCACATCAACGGCACCCGTGTGTTCCAATGGCTCAAAGAGCAATGGCAACGCCTAAAACAAACGTTCAGCCGAGGTATTAGACGCTGATATAACAAGACCGCCGAGAAAAATTCATTCTCGGCGGTCTATAACAATAATTTAGGACCTTTTTACATACGGCTCTTTTCATTTTCTCCGGCTCCCGTACCACGATATTTAGAACGGGTGGTATTGAATTTATATCTTACAGCAAATCGTATTGAGCGACTTTCAAACTGATTGTAGGTATAAGTCATTATATCTCCGCTATACATTGTAGTTCTGTCGGGATAGTTGTTCAACAGGTCAGTTGCATACAAGGTAAGAGAAAGATTATTGTTGAGGAATGATTTACGCACCAACAAATCAATTTTATTAGTTGGTTTCATAAATGTATTTTGTCCATTGCCAGCAGTCGTGAATTGAAAATCCGCTCCCAAAGTCCAATTCTTCGGCAAAGAGAAAAGGTTTTCAAAAGTGAACGAGAAGAACGGTTTTCCAAGGGATAATTTCTCACCCCGATATGTTGTGGTATAAAATTGTTTCATCATACCGATGACAGGTTGAGGCTTCCAACACCCAATTGTCGGCTGTGCGCCAATGGCTACTTGCAGTTGCGTGTAATGTGGCACATTTTCAAAAGACATCACTTTTACAGCCGAATCATCTTTATATGCGCTTGTTTTCCAAAAGATAGCATCAGTTTCGTGATTGACCGATACTTGGGTGAAAAAATATTTCCACATACCCATCAATTGGAACATATACATTTTAGTCGGCTGCAACTTTGGATTACCACATTGATAGGAAAACCGATTGATGTATTCGATGCCTCCATCAAGTTGTCGGTAGGTTGGACGACGTGTCTTGTTGGTGAACGAGAAAGAAAGATTTACTTTATTGATTGGTGCGCTCAAAGAGAACGTCGGAAAGAGATTGTTGTAGTCTTTCGACTGGTCTTTTTGAAGCTGATTGTTTTCAAAGTATTTATAATTAACGTGTTCATATCTTAGCCCTGCCGAAATATTAACCACTCCGAATGTCTGCGATAAGGAGGCAAATGCAGCTATGTTATCCTCATGAATGTCAGTCAATGAATTGTCAATTGGCGCGCCATCATAAGTATTCGCATAGTTCAATCTGGAGTTGGTGTATTCCTCGCCTAACTCAATACTTCCTTTCCAGACCGGGTACGAAAGGATTAGTTTTTCCGCCAACAATCGGCTTTTCTTCAACCCTGCCGATACGATATGTCGGTCATCATCCGGGTTATTTGCATTGGTTTCAAATTGATCATCGCTTCTATCACCCCTTGATTGTGTGAAATCCGCATTAAAATCCACATCAAGTTTTCCGAAAGAGCCATTGTAATACAAGTTTGCTTCCTGCACAGGTCTTACAATGCCCTTGTTCAGCCAATCATAAGATATTTCATCGGAAGATGTCAATTCCGATTGGGTATAAAGGCTGACATTGGATATTCCGTAGGAGTGAACATCATCCCTCTCTCGGCCTATGCGGTAGTAGGCTCCTATGGAATGGTTTTCCAAAAATTGATAGCTGAAACCAAGTTTACCATATAAATTATTTGCCTTTACATCGCTTTCCGCATTTATAAATTGATGAAGAGTATTATCCCCATAGGTCAGCATTTCAGCCTCATTTTTATTATTTCTTTTGCCGAAATAAAAATATCCATTACCAAATATTTCCAATCCGTTATGACGATAATTCAGTGATATGTCCGTTGTATTCCGGGCAAAATGTGAGGCTGAAATTTGGTCATAGAGATTTGCGCCGAAGCCTTCGCCTTTAGGCGGTATGGTCTTGATTCTTATAACGGATTGCACTTCCGATGAATATTGTGCGCCGGGATTCGTTACCACCTCGACGGAACGTATATTTTCAGAACTTAGTTGCTGCAATTCAGTCGAACTCCTTACGAGTTTACCGTTGATGTATATAAGTGGTGTTCCTTTTCCAAAAACGGTAAATGAACCATCGGATTCGCTCACCAACGGAAGATGTGACAGAACATCGTTTGCGGTTCCTAACTTGGACAGCACACTATTCTCCACACTTGTTACCATTGCGTTTCCTTTGAGGCGCGTTGTCGGCAGATTGGCTTTGACAACTACCTCGTCGAGCATTACGGAAGATTCTTTCAGCGTGATTGTTCCGAAATCGCCTGTCGGTGCAATCGGCGCAAGATAATCCTCGTAACCCACCATAGCTATTTTAATCTTATTGGCGGAAGAATACGGCTGTTCAAAGACGAATATGCCGTTATCATCAGTTACGACCCCACTGACAAATGTGCTGTCTTTGAGAAGAACCACGTTGGCAAACGGAAGAGGCTCTTTATCCGTTCCTACGACTAAGCCCTTTAATGCTTGAGCCGATACTGACAGCGACATCAAGCAAAGAAGAATGAATGTGATTGATTTACGCATATTGTGATGTACTATTTGAATGCAAAAACGTGAGCCAACTATGCCACGTCGTAATTGGAGGTCGTAGGAAACCTGTCGTGCAGATGTAACAATAGTGACCCACGCATATGCGTGAGAACCACTATGCTATCATTGCACGCTTGAAAAGTTCCTACGTTTCCAATTACAAGATAAGCATATTGCTTCTTATTTTACCAAAATGTCTGGACTGACCGCAGCCAATCCGACTGCAAAATTAACGATTTTTTCTCAATGCCCGGTGTTTCCAAGCCTCAAATCCTCGGAAAATCCATCGAAAGAAAGTCAATTAAATAAAACAAACACCTCTTAAAAATCCATAAATCGAACCTCGAAAATTCGATTTATCCAACTAATTAGTACAACATTAGTACAATATATAATTTATAATCCACTGAATAATAATATATTATCTTCCATGAGAAAGGATAAGGTATGCCCTTCGTGTTCTATCGGAATAAGCTGAACTTCCGGCACAGGGTCAAGTCGTGCCTTTATCATTTCACTGATAAAATCAGCATCGGCTTGTGGATTCTCCAAACCTACAATTACACCGTCATCATTCACTCCATAAAACAAACTGCCACCGTCCGTATTGGCAAATGCCGACACGGATTTAAGCCATGACTTTACTTTCTTACGTTCCAGCATTTCCTTGAAATCGTAAGCCGAGCATTCCGCTATCAATGTATTGTTATGTATTTGCATAGTTTCCTTATTGTTGTTCGGGTATAACATCCCAATATCATATACAAAGGTAAGGATAAAACCGAAGAATCTGTTAAAAACATCGCTTTCTTTTGATTTTTATGCGTTTACATCTCTTGTTTATGAATAAAAATCGTACTTTTGTGAGCAAGAGCGTGTGTTGCTTATGGATGCTTATTTTCGGGTTTGCGTTATATTTGCAACACGTGTACGCAAGTCGCTGATAGATATATCATGTTGATTTTGAGGAAGTCAAATGATTCCGATAAGGAAACAGATAATAAACAATAAGCAAAAGCGTGCTGCTCTGGTGGGTTGCACGCTTTTGGGTTTATAGGATTCATGGTTTCTATGGGCTTTTTTATCTCTTATTTGCGACATGTCTTATTTGGCGATAAGATACACTTAGATTGATATAAACCATTTAAAACGAGAAGAATATGTCAAGAGGAAATTACACTATTCAAAGAAGTTGCGAGGAGTGCGCAATATTAAAGTCTGTCGGGCTTTGACTAAAGAGTATGTCTGTTTCTGTTAGTAGTGTGAGGTATGAAGGGCAGAATCCTTTGTGCATTGATTTATCGGTATGTAAAGAACAGTATCAGTATTTATAGAAAAACAGGAGTAAAACCAAAGAAATGTACAAATGACCATTTGGAAGAAATTATCTGCCACTCTTACTCTTGATTTTTCTTTCATAAACGGCTTCTGGTTCTGCCGCCATGAGTGCGTCATTTGTATCTTGTAACTCGTATGTTCTTATTTTCCTGTCTTCAAGAAAAATATGATTCAATGTATAAGCTAATGCCTCAAATGTTTGCATGCGAACTTTAGGTTTTAATTGACACTCCCAAATTGTAATGCAATGCCAGCCCATAGTAGCAGGTTGGTATTGCTCTTTTTTATCTAGTTCCTTATTCCTTTTTATCTTGTTTGACCAAAAATCAATGTTGGTTTTAGGTAAACGGAAATATCTGCAATTATCATGACCATGCCAAAAGCAACCATTCACAAAAATGACAGTCCTGTATTTGCGAAGCACCAAATCGGGATGACCGGGAAGACGTGGATGATTCAGCCGATAGCGGAAGCCACGGCTAAAAAGGAACTTCCGAACCAGTAATTCAGGTTTTGTGTTCCTTCCTTTTATTGCGGACATACAACGATGGCGCTGTTCTTTAGAGAGCTTGTCCATGATAAGTTTCCCTCTTTAAACCATAAGATAATTATAATGCATTTAAAATATGGCTTATTACTATTATTGGAGCAACAATCAAGTGATGTTCTGCAAATGCGTAAGCACTTGCAAGAATAGCTCTCTGTTCTTCTTCGGTGAATATCTTGATTTCCTCTGCTAAACATTCGAGTTCTTGCATTTGAAGTGTTTTTTGTTCTTATGTTCCAATAGAATAGAAACTTTTTCCTGTTCATTTGCAGTAAGGGCTTCTGAGTATTTTTGATTCTTGCGTTTCACTACATTGTACTTTTCCATATAGGCTACGACTATACAAAAATATCCGACAACGATAGCGAATATCAATACTGCATGAAATCTGATTTTAGTTGGCATGTCAGTTTGCATATATATAATCGCAAGCCATAGTAGCAACCAGCACAATAAGCGTTACACCAACGTACATTGTCTTGAATTTAGCTTTGGAACTTATCAGAGCTACGCCAAGCAATAAGGCTATGGCTAAAGCTATGAGCAGAGTAAAGACTAATATGAATATTGCCATGTGATTCTATTGTTTATGGTTTAACAATTATGCGCCAATAGCCACCATGGTCAGCTCCTTCACGAGACAAAATACCCATAGAACGAAGCTTTGAAATATGTTTTTCTACGGCTCGGGAGCTTATTCCTATTTTATAGGCCATTGCTTCTGCAGACATTGATGGGCCGGAAATGACGAAATCAATAATCTTTTGTGCGGTTTTTCCAATGCTTTTAGATTTGTTTTTCGAATCTCCGAACTTTCTTGCGTAACACCAAAGGTTTTTACCGAACATTCTTCGTTTACAGGATACTTTTTGGGGGTACTATTTATTCTGTAGGCTACTTCTTCAACAGGTATTCTTCCATTTTCGTTCCAGTTTAAATTATAGAACGTGGTGTAAAAAGAGGTCGCTTCCGTTTGATATTGCGGTTCTTTTCCTTGCAGGAAGTTGGGTAGTTTCTCCGTAAACTCTCGCATTTTGCGTAAACCGGAACCACGTTTTTGTTTTTTTATGCGTTTATATCCCGGTATTCATTAGAATGCTTCATGCTTTTGCAGTCAAGGCTGTGGTTGCTTATGGATGCTTATTTTCGGATTTTCGATATAATTGTAATACGTTCAAGAAAGTTGCTCATACATGGATTATGTTGATTTTGAGGAATGTATTTGTGTGGGAAAGTTAGCATAGGACTTGAAATTTCCTGTTACTATAAGATATCTGTTATAATAATGCAACGCATGCATGTGTATTGTGAATTTAGGATACGGTTATGAGCAATTTCAGTCAGGGTATCTGTATAGATATTACGCGGTCAATTATAATAGAGAATATCTGTCACAACCGATGATTATTGTCTGAAAAACGATATCCGACAGTCCGAAATTATCAAGAACCGCCTTGTTTCCATAAAAAAACACAAATTAAACAAAAAAACACGACAAATGTTTTCGTGTATTGAAAATTAGTATTATTTTTGTTATTGAGAGTTCATTGAAACGTTAACCTATTATGAAAAAGAGACAGGCAATAAATATAAGATTTATTACTGAAGAATGTCCGAGGCTATAGCCTGCCGGAGCCGTCCGCAATAACCTTTTGAACAATCCAAGTACAATCCGCTCCCTTTACCTGTAATAATGGAGGATTATGTTTTCCATGATGTCTCTCTTACCTGACAAATATCGACAGGCATTAAGGTCCTATATGTGAAAATGCAACATGGAAGTCTTGTGCCGGCCTAAAAATAACATCATTATTAATATCTGAAAATGCTATGAGAAACAGAATTCTGTTCATTGCCATGACAGTGGTATGCTGCATGGCCGGAAAAGCCCAAAGGACGCTTTTCTATGAATCATTCGACAAATGCAACGGACAGGGAGGTAACGACCTCACATGGGACGAGTCGTCTGTAAGTGTGATAGACAAGGACCTTCATTTGGACAATCCGTCATGGACAATAAGTAACGTCTCACCTTATTACAGCTCACAAGGGTTCATGTGCATGAGGGTTGGCGAGGGAACGAAGAACGGCAAGGCTTCCTCGCCTGTGTTTAAGAACATGGAGCGGAATGCGGTGCTGTATTTTAAGGCAGGCGGCTTCGGACAAAAAGGCAAGGGGATAAAAATCCTGGTAAAGAACGGATATGTGTCAGGAACAAAGCGCTCGTCAGACACTACAGTGACAGCTCCCGGAGGAATGTTTTCCGATTTCGTTGTCCCCATAACGAAAGCCGAGGGAGTGTCCGGCTCTCCGTACGTCATTTTCGACAGTGCGGAGCCGAATATTAAGAACAGTTTCTATCTCGATGAGATAAGGCTTGTCGAATATCCCGGGAACCAGACACCGACAAGGATTACCTTTGGGGAGAACAGTGACGGGACGACCATCGACAACGGTACGTTAAGGATAACGGACGACGTTGCCTTCATATCACCGAGGGCGACCCTGTGCGGCTATGGCATGAAAGACGTCAGATATAAAAGCGGCAACAGTAATGTGGCTGTCGTCGACGATGAAGGGACAGTGACGCTGAGATCGTTCGGGACAACAGAAATAACAGCGTATTTCAACGGCACAGAAAGCCTTGCCGCGTCAGAGATGAGCTACACAATTGACTATGACATGTCAAAACCATCCACCGGTGTCTCATTCACAAGCGTGAAGGGATCTTTCAAGAACGCACACGGCAGCAGCATAATGCAAAGATACACGGATTTTATCGGTGACGACGGAAACATATACACGTTCAAGGACAGCGCCACATTCAAGGCCATTGCTGGCGAGGACAACTCCCCACTGGTGATGCACATATCAAAAGGCAACCTTACATCACCTTTATTCAACTACAGGAACGGATATACCGTAAAGGTGACATATTATGCGAAAAACAACTCCGTTCCCCTGAAAATAAGGTCAGGAAACGAAGAAAGCGTCTGGTATGAGAACGGTCCCAAATCGAGCGCATGGGGAACCGGATATACGGCGGTATTGAATGTCACGGATACATCCCAACCTTTCAGGATAACCGCGGCCGAAAGAGGCACATACATCAGCAGGATAGACGTCATACCGATACCCGTCGCGCTGTGCCTGGACGAAAAGGAGGATGTCTGTATCCCCTGTCCGGAATATGCGGACGTAAGGCTTATAAGAAGCCTGTCAAACACATATTGGAACACGTTCTGTGTTCCGTTCACAATCTCTTCCGACCAGGTCAGGAGCGTCTTTGGCGACGGCACGGTGATTTCCAGGTTCTCCGGTATGTCGGAAGACAGGAGCGTCATGAATTTTACACCGTCTGAAAACATCGAGGAAGGTGTGGCATATCTTATAATGCCGGAGCGCAACGTTGTGAATCCCGAGTTCGTGAAGGTGACTGTCGGGACAAAAGGCGTGAATCCCGAAGCCGGCCTTACAGACGGATACGGATTCAGAGGAGTATACTCCCCTTACTCTCTGCAAAGCAATGAGCTGTTCATAACAAAGAGAGGCACATTGAGCACAGCGGCGCAGGGAAAGAACATAATAAGCGGAATGAGGGCTTTTGTCGTCCTGCCGGACATTGGGCTTGTGAGGTCAATGAGGTTGAGCATCAACGGGAACGATACGTCCTTGAGCGACATTTATGCAGGAGACATCACTACTGCCACCGGAGACGGAGGAATATATAATCTGAACGGGGTACGTATGGCAGGGACGGAAGATTCTGAACTCTTGCGACATGGCCGTGCAAACAGAGGCATATATATAATAAACGGAAAGAAATTGATAATCAGATAAAAGACCGTTCCATGAAAAAGTCATATATAAAACCACAAATAACAATAGTGGAGCAGGAATTTGAAAATCATATTCTTGTAGGTTCGTTTATCAGGGAAGACGGTATCGACTGCTCTCGGAAATGGATTGAAACGGACGGAGACGCGGATGAGGCGGCGGCCAAATGGTACAAAGGAAACAATTCGTTGTGGGATGAATGATTGTTTATATAAGGGAACAGCCGGATTAAGTTTGCATATAAACTTAATCCGGCTGTTCCCTTATATGAAGTATACTATTGTTTTTGCGGATTATTTTAGATAGTCTTCAAAATATTGGGTGATACGTTCGTGAAGATGTACACTTTTGTGTCCCATCATATTGTGTCCCTCACCCGGATATGCAAAGAAGTCTGGTTGGGTTCCGGCTTCAGTGCAGGAATTTATAAACTGCAGTGCGTGTTGCGGCACAACGGTCGGATCGTTCATGCCTATTATTATTTGAAGTTTGCCTTTCAGGTTTTCTGCCTTATTGAGAAGGCTTGTCTGTTCATAGCCTTTGGGGTTGCTTTCAGGAGTGTCCATGTAGCGTTCACCGTACATTATCTCGTACCATTTCCAGTCTATGACAGGACCACCGGCCACTCCGACCTTGAATACGTCCGGATAGTTTGTCATTAGTGAAATAGTCATAAACCCTCCGAAACTCCATCCGTGTACTCCTATTCTTTCTGTGTCTACGTATGGCAGCGACTTCAGATATTCGACTCCCCTCATCTGGTCTTTCATCTCTTCCTGGCCGAGGTGGCGGAATGTAGCCTGTTCAAAGGCAAGTCCCCGGTTTTCGCTCCCTCGGTTGTCGAGAATAAAGAGCAGGTAGCCTTTTTGAGCCATGTAGGTTTCCCATGAACGGCTCATATAGTGCCATCTCGCATCTACATTATGTGCGTGTGGCCCTCCGTATACATATATGACGGTCGGATATTTTTTGTCGGGATCGAATCCCACGGGCTTGACCATCCTGTAATAAAGGTCGGTTGTGCCGTCATCAGCCTTTATTGTGCCGCATGAATATTCCGGCACGTTATAGCCTTTCCAAGGGTCGGGTGCACAGAATATCATGTTTCGCCTGGCGGTGGTTGTATTGACTGTTTCTATATTGCGCGGAACATCCGGCTCGCTGTATTTGTCATACAGCATAGTGCCTGTTTCCGACAGGACTCCATAATGTACTCCACGGCCGTTGTCAAGCCCGGTGCGTTTTCCGTTGGAAGTGTTTATTGAGAAAATGTTGCTTTGTATAGGGCTTTTCTCGTTTGACAGGATTATGATGCTTTTTTTTCTTTTGTTGTATCCAATCAGTTCCTGTACGACAAATTCACCGCTTGTAAGCTGTGTGGTTTTCAGGTGTTGTCTGTATTTCACCCCATATCCCGTTTTGTGGACTTCCGGATATACTTGTGTTTTTGTATCCATTACATATAAATGGTTGTATCCGTCGCGCTGACTTTGTATTATGAACTTGCCGTTGTCCCACGGAAGGAATTCTATTGGGTGTAGTGGTTCGACGTATTTGTCGCTGATTTCCTCATATATAACATTTTTCTTGTTGCCTGTTGTTGCATCGTAGCTAACAAGCTGCATTTCGTTTTGGTCGCGGTTCAGTTCCTGAATATATATAGTTTTTGAATCTGGGCTCCATGCTATATTTGTGAAGTAGCGGTCGGTCGGGTCACCGGTTTTCAGATAGATTGTTTTTCCTGACGTCATATCGTATACTCCAATGGAAACCTTATGGCTTGTCATTCCGGCCATAGGATATTTGTCAGGCTCGTATTCTGCCACTCTTGTGAAAGTGTTCACCTGCGGATAGTCCGTTACCATGCTCTGGTCCATGCGGTAGTATGCGAGGTGTAGGCCATCCGGACTCCAGAAGGTGCCGGTCATTATGCCGAATTCGTTGCGGTGTACAGCTTGTCCGTAGACGATCTCGCGTGAGCCGTCGGAGGTGAGTTTTACGGATTTCCCGTCGCTATCGGTAACATAAAGCTGGTTTTCTTTTACGAATGCTACGGCTTTTGAGTTACGGTTCCAGTCACTGTATGTCTCACCGGTACAGTTCTGTTTCCATACTATTTTCTTTTTCATCCAGTCGAACAATATTCTTTGTTTACTGTTTCTGAGCAGTGCGAGAGGTTTGTCGGAATATGGGAACTTTACGTTCATTGCCGAATGAATTTTGTCTTCAGACATAAGCTTGTTGACCTCATCGAGTGTGATTATGGTCTGTCTGTTTCCGTTCTTTAAGTCTACAGTCCCGAATTCTTCGGCATCTTGATACATCAGTTTGTCGCCCCACCATGTCAGATACATATTGGCAGGTGACATGTTCCGGTAGTTGTTTCCCCCGAAATTAAGGTCTTCGAGTGTGAATTGTTTCAACTGTTCGGATGCTGTCGTCTGTGTATTGTCCATGCTGTTGTCTGTTTGGGCTGATGTAGCAGTGGTATATGCCAATGCCGCCATGAGTATGGCGGCATTTATTTTAATATTAATCTTCATGGTTGAATCTGTTGCTTCTGTTGTTTTTTCTGCTGTTCATATCCGGCCGTGGGTTTCTGCCCGGTTTTTGTGTCCGGTCGAATCGTTTTCCGCTCCGGTCGAAACGTTCGTGTCCTCCGCGGTTGTCACTGTCGCTGTATTCTTTTTTTCGTCTTCCATATCCGTAGTCACGGTTGTCGCGGAAGTCTTTTTTCCTGTTCCAGTCTTTGAAATCGTTGTCTCTGTCTTCTCTTTTGGAGCGTCTTGATTTGTCATTACGTATTTTCTTATCCCCGTAATTGTCATGTTCGGTGTCTAAATAATGACTGTGGAATTTGAAAGAACGAATGTCGTTTTCTTCATTCTCCTCGCTTTCTTCAAGCCGCTTCTTAAATTCCCTTTCTTTCTTGAAGCGGTGTTTTTCGGCCATTTGTCTTTTTTCTTCCTCTGTTTTTACTATACCGCCTTCGCTTCTGAATTCTTTCAACTTTCCGTTGAATATCTGATATTTTCTGAACTCACATTCCAGAGAACCGTTATAAAGAGGTATCTTTATTGACGGTTTCAATCCTATTTGGTCGAAGCATTCCTCACGATAACTCAGTACCCATGCCTCATTGTCGAGGAATTGATGTTTAAGCCGTTCGCCAATCATCTTGTATGTGGCGAGAAGGTTTGGAGTGGATATGCGTTCCCCGTAAGGCGGGTTTGTGACGATGATGCTCTTTTCCTGCGGCTGTGTGAAATCTTTGAAATCAGCCTCGTTTACTGTGATGTCTGCAGACAGACCTGCGGCTTTCACGTTAAGTCTTGCCTTGCTTACAGCCTTTATGTCTATGTCATATCCGTATATGTGATGTTTGAATTCTCTTTCCTGGGAGTCGTCGTTATATATTCTGTCGAAAAGCTCTTTGTCGAAATCGTACCATTTCTCAAATGCAAATTCCTTTCTGAAGACTCCCGGAGCCATGTTGTGTGCTATGAGGGCTGCTTCTACAAGCAGTGTCCCTGATCCGCACATCGGGTCGATGAAGTCGGTATCTCCGTTCCATCCGGTCATAAGAATCATTCCGGCTGCAAGCACCTCGTTCAATGGTGCTTCCACGCTTTCCTGTCTGTAGCCTCTTCTGTGAAGGCTTTCACCGCTTGAGTCAAGAGACAGTGTGCATTTGTCTTCCGCTATGTGCATGTTGAGACGGATGTCGGGATTTGCCACACTGATGTTGGGACGTGTTCCCATCTTCTCTCGGAACTGGTCCACTATGGCGTCCTTCACCTTATATGATACGAACTTTGAGTGTCTGAACTCTTCGGAGAACACAACGGAGTCAACGGAGAATGTCTTGTCAATCGTGAGATAGTCTTCCCAATTTATCTTTTTAACCTCTTCGTATACATCTTCCGCAGATTTTGCCTTGAAATGGCGTATCGGCTTAAGAATCCTGATGGCTGTGCGTAGTTGGAAGTTTGCACGGTACATCAGTTCTTTGTTTCCTGTGAACGACACCATGCGTCGTCCTATCTGCACGTTGTCTGCCCCTAATTGTGTCAGTTCCTTCGCCAGTACAGGTTCCAGTCCCATAAACGTTTTGGCGATAAGTTCAAATTCCTGTTCCATTTTTATATTATAGTATTTGCTTTTCTATTCTTTCTTGAATTTCTTACTGTTAGGTCTGAGGTCTTCCGTCACCCAGATGTTTGCTCCGACCACAGAACCTTCTCCGATTGTGATTCTTCCGAGGATGGTGGCATTTGAATAGACAATCACGTTGTCTTCAAGTATCGGATGTCTTGCTATTCCCTTTATTGGGTTGCCGTTGTCATCGAGTGGGAAACTCTTTGCTCCCAGTGTCACTCCCTGGTAAAGTTTCACGTTGTTGCCGATGATACATGTCGCTCCGATAACCACTCCCGTGCCGTGGTCTATCGTGAAGTGATGTCCGATTTGTGCACCTGGATGTATGTCTATTCCTGTTTCCGAGTGTGCCATTTCCGTTATTATTCTTGGGATTAGCGGTACTCCCAACGTTAGCAGTTCATGTGCAATCCTATAATTAGTGATGGCTTTTATTACGGGATAGCAGGAAATGACTTCTCCCATGTTTACGGCTGCCGGGTCTCCATTGTATGCTGCGGTAACGTCCGTGGCCAGGATTTTTCTTATTTCAGGTAGTTTTGAAATAAGTTTTATGGCTGTTTGTTGGGCTTTGCCGTAGCATTTCATTCCGTCAGCCTCAGGACAGTCCTGGCATGAGAAACACAGCCCGGCCATAATCTGCTCTGTAAGCAGCTTGTATAGCCGTTCGATATTCACTCCGATGTGGTATCGTATTGTTCTTGTGTTTACTGATGATTTTCCAAAATACCCTGGAAAAATTATAGTACGCGAAATGTCTATAATTTCCTCAAGAGCCTTGCTTGAGGGTAGTGGCTTGCCTTCGCGGTGCTGATGAAAAAGCCCCTTCAGAGATTCCGGCTCAGCCAGTTCTTCTACTGTGTGTGTCAGAATATTTGTGAAGTTAAGAGAACTCATCTGTTGTTGTCGGTACTTTGTTTTGCTTGGATAACGCCAGTCTCTTGCGCTGTCAGGCGTGCAGTGTATAACATTTGTGTGACATGGATGGTATTATCATGTTGCAAAGGTAATGTAATTTGAATTTACAGCAAAATTATAATTAAGTTTTTTTTAGGTATTTAACGTGAGTTTGAGAAAATATGACTGATTGAAAAAACAACGGTCGGCAATTCATTTTATGAATTTGCCTAAAGGAAGGCGGACTGTGACAGGCGAACGGCAAATGTTAAAAGTGTATTTAGCCTGAATACAGAGTGTATTTAGCCTACATACACTGTGTATCTGGCCTATGTACAGAGTGTATTTGGCCTAAATACACTTTAAGCATTTGTATTCTGTCATCCGCAGGTATATCGGTCCCGGCTAATGAATGTGCCGGTTTGGACTGCCGCTATCCTTATTATTGGAAATCATGCACGGCAGTTTATTATGTGTTATGATATGTCTCCAGTCGGGAACTCTGGTCTTTGCCAGTATAATGTTTTCTTTTAAACAGTATTTTGCAGGGTTGAAAAATAAAGTGTGTTAAAAAGTTTTCTGTTTACATAATTAATTTATAATTTTGTGAGCGCAGAAAACAAACATTGCAAAGACTGTGATGATACAGACTATTGGTAGGGCAAAAAGGTTTTCCCCAAACAGTGAGGAAAAGGATGCCGCCATTTTGAAATGTGTGGGCAATATGCTCTCAGATAAAGGCTACACTGTCGGCTTCTCATGTGAAAGTGGCATGAAGGTCGATGACGGGGCTTCTATATATGTTTCAATGGGGCGTGAGGATTCCACATTGGAATTTCTCAGGCGGAAGGAGAGGGAAGGCTGTCTTGTCGTGAATTCCTCATACAGTGTTGGGTTGTGCTGCAACCGACGCAGGCTTAACCGCGTTCTTTGCAATGCAGGTATTCCCCTGCCTCCGGAAAAAGGAAATAACGGATATTGGCTTAAACGTGCAGACGGGGTGGCGGAGTGCCGTTCCGATGTGAAGTATGCCGTAGATGCAGATGCCATGAGAAAAACATATTCGGAAATGCGTGCCTGCGGAATATCGGATATAATAGTTAGCGCACATGTGGAGGGGGATCTTATAAAGTTTTACGGAGTTAGAGGCACAGGTTTTTTCCGTACCTATTATCCGGGTGATGACGGTATATCTAAGTTTGGTGATGAATGTATAAACGGTATTCCTCACCATTATTGCTATGACCGTAATTGGCTCTGTTCCTTGGCTGAAAGGGCGGCGGAGGCGGTTGGACTGGATGTTTATGGCGGTGATTGTATAGTTGGCAGTGACGGAGATATAAGGATTATAGATTTTAATGACTGGCCGAGTTTTTCACGTTGCCGTGACGAGGCGGCTGAAGCCATAGCCGATAGAATAACATATTTGGTTGAAACCGTAAGAGCAGGAAAAAGTCTGCTGCAGAAACAAATTGAAGAAATACAGAAATAATGATTAAGGCTGAAACTATAAAGGGGCTTATATTTGATTATGGCGGTACGCTTGACACAGGCGGCTGTCATTGGGGAAAGGTTATATGGCATTCGTACGAACGTCAGGGAGTGCCGGTTTCTGAGGCGGTGTTTCGTGACGCATACGTTTATGCAGAACGCCAGCTTGGAAAGAACCCGATAATACAGCCTGACTATACCTTTAAGAAGACGCTGTCTGTAAAGCTCCGTATACAGATGGAACATATCTCAGAACATACAAGTGGCTTCGTGCCTGGAGAATGGCATGGCAAGGTGCTTGATGATATTTATGCCGCAACCCGGAAGCAGACTGCAGTAAGCAGACATATTCTTCGGCAACTGCATGACCGGTATCCTATGGTACTTGTGAGTAATTTTTATGGGAACGTGTCTACTGTTCTTCATGAATTTGAATTTGACGGACTGTTCTCCGAAATCGTTGAATCTGCCGTTGTGGGCGTCCGTAAGCCCGACCCGCGTATATTTACACTCGGTGTGGAGTCTCTCGGACTGAATCCTGACGAGACACTTGTGATAGGCGACAGCTACGATAAGGATATTCTTCCGGCTACCAAGGCAGGTTGTCGGACGGTATGGTACAAAGGAGAGGGGTGGACGGATGAAGAACCGGACGGTGACTGTGCGGACAGTATTATTACCGATTTGAAAGATTTATTATACACATTATTAAAATATAATTGTAATGAAACAGACTAATGTAAAGCCGGCAGACGGCAAGTTAGGTATCATGGTGGTAGGTAACGGTGCCGTTTCCACCACTTTTATGACTGGTGTACTCATGGCTCGCCGTGGACTTACCAAGCCCGTAGGCTCCATGACGCAGTATGACAAGATACGCGTGGGCAAGGGTGATGACAGAAAATACCTTAGTTACAGCGAAATCGTTCCTATTGCAAAGCTTGATGATATTGTATTCGGCACATGGGATGTATATCCGCAGAATGCCTATCAGGCGGCAATGTATGCAGAGGTTCTTAAAGAGAAGGATATCAATCCTGTGAAAGACGAATTGGAGAAGATTGTTCCTATGAAAGCCGCTTTCGACAAGAATTATGCAAAGCGTCTTGACGGTGACAATGTAAAGGATTGCAAGGACCGTTGGGATATGAAGGAGCAGCTGCGCGAGGATATCCGTAAGTTTAAGGCGGAAAACGGGTGTTCACGTATTGTTGTTCTTTGGGCTGCATCGACGGAAATATATGTTCCTGTTTGCGAAGAGGTACATTACAGGCTTGAAGATCTCGTTGCGGCCATGAAGGCCGATGATCGCGAGCATGTGGCTCCTTCAATGTGTTATGCAATGGCAGCCCTTGAGGAAGGTGCTCCGTTCATTATGGGTGCTCCAAACACGACTGTAGACATCCCGGCAATGTGGGAGTTGGCGGAAAAGACAGGTATGCCTATCGCCGGTAAGGATTTCAAGACCGGCCAGACATTGGTGAAGAGCGGTTTTGCTCCCATTATCGGTACACGTTGCCTTGGTCTGAACGGATGGTTCTCCACAAACATTCTTGGCAACCGTGACGGTCTTGTGCTCGACGAACCGGCAAACTTCCGTACAAAAGAGGTGTCAAAACTTTCAACACTCGAGACTATCCTCAAACCGGATGTGCAGCCCGATCTTTACGGACACGGCAACGATGAGGACACGCAGTACTATCATAAAGTGCGTATCAACTATTATCCGCCGCGCAATGACAACAAGGAGGGATGGGATAATATCGACATTTTCGGCTGGATGGGCTATCCTATGCAGATAAAGATAAATTTCCTCTGCCGCGATTCTATTCTTGCTGCGCCGTTGTGTCTCGATCTCTGTCTGTTGAGCGACCTTGCCGCACGCGCGGGACGCTATGGCACACAGCGTTTCCTCAGTTTCTTCCTCAAGTCACCAATGCATGACTATACAAAGGGGGAAGAGGCTGTAAACCATCTTTATCAGCAGTATACCATGCTCAAGAATGCCATACGCGAAATGGGCGGATATGAGGCTGACGAGGAGATTGACTGATTAGTTAATATGTATAAGGCGGGGATAAGTATTGTATGATTATTCCTGACAAACTATATTTTCATGTATATTATAGGGAGCGGTTCTGAAGCGGACTGCCCCTATATTTATCGCTTACCGCTTTTTTGTTTTTTTGATGATGCAAATGCCGGGAATTATCTGTAGTTCCTAAGGCTGTCGGTTGTGAGATTGCATACAGATGACAATTGTATTGTCTTACTTATAATGTTTTTTTTGATGGTGAAGTATTTGGAAAAGTTCAGAATAACATATATAGTTTTGTTGCTGCTGATGTTTGCCGTTCGGTTGAATGCACAGATAACGGGCAACATCCTTGATGACGAGACCGGTGAGAGCATTCCGTATGCGAGTGTGACTTATCGTGGTCATAACATTGCAGTGGCGTCAAATATAAACGGATATTTTTCTATAGAGCGGCATGACGGATGGCAGCTTACGTTCAGCGTGGTGGGATATGTATCAAAAACCGTAACGGTAAATGCAGGCATAAAGAACTCATTGACTATACGTCTGAAACCGGATAACAAGACTTTGAAGGAAGTGACCGTCAGGACAAAACGCAGCAGGTACAGCCGCAAGAACAACCCTGCGGTGGAACTTATGAAAAAGGTTATTGCCGCGAAGAAAAAGACAAATCTCGACAACCGGGACTATTATCAATACAACAAATATCAGAAGATAACGCTGGCGTTCAACGACATCACTCCGGCAAAGCTTGAGGAACCGAAACTGAAGAGCAAGCCGTGGCTTATATCGCAGATAGAGAAATGTCAGTATAACGACAAACTGATACTGCCGCTTTCTGTTGATGAGACAGTGACTCAGATTCTATATAGAAAGCATCCAAAGACAGAGAAAAGGATTGTGAAAGGACAGAATTCGTCCGGTGTGAACGATTTGTTTCAGACCGGAGATATTCTCACAACTACTCTGAAAGACGTGTTCACCGATGTAAACATATATGATGATCAGGTACGTCTGCTGCAGTATCCGTTTACATCACCGATAGGCAAGGATGCAATAGGTTTCTACAGATATTATATAATGGATACTCTGTTCGTTGACCGTGACAGGTGTATTCATCTTCATTTCCTGCCAAACAACCAACAGGATTTCGGTTTCAGAGGTGACATTTATGTCATGGCCGATTCTTCATATCAGGTGAAACGCTGCGAGCTTACAATACCTAAAAAGAGCGATGTGAATTTTGTTGAGAATCTTAGGGTGCTTCAGGAATTCAGGCAGTTGCCCGACAGCACTTGGGTGCTCACCCAGGATGATATGGTGGCTGAGCTTAAGATTGCGAGCTTTATCCAGAAGGCTATTGTGATACGTACCACAAGAATGAGTGACTATGCTTTTGACGAGCTTCCGCGTCAGCTGTTCAAGGGTAAGGCACCGGAGGTGAAGGAGGCGAATGCCATGATGAGAGGCGACGATTTCTGGAAAGAGTACAGACAAGTCAGCCTTACCAAGGGAGAGAGCAGCATGGACGCCTTTGTTCATAACTTAGAGCAGATAAAGGGATTCAAGTATATTATATTCGGTGCAAAGGCATTTATCGAGAACTTCGTGGAGACAGGCAATCCGAGCAAGGTGGACATAGGGCCGATAAATACTATGGTTTCGAACAATGGTATAGACGGTTTCCGTATGCGTGCCAGTGCTCAGACTACGGCAAACCTCAACAAACATTGGTTTTTCAGCGGATATTACGCACACGGTTTCGAAAGTCATAAGAACTACTACAAGGGCGAGGTGACATACTCGTTCAATAAAAAAGAATATTTGCCGCGTGAATTTCCAAAGCGGACGCTTACATTCTCGTCCACATACGATGTGGCTTCGCCATCGGACAAGTTTATGCGTACCGATAAGGACAATGTTTTCACTTCATTCAAGTGGACACAAGTAGAAAAAATGATGTTCTATAACCGGCAGGAACTTTCATTCGAGCGCGAGGAGGACTGGGGATTCAAGACCACTGTCGCATTGAAGACAGAAGAGAATGAAGCCTGTGGCGACATGTATTTCATTCCTCTTGGCAAATATAGCGGATCTATGGCCGACGGGACACAGCTTTCTCCGGCTGATATGCGTGCTATGTCACGCAGGATGCGTACGACGGAGGTGCGCGGTGAGCTGAGATTTGCTCCCGGTGAGACATATATCAACACCAAACAGCGCCGGTTGAAGATAAATCTTGATGCTCCTGTGTTTACGATAAGCCATACGTTAGGACTGAAGAACGTGCTGGGAGGGGATTATAGTTATAATTATACCGAAGCAAGCATATACAAGCGTTTCTGGATGAACAGCTGGGGTAAGATAGACTGTTATGTGCGTGGAGGCATTCAGTGGGAGAAAGTTCCATTCCCGTTGTTGTGCATGCCGGCCACCAACCTTTCATATATCATTCAGGACCAGACGTTCCAACTTATAAATAATATGGAGTTTCTTAACGACCGCTTTGCCAGTGCGGAAATAAGTTGGGATCTTAACGGAAAGATTTTCAACCGCATTCCGTTACTGAAGAAGTTGAAATGGCGCGAATACATAGGCTTCAAATGTCTGTGGGGGGAACTGTCCGACAAGAATAATCCTTATCTTCCGCAAAACGCGGACAGTCCGATACTTATGCATTTTCCGGAAACAAGCCATGTGATGAATCCCAAGGAGCCGTATTACGAACTTTCGTTGGGCATACACAACATTTTCAAGATTGTACATGTGGAATATGTACGTCGTTTGAATTACAACGACTATCCGGGAGTACATAAAAACGGAGTGCGTTTTATGATACGCATGACATTCTGATGTGGCATAGGGATATGTATGAATTATGGTTCTGAATTCCGCGGTATAATTATAATGTGGATGGAATTGTTAAAGAAAGATTGGAACGGACAAGTTTCCTTCCAATCTTTCTTTTTTCTGATTAATATTGTGTAATTTTGCCGGCCTTATTATATACTAAGGAAGTAATAAAATAATGAAATTTGCTATTATTGCCGCAGGCGAGGGCAGCCGTTTGGCTGCCGAGGGCATAGAGATGCCCAAGCCTTTGGTGGAAGTCGGAGGTGAGTCGCTCATCGACAGGCTCATACGTATATTCATGTCGAACAATCCGGAGGAAATTGTTGTTATATGTAATGACCGGACAGCAATGGTAAGCCGCCATCTTGTTGACTTGCAGCAAAATGGGCTGAAGGGGCGTCCCGTTCCGTTACGTTTTCTTGTAAAGAGCACTCCGAGCTCAATGCACAGTTTTCATGAAATAAGCCGTTATCTCGGCAATGGGCCTTTTGTTCTTACAACGGTTGATACCATATTTCTTGAGGATGAGTTCACCCGTTATGTAGAGGCGTTTGAGGAAGGGCTGAGCATAGGAGTTTATGACCGGTCTATAGACGGAATGAGTCCTATCGACGGTATGATGGTGGTGACGGATTATATCGACGACGAGTCACCGCTTTATGTCGAAACGGATGCAGGTGACACTATTACCGGCTTTCTTGACAAGTCTGATTCATGCCGCTATATTTCCGGTGGGATATATGGCCTTACTCCTACGGCAATAAAGACACTTGACAGATGTATCAGCCGCGGCGAGAGCCGTATGCGTAATTTCCAGCGCGCTCTTGTGGCTGACGGGCAGTGTTTGAAGGCATATTCCTTCAGCAAGGTTCTTGATATAGACCATGTCGGAGACATAGCAAAGGCGGAAGAGTTTCTTGCCGGACAGAATAAAAAAACGATAACTACAACAAGATAGAAATGAAGAACAGTACATTCAGGAAATTACTACGTGAGTCTTTCAAGTCAGACGACACAGAGGAATGGCTTGACGTGCATTTTACGCGTCCTATAGGACTTGCCTTTGCACTTATGTGGAGGCGTCTGCATGTCCATCCCAACTTTGTCACTTTATTGGGAATCGTGCTTGGTGCGGCAGCCGGTGTGATGTTTTATTTTGTGGATATTTGGTACAATGTTGCGGGTGTGGTTCTTCTTATGTTTGCCAATTTCTGCGATTCTACCGACGGTCAGCTTGCCAGACTTACAGGTCAGAAAACCCTTGTCGGACGTATCCTTGACGGATTTTCGAGCGATGTATGGTTTTTCTTTATATATATGGCCATTGTGCTTCGTCTATGGAATGACCCTATTCCGTTCACTGATTTCAGTTGGGGTATACTCGGTTTTGTGATGTGTGCCTTTGCCGGTTTTGTGAGTCATACCAACCAGTGTCTTCTGTCTGATTATTATCGTCAGATACACCTTTATTTTCTTTTGGGAAAGAATGGCAGCGAGCTTGACGATTCGAAGACGCAGTGGGAGGTGTTCAACTCGCTTCCTAAGAAGGGAGCTTTCATGCAGCGCACGTTCTATTACAACTATGCTAAATATTGTGCCAGACAGGAACGTCGTACACCAAAGTTCCAGGCTTTTTTCAAGAACGTGAAGCGCGAATGGCCAAATGCGGAAGATATGCCGCGTGAGTTGCGTGAAGAGTTTCGTGCAGGTTCGCTTCCGTTGATGAAATACACCAATCTGCTTACTTTCAACGCACGTGCCATAACGCTTTATCTTGCGTGTCTGCTGAACGTGCCGTACGTATATCCGCTTGTAGAAATATTTGTGTTTTTCATCATGTACACACACATGCACAACAGCCATGAGGCATTGTGTGAGAGATTGGACAAGAAATATTTTCGTTAAGTTCGGGCATTGGCGGTTGAATATGTACCGTCGGATGCCGGATGCTTGTTGATAGTGGTGTTAATCCTGGATAAATAAGGAAAGGGCCGATGATTATGCGTGCGGTGTATATTGTGCTTATGTTGATTATGGTTGTGCCGGTGTCAAGGGCACAGCTTAATTCGGGTATGAGCAGCGATACGGGCAAGTGGTATAACCGTACTCATAGTATCAGTGAGGTGACGGTGCGTTCGAAGCGTGCCAAGTATAGCAGGAAGAACAATCCGGCCGTGGAGCTTATGCGTAAAGTCATTGCCGCGCGTAAGCTTACGGACCTTAAACAGAAGCATGATTTCTACCGTTATGAGAAATATCGGAAACTGACGCTTGCTGCCAACGATGTGACACCGTCAGACTTTCATAGCGGGCTTTTGTCCATTGTTCCGGATATAATAAATCTTGTGGAGCCGTGTCAGTATAACAACAAGCTCATACTGCCCGTGACGTTCAGTGAGACTGTGACCGAGTCGCGTTTCCGTCGTCGTCCCCACACGGTGCGCGACGACGTCAAGGGTGAGCGTTCCGGGGGGATAAGCACTCTCACACAGTCGGGAAAGATACTTGACGAGGCTTTGAAAGACTTTTTCTCAGATGTGAATATCTACGACAACCAAGTGCGCTTGCTTCACCATACGTTCACATCGCCGATAGGAAAGGATGCCATAGGTTTCTATCGTTTTTTTATCATAGACACGCTTTTGGTGGAAAGAGATAAATGTTTTCACCTTTATTTTTCACCTAACAACCCGATGGATTTTGGATTCAGTGGTGACATATTCGTCATGGCCGATTCCACATATCGTGTGCGGCGTTGCGAGCTTTCAATTCCGAAGCATAGCAGTGTGAATTTTGTCGATGGCATGCGCATACTTCAGGATTTTGGAAATGCCGGTACGGAAGACGAATGGGTGCTTATGTCGGATGACATGATAGTGGAATTGAGGCTTTTTGATTTCATACAGAAAGGCATTGTGATACGCAACACACGGTTCAGTGGGTTTGATTTCAGTCCTTTGCCTGATGAGGCATTCAGTCTGCGTGGGGCTACGGATAGCCTGCGTATGGCACGTTTGCGTGACCGAAATTTCTGGAACACTCACCGTATGGTTGAACTGACCGGCAGTGAACGTGGTATGGACGGTTATTTTGAGGAATTGAAGAAAAAGAAGTTTTATCGTCTTGTCATGCCGGTGTTCAGGCTTCTTGCAGAGAATTTCATAGAAACGGGCACATCCGGGAAGCCAAGCAGGGTGGACATAGGGCCTGTCAATACGTTTGTTTCGAATAATTTCATTGACGGTTTCCGTATGCGTCTTGGTGCTCAGACTACGGCAAACCTCAATCGCCGTTTGTTTGTAGGAGGATATTATGCTCATGGATTTGAAAGTAAAAAAGACTATTATAAGGCAGATGTGACGTATTCGTTCAGGGATAAGGATTATATGCCTCATGAATTTCCGATGCGGAACATATCGTTCACATCATCGTATGATGTAGTCTCGCCTTCAGACAAGTTCATGAAAACGGATAAGGATAATGTTTTCACATCGTTAAAATGGGCTACAGTAGACAAGATGATGTTCTCTCTGCGTAACCGTCTCGCGTTTGTGCGTGAGGAAGAGTGGGGACTTCGTTCAACACTATTGTTGACTTGTGAGAAGAATGAGGCTTGCGGCATGATGACATTTGTTCCAATGTCCGTATCGTTACCCTCTTCCGGTGATGGCTTTTCCGATGGCCGTGCCATGCGCACTACAGAGCTGCGTGCCGAGCTGCGCTATGCACCTGGTGAGAAGACAGTATCCACAAAGCAGCGCAGTGTGGCCATAAACTGTGAAAGACCTGTCTACACCTTGAGTCATGCTGTGGGATTGCGCGGTGTGATGGGAGGTGAGTACAATTACAATTTCACTGAAGTGTCCGTTTACCATCGCATACGCCTTAATAGTTGGGGGAAGCTTAATCTTAATATGCATGCCGGGGCGCAGTGGAATAAGGTTCCGTATCCTTTGCTTATAATGCCTGCGGCCAATATGTCGTATATCATCCAGCCGTCGACTTTCAATCTTATAAACAACATGGAGTTTCTTAACGACCGCTATGTGAGTCTTGACGCGGAATGGGACATAAACGGTAAACTTTTCAACCGTATTCCACTCATAAAGAAATTAAAGTTGCGTGAGTACGTCGGTGTTAAGGTCTTGTGGGGCAGTCTGACAGATAAGAACAATCCTTTTTTGCCGTGCAATGCCGGTAGTGCCCGCCTTATGTATTTTCCTGACGGGTGCAATGTGATGGATTCCAGCCGTCCGTATGTGGAATTGGCGGCAGGAGTGCATAATGTGTTCCGCTTTTTCAGTATACAGTATGTGCGTCGTCTCAATTATCTTGATTTGCCTACAGCGACTAAGCATGGCGTGCGTATAGCCTTCCAGATAGCTTTCTGATTGTATTCCTCTTTTAATGAGAGTGTGGGGGGATATACGGCAGGCGGAAAACGTTTCCGTTGTATCTATATGAAGAATCCCATATATCCGACAAGTCGCTGATACATGGGATTCTTTTCTTTATTTGATTTTGTCCGAATCGGTCATGTGATTCTGGTAAAATGAGACAATTATTTCAGGCCTGATTTTTTCTTGTTGAAATAATCCATACATGTGCTTCGCCATTCGTTGGCATCCTTGAGTTGTATATGCAGGCGGTTGTTCACCTCATTCCACCGTTGTTGGTCGATGTCGTCCCGCATGGCCTGCCAGATAGCTGTGAAATCCTCCACCTCTTTTACGCCACGGTCATATCTGTATTGCATTTCCTCTATTATGTTGCGGCCGCTGAGGGTGCGGTATGTCCAAGGCACATGATGGAACCACAGAAGGTATTCTTCCGGACATGTGGTAATGCTGTCGTACTGTGTGCGATACGGCTCACGGTATTGGGCTGTTGCACCCGAGCCTTTGGTGCTCCTGTCGAAGCCGATGCCTTTGTTGTCTGCCCGGTGATAGTATACCGGACACCATTCAATGGGGTAACTGGCCTTGAAGCCGTCGGGTTCCGGGCCGTAATGATGGTCGAACTTAAATATATGATGCAGTCCGAGCGGCATCATATAATCGACGCATGCCTCACGTGAGCGCAACATCATTGATATGAGAGATTCGTCTGCAACGAAAGTCTGCATGAGCCATTCTTCGGCAATCTTGCGGGACGACAGAGCCGGATTCCAGGCCAGACGTCCGAAAGCGTACCAGTTCGCCTGGGCAAAATGATGCCCGCACCAGTTGGCATCGTTGCCTATGTTGGATACCCCTGCAATGCCTGCAAGGTTTTTCGGGGATACAAAAGAGAAGAACTCTTTCCACATGGGAGCAAGATACACCAGATGGTTTGATTGTCCGAGATATTCCTGAGTGATTTGAAGCTCGGCAATCTGCGGGGTATGCCGCATACGGTCGAATATCGGAGCATACGGTTCTCTTGGTTGGAAATCGAGAGGACCGTTTTTTGACTGTAGTATGACATTGCTTCTGAACTTGCCGTCGCATGGTTCGAATTCCGATACGGCTTGTTTCACTCTGTCTTCACCTTTGTGATTTGCTCCATACACGAAGCTGCGCCATATTATCGTTCCGTTAAATGGTGCGACAGCATCGGCAAGCATGTTGGCTCCGTCGCTGTGACTGCGTTTGTAGTCACCGGGTCCCGGCTGTCCCTCAGAGTTTGCTTTCACGAGGAATCCTCCGAAGTCGGGTATTTCAGCATAGATCTCCTTTGCCTTTTTCTTCCACCATTTCTGCACCTTTGAGTTGAGAGGGTCGGCAGTGGGCAGTCCGCCCAGACCCATCGGTGACGCAAAGTTGACTGACAGATACACACGTATGCCATAAGGTCTGAGAATATCTGCGATTTGTCTTACTTTCAGGAGGTAGGGGCGTGAGAGCATTTTCGGTGATGCGTTCACGTTATTGAGCACAGTTCCGTTGATGCCTATCGATGCGTTGGCTCTTGCATATTCGCGTATCCGTGCAGTATCGATGCTCATGGCCTTGTTCCAAAATATGCTTGTACCGGCATATCCGCGTTCTATGGAACTGTCAAGATTGTCCCAATGATTGAGTATTCTCAGTTTGAATACCGGTCGGTTCAATCCTTTTATCGTGTCGCCTCTCAACAGTGCATAAGTTCCATAGAGAAGTCCCGTTTCGTTGCCTGCACTTATGAGTCTGTTGTCGCGTGTTCCTGAAATTTCGAAACCTCCGTCGGAAGGTATGGACTTGTCTATTGTCAGTTTGACCGCCTTTCCGTCGTAGTATTGCTCCAGTTCATGTCTTGCTATTGTCACAGTGGGTGAGGATGTACAGCCGTCGCATATAACCTTTGCCCGGTTTTTTATTCCGAAGCGCAACCACAGCTTGCTGCCATCCTCGGCCATGACACTGAGGCTTGACGCGAGTAAGAGTATTGTGCAAAATATACTTTTCTTAAGCATATTGTATGTCATGTCTTGGATTTCTGTTATTTAAACTCCCACCAGTCAAGGTTGAAAAGGTTCCTTTTCTGTTTTTCAGAGCCTTTAAACACAAAATAGAGGTCGTGTACACCTGTCGCACCTTTTATCTTTGTTTCAAACACCTTTAGTTCTGTTTTGGTGTTGGTGATGTTTACGGAGCCTATCAGCTTACCGTCCACTCCGTCAAGGCGTATTTCCATTGTTCCGCCGTAGAGGTGGCATGAGGCACATACCTTGAATGATGTGGCGCCTTTTGCGAAATCAACGCCTTTCAACTGAATATACTCCCCATTGTCGATGCCTGTTACGAGCTGGTTCCATCGTTCTTTTCCCCATGGGTTCTTTGCTACTGTCTCAAGACCGTATCCCCATGCCATTGTCTCGGCTTCCACTTTCCTGAACGGATTGAAATGCTCTATCTGTTCAAGCTTGCAGTCGAGGAAATAAGGCAGTTCCTGAATGGTTCCATCGGCATTGTATGTCATTTCTGCCACTGACACCGAGCGGCGTTCCGCATGACGGCTTGTCTCAAGACGGAATATGTCGTAGTTGAGTCCGAAGCAGTACGACTTTCCTTTATAGTCTATTATTCCCGGGTGATTTCCGCGTGTCCTGTGTGTATGGTTCATTATATGGCCTTTGTACTCCCATGGCCCTGTAGGCGATTTGCTCATTGCATACCCAATTCCCTCGGGACAGCATGTGGATGCAAATGCCATATAATAGTGTCCGTTGCGTTTGTAGCACCACGGTCCTTCCTGATAGTCTTTGATATGCGGCACTTCTACAATCTCTCCTGAATAGGAAATCATGTCTTTGTTAAGTTTCACATAGTAAGTCTTGGGATTTCCCCAATACATGTATGCTTGTCCGTCATCATCAATGAACACTGTGGGGTCTATGTCGTACCAATGTTCCTTTTGCCACACCAGCGGCTTGCCTATCGGATCTTTGAACGGGCCGTATGGCGAATCTGAAGTGAGAACTCCGATTCCGTGTCCGTGTATAGGGCAGTACATATACCATTTCCCGTTGCGCTCGATAACCTGTTCGGCCCATGCACCGTTCTTTCCTTTAAACCATTCAAAGTTTTCTAACGATGCCACGGCTCCGCGGTCCTGCCAGTTCACCATGTCGGTGGAGGTATACAGAAGCCAGTCTTTCATGTGAAATCCCTCGGCATCGTTTTCGTCGTGGGTGGTGTAGAGGTATACAGTGTCGTTGTGTACCATCGGTGCAGGGTCTGCCGTATATTTTGTTTGTATGACAGGCATGTTTAGTTCCTGTGCTGCTGACTGTGTAAGCGGCAGCATTACTGCCGCCACAGCCATGAGAAGATGATGTCTGTTCATGCTATTTGTTTATTACTGGTTTAATTGTTCCGTCTTCGTTGTAGTACAAACGCTGGACCTTTAACGAGCGCAGCCATGTTATGTCTCCCGACGGTATGCAGTCATGGTAGAACAGATACCATTTGTCTTTGTATTCCACAATACTATGGTGTGTAGTCCATCCCACTACAGGTTCAAGTATGACACCTTGGAATGTAAACGGGCCGTAAGGGTTGTCACCCGTTGCATAGCATAGCAGGTGTGAGTCTCCTGTTGAGTAGGAGAAATAATATTTCCCGTTGTATTTGTGCATCCATGATGCTTCGAAGAAACGGTGCGGGTCGTTTGCCTTAAGCGGATTACCGTCCTTGTCGAGGATTACGACAGGTTTCGGTTCCTCGGCAAACTGCATCATATCCCGGCTCATGCGTGCTACGCGGGAAGGCAGGGCCGTCTCTTCGCCTTCCGGCAGATAAGCATTCTCAAGTGCCTTGTTGTCGCGGTAACGCTGGAGCTGTCCGCCCCACAGACCACCGAAATATACGTAAATCTCACCGTCTTCGTCCTTGAAAGCACAGGGATCGATGGAGTAGGAGCCCCTTATAGGGTCATGTTGCGGAACGAATGGGCCGTGAGGTGTATCAGCCACGGCCACACCGAGATGAAAAATGTCATTTTTGTCTTTTGCAGAGTAAATGAGATAGTATTTCCCGTCGCGTTCGGCCACATCGTTGTCCCACATCTGTCGGCCTACCCATTCAACATCGTCCACACACAGCACCTGGCCATGATCTGTCACTTCTCCCTGTTCCACGTCATCAAGCGACAGCACGTGGTAATCTTTCATTTCAAAATGTCCGCCGTTGTCGTCTTCTGCCGCACCGCTGTCCCAGTCATGGCTGGGATATATGTAAAGACGGCCGTTGAAAACGTTGGCCGAAGGGTCGGCCATATAGTCATTTGGAAACAGATATCGTGGTTCTTTCATTTTTTATATAGTTTTATAATGTCTTTTACTACTGGTTTTGCTTTATAATCGCGGTCGAAGAGGAGGGGGTAGTTTGTACGTCCGCGTACAGGCCATCCGTTGAGCCATGAGTTTGCATCGCTGATGCCCCACAGGTTTATTCTTGTAATCTTGTCACGGTGGCGGTAGTATAGCTTGAAAAAGTCAAAAATCCTGTCGTTCAATTCCTTGGCCTTGTCTTTGGGCAGTCCTTTGGTGTAGGGATTATACTTCTTCTGATAGTCGTAATTCTGTTCCACTGCGGCACCTCCGAAACCTCTCGGGTTTGGCAGTACGTTGAAGTCGAGCTCTGTTATCATCACATTCACTCCGCATGCCGCGAATGCCTCGAGCGATTTCTCGTACTCATCGATGTTAGGATAGTCGAGACCGTTATGGCTCTGCATTCCCACTCCGTCGATTCGTATGCCTTTTTCTTTCAGGTGTTTTACCAGACGGCATGTGGCATCTCGCTTTCCTTTGTTCGACATGGAATAATCGTTGTAGTAAAGTTCTACGTTCGGGTCGGCTTCATGTGCTTCCTGGAAAGCAATATCTATGAATTCCTCTCCGATTATATTGTAGAATTTTGATTTGCGGAAAGAGCCGTTGTCTTCGATGGCTTCGTTTACTACATCCCATCCGTGAATTCTTCCTTTGTAGCGGCTTACTACGGTATGGATGTGCGTCTTTATTCTGTTGATCAGTTCCTCTCGTGTGACTTCTTTCCCGTCTTTTCCCTTGAAGAACCATCTTGGAGCCTGTGAGTGCCACACCAGGCAGTGCCCTATGGGTTTGAGGTCGTTCTTTTCGCAATATTCCACGAAGCGGTCTGCAGCGCTGAAGTCGAATTTTCCTTCTTCAGGCTGCAGCGATTCGCTTTTCATACAGTTCTCTGCCACTGCAGTGTTGAAATGTGTACGGACAATGGCTGTTGCCGCTGCATCATGTCCGTCAGACTGTCTTTGATTGAGGGAAGAACCGATGAGGCAATATTGCCCCACGGTCTCCTTCATTCCCTTTTGCGCGTAGGCGGCGCATGAGGATACTACAACTACTAAACTACTGAAAATAAATCTTGATACATTCATAATTGATACTTACTGTTTATAAATATGTTACTGATTTCTGCGTCTTACCGAAAGCTCGGCCTGCATATTCTCATTAAACTCTTTGGTAATGGGGTAGAAGAACAGTGCCACCACGCCTATGCCGAACAATATTGCCGGAACTATTGACGATACGAGGCGTATGCCTTCCATTGCCGTTTCCGACTGTATTGTGGCATTTCCCGACACATATCCGAAACCGGAGAGGATAAGGCCAGCGAACGCACCTCCAATGCCTAATCCTGCTTTCAGAGCAAACACCACTCCTGAGAAGCAGAAGCCCGTTGCACGTCTGTGGTTTACATATTCCACGTGGTCGGCAACGTCACCGATCATGGCCCATAACAGAGGCACAGTGGGAGCGTATGCCAATGATTTGAGTATGCACAGTATGAACATAAGTCCTATGTCTGACGGCTGGGGCAGATAGAACATGGCTGTGAACAATGCCGTTAGCGAAAGACATACTATAAACGTGTTCTTCTTGCCGTATCTGTTTGCAAGGAATCCTGAGAGACAAATCACTCCGATGAACTGAACCAGTGCTCCGACCATGTTGAAGAGTGAGAATCCTATTGCAAATGCGTCTTTTTCCTCATGTGCAATAAGGTTGAATGCTCCGAGGACCGTAGCCATGATGCCTGTTTTCTCATATTCCGGGTCTGTCAGTCCGAATGCGGCAAGGAACTCATACAGAGAGTTCTGGCTTACGTTGTACTGGAAGTAGAAGTTCATGGCGGATCCCCACATGGCCAATGTTATGAATACAAACAGTGTGAGTACGAACATGGCACGCCACGGAATGTTTGACACCGTTCCTTTTATATCTTCCTTTATGCTCACTTTTTGTGCCTTTGGCGGCTGTATGCGTTCTCGTGAAGACAGGAAGGCTATGATAAGGAATACGAATGCTATTGCTGCAAACAGGCCTATTGTGCATAGCCATCCGTGCTGCAGGTCGCCCTTTCCGAATTTGTTCACGAGCGGCAACGTGAGTCCCTGCACTACAAACTGTGCTATTGTTGCGGCAACGAATCTTATGGATGTTATGCTTGTGCGTTCCTTGATGTCTCCGGTCATCACACCCCCTAAAGAAGAATAGGGTGTGTTGTTGAAGGAATACATTGCCATTAATAATATATATGATACTGTGGCGTATGTTGCCACAAGTCCTTTGTCCTCTATTCCGGGGTTGTAGAACGCCAGTACGTAGAACACCGCAAACGGCAGTGCCGTCCAAAGTACCCATGGTCTGTATTTTCCCCAGCGCGTTTGTGTCCTGTCGCTGAGGATTCCTACTGCAGGGTCTACAAATGCATCGACCACGCGTGCTATTAGCAGTACGCTTCCGGCGATGGCTCCGTCCAGCCCGAAAACGTCCGTATAGAACTTCAGCTGGAAAATCATCATCATCTGGAATACAAGATTGGCAGACGCGTCACCAAGCGAATAGCCGATTTTTTCTCCCAATGATACCTTTTGTGAGATTTGTTCTTTCATTATAAAATTGTGTTATTTGTTTTCCGATTGCAAAGATAGTATATTTTATATTTGGTAATTATTACAAATGTTACATAAGTTTTTGAATTTGTTTCATTGTTGAATGTTCCTGTTTTTAGGCTATTAGTTATTGGAATAAAACATATAATTTTGTGGTGACGAAATAATTTATCAAGTATTATGAAAATAAAGTTTATCCTATCAGTCATCACGGCATTCTGCTGCTCTTTCAGCCTGAGTGCCAAGGTCGTCATGCCTCAGCTGTTTCAGTCTGGCATGGTGTTGCAACGCGGCAAGCCTATTATAATATGGGGTAAGGCCGACAAAGGAGAGAGAGTAACAGTAAAGTTCAAGAAGAAAGTTTATGAGACAACTGCTGATACAGATGGCAACTGGCGTCTGCAGCTTCCCGTACAGAAGGCAGGCGGGCCGTATTCCATCATGGTCAACGACAATGAGATTAAGGATGTGCTTGTTGGTGATGTCTGGCTTTGTTCGGGACAGTCAAATATGGATCTTCAGGTGGAGAGGGTCTATCCTCAGTATACAACGGATATTGATTCTTATTCAAATGGCAATATAAGAATGTTCCGTGTCGAGAACGAAACATCGATACACGGTCCTAAGAGCGATATCCGCCCTACATCGTGGAAACCTGTGACAAAGCAGAATGCATGGAATTTTTCCGCCATCGGATATTTTCTTGCACGTGAGATGTATGAGAAGACCGGAGTGCCTCAGGGGGTGATAGCCGACAGTTGGGGAGGGACCCCCATACAGTCGTGGATATCGGCCGATACGATGAAAAACAATTTTCCGATGGAATACCGTCGTTCGCTGTTGTATCAGAACGATGAGCTGATAAGGTCGCAGATGCGTGCCAATCAGTTGGCGAACTCACGTTGGTTTGAGGTGATGAACGAGACCGATCCAGGAATAAGCGGAAAGTTCACCGCTCTTGAATATGACGACAGCAGATGGCAGAAGAAGAATCAGTACGACAATCTCACCGGTGAGCACAGCTATATGGGCTCGTTCTGGGTCCGTCAGCATATAAATATCGATGCCACCCATGCGGGAAAGCCTGCGCGTCTTCTTGTCGGAACGCTATATGACCAGGATTTCACATATATCAACGGCCGTGAGGTCGGTCAGACCGGTTATCAGTATCCTCCGCGCCGCTATAGCGTGCCGGCAGGACTGTTGCGTGAGGGTGACAATGCTCTTACCGTGCGTTTTATCACAAAGGGAGGCAATCCGCATTTCATAAAGGACAAACCGTATAAGCTGATATTTGACGATGGTTTGGAGATACCTTTGTCTGAGCAGTGGAGCGTATGTGAGGGTGCGCGTATGCCGAGATGCCATAACAGCGAGATAAACGTCCACTATCTGCCCATCACGCTTTACAATGCCATGATATATCCTTTGGCTCCTTATCCGATTTCCGGTGTGGTATGGTATCAGGGTGAGTCAAACACCGGTGACGGACATATATATGAAAACATGCTCACGAAGCTCATTCAGAACTGGCGTCAGCTATGGAACGATTCCGACATGCCGTTCGTTGTCGTACAGCTCGCGAATTTTATGGAGCCGAGCGACAAGCCGCAGGACAGCGGATGGTCGTGGGTGCGTGAGGCTCAGCGTCTCACTGCCAAGCACGTGCCGAATACCGAGCTTGCTGTGGCTATAGATCTTGGCGAGGCTGTTGACATACATCCGTTGCGCAAGCGTGAGGTTGCCCAGCGTGTGGCTCTCGGATTTGAGAAGATGCTTCTCAATCCCAAGGTAAGGCTGTCACCTGAGGTTATCGCTTCGGAAATAAGGAACGGTGATGTGGTTCTTACCCTTGACCAGCAGCTTCAGTCCGGTGCGCTATATGAGTTTGAGCTTGCCGGAAGTGATGGAAAGTACCATAATGCGGAGGCGACGGCGGATGGAAACCGTATTGTGATAAAGTCGCCTGTAGCTGCTCCTAAGTCTGTGCGTTACGCATGGAAGAATAATCCGGCCCGTGCAAATGCCTACAGCAAGGATAATCTGCCGCTATCTCCTTTCCAGATGGTTATAGGCGGGTAAGTCATTCTTTGTTAATATAAAGACAAACCGGCATTATCTGTCGCAGACAGATAATGCCGGTTTTATTTTGTATCTTACTTTCATGTGTAAGATAATGCGATACATAAATAAAAGTGTAACTGTCTCATTCTTTTTGTTTTGGGTTAAAGTAAGTATGTTTTGCAAAAGTATGATGTTTGTGTTTTGATTGTTTTTATGATTGTATCATATAGTTTTTGTATTGTGTCACGTGTCTGTTTTTATATCAAACGTATAATCATAATGTCTTTTTTTATTGTTACCTTTGTGTTTAAGAAAGAAATAAAACTAACCAGTATGCAGATTATGAATAAGTTTACATTGCTTGCAATGTTGTTTTATGCCTCTGTGGGCTTTGCACAGAAGTATCAGCTTACCGGGAACGGCCTTAAGGCCTCTGTCGGTGGGACTGATGTAGAGTTGCAGTTTTACAATGCTTCTACAGTAAGGGTTTTGAAGTCTCCGCAGGGGAGGAGTTTTGAGAAAAAAAGTCTTGCCGTTACGGAAGTGCCGGAGAAAGTCAGGATTTCCGTGAAAGAGAACGGAAATTCCGTAAGACTTAAGACTTCAGGTGTGGAGGTCGTTTTTGACATGGAGACAGGTGTGGTCGGATTTTTTGATGCCGGTGGAAAACTGTTGGTTTCCGAGCAGGGTCGTCCGTCGTTTAAAGATTTTAATGACGCCGGCAATAAGACGTTCTCTGTCAGGCAGTCTTTCCGTCTGGATAAGGATGAGCCTGTATATGGCCTCGGCATATTGCAGAACGGTAAGATGTCTCAGCGCGGCCAGACGAAGCGTATGGTCCAAGGAAATGTGGAGGACTACATTCCTTTTATACAGTCGGTAAAGGGCTATGGCATTTATTGGGATAACTATTCTCCCACCGATTTTATAGATGCCGGTGAAGAGACGGCATTCCGTTCGGAAGTGGGCGATTGCATAGACTATTATTTTATGTATGGAGGCAATGCCGACGGTGTTGTGGCAAAGATGCGCCGTCTTACCGGAGATGTTCCTATGATTCCGCTTTGGGCTTACGGATACATGCAGAGTAAGGAGCGTTATAAGAGTCAGGATGAGATTGTCGGTGTCTTGCGTAAGTACCGTGAGTTGAATGTGCCGATAGACTGTGTTATTCAGGACTGGCAGTATTGGGGTCATAATTACTTGTGGAATGCCATGGACTTCCAGAATCCTCTGTTCAGGAATCCTAAGAAGATGATGGATGACATTCACGGCATGAATGCCCGCGTGATGATATCTATATGGTCGTCATTCGGACCGGCCACAAGACCCTATCGCGAACTTGCCGGCAAGGGCATGTTGTTCGATTTCGGCACTTGGCCCCAATCGGGTATCGATTCATGGCCGCCGGACAGAAACTATCCTTCCGGGGTGAGGGTTTATGATGCCTATAATCCTGAGGCCCGCGATATATACTGGAAATATCTTAATGACGGAGTATTCAAGTTCGGAATAGACGGATGGTGGATGGACTCCACCGAGCCTGATCATCTGGATTTTAAGCCGGAGGACTTTGATACTAAGACTTATATGGGGTCGTTCAGAAAGGTGCGCAACGCATATCCTCTGATGACTGTTGGCGGTGTTTATGATCATCAGCGTGCCGCTACATCCGATAAACGCGTGATGATACTCACCCGCAGCGTCTTTGCCGGGCAACAGCGTTATGGAGCCAACGTATGGTCGGGTGATGTCGGTTCTTCGTGGGAGACGTTGCGCAAGCAGGTGCCTGCCGGATTGAACTTCACCCTTGCCGGCAATCCCAACTACAACAGCGACATAGGAGGATTCTTCTGCGGACATTATAATAAAAGCTATGCAGATGGCGGGGCACCGCGTAATCCGATGTTCCAGGAACTGTATGTACGGTGGTTGCAGTTCAGCGCATTCAATCCCATGATGCGTTCGCACGGTGCGGATGCTCCGCGTGAGATTTATCAGTTCGGAAAGAAAGGAGAGCCTGTTTATGATGCCATCGAGAAGGCGATACGTCTGCGCTATTCCTTGTTGCCGTATATCTATTCCACATCATGGGATGTATCGCGTCGTCGTGGCAGTTTCATGCGTGCTTTGGTTATGGATTTTGCCGATGACCGCAATGTTTGGGATATGAATGACGAGTATATGTTTGGCCGTTCAATACTTGTGGCTCCCGTATTGGAGGCTCATTATACTCCGGAGGTGGCTGTGAAGGTGAATGAGAATGACGGATGGGACCGTGACAGAAAGAAGGTGGAAAATGCCGTGAAGGCGGATTTTACAAAATCTCATCACTCAAAGGTTTATCTTCCTGCCGGCACTGTGTGGTATGATTTCTGGACCAATGAGCGTCATGACGGTGGCAGGGAAATATCAAAGACTACAAAGCTTGATGTCATCCCGTTGTATGTCAAGGCCGGGAGCATTGTTCCGATAGGGCCGGACGTACAGTATTCGGCAGAAAAGGCGTGGGATAATCTGGAGCTTCGCGTATATACAGGTGCCGACGGTGAGTTTGTCATATATGAAGATGAGTTTGACAACTATAACTATGAGAAAGGTGAATATACAGAAATACCGGTATCATGGAGTAATGCTTCACGCAGACTTACGATAGGCCGGCGTAAGGGCGCATATAAAGGAATGATTCAGAAACGGAAGTTTACCATTGTCACACAGGATGGTGTGCGTAAGACGGTAAGCTATGACGGAAGGAAGGTTTCCGTGAGACTCTGACAAATGAAAACCTGCAAAATGGCGTCCTCAAATTGTGGAGGACGCCATTTTGCAGGTTTTATGAGCATCCACAGTTATCTTTATTTCTTTTCACATCGTTTTGCGATGTGTGTATTATTGTAGAATGAATCGATGTGTGTGGGTGTTTTTCTCCTGACACATGCCAAAGGCATGTCCCTACTTTGGGCAGTGTCCTGCATTCCCATCTGATGCTTTCACATACCCTTCCTTTCTCTCCCCTTTGGGGAGCTGGAGGGGCTCATCTTCTCTCCCCCTTGGGGAGCCGGATGTGCTCCTTCTTTTTTTTCATGAGCCGGATGTGCTCCTTCATCCTATATGTAGGGACGTGCCTTTGGCACGTGTCATGTGGAAGACGGCCACCTTCAATGATTCCCCCCCCCTATATACTATATATATTGCGAAGCGATATCATGGCTTTTGGGGAATGAATATAATGTATGATATGAAATATATGTAAAAATAATTCGCACTATATTCCTGAGCTATTTTTAAGGGATTTTGTGTTTGTATATGTGGTGTGTAATGTGTTGAAATACAGCATGTTACGAACGGGTAAAAATGTGCCGAAAATGAATGGCATGTTCTCGTTTGATGAATAGGCTATTCTCTCTTGATGAATAGGCTGTTCATTGAGCATGAATAGGCTGTTCATCGGAAGAGAAATTTACAAACATTCCATAATGTAAATAGATTTCAAAAAACAAGGGGCTATGTATTTTTTATTGTTATTGACTCCGTATGATTATGCCTGATTATTTTGCCGTGTGTGGAGATATGCAGCTCTTTCAAACACAGGCCTACACATTATTATATATATGTATAAGGCGGAAACAGAATGTGAGACGATGTCTTTTGTCGGTTGCTGTCCGTTGTAATTGTGGAAAATGATGTTTCTGCCATGTGTGGGGCCTTGTTTTGGAGCCTTACTGTTCGGTTGTTGCCTCAAAGACTGTGTCTTTCTTTGTTTTTGGGCAGGAAAAGTCCTGAAATACGTGCTTATGAAACAAATAGAAAAGTATTGGTGACTTAAAAGAAACATCATTTTGTATAATGTTGTTAAATTTGCAGCGATTAATTTTATTATCAATAATAAACATTATATATAATTATTATGGCAAAAGAGTATTTTCCCCAGATAGGAAAGATTCCTTTCGAAGGACCCGAGAGTAAGAACGTTCTTTCATTCCACTACTATGATCCCGATCGTGTTGTAATGGGCAAGAAGATGAAGGACTGGCTTCGTTTCTCGATGGCTTGGTGGCACACGCTTTGCGGAGCCTCCGGTGACCAGTTCGGTGGTCAGACCCGCAGTTACGAGTGGGACCGTTCTTCAGACGCTGTCGAGCGTGCCAAGGAGAAGATGGACGCCGGTTTCGAGATAATGCAGAAGCT